>JBBRAL010000011.1:0-80070 GCA_038206805.1 Hyphomicrobiales bacterium | reverse complement strand
GGAGTGGAGACGGGTTCGACTGCGACTGCGTCCGCCACCACGCAGTCCACCAACCAGAGATATTTCCTGTAGGCGAGCGAATACCCCCGATTTGGCGGCTGGTGCGGCACGCGCTCTGTCTCTGCAAGGCTCCGGTTGGGTTTGAGGGGCCAATTCTCGCCCTTATCTCTGGTCCCAAAATCTCGTTTCCCGGAAACAGAGACCGGCGCGGGCAGATGACCTGACGGATTTTTTGAACCAGCGGGATAGAGACTACTGCATCTACATGACCTTATTTAGATGGTGAGCCGAAGGCACGAATGTTTGCGACGCCGGCGGCCTATAGTTGAGCGCCGAGTGCGGTCTGATCGTATTGTAGTGGTTCCGCAATTTCTAATTGCGATATATTATCGTCCGTTTTCTCGCGATGGGAATTCGGAATAGACCAACGACGCCGCGGTCGTCATAGAGAGTCGAATTCCGAACCGCTAATTGGCTCGACCCGATAGGACTGCTTCAACAATGTTGCCGCGTTCGGAGAGCTACTAGACCTTCACCACGTACTTCGCGCATGCGCTAATTACTACAAAAAAGTTCGAATTGATCTGTCGCTAAACAAGCGCCGGTGTCGCGCGCCGTGCAGACACAAATATACACTTTATCGAGGCCATTTCTTGGCGGTCTACACCATCAATATATCCGGGTTTGATTAGCGACAGGCACAGGTTCAAAAATCTGTCAGGTCACTAATTAGCTAGTGACAAGGCATGCAAGGCAGGATAGACACTGCGCACCTCACGCAGAGGAGTCGACGTTTCTAAGCAAACGCATTGCTGCGGGAGAGACCGGCTCAGGGCCGGCGCCGAAGAAGCAACCGCCCCGGAAACTCTCAGGCACCTGAACCGCGCAATCGCACGATTAAGACTCTGGAAAGAGACGCAAAGCTCGCGTCCGCCGACGGGATAACGTTCTCAGGCAAACATACAGAGGGGGCACCTGATTAATCAGCGTGTGGCTGGTGGGTGCCCAAATGCCGAATTTCATTATTGCCGATTGTTTGCGCCGCCCGGTTCGCCTCGGGCCGGCCGGCTTGTCTGACGAGACCGCGCGCTTTGCTGCGTACGGGCGGGCCGTCCGATGATCGCACATCCCGCCACGGCCGCGCCCAAACAAACGCCGCTGCATGCGCTGCACCTGGAGATGGGCGCCCGCATGGCGCCGTTTGCCGGCTACGACATGCCGATCCACTATCCGCTGGGTGTGCTGAAGGAACATCTGCATACCCGCGCCGGTGCCGGCCTGTTCGACGTCTCACATATGGGACAGGTCGCCTTGCGTCCGCGCTCCGGCAAGCTAGCAGATGCCGCGCTGGCGCTCGAACGCCTGGTGCCGGTCGATGTGCTGGGCCTGGCGCCGACCCGGCAGCGCTATGGCTTTTTCACAAATGCCAACGGCGGCATTATTGACGATCTAATGATCGGCCATTGCGGCGATCACCTTGCGCTCATCGTCAATGCCGGCCGCAAAGAGGTCGATGAACAGCATCTGCGTGACGCTCTGTCGGATGTCTGCGCGATCGACGTGCTGGCCGACCGCGCCTTGCTTGCGCTGCAAGGCCCGGCCGCGCCAGCCGTTTTGGCGCGGCTTGCGCCGCCGTCCGCGTCGATGCGGTTCATGGATATCCGGCCGCTTTCGATCTCAGGCGTAGATTGCCTGGTCAGCCGCTCCGGCTATACCGGCGAGGACGGCTTCGAGATCAGCGTTGCCGCGCGCGACGCGGAGAAGCTGGCGCGCACATTCTTGCAGGATGCAGCAGTGGCGTTGATCGGTCTGGGCGCGCGCGACAGCCTGCGCACCGAGGCGGGCTTGTGTCTCTACGGTTCCGACATCGATGAGAACATAACGCCGGTCGAGGCGGCGCTGCAATGGGCCATTCAGAAAGTTCGCAGTGGCGGCGGTGCACGCGCCGGCGGATTTCTCGGAGCCGAGGTAGTGCTAGAGCAGCTTGCGCGAGGCCCGTCACGCTGCCGCGTCGGCCTGAAGCCGCGCGAACGCACGCCAGTGCGCGCCGGCGTCTTGCTGTACGCCGACGCTTCCTCATCGCAATCGATCGGCACCGTCACATCCGGCACATTCGGTCCCTCGGCAGGTGGGCCGGTGGCGATGGGCTACGTACCGAGTGCACTTTCGGCACCGGATACACCTTTATTCGCGGACGTGCGCGGCAACCGGCTGCCGGTCGCAGTGACGAGCCTGCCGTTCGTTCCGCATCGATACCGTCGCACATAACCTGGGAGCGTTTCCGCCATGCTGAAATTCACGCAAGAGCACGAATGGGTTCGCATCGACGGCGACCTGGCGACCGTCGGCATCACGCAGCACGCGCAGGAAAAGCTCGGCGATCTGGTGTTCGTCGAACTGCCCGCAGCCGGCAAGAGCTTCGAAAAGGGCGCGGCGGCCGCCGTAGTCGAGTCGGTCAAGGCGGCGTCCGAAGTCTATGCCCCGGTCGCCGGCGAAATCGTCGAGGCCAACGCCGCCATCGTCGCCGATCCGTCGCTGGTCAATTCCGATCCCATGGGCGCCGGCTGGTTCTTCAAATTGAAGCTCGCCAATCGCTCGGAAATCGACGCGCTCATGGACGAGGCGGCCTACCAGGCTTTGCTTGTCTGAGACGCGCACAACCGACGCAAACCATTGAGGTGCGGCCATGGCCGTTGAAACGACATTCGATCCCTTCCAGTTCCGGCACCGGCATCTGGGTCCCTCGTCTGAGGATGTCGGGCGCATGCTGCGGATCGTCGGAGCGCCGACCCTCGACGCGCTGATCGATGAGGCCATCCCCGGCGCTATCCGCCAGGCGCGCCCGCTTAGTCTCGGGCCCGCGCTCACCGAGCCGCAACTGCTGGGCAAGATGTGCGACGTGGCCTCGCGCAATCGCCCGATGACCTCGCTGATCGGCCAGGGCTATTACCGGAGCCATCTGCCCGCCGTCATCCAGCGCAACGTGCTGGAAAATCCGGCCTGGTACACGGCCTATACGCCGTATCAGCCGGAGATCAGCCAGGGCCGGCTCGAGGCGCTGCTGAATTTCCAGACCATGATCGCCGATCTGACCGGACTCGAAATCGCCAACGCCTCACTGCTCGACGAGGCGACCGCGGCGGCGGAAGCCATGGCCATGGCGCGGCGCGTCAGCCAATCGAAAGCCACGAGCTTTTTCGTCGACAGCGATTGCCATCCGCAGACCATCGCGGTGCTACAGACCCGGGCCGAACCGCTGGGCTGGACGGTGATGGTCGGCGATCCGGCCGGTCTCGATGCGGCGGCGGTGTTCGGCGCGCTGTTTCAATACCCCGGCTCGTCCGGAAATATTGTCGATCGCAGCGATACGATCGAACGCCTGCACGCGCATGGCGCCATCGCCATCATGGCGGCCGATCCTTTGGCGCTCGCGCTGCTGACGCCGCCGGGCGAACTCGGCGCCGACATCGCGGTCGGCTCGACGCAGCGGTTCGGCGTGCCGATGGGTTATGGCGGTCCGCATGCGGCCTGTATCGCGACCAAAGCCGCCTACCAGCGCTCGTTGCCCGGCCGCCTGGTCGGCGTGAGCATCGACAGCCGCGGCCGGCCGGCCTACCGGCTAACGCTGCAAACGCGCGAGCAGCATATCCGGCGCGAAAAGGCCACCTCCAACATCTGCACCGCGCAGGTCCTGCTGGCGGTGATCGCATCGATGTACGGCGTTTATCACGGCGCCGACGGGCTGCGGCAGATCGCCTCGCGCGTCGCGCACACTGCGGCGGCGCTGGCGCGCGGGTTGCAAGAGCGCGGCTGGACTGTGCCGACGGCGCATTACTTCGACACGATCGCGATAGATGCCGGCGAGCGACAGGACGCGATTATGGAGGCTGCATTGCAGCGCGGAATCAATCTGCGGCGTTTTGCCGGCGATAGCGCGTCGCCATCACGCATCGGCATCAGTGTCGATGAGACCACTACGCCGGACATTGTCGAGAAAATCTGGGCCGCCTTCGGCGCGAAGAATGAGAGCGGGAAAGGCGAAGGCGCCTCGTTCGCCGCTATCGAAGGTCAGGTAGTCAATGCGTTGCCGCCCGCGCTACGCCGCAGCAGCACCTTCATGACCCATCCGGTTTTTGCCGCGTACCGCTCCGAAACGGAAATGATGCGCTATCTGCGCCGTCTTGCGGACCGCGATCTCGCGCTCGACCGCACCATGATTCCGCTCGGCTCCTGCACCATGAAGCTCAACGCCGCGGCCGAGATGATGCCGCTGAGCTGGCCTGGTTTCAGCGATCTGCACCCGTTCGCGCCGGCCGATCAGGCGCAGGGCTATGCCGAGATGATCGCCGATCTCGAGGCCAAGCTGATCGCGGTCTCGGGCTATGACGCCGTTTCATTGCAGCCCAATTCGGGCGCGCAAGGCGAATATACCGGGCTGCTGGCGATCCGCGCCTATCATCGCGCGCGCGGCGATGTTGCGCGCACGATCTGCCTGATTCCGACTTCGGCGCACGGCACCAATCCGGCCTCGGCCCATATGGCCGGCATGGAGGTGGTGGCGGTCGCCTGCGACGCCAACGGCAATGTGGATCTGACCGACCTGCGCGCCAAGGCGGAGCAATATGCCGATCGATTGGCCGCCATCATGATCACCTATCCCTCGACGCACGGCGTGTTCGAGACGGCGATCCGCTCCATTTGCGACATCGTGCACGCTCATGGCGGGCAGGTTTATCTGGACGGCGCCAATCTCAACGCCCAGGTCGGACTGGCGCGCCCCGGCGACTATGGCGGGGATGTCAGCCATTTCAATCTGCACAAAACGTTCTGCATTCCGCATGGCGGCGGCGGGCCGGGCGTCGGGCCGATCGGCGTCAAGGCGCATCTTGCCCCCTATCTGCCCTCGCATCCGCAGCTCTCGGGCAAGCCGTCGCCGGTCGGGCCGGTAGCGGCGGCGCCCTATGGCTCGGCGTCGATCCTGACCATTGCCTGGGCCTATATGCTTTTGATGGGCGGCGACGGGCTTACCGAGGCGAGCCGGGTGGCGATTCTGAACGCCAATTATATCGCCGGCCGCTTGCAGGGCCATTATCCGCTGTTGTTTCACGGTCAGAACAATCGCGTCGCGCATGAATGCATCGTCGACATGCGAGTGTTCAAGGAGACGACCGGCGTCACGGTCGACGATATCGCCAAGCGGCTGATCGACTACGGCTTCCACGCGCCGACCATGAGCTTCCCGGTGCCCGGCACGCTGATGATCGAGCCGACCGAATCGGAATCGATGGCGGAACTCGACCGGTTCTGCGACGCCATGATCGCAATCCGGGCGGAAATCCGCGATATCGAGACCGGCGCCATGTCGAAGACCGACAATCCGCTGCACAACGCGCCGCACAGTGCGCTCGATCTCGCCGACGATAATTGGCCGCATCCTTATTCGCGCATGCTCGGCTGTTTTCCGGCCGGCGCCAGCGGCGACAAGTATTGGTGTCCGGTCAATCGCGTCGATAATGTCTACGGCGACAAACATGTGGTCTGCACCCGCCCGCCGGTGCAGAGCGACAGGAATGAGGCCGCTAACCCGCTTGCCTCCACCGCAAGCCATGCGCCTATTGCGCCCGGCTTGCGCAATGTTGATCTTGGCGTGACAGCGCGGGCAAGCTCACCGCCCGCACGGTCCAAGCCGCTGGACCCGGCATCGGCGGCATGATCGGCTATCGAATCGTCCAGAGCACCGCGCCTTAACGCCAATCGGATCAGCCCCAACATGGTCGACCTCGTTCCCATTCCTTTCGGCGTTCTGGTGGCGCGGCTGTTCCGGGAGCTCGAACAGAAGCGCTCGGCCTTCGATCTTCCGGCGCAGCGTTTTGTACGCGGTGTTGCCGGGCGCAACCTTTCCGTCGGCTTTCATGGCCACCGCGCGTCGACGCCGTTCGGCCCGGCCGCCGGCCCGCATACCCAGATGGCGCAGAACATGGTGCTGTCGTGGTTGGCGGGCGGGCGCGTCATCGAGCTCAAGACCGTCCAGATCAAGGAAGACTTGAAAATTCCGCGGCCCTGCATCGATGTGCAGACGGTCGGCTTCAACGTCGAATGGTCGCAGGAGCTGACGCTGGCGCAGTCGCTGGAGGAATACGTCAAGGGCGCCATGCTGATCGAGATGTTGAAGGCTGCGGGCTTGGCGCCGGATTTGGGCGACACGGTCTTCGACATGAGCGTCGGCTACGATCTCGCCGGCATCCGCTCGCCGAAAGTGCGCACCTTCATCGCCGGATTGCGCGACGCCACGGCGGTCATCGACAAATTGCGCGGGCAAATTCCGGACGCCTGGAAGCGCTTTCGCGAGCTGCCGTTCGCACCCGCCATTTCCGATACGCTGACTTTGTCGACCTTTCACGGCTGCCCGCCCGAGGAGATCGAGCAGATCGCCGCCTTCCTGCTCGATGAGCTCGGCCTCAATGTCGTCATTAAGCTCAATCCGACCCTGCTCGGGCGTCGGCATCTCACCGCCATTCTGCATGACCGGCTCGGCTATTCCGAACTGGCGGTGCCCGATGCTGCCTTCGAAAAGGACGCCAACTGGGAGCAGATGACCGGCATCGTCGGCCGCTTGCGCGAGCGCGCCCAGGCCGCCGGCCGCGGCTTCGGGGTGAAATTTTCCAACACGCTGGTGGTGCGCAATCACAAGACGTTTTTTCCGGCGAGCGAAAAGGAAATGTATCTGTCGGGAGCGCCGCTGCATCCGCTCGCCATCGAACTGGTGCGCCGCTTCCGCCGCAGCTTCGGAGATTCGATTCCGATCTCGTTTTCCGCCGGCATCGACGACGCGAACTTCGCCGACGCTGTCGGTCTGGGTTTGCAGCCGGTCACGGTCTGCACCGATCTGCTGCGGCCCGGCGGCTACCGCCGCGGCTACCGCTATATTGACGCGCTCGCCGCGCGCATGAAAGCTTCCGGCGCGCCCGACATCGACAGCTTCGTGATCAAGGCGCATGGCGAGGGCGAAGCGGCGCTGGCCGCGCTCGATCTGCCGGAGGCTGTCACGGCGGACTGCCGTGCCGCGCTGGCCGCGGGCGGCGACCTGCGCGCGGCGGCGGGCGATGCATTTGCGGCCTGGGTGTCCAAAGCGCGCCTTTTGAATTCCGAAGCCTATGCCGAGCGGGTGCTGCGCGATCCACGCTATGGCGCGGGCGCAAATGCGCTAGCGCCCAAGAAGATCGGCAGCCGCCTGGTGCTGTTCGACTGCTTCACCTGCGACAAATGCATTCCGGTCTGTCCGAACGACGCCAATTTTGCCTTTGTCGTTCCGCAAGGCGAACTGAAACTTGAACGGCTGTCGCGCGGCGCCGCCGGTTGGAAGGCCGAGACCGTCGGCGTTCTGACCATCGCCAAGCCGCGCCAGTTCGGCACCTTCGCCGATGCCTGCAACGAATGCGGCAATTGCGACGTGCTGTGCCCGGAAGACGGCGGCCCGCATCTCACCAAGCCGCTATTCTTCGCCAGCATCGAGTCATGGGCGGCGGCGCCGCAGCGCGATGGCTTCGCGCTGGAGCGGATTGCCGGCGGCAGCAGGATGCATGGGCGCTTTAGCGGACAGGTGGTGAGAATGGAAACCGGCGCCGGCAAGCTGCGCTACGCCGGCGATGGCTTCGATCTGCGCCTTGATCTGGCCGATCCCGCCGGCAGCGCCGAGGGTGCGGCCGACGGGCCGGTCGACCTCAAATGGCTGCGCATCATGGATCAGATTTTCCGGGCGGTGACCGCGCCCAATGCCGTGAACTTCGCCAGCCTGGCGATGGAATATTCCGACGCCGGCTGACGCATTTACGCCGCTTGCCTGGAGCATTTTCCGGCGAAGTGGGAACCGGTTCGCCGTAGAAAATGCGACCAAATCAAGAATCTAGAGCGCGTTCACGTTTCAATGAAATCGGAACGCGCTCTAGCAGGGCTGACCAGCACGCGCCCGGTAAACGGCCGCGGCACGATCAGCGCGCCATGGTCGAGCACCAAGGCGCCATGCATCCAAACCATGTCGATGCCGATGGGCCGCGCCAGCGGATCGAGATAATCGTTGCGCTCGGCCACCGTATCGGCATCGAACAGTACGAGCGAGGCGTCGGCGCCGACGCGCAAGGTCGGATCGGGCAGATTGAGGAAGCGGCACGGCAGCGTCGCCATGCGCCACACCATGTGGTGCAGCGGGATGCCCATGTCGCGGCCCATGCGCAGGGCCTTGGGGAATGCGCCGAGCGCGCGCGGATGCGGCTTCTGTCCCGGCCCCGGCATCAACCCGTCGGTGCAAATCGCCATGTTGGGCCGGCGGAAGAAGCGCTCGACCGTCGCCTCGTTGCCGTAATGGGTGATGATGGCGATCTCGGATTCGTTGGCGGCGTAAAAATCGAACACGGCGTCGTAGGCGGCATCCGAGTTAAGATCGGCGGCGCCGGCATCGCGGGCGACGTCGCTTAGGCGCCTGCCGAGATAGGCATCACCCGCATTGGGCTTGACGCCGGCGATCTGGATGCCGGCGAGCCCGCCGCAGAAATGGATGAAATTGTCCCAGCTCTTGCTGTCGTGGCGCATCTTGTCGGCCATGGCGCGGCGCGCCGCCGGATCGCTCAGCCGCGCCAGGAATTCGGCGCGGCTGCCGGCCCGCATTTCCGGCGGGAAGATGGCGTCGCCGGTGGTGGAGCCGGCGGTGTAGGGATACATGTTTTCCATGGTCGGGATCAGCGAGGAGGCGTCGGTGAGGATGCTCTCGATCTCGCTCATGCGGTCGTAGTTCTGCGCGCCGGCAATCTTGGAGTGCTCGTTGCAATAGGCGCCGCCGCCGTCGATCGAGGCTTCGACCACTTCCTTCAGGCTGGCGACGATGTTGTCGCTCTCCGAGCGCAAATGCGGAAACAGCGCGCCGGGCTTCACCTGGTTGAACGCGCGCACCAGCGCCGTGATCTCGCGCTGGTCGCAATAGACCGCCGGATTGTAAACGAGACCGGTCGACAGGCCGAGCGTCAGCGGCGCTTCGCGCGCCACCACCTGCGCCATGGCGGCGATTTCGGCGTCGGTCGCCACCCGCGCCAGATTGTTCATCACCACGCGCCGCACCGCCGAATGGCCGAGATACATGCCCATGTCGGTGATTGAGCGGCCGCGATGCCAGGCGAGGAACTCGGCCACCGAGCTCCAGCTCCATTCGCCGTCGATGGCGCCGTCGAGCGGCTTCAGTTGCGCGGCATATTGCGAACGCTGCGCCGCGGTGACCGGCGCCGGCGACAGGCCGTCGACGCCGCAGATGCGTTTGGTGACGCCGCCGAGAATGGCCAGCTCGCAGCTGCGCGGAAAGCCGCTCTCGCCGATGGCGCTGCCGCCGAGCGCGCCGTGGTTATGGGTGTCGACAAAGCCGGGCGCCAGCGTGCGCCCCTTGGCGTCGATGGTTACGTCCGCGGTCTTTGCCAGCGCCGGCGGCACCGAGCCGAGCGCAACGATGGCGTCGCCGGCAATGAGCGCGTCGCCGGAAAACGCTGCGGTCTTGCCGTCGCCGGTGACGATGCGCGCATTGCGGATGAGCTGGCTCATCGGTCCGCCAATTCGAGCAGCAGGCGCAGCAGCACATTGGCGCCGGCGGCGAGATCGGCGGGCGCGGTATATTCCGCAACATTGTGGCTGACGCCCTTGGCGCTCGGCACGAAGATCATGCAGGCGGGACAGACCGCGGCAAGCATCTGCGCGTCGTGGCCGGCGCCGCTCGGCAGTCGCTTGACCGGCAGGCCGAAGTCGCGGGCGATCTGCTCGACGCGCGCGACCAGCTGTGGATCGAAGTCGACCGGTTCGAAGCGCGCCAGCGAGCGATGCGTCACGCCGACGCCCTCGGAGGCCGCGAGTTTTTCCACGAATACGAACAGCCGGCGTTCCGCCTCCTGCAGGCGGGATTCGTCGGTGTTGCGCAGATCGACCGTCATCACCGCCTGGTCGGCGACCACATTGACCAGGTTGGGCGACAGCGTGAGCGCGCCGACGGTCGCCACCTGATTGCCGCCCAGTTCGCTCGCCAGCCGCCGCACGAAACCGGCGATTTCCGCCGCGGCGTAGCCGGCATCGTGGCGCATGCTCATCGGCGTGGTGCCGGCGTGGTTGGATTGACCGGCGATAGTGAATTCGGTCCAGGAAATGCCCTGCACGCCCTCGACCGCGCCGATGGTGAAACTCTGCGCTTCCAGCACAGGCCCTTGCTCGACATGCAGCTCGACATAGGCCGCGACGTTCGGACGGCCGACCGGCGCCGGGCCGGCATAACCGATGCGCGTCAGTTCGTCGCCCAACAGCGCGCCGTCGATGGCGACGGTCGCCAGCGCCTTGTCCAGCGCGAGCGCGCCGGTGAAGACCAGGCTGCCCAGCATGTCGGGCTGGAAACGCGAACCTTCCTCGTCGGTGAAGAACGCAACGGCGAGCGGCCGGCGGGTGACGATGCCGGCGTCGTTCAGTGTTTCGATCACTTCTAATCCCGCCAGCACGCCCAGGCAGCCGTCGTAGCGGCCGCCGGTGCGCACGGTGTCGATGTGACTGCCGGTCATGACCGGCGGGCCGTCCTCGCTGCCCTTGCGGATACCGACGACGTTGCCGATGGCGTCGATCGATATCGCGAGACCGAGTTCGCGCATCCACTTCACGACCAGATCGCGGCCGGCTCTGTCTTCGTCGCTCAAGGCCAGGCGGCAGACGCCGCCGCCGGCTATGGCGCCGATCTGCGCCAACTGCTCGAGCCGCGAGGACAGGCGCGCGCCGTCGATGCCGAGGTTTTGTCGCATTGCTTTTTTTCCCATCGTCTTGATGCGGCGCAAATCGGCGGGCGGGCCTTCGCGCTACTGTATGAAACAACAATTTCGTAATTGCGTCTAGATGAAAAATATGTTTCTTAGTGGACGATGATCCCCTTGGCGCAAACAATCCGCGACAATTATCACCGGCTGCCCGCAGGCGAGCGGAAGATCGCCGATATCTTATTGGAAATGCAGGGAGAATTGGCCGCCTATTCGGCCACCGAGCTGGCCGGACGGGCCGGCGTCTCCAAGGCCACGGCCACCCGGCTGGTGCGCCGCCTGGGCTTCGACGATTTCCAGCAGATGCGCAATCGGGCCCGCGAGACGACGCGCAAAGGCTCGCCGCTGGCCGCGCTGCCGGATATCGCCGGCAAAAGCGGCAATCTCGGCAGCCATCTGGCGCACGATATCGCCTGCCTGAGTCATACGCTGGATGGGATTTCCTCCGACCAGGTCGCCCGCGCCATCGATATCCTGGCCGCGGCCGATCGGATCTGGGTGGTCGGCTTTCGCAACAGCCACGTGCTGGCGCTCTATGCGCGCGAACTGCTGGTGCAGGTGAAGCCCGATGTGCGGCTGCTGCCGGCGCCGGGCCAGACCGTCGCCGAGGAATTGTCGGCGCTGTCGAGTGGCGACGCCGTGCTGATGCTGGGCTTCCGGCGCCGGCCGCCGATCCTGGCGAAGATTCTCCAGGCCGCGGCGAGCGCCAAGGCGCGCGTGGTGCTCATCGGCGATCCCTCGCTCGGCGGCATCGATCGCGCGGCCGACGTGACCTTTCGCTGTCTGAGTCGCGGATCGAGTCTGTTCGACTCCTATGTCGCCGCCATGAGTCTCATCAACTATGTCTGCGCGGAGGTCGCCTTGGCGCTTGGCGACACCGCGCAGAAGCGCTTGCGGCTTACCGAGCAACTGCACGACGATTTCGGCGAGCTGTAACCGGGGGAGTATGCGTGCCATGCAATCGGTCAGCTTCCAGCTCAACGGACAGACGCGCCAGATCGAGGCGCTGCCCGATCAGCCGCTGCTCGAAGTGCTGCGCGAGACCTTCAAGCTCAAATCGGTCAAGGAAGGCTGCGGCCCGCAAAAGGAATGCGGCTCATGCCTGGTGCTCATCGACGGCCAGCCCAAGGTCACCTGTTCGATCAAGATCGCGCAAGTGCAAGGCCGCACTATTCTCACGCTTGAAGGGGTCTCGGACAATGAGCGCAAGCTTTATGCCGACGCCTTCCAGGCGGCCGCCGGACTGCAATGCGGCTTCTGTACGCCGGGACTGGTGCTGCGCATCAAACATCTCACCGACCAGGACCGTACACTGTCGCGCGCGGAAATAGCCAAGGCGCTCGACGGCCATCTGTGCCGCTGCACCGGCTATGTGAAGATCGTCGATGCCATCGAGCTGATCCAGGCCGCCAAACGCGGCGGCGCCTTGCCGCCGCTGGTCGAGGACGGCGGCGTCGGCAAGCGCCTGAAACGCTACCAGGGCGCCGAACTTACATTGGGTATGCGGCCCTTCGTCGCCGATATCGACGTACCCGGCCTGCTGCACGGCGCCGTGGTGCTGTCGCCGCACGCGCGCGCCCGCGTGATCAAGATCGATACCGCTAAGGCTCTGGCCTTGCCCGGCGTCGTGGCGGTCGCCACCGCCGCGGACGTGCCCGGCGATCGCTGGGTCGGGCAGATCTACAAGGACTGGCCCTGTTTCGTCGCCGAAGGCGAAGAAGTGCGTTGTGTCGGCGATATCGTCGCCGCCGTTGCGGCCGACACGGCGCGCGTCGCGCGCGCGGCCGCCAAGCTGGTCGAGGTGACCTACGAGCTATTGCCGGCGGTGCTCGACCCGGCCGAGGCGATCAAGCCGGGCGCGCCGCAGGTCAATCCGAAACATGGCAATGTGCTGTCGGTCACGAAATGCCAGCGCGGCGACGTCGAGGCGGCGCTGGCCGCTTCCGCCCATGTCGTCACCGGCACCTGGGCGACGCAGCGTATCGAACATTTGTTTCTCGAACCGGAAGCCATGCTGGCGGTGCCGTTGCCGGACGGCCGGCTGCATCTTTACAGCCAGGGCCAGGGCATCTTCGAAGACCGCCGCCAGGTCGCCTCGGTATTGGGCGAGCCGGAAGACCGGCTGTTCGTCGAACTCGTGCCCAATGGCGGCGCTTTCGGCGGCAAGGAGGACATGACCATACAGGCGCAGACCGCGCTGCTGGCGCGTCTGACCAAGCGGCCGGTGCGGCTCGTGCTCAATCGCGAGGAGTCGATCCGCATCCATCCCAAGCGCCATCCGCTGACAATGAGCTACACGGTCGGCTGCGATGGCGAAGGGCATTTGACGGCGGTGAAGGCGAGCATCCTTGGCGATTCGGGCGCTTATGCCTCGGTCGGCGGCAAGGTGCTGGAACGCGCGGCCGGCCATGCTTGTGGGCCCTACAAGGTGCCGGCGGTCGCGATCGAATCGATCGCCGCCTATACCAATAATCCGCCCTGCGGCGCCATGCGCGGCTTCGGCGTCAATCAGACCAGCTTCGCCATCGAAGGCTGCCTGGATCTGCTGGCCGCCAAGCTCGGTCTCGACGGCTGGGAGATTCGCTTCCGCAACGCGCTGCATGTCGGCGACATGCTGGTGACCGGGCAGGTGCTGGAGAAATCGGCCGGGCTGGAAAAAACCCTGCTGGCGGTGAAGGAGGATTATTACGCCGCCCGCGCCACCGGCGGCGCCGTGGGCATTGCCTGTGGGCTGAAGAATTCCGGCCTCGGCAACGGCGCCATCGAATACGGCAAGTGCCGGCTGGTGGTGAATGACGACAACACGGTCGAGATCTACAGCGGCTATACCGAGATGGGGCAGGGCCTGCTGACCATCCTCATCCAATGTGTGGTGGAAGTGACCGGCCTGCCGGCGTCAGGCTTCCACGTCAAGGTCGACAGCCGCTTCGAACTTGGCGGCGGTCAGACCACCGGCTCGCGCGCCAGTCTGCTGGCCGGGCGCGCGGCGATCGACGCGGCGATGAAACTGAAGGCCGATCTCGACCGCGGCTTGTCGCTCGGCCAACTGGCCGGGCGGATCTACGCCGGCGAGGTTGTGATCGACGACACTACGGCGCCGGGCGAGACCAAAAACGGCAAGATCAAGACCCACACCACCTTCGGCTGGGCCACGCAGGTCGTGGTGCTGGACAGCAACGGCGCGCTGGCCGAGGTGATCGCCGCGCACGATGTCGGCCGTGCGCTCAATCCGCAGCAATGCGAGGCGCAGGTCGAGGGCGCCGTGCATATGGGACTGGGCTACGCCCTGACCGAGGAATTGCCGTGCAAGGACGGCATGCCGGTGACCTTCAAGCTGCGCGAGATCGGCGTGTTGCGCGCCCAGCACATGCCCAAGGTCAAGGTCATCCTGGTGGAGGAGCCGGAACCTGAGGGTCCGTTCGGCGCCAAGGGCGTCGGCGAAATCGGCCTGGTGCCGACCGCCGGCGCGGTGGCCGGTGCGCTCGAAGCGTTCGACGGTATCCGCCGCATGCGGCTGCCGATGAAGGATTCGCCGGCGGCGCGCGCCATCAATCTCGGCCGCATCCCCGACAGCGAGCGCGATCGATGGCATTGACCGGCACGCTATCGATCGGGCCCGACCGCAACGGCCGCAGCGTCGCGGTGGTGGATGGGCTTGTTGCCGCCGCAGTGCCCGAAGGCACGCCGGCGCTGCATTGTCCGGACGGCGAAATCGCGCCCGGCGCGGTCTGCGCGCATACGCATATGTACAGCGGATTGGCGCCGTATGGCATGCCGCCGGCGGCGCCGGCTCCAGAGAATTTCGTGCAGATTCTGCAACGCGTGTGGTGGCGTCTCGACCGCGCGCTCGATGCCAATTCGCTGCGCGCCGCCGCGCGCGATTACGCGGCGCGCGCCTTGCTCGCCGGCACCACGACGCTGATCGACCATCATGAATCGCCCGATATGATCGAAGGCTCGCTGGCGATTATCGCCGAGGCCTGCGAGGCAGTCGGCATTCGCGCGGTGCTTTGTTATGGCGCGAGCGAACGTAATTTCGGCCGTGAGGAAGCGCGCCGCGGCCTGGCCGAATGCCGACAGGTTGTTGCCTCGCCGCTCTGTCGCGGCGCGGTCGGATTGCATGCCAGCTTCACCGTTTCCGACGACAGCCTCCGCGAGGCGGGCGAACTGGCACGCGAACTCGGCAGCGTCGTGCATGTACACGTTGCGGAAGACCGCGCCGATGTCGACGATGCGAAGTCGCGCGGCACGGCGGGTCCGCTTGAGCGCCTGTTGTCGCTCGGCGCGCTGCCGCCCGGCTCTATCCTGGCGCATGGCGTGCATCTGAGCGCCGAACAAGTGCGGCTGGCGGGCTCGCGCGGCTGTTGGTTCGTGCACAATCCGCGCTCGAATGAAGGCAACCATGTCGGCTATGCCGCGGCGCTGTCGCAAACGCAAAACGTCGCGCTCGGCAGCGACGGCTGGAATCCCAACATGGCCGAAGAAGAAAGCGCGCTGGCGCGCCTGGCCGCAGAAAATCACGACAGCGGCATAGGCGGGCGCTTGGCGGCCGGCCATCGATTGACAGCCGAACGCTTCGGCACCAACCCGCAAGCCTTGGCGCCGGGCGCCGTGGGCGACGTGGTGGTGCGGGTGAATGGCCGCATCCGGCACGTCGTGGTCGCCGGCAAAATTGTTGTCACCGATGGCAAACTGGCGAGTGGTGATGCGGATTTTATTTCCGCCGCCGCGCGCAGCGAGGCGAAACGGCTGTGGGATCGCATGGCAAAAATCGAACCTGCACCGATTGCAGAAGGGATAAGAAAATGACGCGCCTGGGACTCGAACGCAGCGTGATCGACGCCGATGTCTATCGGCGCACGGTCGATCGCTTTCGCGATGCCGGCGTGGTGTTGCCGACCATCGGTCAGTTGCAGGACCCGGCCACGATTCCGGCCAATATCCGCGCCAGGCTGCGCGAAGTCGACGCCGATGCCGCGCATCCGCTCAATCTGTTTCGCGTGCACTGGTTCAACGACGACGCCCGCAAGGGGATTGCCGATGTCCCGGCTTATGTCGAGCTGCCGCCGCAGCTCACCGGGGTGAAGGCCCGCATCGTCGCGCTGCTCGGCAACCGCTTTCCGATGATTGCCGCCCACAAGGTGCTGGCGGCCTATGGCTGCCTGGTGCCGCGCGTGGTCACCGGCGAATTCGATCCGACCCGTCATCGCGCCATCTGGCCATCGACTGGAAACTATTGCCGCGGTGGCGTCGCCATTTCGCGCATTCTCGGCTGCCGCGGCGCGGCCGTCTTGCCGGAGAACATGAGCCGCGAGCGTTTTGATTGGCTGGAGAAATGGGTCGCCGATCCGGCCGACATCATCCGCACGCCCGGCTCGGAAAGCAACGTCAAGGAGATCTACGATGCCTGCGCGGCGCTCGACCGCGATCCGGCCAATATCATCTTCAATCAGTTCTGCGAGTTCGGCAATTACCTGGTGCACCGCACCTGCACCGGCGCGGCGTTGGCGCGGGTGTTCGGCCATCTGGCCGCGGGCCGTCCAAATGCCAATCTGGCGGCCTTCGTGGCGGCCACCGGCTCTGCCGGCACGCTCGCCGCCGGCGACCACCTCAAGCAGGAATTCGGGAGCAAGATCGTCGCGGTCGAGGCGGTGGAATGTCCGACGCTTCTCTATAACGGCTTCGGCGAACACAACATCCAGGGCATCGGCGACAAGCACGTACCCTATATCCACAACGTGATGAACACGGATGTCGTGGTCGGCGTCAGCGACCGCCACACCGATTCGCTGTTCGTTTTGTTCAACACCGCCGAAGGCCGCAAATATCTGGCGGAGCGGCACGGGCTCAGCGCCGATCGTCTGGCGCAGCTCGATAATTTCGGGCTGTCCGGCCTGGGCAATGTGCTTGCCGCCATCAAGACCGCGAAATATTTCGATCTCGGCCCCGACGACGTCGTGCTCACGGTCGCAACTGACGGCGCGGCTATGTATGGCAGCGAGATCGGCAAGGCGTCGGCGCGTTATTTCGACAATCGTTTCGACGCGGTGACGGCGGGTGAAACCTGGGGCCGCTCGCTCGCCGCCACCACCATCGATCATGTGCTTGAGCTCAATCACCTCGACCGCAAGCGCGTGTTCAATCTCGGCTATTTCACATGGGTGGAGCAGCAGGGCGTCGCGCTCGAGGACTTCAACGCGCGCGCCCGCCAGTCGTTCTGGGACGGGCTGCTGGAGATCGTGCCGGCCTGGGACGCAATGATCGCCGAATTTAACGCCAAGAGCGGCGTCGCCGCCAAGATGCAGGCATGACCGCGGCGGCGCCTTTGTTCGTCTGTCACGGCTGCGGCGCCAGTGTCGATATCGCACGGCAGCCGCCGTTTTCCTGCCCGAACGCCGCCAGCGGTGGCGACATCGATCATGTGCTGGTGGCGCCGGACGGCAACGAGCGCTTCGCGCCGGGGCCGGAAAGCGATCCATTTCTGCGCTACCGCACGTTGCTGTCGCCCTACCGGCTGGCGCGCGTAGCGGGACTACCGGACGCGGCCTGGCACGAGATCGTCGGGCGGCTGGATCGCGGCTTGATCGCGGTCGACGGGCGCGGCTTTCGCATCACGCCGATGACCGCCCAAAGCGCTCTGGCCGCGGCGGCCGGGCTCGGCGGCGGGTTGTGGGTCAAGGACGAAACCGCAAACGTGTCCGGTTCGCACAAGGCGCGCCACCTGATGGCGGTGATGCTTTATCTGGGCGTGCTGGAAGCAGCAAAACTGCCGGCCGGCGCGGGCCTGCGTGCGCGGCGGCTCGCGATCGCGTCTTGCGGCAATGCCGCGCTCGCCGCGGCGGTGATTGCGCGCGCGACCGAATGGCCGCTCGACGTGTTCATCCCGACCGATGCGGAGAAGTCCGTGGTAGCGCGGCTCAAGGATCTGGACGCCAGGATTATCGTCTGCACGAGGGCGGCGGGCGAGACCGGCGACCCCTGCGTCAAGGCCTTCCGCCAGGCGGTGCGCGCCGGCGCCATTCCGTTCGGCGTGCAAGGACCCGAGAACGGCCTCGCCATCGAAGGCGGGCGCACGCTGGCATTCGAGATGGCGGAGCAATGGCGCGACGCCGGTATCGTGCCGGCCGCACTGTTCGTGCAGGTCGGCGGCGGCGCGCTCGCCAGCGCGCTGGCGCAAGGATTAGCCATCGCCGCAGCGGCTGGCGTTATCGCGCGCTTGCCGCGGCTGATGACGGTGCAGACCGGCGGCTGCGCGCCGCTGGCGCGCGCCTGGCAGCAATTATCGGGTATCGATCTTGCCGAAGCGGTCAAGGATCGCTCCCGTTTCATGTGGCCGTGGGAGCCTGTGCCGGCGAGCCTCGCCCATGGCATCCTGGACGACGAGACCTACGACTGGTGGGAAACCGCCAAGGGTATGCGCGCGACCGGCGGCCGGCCGCTGGTGGTGGACGAAGAAACCCTCGGCCGCGCTCATGCGCTGGCGCGCGCACATACCGCCATCGATGTCTCGGCGACCGGCAGCGCCGGATTGGCCGGCCTGCTAGCTGCCGGCGCGCAGAGCGGCCCGGCCGCGGTGATCTTCTCAGGTTGCGAGCGCTAGAAGTCTAAGCCTGCACGCAGGTGTCGGGCACCGGACAGACCGCATTGCATTGCGGCTGGTCGTAATGTCCTTTGCATTCGGTGCATTTGTCGGGATCGATGACATAGGTATCCCGGTTCATGCTGATCGCCTGGTTCGGACATTCGAACTCACAGGCGCCGCAGGCGGTGCATTGCTCTGCGATGATCTTGTAGCTCATATCTTGCAGCTCTTATCGTGTAGCTCTTGGCGACATCGAATTTGCCGTTGTCAGCGATCCCGTCAAGCCCTGCTTGCGCAAGGCATGACGGGTCGCCGTTCGAGCCCGGCGATTGTTCAGGCGTGGTCGGACGCCTTGGCCGATTTGGCGGCTCCGGCGCTGCCCGCAGCCTGCGATCCCGACCCGTTGAAATAGGCGTTCAACAGAACGGCGGCCACGGCGGCGAGCACGATGCCGGAATTCAGCAGCGGTTCGAGTTCCTTGGGCAGCTTGGAGAAGAAAGTCGGCGCCACCAGCGGGATCATGCCAAAGCCGATGGCGATGGCGACGATGAACAAGTTGTTGCGGTTGGTCTTGTAGTCGACCGACGCCAGAATCCGGATGCCGGTCGCTGCCACCATGCCGAACATGACGATGCCCGCGCCGCCCAGCACGAACAGCGGTACCGCGGTGACCAGCGCGCCGAGCTTCGGGATCAAGCCGAGAATCACCAGGATGAGCCCGCCCGCCGCGGTGACCCAGCGGCTCTTGATGCCGGTAACGCCCACGAGTCCGACATTCTGCGAGAACGAGGTATAGGGGAAAGTATTGAAGATGCCGCCGATCAGCGTGCCCAGGCCGTCGGTCAACAGACCGCGAGTCAGGTCGCGCTGTTCGATCTTGCGGTCGGTCATCTCGCCGACCGCCAGGAACATGCCGGTCGATTCGACCATGACCACCAGCATGACCAGGCACATTGTCAGCACCGAAAAGAATTCGAACGTCGGTCGGGCGAGCTGGAACGGATAGATGATGTCCAGCCAGGCGGCATTATTGAATGCGGTGAAGCTCACCTTGCCGATCAGCCAGGCCACGATGAATCCCAGGATGATGCCGAGCAGCACCGCGATATTGACGATGAAGCCCTTGGCGAATTTCGCGATCAGCAGAATGACGACCAGCACGAATCCCGCGACCGCCAGATTGATTGGATCGCCATAGCCGGGAAGAGTGGGCGCCGCCGCTCCCGCCGCCCAGTTGACGCCAATGCGCATCAACGAAATGCCGATCACCGCGATGATCGTCCCGGTGACGACCGGCGGAAAAAACCGCAGCATCGAGCTCATGAAGGGTGCGACGATGAGGCCGAATATGCCTGCGGCGATCACCGAGCCGAAAATGCCGCCCAGCCCGAGCGCCGGATTGCCGGCCATGGCCAGCATCGGCGCCACCGACGCAAAGGTCACGCCCATCATGACCGGCAGCCGAATGCCGAATGGCCCAATACCGATCGACTGGATCAGCGTGACAATGCCGCAGGCGAACAGATCGGCATTGACCAAAATCGCGACCTGTTCGGGCGGCAGCTTGAGCGCCCGTCCGATGATCAACGGCACCGCGACGGCGCCCGCATACATGACAAGCACATGCTGCAGTCCGAGCGGAATGAGTTGGGCGAGCGGTAAACGCTCGTCCACTGGATGGGTAGGATTAACCATGGAAGCCCCCATTGATGGATACGGCGAATAAGATTTGCTTTGAGGCGTGTTGCTGCGGGCCGCGTCGAGCGCTCGCCTGCCGCGCGGCGAGCAAGGCGCTGCCAGAATAGAGCGAACACCGTCGCGTTAGTATCGGGCGCCGCCGCATAATGGAACTGGAACCGCTATTGCCGCCACGACGCTTTGCCCGGAATAGATTGCCAACCGGTGCTCCCCTCCAGTTGAAATATCGCGCGCCCGCAGCTGAGCGGGCATTGATGTAAATCAACCGGGGGGTCGATGGTCGGTGTGTGTACCGAAAACCGCATCCGGCGACGGTTTTGGTTTTGGCAGATAAATTTCCCTGTTCCTGTACCAGAATTCCCTGTCCCGTCGAAATAATTCCCTGTTTTGTTGCGCAGGAAATTTCACCTAAAGCCTTTGAATATGCTCGCGTGTTAGCTTTCAGAACCTCACAAAGCGTGCGTATTTGATGAATCTCACCAATCTGCCGATAGGATCGATATGTCGGCGCTCTGGCGTCTTCACGAGATTTCGATAGTCTTGCCCTAGTCATTGCCGAATTTACTTCGGAGATATCAAGTGCATAAGTCACGCGAAATCGTGCGCATTGACGCGGGTCCGGACACCGTCCACTGGGGGTTCTTCGACGCCAAACTCCTGCCGATTGTAACTATTGACAGCGGCGATCGTGTAACGATCTCGTCGGTATCGGGTACGCCAGAGCAATTACCCCCGCCGCATTTCGATATCCCGCAGGCCTTGCTCGCCATTCATGCTGCCAAAGGCCCGCAACGTTTCTTTGGCCATATATGCACTGGGCCAGTCGCCGTGCGAGGTGCAAAAGCCGGGCAGACTTTGCAGGTCGATATAGAGGCAATCGATCTGCACTACGATTGGGGATACAACGTTATTCGACCGCTCGCCGGTGCATTGCCCGACGATTTTCCGGACTACCGGGCGATCCACATCGCGCTCGATAAGACCCGTATGATGGGGCGGCTCCCCTGGGGTCAGGATATCCCTTTGCGACCTTTTTTCGGGGTGATGGCGGTGGCGCCGCCAGAAAGTTGGGGCCAAATATCGACCCTGCCGCCACGACGCAATGGCGGCAATCTTGACAACAAAGAGCTCGTCGCCGGCACGACGCTGTATCTACCCATTTTCACCGATGGTGCGCTTTTCTCCGTCGGCGATGGGCATGGCGCGCAGGGCGATGGCGAAGTTTGCGTCACCGCGATTGAAACGGGGCTCGTCGGCACATTCCGTCTCACCGTTCGCGACGACATGAAGCTCGAATGGCCGCTGGCCGAGACGCCGACGCACATGATTACTATGGCGTTCGACCCCGATCTTGACGATTGCGTGGTGATCGCGCTGCGCCAAATGATCGATCTGGTTTGCGCGCGCGCGGGTCTCGACCGCTACCAAGCCTATGCTTTGCTGAGCCTTGCCGCGGATCTCCGCGTTACGCAGGTGGTGAATGGCAATAAAGGCATTCACGTTATGTTGGACAAGCGCTATCTGACACGCCGCTAGCAGCCGTGTGTCGGCCCCTCACGTCGCCAGATCCGCTCGACATATATGATGTTAGCGACCAGCCTGCCCTTTCCGAGAACTCTATCCAACCTGGATTTTAATATTAAGTCAGAATCGTTACATCGTTTGTGGCCAAGTTTGCAATTTTGCATGCCGACGGATGAGCGTCGTGAAGCCACTTTGGGGCGCACCGCGGGTTCAAGGTAAGCTGCTAAAACTCAAGTTTGAAGTAGCACAGTCGAGCATCGCCAAGTACATGGCAAAGTACATGGCCAAATGACGCGGGCCGCCAAGCCAGGGACGGCGCAGCTTCTTACGTTATCACACGCCGGAGATCGCTGCTGCCACCACCATCAAAATACGACCCATCTTGCACCGGATGCCTGTTTCGAGCGCGAGGATGCGTTGCTGAACAATGCCTCGCGCGACCACGCTCATGCAGCTTGCGCTGGCAGCGGTGGCGGGACATAAAATTCTGATGCTAGATGGTGGTGAACGGTCTTTTCGTTCGAGGAAATTGCGATGACGATAAAATCAACCCGCATCGGCATTGACGTCGGCGGCACATTCACCGATGCGACCTTGATCGATGGGGCGACCGGCCGCGTTTACTCCGCCAAGGCATTCACTACCCCGCGAGACCGTTCGTTGGGCGTGATCGACGCCATCCAAGCAGTCATCGCCGAAACTGGGACGGACCCGGCAAGCGTTGGTGAAGTGGTGCATGGCTCGACGACCGGCACCAATGCCTTGATCGAACGCACCGGGGCGAAGACCGGGTTGCTTGTCACCGCCGGGTTTCGCGACGTGCTCGAAATTGGCCGGGTTATGCGGCCGACGGAGGGCATCTATGACATTTCGATCGATCGTCCTCCGCCCCTGGTCCCTCGCCATCTCTGCCTCGAGGCACGCGAGCGGACGGGCCCGCATGGCGAGGTGATCGTTGCGCTTGATGACGCATCGGTCGAGCATGCCTGCGATGTATTCGCCCGTCACGGCGTCGAAACGGTGGCAATCTGCTTTCTCTTTTCGTTCCTCAATCCCGCGCACGAGCGGCGCGCCGCCGCGATCGTCGCGCGCCGTCTACCGGGGATTGCCATAAGCCAGTCGCACGTGATCAACCCCGAATATCGCGAATACGAGCGTGCAAGTACGACCGTCATGAACAGCTACCTCACACCGGTGATGAACTCCTATCTCGATCGTCTCAAGCCGGCGATCGGCGCGGTCTTGCCCAATGCAAAACTCTTCATCATCCAGGCGAATGGCGGTGCAACGACGGTAGAAAATGCGCGCCGCCGCGCGGTGGCGACAGTCAATTCCGGCCCGGCCGGCGGCGTCGTCGCTGCGGCGTGGTATGGACGCGAGCACGGCCGCGATCGGATCGTCTCCGTCGATATGGGCGGCACCAGCTTCGATATTGGGCTGGTCGAGAACGGCGCCTCGCAAGTGACCACCGAGGGCAACTTTCAAGGCTTGCCGGTCAAGCTGCCGATCATCGATTTGCACATCATCGGCGCCGGTGGCGGCTCCATCGCGTGGATTGATTCCGGCGGCGCGCTCAATGTCGGACCGCGCTCGGCAGGCGCGGAGCCGGGCCCGGCCTGCTATGGCCGCGGCGGTACTCTAGCGACCGTGACGGATGCCAACCTCGTTCTCGGCCGGCTTGATCCAAAGCTGTTTCACGGCGGCCGGACACCGCTTGATGTGGGGGCTGCTCGCACGGCCGTCGCCGGCATTGGCGACCGGCTCGGACTTTCATTGGAAGAGGCCGCGCTCGGAATTATCAAGGTCGTCAATGCCAATATGGTGAAAGGCATCGCGACGGTGACGGTGCAACGCGGCATCGACGTACGCGAGTTCGCACTGCTCTCGTTCGGCGGGGCCGGCGGCGTGCACGCTATCGATCTCGCCGATGCGCTTGAGATGGCGGAAGTCATCGTGCCGCCGCTACCCGGCGTGTTCTCAGCCGTGGGCTTGCTGGCGGCGGACGTAAGGCATGATTTTGTGGCAGCGCTCGGCGGCATGGTCAGCGCCGCCGCCGAACCGAATCGCCTCGAAAGCCTGTTTCGGGGGATGGAAGAAGAAGCGCGGCGCGTTCTGGCGGCCGAAGATTTCTCCGGCGATGCCGTTCGTCTCGTGCGCAGCGCCGACCTCAAGGTCGTCGGCCAGACCTACGAACTTACACTGGCTTTGCCACAAGCCGGGCTGGTTACGCGCGAGGGGATCGAGGCTTTGGTCGCTTCATTCGGCCGGCTTTATCGCGAGCGTTATGCCTTTTTCTTCGAAGGCGAGGCGATTGAACTGGTCAATCTGCGGCTGGCGGCGCCCGGCGCCAGCGAGACTGTGCGGCTTGCGCAATTCGAGCGGCAAGCCGACGATCCCGAGCCGGCCCGCATCGCCCGGCGGGCGGTCTATTTTGAAAAGCTGGGATTTCGGGAAGCCAGCGTGTTTGACCGCGGTCGGCTCAGGCCAGGCATGGTCATCCGCGGGCCAGCGATTGTGGAAGAACCGACATCCGTCACCCTGATCCCCATCGACAAATCCGCCACCGTCGCCGCCGATCTCGGATTGTTCATCAAGCTGCGAGGTGCATCATGACCGACCTCATCACAATGCAAGTCATTCGGTACGCACTCGAGCAGATCGCCGACGAGATGGGCCATACCTTGGTGCGCACGGGCCGCTCCACGATCATCACCGAAATCAAGGACATTTCCTGCGTGGTCACCGACGCCAAGGGGCAGACCGTGGCTCAAGCGCATCACACGCCGAGCCTGCTGGCCGGCTTTGAAATCACGATGCGGGAACTGGTCAAGGTCTACCGGCCGCAAGATCTCGATCCTGGCGACGTCATTGTTACCAACGATCCCTATCGCGGCTGTCAGCACATCATGGATCTTTACGCGATCGCGCCGGTGTTTCACGGCGACGAACTGGTGGGGTTCGTCGGCAACATTACGCACCACACCGACCTTGGCGGCGTCGCCGCAGGCGGAGTCGCAGGCGGCATCCGGGAAATATATCTTGAAGGCCTGCGGCTTCCGATGATCAAGTTGCTCAAGCGCGGGGTCGAAGACCGCGAACTCTTCGGCATCATCGCCAACCAGATTCGCATTCCAGAAATAACGCTCGGCGACATTCGCGCACAGGTGTCGTCCTTAATGGTAGGCGTGAACCGCCTTGACCGCCTATTCTTGAAATACGGGAAGGACACGGTGCAGACAGCATGCGTCGACCTGCTCGATTATTCCGAACGACGCATGCGCCAGGGCCTGATGACGATACCTTCAGGCGTCTATCATGGTGAGGACTTCATCGACGACGACGGCATCAATGACCGCCCGATCCGCGTCGCCGTGAAACTGACGATCGACGGCGGCCGCGCCATCGTCGATCTCACAGAGTCTGACCCGCAGGCGGAAGGCAATACCAATTCGACGATCGCCAATACCTTCGCCGCCGCGTATTACGTAATGATCGCGGTTGTCGATCCGCACATGCCACCCAACTCCGGCTGCTATCGGCCGATCGAAATCTTGACCAAACCCGGTACGGTTGTCGACCCGTTGCCGCCGGGCGCTGTCGCCGCGCGCACCAATTGCTCGCAGAAGATCGTGGAAGCCATGCTGCACGCACTGGCAGCGGCAGTGCCCGATCGCGTGCCGGCGGGTGGGCATGCTCAGATCACCACTTGCGCGTTCGGCGGTTTCGATCCGGAAACAAATCGGCGATTCGTGTTCACCGATATACAGGGCGGCGGCAATGGCGGCCGACCCTATGCCGACGGTAGCGACGGACAGGACAGCCACTTGCCGCGTTTCATGAACACGCCGGTAGAGGCGCTCGAGCAGCGCTTCCCCATACGCATTGAAAGATATGAATTTGTGCCCGACAGCGGCGGTGCGGGAAAATTTCGCGGCAGCCTGGCTTTACGGCGTGACATCCGGGTGCTGACGGGCCCCGTGAGCTTTGCGCGCTATGCCGACCGCCACACTATCGCGCCGCAAGGTTTGTTCGGTGGACACGCTGGAGGCACTGGCCGGTTTGAGCTTAATCCTGAAACCAACCATCCGAAATCGCTGCGGTCCAAGGGCCTTGACACGTTGCAGGCCAACGATCTCGTGCGCCTGCTGCTGCCTGGCGCCGGCGGCTATGGCGATCCGCAAGAGCGCGATCTCGATGCGCTCGATCGCGACCTGCTGGATGGCAAAGTAACGCCCGAGGCGGCCGAAGCGCATTACACCGTCGTGGTCGACCGTAGCCTGCCACGGGTCGACCGCAACGCGACCCAGCGTCTGCGTGAAAAATGACCGCGGCTGTAAAAATCTGATCGAGGCGGATGGCGATGATGGACGGAGAGGATCTGGCGCGGTGCTCGCTCGCCGAGCTTGGGCGCCTGGTAGCGGCGGGTGCGGCGACCTCGGAAGCCATCGTCGAGGCCTGCCTCTCCCGGATCGCAGTGCGGGAGCCTCACGTCCATGCCTGGGCTCATCTCGATCCCGAGCTGGCGTTGGCCGAAGCGCGGGCGCGCGACCACGAGACGTCGCGTGGTCCGCTCCATGGACTGCCCGTCGGCATCAAGGACATCATCGACACCGCGGATCAGCCGACTGAGTATGGGTCGCCGATCTATGCCGGCCATCGGCCGCCGCGCGACGCCGCTTGTGTTGCCCTGCTGCGAAGGGCCGGGGCGGTCATCCTCGGCAAGACCGCGACGACCGAATTCGCCGGCGCGTCCCCGGCCGCCACGACCAATCCCCAAGCCGCGGCCCATACGCCGGGCGGTTCGTCGAGCGGCTCGGCCGCCGCCGTGGCCGATTTCATGGTGCCCGCCGCCTTGGGGACGCAGACCCTAGGGTCGGTCATTCGTCCGGCCGCATTTTGCGGCATCGTCGGGTTCAAGCCGAGCCACGGTCTCGTGCCGGTCGACGGCGTAAAGGCAAGCGCCCCAACAATGGATACGGTCGGCTTTCTCCTGCGGCGAGCCGAAGACATTCCGCTGCTGCTCGCCGGGCTGACGCACGGCGCCGATTGGAAGTTGGCGTCGCCGGCTTCGCCACGATTCATCTTTTTGCGCGGTCCGCAATGGGAAAAGGCGCAACCGGAAACCCTCGACGCCATCGCCAACGCGCGCGAATCATTCCTTAGCGGCGGCGCTACCGTCGAAGAGCACGACGCCTCCTTCTCGCTTGAGACCCTGAGGCAATCGGCCTGGACAATTTTGAGCTTTGAGAACGCCCAGAATTGGGCTTACGAACACGATTTCCGCCGCTCTTTGCTGTCGCCGATTTTGGCCGAGTACCTCGACCGTGCCGCCATGATTTCATGGGCCGACTACGACGCAGCACGCGCGGCGGCCGACGTAGCCCGGCGCGACATCGACCGCCTTCTGACGGCATGTGATGCCGTTCTAACGGCCGCCGTACCCGGCGAGGCGCCGGCCGGCCTCGCTTACACCGGCGACTCGGTATTCAACGGTGCGTGGACCCTGGCGCACCCCCCTTGCGTCACCCTTTCGGCCGGCTCGGGCCCGAAGGGATTGCCGGTCGGCATTCAGCTTATCGCGCGGCACGGCGGCGATGCCGCTCTCGCAGCGCTCGCCCGCTGGGCCGAGACGCGGCTCGCCACCTGACGTGGCGGTTCATGCCTTTGCGGCGCGCTTCTGCGCTAGCGATTTCAGACGCTCGATGAGTTCCGGGCTCTGGTGCGCGCTGTGCTGAATTTCGCGAAGCTCGCTCATCGAGCGGCCAGTGACCATGCCGCGGATGACAGCCTTGTAGGCGCGCACGGCCGCGCGCGGATGGCCGGCTATCCGCCGAGCCAGCGCGGTTACCGTCTCGTGCAGCTCGGCCTTCGGGACCACACGATCGACGAAGCGGTGCGATAACGCGCCCGCAGCATCGACCGGTTCGGCGCCGAGCAGGAATTGTGCCACGGCACCCGGACCGGCGGCGCGGATCATCTCGGCGATCGCATCCAGAGGATAGACAATACCCAAGGTCACTGCCGGCACGCCGAAGCGCGCATCCGCGCTGGCAATTCGGATGTCGGCCGTCATGGCGAGCTGAACACCTCCGCCAAAACAGGCGCCGTCCACCATGGCGACGATTGGGATATCGATCGTGTTTAGGGCGGCAATCGCCTCTTCGAACGCAGCTTCCAGCGCCGCGAATGAGCTCTCGATCGCTACCCCGCCGCCGGTGAGCACATCGAAATCGGCGCCGGCGCAGAAGGCGCGCTCGCCGGACCCGCGCAGAATGACGGCGCCCAGACGCTCGTCGCCGTGAACGGCCCGCGCCGCGCCGACCAAGGCCGCCGCCATCGACAAATCGATGCTGTTCCGCTTGGCTGGATTGTCGAGCGTGATCGTCGCGACTGCCCCGTCGATCTCGAAATTGACCGTTCCCGTCATACGCATCCGGCGTTGGTGATGTTCTCGATCCACACTAGGCGTAGCGTTGAAACCTGTCTATCCATCCAGCGGGATAGCGTGCCGGCAGCGCAGTAATCAGGAGCGCGACTGCTGAAAGAAATCCGCATGCAACTGGCAGAGCCGTATGGCGAATGGGTTCAGAGAATGAAGGCGATCCAATATGCGCGTTACGGCGGGCCGGAGGTCCTTGAACTCTGCGATTTCCCCAATCCGATGCCGGCCGAGGATGGCGTCCTGATCGAAATTCACGCCTGCAGCGTAGCACCCGGCGATTGCAAAGTTCGCCAGGGCGCACTGCAACAGCACCTCAAAATCACGCTGCCGAAGATTCCCGGCCGTGACGGTGTCGGTGTTGTTGTCGCCGTCGGCAAGCATGCCGAATACGCGCAGGTCGGCGACCGGGTCTGCTTCGTGACGCAGCATGCAGAGCAGGGCGCCGCCGCCGAGTTGATCGCACGCCGCCGGCCCGAACTGGCGAAACTGCCCGCCAACGTCTCTTTCGTCGAGGGGGCATCGCTGGCGCATGCCGGCATGTGCACGTGGATCGGCCTCGCCGAGACAGCGGCCGTAAAGCCGGGTATGCGCGTGCTGATAACAGGCGGCGGCGCCATCGGCTCGCTCGCAATCCAGATCGCGAAGCATCTCGGCGCCAGGGTCGCTGCGCTCACGCGCAACTCGAATGCCGACTACGTGGCGGGGCTCGGCGCGGACGAGGTCATTGCCTACGATAAATCGGATTTCGGCGCAGGGCCCAAACGCTTCGACGTCGTCTTCGACCTGGTCGGCGGCGACGTGCACCGGAAATTGTATGGCGTAATCAAGCGCGGCGGCACGCTGGTCTATCTCATCGCCGCGCAGATCGAGGACCTATCGGCGGAGCACGGCGTCGTGCTCAAACGGGCGATCATCCATGACCGTATCGAGACGCTCGAGACCGTGATGGGCCTCGCTGCGCAGGGCGTACTGAAGCCACAGGTCGGCCGCGTATTTCCGCTGGCGCAATGCGCCGACGCGCACCGCCTCGTCGAATCGGGCAAGCACACGCGCGGCCGGGTGGTGCTCACGGTGCGCTGAGCAGAGGTGAGGCGCACCAGGGAATTGCGAGCGGCAAACGGCCGTGAGCAAAGCGGCTTGCGACGCGATAAGGACTCGCTAGCGGGCAATCAAGCTCGGCAGCCACAATACCAGGTTCGGGTAGGCAAGCAGCGCTCCCATCACCACCAGATCGAGCAATAAAAACGGAATGCTCGCCGCGTAGATGTGCCCCATGGTCACGCCGGGGGGCGCCACGCCGCGCATGACAAAAAGATTGAGCCCGAACGGCGGCGAAATTGTCGCCATCTCCATGTTGAGCAGCATGATGGCGCCGAACCAGATCGGGTCGTAGTCAAGCGCTTGAATGACCGGAAAATAGATCGGCACGGTCAGCATCATGATCGACAGAGGTTCCATGAACATGCCCATGAAGATCAGCACGACCTGCATGATGATGACGACGAGGATCGGCGCGACGGGCGCCGAGGTGGCAAGACTGGCCAGACCCGAAGTGGCGCCGGTAAAGGCCAGGATCTGCGAAAATGCCGTCGAGCCGGTGATGATCATCAGCAACATCACGGTGATGCGCATCGTTGACAGCAGCGACTGCTTGATGACCGTCAGGTTGAGGCCGCGATACATGGCGGCAAGCAGGAAGGTCGATAGCGCGCCGAGCGCTGCCGCCTCGGTCGGCGTGGCGACACCGAGGAAAATCAGCCCCACCACGACAAACATGACGAAGAAAAGCGGGAAGATATAGATCACCGCGTTTCTCGCTCTGACGGCAATTGGCGGTTTCGCACTGACGGCGTAGGACGGCGCAAGGGTCGGGTTGAGATAGCAGATCGTCACGATGTAGACGGCGTAGATAGCCGACATCAGCAGGCCCGGCACGATAATGGCGACGAGGAAATCGCCGACCGAGAACTGCGCCAGCGCGGCCAGCAGCACGCCGAGCGCCGAGGGTGGGATCATGATGGCGAGACCACCCGAGGCCATGATCGGGCCGAGCGACATCGAGCGGGCGTAGCCGCGCCGCTCCATATCGGGAACGAGGAGCTTGCCAAGCATCGCCGTGGCGGCCGAGCCCGACCCTGTCAGGCCGGCGAAGACCGTGCCGCCCGCGACCGACATGAGAGCAAGACGTCCGGGCACCCTTCCGAACAGCGAGTCGAGCACGTCCATCATTTTGGTCGCAATGCCCGAACGGAACATCACTTCCCCCATCAGCACGAATAGGGGCACCGACACGATCGTGAAATGCGTGACCGAACTCGAAATCGACAAGACGAGTTGGGTCAGTCCCGCCGAGCCATTCCAGAAAATGTAGCAGCTGACGACGTTGATCGAGAGAAAGGCAAAGGCGATCGGGACGCCGATCGCCATCAGCGCAATGAATGCGCCGAAGATTATGGTCAGGGTCCAGTACCACTCCATGACGGCGTCAGTGCGAGGGTTCAGCGCCGAAATTCCGCTGACGTGAGCGATATTCGACGAAAAACCGCAGGAAACGGAAGGCCAACAGCAGCGCGCCGACGGGGATCACGATGATGATCATCCACGTGGGAACGTTTGTGGTGGTGGGCTTATAGGCGCCTTCCACATAGGCGCTCCAGGTCGCAGCAACGCCAAATCCGAAAACGATGGCGGTCGCCACCATGCCGAGTCCGGATGAGATCATGCCGCACACGCGCAAGGCGGCCGGCGACAAGAATTGCAGGACGATATCGACCCGGACATGGCCTCCCGAGCGCAGCACCCAGGCCGACCCCAGGAATGTGATCCACAACAACGCATATTCGTTGATTTCGACCATCCACGAAATCGGGCGATTAAAGCCGTCGCGCAGCAACACTTCCGCGCAGACCACCAGCATCATGGCAACGAAAATCGAAGTGGCTGCGAACGCGCAGGCGTCCTCGCACGCCGCCTGAATTCGCGAAAGTCTCGCCAATTTGTTCTCCCGAAGACGCGGCGGCCGCGCGAGGGCGCGCGCGGCCCCGCGTTGGGTCTAGTTGCCCGTCGTCTTGCGCAGTTTCGCCAGCATATCCGGCGAAACCCGCTTTGCAATCGCGTCCCACTCCACTTCATTGGCGTCGTCGAGATATTTCTTATCCTCGGCAGCCGAGAATTTGACGGGAGTTACCAGACCTTTCAGTCCGGCCCACTCCTTTTCTTCGGCTTCCTTGAAATACGTGACCATCTTCGGTTCGTACGCGATGGTAATATCGAGGATGGTCTTCTGGACGTCGGGCGGCAGAGCCTTCCACTTGTCGAGATTCATCAGCACGACAACATTGCTTGCTTCATAGAACGGCAGATCGATCACGTATTTGACCTGCTTCGCCCAGCCCAATCGCTTGACGCCAAAGACCGGCCAGCCAAGACCGTCGACCGTGCCTTGTTCGAGCGCGGTGTAGGTTTCCGGTGCATTGATGTTGACCGGCGCCATGCCGAGCTTGCGCATGAATTTGTCGTAGAGCGAGCCGGTGCGCATCTTCAGCCCCTGCAGGTCGGCCAGCTTCTCCGGCTTCTTCTTCACCCAGAGATAGAAACCGCCATATTCGACGCGGCCGATGTAGCGCGAGTTCATGCGCTCAAGGGTGGCGACCATCAAATCGTAGAAGCCGGACTTGCGCTCCTCGGTTGGGCTTAATTTGGACAGCGTGGTTGCGCTCACCTCGGGAAGCTGATCCTGGAAATCCGCCGTCGTCGCGAACAGCATATCGATGACGCCGGTGCGGATGGCATTGCCCTGCTCATAGCGACCGATAACCTCGGGACCGCCCAAATAGTTGACGTGCAATTCGCCCTTGAGCTTCTCATTGATGAGATTGACCCAGGTATTGGCCTCGGCCATGACCGGATGATTCTTAGGAATGAACCCGACCGCGCGAAGGGTTGTTTCCGCCGCAGTCGCCGCCGTCGCAATTGTGAGCATGGCGATCGCCGCTGCCGCACTAAGGCCGCTACGAATGGTCAGTTTCATGATCCACCCCATCGTTCTTTGTTGTTGGCTTTTCTGCAATTCCGAAATTGCGCTCATTAATACTATAGGCGCCGCACAAAACTGCGGTCAAGGTGAGCGCGCCAGCCGATCATGATCGGCGATTGTATAAACTCGCCACTCGCGAGTAGCGATTTCGTTCAAAGCGCAGTCATGCCAGAGCGGCAGGCTCCGTGGCGATTATCTCGGCAATGGCGGAAGGATCGGGGGCGGGCATGGCGGCCAAACGTTGCGCTGCCTCGCGCGCGCGCACCGCGCCCAAACGCGCCTCGGCGTTGGCAACGAACTTGGCCATGAGTCGACCTGTCTCTGGCACGGCGGCCACGGCGGTGGCGACTTTCATGTCCCCATTGGTGAAATGGATCTCAAGTCGCGCATCGAATCCTTGTCCCAGGCTCGCATCTTCGACATGTGTTACGCGCGATGCCAGTGCGCGCAGATCGCTTCGCTGCCGGCAGCTTTCCGCCAAAGCGGCGAGCGTAACGTCGCCGTCGGCGATTGCCGCGGCGATCATGTAGGGCAGGCTGGCAATGGCATCGAGTTCTGTATCGGGCGCGATCTTTGGCGCGCGCGGCGTGCAGACGATCGGAACCGCCCAGGGCGCGATGGGGCAGCGCACCTCGGTAATGTCATCGGGTCGCAGACCGTGATCGCGCCTCAGACTCAGCGCCGCGTCGATATAGGGCTGGATCACATGGGCGCAGGGATAGATTTTGAAGCGAGCGCCGCCGCCCAGCCATGCGGTATTCAAGTCCCGGGTCAGCAGCGAGAGGTCGCATTCTTCGCCCGCCAGCAGCGCCGCGTACAGATTGCCCGCTCCGTCAAGGGCGGTGCGCGGTCCGCGGAAATTGCGCGTGGCCAATTCCGCCGCGGTGATGCCACCATGCGCGGCCCAGCCGACATGCAGCCATTTCGACCAGGTGCCGTCGGCCTGGAACGCCATCAACCCGCCGCTCATGCTCGCCGCAAGCCCCAGCGCCCAGGCCGTCTGCGTGCCAGTGAGCCGGGCGGCGCGTGTGGCCGCCGCCGCAGCGGCAATCGGCCCGACAACGCCTGTTGCGTGCAGGCCGCGCGCATGGAAGCGGCGGCCGGCGACGGCGCCGAGGCGCGCCGCGACTTCGTATCCGGCCAGGATTGCACAGCCGATATCTTCCGGCGCGGCACGCGCGGCCTCGCCCATCGCCAAGGCTGCGGCGACAACCACGCTGCCGGGATGCACGACCGAATCTGGGAACGTATCGTCGAAATCCCGGCAATGTGCTGCGACGCCATGGACAAGTGCGACCGACGCCGCGGGAAAGCGGCCGCGATCGGTGAATAACGTCGCGGCGGCGATGCCGCCTTGGGATCGGGCGTGGTCTGCGGCGGCGCGCGACGCCTCGATGTCGGCTCCCGCAAGGACCAGTCCCAAAGTATCGAGCACCCGCAGTGGTACGAGGGCGCGCTGCGCCGGTGGCGTGGCGCTCCACGACAGCGCCGCGCACCAATGGCCGAGCGTCTCGACTGCGGTCATCTTGCTCTCGCACCATTCCTGCCGCACTTAATAACCTTATAGAAGGCGTACCGATTAAAATACAATGTGCGGTCCTCGATCAGAGAACAGAGCGAAGCATTAATTCGACGTCGCGCGCCGATACCGGCGTGGGCGCATTCGTAATCATGTAGTCGCCCATGGTCGCGGCGGCGATGCCGGGCAGGTCCGCCTCCCTGACGCCGACTTCGCCAAGGCGTTGCGGAACGGGCAGGCGGCGCAGCAGCGCCTCGATCGCATTTGCCGCATCTTCGGGCGTCCCGTCCGGCGAGCAGCCGAGCGCCTCCAGCACGTAACGCGCTTCCCCACCGATAGCCGGAAGCAGACGCCGCAGCGCCGGGGCCAGGAGGATGCCGTGCGAAATCCCGTGCTGCAGCCCGTATTTCCCGCCGACGACATGGCCGATCGCGTGCACGACCGAGACCATGGCGTTGATTGCGGCCGTACCGGACATCAAGCATGCCATCATGCAATCGGCGCGCGCCGCCAAATCTGTCGGCGCTTCGACGCTTCTCGGTAGCGCTGTACGCAGCAATCGCGCGGCATGAAGGGCTAGCCCAACCGAGATCGGGTGCCGGTGCTTTGAGTAGAGGCATTCGATTGCGCGCGCCACCGCCGTCATACCGGTGGCGGCGGTGAGTTGCGGCCTGGCATAAATGCCGAGCTCCGGATCGAGCACGGTGGCTTCGGGCACGATGCGCTCGTCCCAAAAAAGCATCTTGCGTCCGGCACCGGGATCCCGGATGCCGGCCGTCGGCATGACGTCGCTGGCCGAGCCGGCCGTGGTCGGCACGGCGATGTGCTTGATCGGCGACGGTGGTAACGGCGAGCGTTCCATCGAACCCTTGGCGCCGTAGTCGATCATATAGGGCTCGAAATGGCCGCCGGTCGCGGCCAACAGCACGACGCCCTTGCCCGCGTCGATGGCGCTGCCGCCGCCGACGGAAACGACGCAATCCGCCGCCAGCGACTTGAGCGTCGCCGCCGCTTCCTGGACAGAAGTATATGGTGTGTGCGCGGGAACCTTGTCGTACACGCCGGCATAGTGCGCGCCGAGCGCCACCTTGACGCTGGCCAGGATTGGACCGGACGCGACGCTTCGTCCACATACAACGACCGCGCGATGCGCGCCGATCTCATCGAGCAGACGCGGCAGCTGTTTGATGCTGCCCGGACCGAAACAAACCCGTTTCGGCCAGTCGCGGATCATGCCCGAATACATTCCCGTTCTCCCTTGCGCCCATAATACTCGGCGCGGTTCGATAAGGATTGCAGTAGGGACGCGCCAATCCTTGTGGCCGCAAGTCTTGATCGAACAATCGTCTTCCGCGCCGGTTTCTTGTCCCTAAGTCTCCTCGTCAAACCGTTTCGTGGTTTGGCTTTTCGGAAGCGCGTCAAGTACGATGCCTGTGCGCGCGCACTAGGAAGGGCGAAGCATACGCGCCAGCATAAAGCGCCTCATCGACATGCCCGATACGCGAGCGAGCGAGTTCATGCAAGACCACGATGCCGCCGCGCGGCTGGCCGCCGCGCTCGGCCGCCCACTGGATTCCGCGCTCGCAGCCCGCATCGTGGCGCTCTGCCGACAACAGATGGAATCCGTGCGCCCGCTACTCGATCGTGTCACCGCCAGCGACGATCCGGCCCATCACGCAGCCGCGTTGGAGGAAATGGCGCGCGATGAATGATCTGCTGGATGCCGATATCGAAACCGCCGCCGCGGCATTGCGCGACGGCGCCGTCTCGGCGCGCGCGCTGACCGAGGCGGCGTTAACGCGCGTCGGCAAAATAGACGGCCGATTGCGGGCGTTTCTTCACGTGGAGCGCGATGTCGCGCTGGAGCGCGCCGACCTCCTGGACCGCGCGCGCAAGGCCGGCGCACCGCTCGGCCCGCTGCACGGCGTCCCGCTCGCGCGCAAGGATCTGTTCGATCGGGCCGGCGAGATCGCGACTTGCGGTGCTGCGCGCTGGGCGAAACGCCGGGCTCGGGAAACCGCGACCTGCCTCGCCCGCCTCGATGCCGCCGGGGCGATTGATCTCGGCGCGCTCAATATGTCGGAATACGCCTTTCACCCGCACGGGCTGAACTCGGTGACCGAGCCGGCGCGCAATCCATGGGACTTGGCGCGCACAGCCGGTGGATCGTCCGGCGGCTCGGCGGCGGCGCTGGCGGCACGCCTCATCTTCGGATCGATGGGTTCGGACAGCGGCGGCTCGATCCGCTTTCCGGCGGCTCTGTGCGGCGTGGTGGGGCTGTTGCCGACGCGCGGCCGCGTGAGCCGTCAAGGCATGATGCGATCGAGCCCCTCGCTCGATGCGGCCGGGCCGCTGGCCCGCACTGTGCGGGATTGCGCTGCGCTCTTCACCGTCGTCGCTGGAAGCGATCCGGTGGATCCGACGACCGTCAAGCGAACTTTCGCCATGCGCGACGCTTCGTGGAGGCGCTCCCTGCGCAACCGGCGAATCGTCATTCCCAAGGATAAGTTACTGGAGACGCTGTCGCCGGCTGTGCGCAGCGCGTTTGACGCTGCCGTGCGGATTTTTAGCGGCGAGGGGGTGAATATCGCGGCCATCGATTTACCGGATTGGGACGCCCTTAACGCGATCACGGCCATCGTATTCGCGTCGGAGGTGGCAGCGACGCACCAACGAAGTCTCGCGGCCGATCCGGATGCCTATTCGCCCGAGGTTCGCGAGCGCATGGCAGCGGGCTTATTGTATCCGGCCTCCGACTATCTCGATGCGTTGCGTTTACGCGCGCGCCTGACTTGTGCGTTCGTCGAAACCGTGTTTGCCGGCGCGGAAGTTCTCCTTCTGCCGTCGGCGGCCGACGTTGCGCCCCGCCTGGACGAAGTCCTTCCGGGCGCTGCGCGGGCGCGGTACGATGCCGGCGCGTACACGCTGGCCACGGCCGCTGATCCGGGCCGTTTCACCCGAGCGTTCAACTATCTCGGCCTACCCGCGCTGGCGTTGCCGGCGGGATTTTCGCCGGACGGCCTGCCGGTTGGCATTCAAATCGCCGGACCGCCTTTTGCCGAAGCAACTTTGTTCGAGTTCGGGCATGCATTTCAGCGCGTGACGGACCATCACCTGCGCGCACCGGCTCTTGCCACCAACGATGCGACTATTATTTGGCGGCTATATGCACCAAAAACTCCACTCGGCGGAATTTGAATGTCATGTTGCTTTGCCGCACGCTGCACTTCGGCTTGTTCAACAGCCCGGCGGCATTGCCTAGGCACGCCGTGTAGCAAATCGCAAAACGAGGCGCATGATGATCGATGCCGCGATCACCACAGCCATAGTGCAAGTCGCGTAAGCCGCGGCTTGCGAGGTAAAGCCCGCTTCGTCGAGGCGCATGATGGAGACCGACGCAACGCTTACCGACGCTGTGACCAGAAAAATGACCGCAGACAATGTGACCATCGACTGCATGAACAAGAAAAAGAAAACGGAAACTATCGTCGGCGCCATGAAGGGTGCGACGACATCGCCCAGAATGCGCGGCAGGCCGGCGCCGAGGCAGCTGGCGGTTTCCTGCAGCGATGCCGGCACCTGGCGAAGGCCGGTCATGGTGGTGAGAAAGCCTTGCGTCCAGTAGTGGGAGGCGTTGCAAATAGCGATGAGGACCGCCGTGCCGTACAATGCGTAAACCGGGGTCCCCGGCGCGTTGAACGCGAAAATATAAGCCAGTCCGAGCACCAGGCCGGGCACCGCGGCGGGCAGCAGGCAGAAAAAATAAATCGGCTTGACGACATGACGCGGCAGGCGTTGCAGCGCCATGCTAAGGCTGAACGTGAGCAGCGTTCCGAACGCTCCCGCCAGCAGCGAAATATAAATTGTCGTCCAGAGCGGGTCGTAGCCGCCGGCGACTTTGACCGCGTAATGGCGCAGCGTCAGATCGAAACGGTAAGGCCATAACCAGACGAAGCTCGCGAACACGACGACGCCCACGGTAACTATGGGCAAGAGCGCAATCAGCCACGCGGCCATGGTCATCGGCAGGTCGCGGCGCGGCGTCCAGGTTGGCGCGATCGGCACCGCCGAGTCGCTGCCCGAGCCGAATTGCCGCTGGGCGGCGACGCGTTCGAGATAGAATGCGAGCACGGTCGGCAGCAGCAGCATGATGCCGACCACTGCGCCCAAATTGAAATTCATCTGGCCGACGACCTGATTGTAGATTTCGGTCGCCAGAATGGAATAGTCGCCGCCGATGGTCGCCGCATTGCCGAAGTCGGTGATGGTCACCGTGAAGACGACAAAGCCGGCGCTGAGCAGCCCGAATTTGATATTGGGCAAGGTAATGTCGGTGAACTGCCGCCAGCCCGGCGTACCCAGCATTTCCGCCGCTTCGTAGACTCTGGCGTCGGCGCTGCGCAGTGCGGCGGCGATGATGAGGACGGCCTGCGGCAGCCCATAAAGGCCGTTGGCGATCAGCAGCCCCCAGAAACCATAGATATTGATCTCGATGCCGGTCGCCTTGGTGAGCAGGCCGTTGCGGCCGAGCAGAAATATCAAGCCAAGCCCTTGCACCAGCGACGGCATCAGCAACGGCAGCGCGACCGCACCCATCACCAAAGCGCTGCCCGGAATCCGGCATCGCTGCAGGGCGAATGCCACGGTGAGGCCCAAGATCAATACCACGGCGGTCGTACTGCCGCTCATGATCAGACTGTGCGCCGTGGCGCGCCAAAAGCTCGGCGACTGGAGAATGACGGCAAAATTTCCCAGCCCGATCGTTCCGCCCGGTTCGGTGATGCTGCGGAGCGCAACCGTCGCCAGCGGATAGATAAAGAACAGTCCGAGCGCTGTGAGCGGCACCACTAGGCAAAATGCGACAAACAGGCGATCCGCATCGGCGAAGCGCGCAAGCGACATTCGCGCCATGCTCATGATGCGGCGACCCAAACGTGCTTATGCGGCGCAAATTCGAGACCGACTTGCGCGCCTGGTGCGAGCGAGCTTTCGCCCGCCTGTTCGACGATCAATTGTCCGCCCGGCCAGTCAAGATGGAGCCGCGAAATATTGCCGAGAAACTGAACCGTCTTGACGCAAGCCCCACTGCCGGCCGGTAGGATGTTAATGTCTTCCGGCCGCACGCAGGCGATCTCGCCCGCATTGGGGGCATAGCCGTCGAGCAGCGATGGGGCGAAGCGGCGCGCGGTCTCCAAATCGATCAGATTGCTGATACCCATGAAGTCGGCGACGAAGCGGCTGGTCGGACGATGATAAAGATCCTGCGGCGTCCCGATCTGCGCGATGCGGCCGTTTTTCATGCAGACGATGCGGTCGGCCACCGTCAGGGCTTCCTCCTGATCGTGCGTCACCATCAGCGTCAGAATGCCAAGCCGCTTTTGCAGATCGCGGATTTCCGAGCGCAATTCAACGCGCACCTTGGCATCGAGCGCCGACAGCGGCTCATCAAGCAGCAACAGCTTCGGCGCCACCGCCACCGCGCGCGCCAGCGCGACCCGCTGTTGCTGACCGCCCGACAATTGCCAGGGATAGCGATCGGCAAAATGCGGAAGCTGGATGAGTTCGAGCAACTCGTCGACACGCGCCTTGATGCGCGGCGCGGTTTCGCCGCGAATCCGGAGACCGTAACCGACATTTTCGGCGACCGTCATGTTCGGGAACAGGGAATAGGCCTGGAACACGATGCCGAATCCGCGCTGGCGCGCAGGGGTATTCGCCAGATCGACCGAGTCGAGGGTAATCCGTCCAGAGTCCGGCTCGGCAAGGCCGGCAATCAACCGCAGCAACGTCGTCTTGCCGCAGCCGGACGGGCCGAGCAGACAGACAAATTCCGGCGCATCAGCGCTGAACGAAATATCTTCAAGCGCGAGGATCGTTTCGAACTTCTTGCCGACACCCTCGAGCCGAAGCTGCATTGCGCTGCCCAGCTTTGCCGCAGTCTACCGGCCGATTTCCTTCTGCCAGCGTGCCAGGATGGCAACGCGCTCTTTGGCCGATTTTGCGAAATCGATCGGCAGCAACACCTTTGTGACGTCGGCGGGTAGTCCGGCTTTTTCCGCCGCTGCCGACGGCTTGACGCCGGGGATGGTGACGATTTCCTTATATTTGCCGTAGATCGTCGCGGCGCCCGGCGACAGCGTCCAGTCCAGGAACTTCTCGGCGTCCGCTTTGTTTTTCGACGACGCCATCAAGGCCGAGGCTTCCAGCTCGAAGCCGGCGCCACTCGACGGGATCACCATCGTCACCGGGAAACCTTCCTGAATCGATTGGATCGCCGCGAACGCCAGCGAGGTGCCGACCGCGAATTCACCGGTGCGCGCCGCCTTGCAGGGACGTGATCCCGACTTGATGTATTGCGCCACGTTGGCGTCGAGATCCTTGATGAATTTCCAGCCCTTCTCCTCGCCCATCTGCTGCAGAATGCCGACGATCTGCAAATAGCCGGTGCCGGACGAAACCGGATTCGGCATCACCACCTCGCCCTTGAACTTCGGGTCGAGCAGATCTTTCCAATCTTTCGGCATCGGCAGGCCTTTGGATTTGATCCGCTCGTTGTTGACGCAAAAGGCCGCCATATAGCCGGTCGCCGCGAACCATTTGTTGTCGGCCGCGCGGTACGGCGCGGCGAGCTTGTCGGCGCCCTTGGCCTTATAGGGTTGCAGCAAAGCCAGCACGCGCGGGTCCATCATGTTGGTGACCGCCCAACCCCAGATGACATCGTGCTGTGGATTGGAGGCTTCCGCGAGAATTCGGGCGCCAAGGTCGCCGGTCGATAATCTCAGAACCTTGAGATCGACATCGGGCAGCGCCTTCTTGGCCGCGGCGACGTATTCGGTGATTTCGTCTTCTTCCAGCGCGGTGTAGGCCGTCACCGGACCCGCATAGGCGGCGCCGCTCATCATCAAGGAAAACGCGCAGACCTGCCAGATTTTAATCATCGTTTTGCCCCCGCTAAACGCATGAAATTTCAACAAGCATTGCAAATACGGGACAACTTGTCTACCACGTGTCCGGCGTGAATTATTGAATGAGCCGCCGCGTGACTCACACGAATCCGCCACTTCAGTTCAAAAACTATGACGATGTCCGGCGTTATGTCGAGACGTCTCATGTCCCGCACGTCAAGGTTGGCGTCACCGATATCGACGGTGTGTTGCGTGGGAAATACCTGTCGCGCGAGAAATTCTTGGCGATCCTGCAAAAGAATTTCGGTTTTTGCGATGTCATCGTCGGGTGGGATTCAAACGACCAGCTTTACGACAACGTAACCTATACCGGCTGGCATACGGCCTATCCCGATGCGCTGGCGCGCGTCGTGCCTGAATCCGGACGTGCCTTGCCGTTTGAAAACGGCACGCCATTTTTTCTGTCCGAGCTGATTGACAAAGCGGAGGCAATTTGCCCGCGCGGCTTGTTGCGTCGCGTACTCGGCAAGGCGGACGCGCTCGGCTTTAAGGTGTCATCCGCATTCGAATACGAGTTTTTTGTTTTCGCGGAGACGCCCGATAGTATTCGCGAAAAGGGTTATCGGAACTTGAAGCCGCTGACGCCCGGCTATTTCGGATATTCGGTGCTGCGCAGCTCGGTGCATGCCGAATTCTATGACGAATTGCTGGCGATGTGCCGCGCCATGGACATGCCGTTGGAAGGGCTGCACACCGAGACCGGCCCCGGCGTCATCGAGGCGGCGATCGGTGTCGACGAAGCGCTGCGCGCCGCCGACAAGGCCGTGCTGTTCAAGACCTTCACCAAGGTATTGGCGCAGCGCCGCGGGCTGATGGCGACGTTCATGGCCAAATGGTCGAACAACTGGCCCGGGCAAAGTGGACATATCCATCTTTCGCTGCGTGACAAGAACGACAAGTCGGCGTTCTACGCGGAAAGCGAGCCGCATCGCATCAGTGAGACGATGCGCCATTTTATTGGCGGCCAGCAGAAACTGATGCCGGCGATCCTTGCCATGGTCTCCTCGACCGTGAATTCCTATTCGCGGCTGGTACCAGGCTTCTGGGCGCCAACGGCAGCGACGTGGGGCGTGGAAAATCGCACCACGGCATTGCGCGCGATACCGGGTAGTGCCGCGTCGCAGCGCGTGGAGTATCGAATTGCCGCGGCCGACGCCAACCCTTACATCGCGCTTGCCGCCGCGCTTGGCAGCGGACTATGGGGAATTGAGAACAGGATCGAGCCCTCGGCCGCCGTGGAAGGCAATGCCTACGCGCTGCCGACCGCGCCCGGAATGGACCTGCCGGCGACCCTGTGGGAAGCCGCGCAGCGCTTGAAGGCCTCGAAGGAAGCGCGCGCGCTGTTCGGCGACGCTTTTGTCGATCATTTCGCCGCCACCCGCGAATGGGAGGAGCGCGAATTCCGCAAACACGTCACCGATTGGGAACTTGCCCGTTACTTTGAGATCATCTGAGTCCATTCCATGAATAAGTTGAGTGTGATCAGCCCGGTTGATGGCTCGATCTTTGTCCAGCGCCCGCTAGCAACAGATCTGGAAGTCGACGCCGCGCTTGCCCGCAGCATGACGGCGCAGCGGGCCTGGAAACGGCGCCCGCTTGCCGAGCGCGCGCAAATGCTGTCGGTATTTGTCGATCGCTTCGTCGCCAAGCGTGACGAGATCGCGCTCGAACTCACCTGGCAAATGGGTCGGCCTATCCGTTACACGCCCGGCGAAGTCGGCGGATTTGAAGAGCGCGCGCGCATGATGATCGCGCTGGCGTCACAGGCGCTGGCCGATATCGATGTCGGGCCAAAGCCTGGCTTCCGCCGTTTCATCCGGCACGAGCCGGTGGGTGTCGTTCTCGTGGTCGCGCCGTGGAATTATCCTTATCTGACGGCGGTCAACAGCGTCGTGCCCGCCTTGATGGCCGGCAACGCCGTTCTGCTCAAACACGCGCAGCAAACGCCGCTGTGCGCCGAACGTTTTGTCGAAGCCGCGGCGTCGGCGGGTTTGCCGGAGGGGCTACTCCAGGCCCTGCACACTTCGCATGAGACAACCGCGCGTCTGATCGGCCGTCCCGGCGTCGCGCATGTTGCCTTCACCGGGTCGGTTCCCGGCGGAAAGGCCATTGAAACAGCCGCGAGTGGGCGGTTTATCGGGGTCGGCTTGGAGCTTGGCGGCAAGGACCCAGCCTATGTACGCGCCGATGCCGACCTCGATCATGCGATCGAAAATCTGGTGGACGGCGCCTTCTTCAATTCCGGCCAGTCGTGCTGCGGGATCGAGCGCATTTATGTGCATGAGAAGCTTTACGACCGTTTCGTCGAGGGCGCGGCCGATCTCACCCGGCGCTATTTACTCGGCGATCCGACCCACCCGGACACGACGCTTGGTCCGATGGTGCGCACCGCTGCAGCCGATTTTGTGCGCGCGCAGACTAAAGAGGCCGTGGCGATGGGCGCGCGCAGCCTAATCGACGAATCCAAGTTTCCGATGAGCCGCGCGGGCACGCCTTATCTCGCTCCGCAAATCCTGATCGATGTCGATCATAAAATGCGGGTGATGACCGAGGAAAGCTTTGGCCCGGTTGTCGGGATCATAAAAGTGAAGTCCGACGCGGAAGCCGTTGCATTGATGAACGACAGTGAATTCGGGCTCACGGCTGCGATCTGGACGTCGGACCCGGAAGCTGCCATCGCGATCGGCGATCAAGTTGAAACCGGGACATGGTTCATGAACCGCTGCGATTATCTCGACCCGGCGCTTGGCTGGACCGGGGTCAAGAATTCAGGCCGTGGCGTGACGCTATCGACCCTTGGTTATGACCATCTGACGCGCCCGAAATCCTTCCATCTTCGTGTCGCGCTTTCATAGGTATCCGATGACGTTGACCGCCAACTGGAACTATCCGACCGCCATCAAGTTCGGCGCCGGCCGCATCGCCGAATTGGCCGCTATATGTGAAGGCGCAGGCATCAAGCGGCCGCTGCTGGTCACCGATACGGACCTGGCGAAGCTGCCGATGATCGGCGACGCCGTCGGGCGGCTAAAAGCGGCCGGCATCGCCGTCGCACTATTCTCGGACGTGCAGTCGAACCCGGTCGAAGCCAATGTCGTGACGGGCGTGAAGGCCTATGGCGACGGCGGTCACGATGGCGTCATTGCCTTCGGCGGCGGCAGTGCGCTCGATGCCGGCAAGGCAATCGCCTTCATGTCCGGACAAACGCGACCGCTGTGGGACTTTGAGGATATCGGAGACAACTGGACGCGCGCCGATCTCGCCGGCATCGCGCCGGCGATCGCGGTGCCGACAACCGCTGGCACCGGCTCCGAAGTGGGCCGCGTCTCGGTTATTACCGACGACAAGAGCCACAGCAAGCGTCTTATTTTTCATCCGCGCATCATGCCGGTGGCGGTGGTTGCCGATCCGGAATTGACCGTCGGCATGTCACCCAAGATCACGGCGGCGACCGGCATGGATTCGCTGGCGCATTGCATCGAGGCCTATTGCGCGCCGGGATTTCATCCGATGGCGGACGGTATTGCGCTGGAAGGCATGCGGCTTATCCACGCGTTTCTGCCGATGGCCTATCGCGACGGCCGCAATATCGAAGCGCGGGCGAATATGTTGGTGGCGGCGACCATGGGGGCGGTTGCGTTCCAGAAAGGGCTTGGCGCCGTGCATGCGCTGTCGCATCCGCTTGGCGCTATCTACGGCGCTCATCACGGTCTGCTCAACGCCGTGCTGCTGCCTTACGTTCTCGAGTTCAATAAGAGTGCAATCGCGGACAAGATGGAAAGATTAAGTTCATATCTGCAACTGGAGCGGACGGGTTTCGAAGGCGTCATGGCTTGGATCGTTGAGCTGAGGCGGCTGCTCGATATCCCAGCGACCTTGAGCAAGATCGGCATTGATGACAGCAAGCTCGACGAGGTGGTGCGCGGTGCGCTTAAAGATCCCACCGCTCCGACCAATCCGATTGCATTGACGGAAGCATCGTTCGCGGCACTATTCCGAATGGCGGTTCATGGGCAACAATAGGAAGCTTCTTGTTTGCAAATCGGCTCCAGCGCGATGGAAATGATCTGGTTCTAAACACGTTCGTTCTTCGCCCAACATTATTTATGAGCGAGATGTTTGCGTGAGACCGGACGGCGGACCGTCGATCGCGGTCCAGCCGCCGTCCACCATCAACGCGCTGCCGGTGATATAGCTTGCGGCATCCGACGCGAGGAAAGCCACGGCGGCCGCCACTTCGCTCGGTTCGCTCCATCGGTTGAACGCCGTGTGCGCGGCAAGCTTCTTGAATATCTCCGGCTTTTCCTTCAGCGGCATCACCAGCGCGGTATCGACGATGCTCGGCACTACGGCGTTGACTCGCACGCCATGCGGACCGAGCTCGGAAGCCAGTCCGCGCACAAGCTGGATGATGCCTGCTTTAGTCGCGCCGTAGATGGCGAGGCCCGGTTCCAGCGTCATTGCCCGAACCGACGACGTGGCGATCAGGCTGCCGCCGGCCTGGTCGCGCATGATACGGCCGAAGGCACGCAGGAACAGGAATACGCCGCGCAAATTGAGATCGGCGATACGGTCATATTCCTCGTCGGTGTAGTCGAGGAATGCTTTACGCACGTGCACTGCCGGCGTGGTCACGGCGATGTCGATACGCCGCGCGAATTTCATTGCCGCCTCGGAAAGCCTCGCGATGTCCTCAGGCGAACCGGCATCGACCACATGCGCCTGCGATTTGACCGCGGTGCCGAGTTCGGCCGCCGTGCGTTCGACACCCTCGCGGTTTTTGTCGGCGCAGATCACGTTGGCGCCGAGTGCCGCCAGCGCTTCGGCGCAGGACTTGCCGATGCCTGACGCCGCGCCAAGTACCAGCGCGGTCTTGCCGGTGAGATCGAACGCGCCGCGATAGGCGCGCAGGCGTTGTTCGATGCTATCCGCGCTCATGCGCCGCGCCGTCCAGCGAGCGTCTTGTCGTCTATCGCCTGCGATTGGCCGAGATCGAAATAATCGGGGTTGAGATCGCGCACGTCGCGGATGCTGGCGCTCAAGCCGTCGAGATGCGCCGACATGGCGGCGCTCGCCTTATCCGGATCGCCGGTGGCGATGGCCGCGACCACAGTCGCATGCTCATCGACGACGCGGCCCATGCGGCCCGGCACCGGAAGGGTGAGCCGGCGATAACGGTCGACCTGCACCTTCACCTGCTCGATAAGCTGCCAGATGCCGGAATGCCCGGCGATCTCGGCAATGGTGGCGTGGAAGGTTTCGTCGGCGGCGTGGAAGCCGTCGTGGTCGCGCCGCTGCTCCAGTTTCTGCTGCCAGTCGACGATGTTTCGCAAGGCGGTGGCTTGCTCGGCGTTAATGCGCTCGGTAGCGCGGCGTACCGTCAGGTCTTCGAGCGCCTTGCGCACCATGATCGCTTCCGGCAGCGCCGCGATCGGGATGCGCGTCACGAACGTGCCGGATTGCGGGAAGATTTCCACCAGGCTGTCGCCGGCAAGCCTGAGCAGCGCTTCGCGTACCGGCGTTCGGCTTACCCCGTGTTCGAGTCCCACCGCCTTTTCATTGATTGCCTGGCCCGGTGCGATGCGCATGGCGATGATGTCTGCGCGTAGCGCGCGATACACTACTGTCGCCGCGGTGCGGACGCGCACCTGCGCCGTGATTGGGCGGGCGCGCGGCGGAATAGCCGGCTGGCGTCGTCGGGCAAGCGGCACGTTGATTTCCCCTTTCGCTCTCTTACGGGGTGCTTATCTTCAGGCTTCCGCGCGCTAATATATTAGTATATAAGATCCCGCAAGTATCGCCGCCTATAGCGGCGATGGCTTTGTGCAAGCCGGCCCGCAGACGCCGGCGCACCCAACGGGGAGAGAGTCATCATGGAATGCAGAACCTTCATTGCCGCCCTTGTCGGCGCCAGCACCCTTGCGTTTGGGGCCGACTTTGCAGCGGCGCAGACCGTGCTGAAGTTCGGCCACTATAACGCCGTAAGCCACCCCATGCATAAGGCCGCGGTGCAATTCGCGACTAACGTCGAAAAGCGCACCAATGGCGCCATCAAAATTCAAATTTATCCCAACAACACGCTTGGCTCTCCGCCGGAAATCCTTGAGCAGACGCGCAACGGTGTGGTCGATATCGCGGTCCCGACTTCCGGCCAGCTCGACAAATACGACAAGGCCTTTGCGGCGCTGATGCTGCCTTTCGTTTTTAGCGACATCGACCACGCCCGGCGCGCGATGGATGGTCCGATGTTGCAGTGGCTCACCCCGCTCGCGGAGAAGTCCGGACTCGAAATCATCGGCGTTTGGGAATACGGCTTCCGCAACCTGACCAACAGCAAGAAGCCGATCAACTCACCGGACGACGTGAAGGGATTGAAAATCCGCACGCCGCCGGAACTTCAATTGTCAGCCGCGATGTCGGCGCTTGGCGCGAATGTGCAGAAGATCGGATTTCCGGAACTGTACCTCGCGCTGTCGCAGGGCGTCGTGGATGGCGAGGAGAATCCGGTCGCGACAATCGCGAGCGCCAAATTTTACGAGGTGCAAAAATACCTCGCCATGACGCAACATACCTATCAGGCGATCTACCAGGTGGTGAATATGGACACCTGGAAAAAGCTCACCCCGGAACAGCAGAAAATCATGCGGGAAGAAGGTGCGGCTGCCGGCAAACTGACACGCGATCTGCTGCAGGGAGAAGAAAAGGGCCTCATCGAGATGCTGAAATCCAAGGGCATGCAGGTCACGACTCCGGATCTCAAGCCGTTCAAGGCCGCCATGGGGCCGGCCAATGTTGAAATCGGCAAGTATGCCGGCGCCGACAACGTCGCCAAATTCCAGAAATACGTCGACGAGGCGGCAAAGAAGTAAGCACGGCAAGGCATGAGGGCGAGGGCATGCTGGTTCTGCTGATCTTCAGCGTCCTCGTGCTTATGATCTTGATCGGATTTCCGATCGCGGTGGCCATGGGGCTGACCGCGGTCGGATTTTTTTTTGGTCTCGGCGAACCGCGCATGATCGGTGCCATGGCGCAGCGGATGTATTCCGCGGTGTCGTCGTTCCCGCTGCTGGCGATCCCTTTCTTCATTCTCGCCGGAAACCTGATGAATTCCGGCGGGATGACCGACCGTATTTTCGGTTTCGCGCGAACGCTGGTCGGCCATGTGCGCGGGGGCTTGGCGCACGTCAGCGTTCTCGCTTCCATGATATTTGCCGGCGTCTCGGGCGCCGCGCTTGCGGAAGCGATGGGTCTGGGTGTGATCGAAATCAAGGCCATGAAAGACGGCGGCTTCGACAAGACATTCGCCGGCGCCGTGGTGGCCTCGTCATCGACCATCGGGCCGGTGATCCCGCCGTCCATTCCTATGGTGATCTACGGCGCGCTCGCCGAAGTGTCGGTCGGCAAGCTGTTTCTCGGCGGTGTGATCCCCGGCGTCATGATGGGGGTCGGGATCATGATCGTCATCTACATCCTTTCGGTGAAGCGCGGCTATCGCGCCGAGCAGCGCGCCACCCTGGCGCAGGTCGTTCGCTCCGGCATCGACGGCATTCTGGGATTGCTCGCGCCCGGCATCATCATGGGCGGTATTCTCGGTGGCGTCTTCACGCCCACGGAAGCGGCGGTGGCCGCGGTGATTTACGCGCTGGTGGTGGGGTGTCTGGTCTACCGCGAGCTTGATCTGAGGCGCCTCTACGGCATCCTCTGGGATACCGTCGATCAAACCGTGCGAGTGATGTTCATCATCGCCGCAGCCGGCATGTTCGGCTGGCTGCTAATTTATATCCGCGCGCCGCAGGCGATCGTCGAAGGATTGACGGCGCTCACCTCCAGCCCGGTGGTGATCCTGCTCATCCTCAACGTCATCCTGCTGGTGCTCGGCTGCTTCATGGAAGGCATCGCCATCATGCTGCTGACGGTGCCGATATTCATGCCGGTGCTGGCGAAGTTCGGAATCGACCCGGTCCATTTCGGCGTCGTGATGACGCTCAATCTGATGATCGGGCTGCTGACGCCCCCGGTCGGCATGGTGCTCTATGCGGTGTCGACGATCGCCCAGGTGCCCGTGGTGAGGCTCGCCTGGGAACTCGTTCCATTCATGGTTATCCTTGGCGTCGTTCTGGTGATGATCACCTACATCCCCGGTCTCGTCACCTGGCTGCCTGTTCTGGTGTTGGGAGCAGGCAATTGACCAGGCTCGAAAGATATATCGGTTTCGTGCTGCGCGCGGTCTCGGTTTGCCTGCTGGTGGGGATCCTCGTTTTGATGGTCGCCAATGTCTGCAACCGGTTCGTGAATTTCGCCAAGCTGGACTGGAACGACGAGATCATCGAACTGATGCTGGTCTGGCTGATTTTCTGCGGCAGTGCGGAGGTCTGGCGCGTCAACCAGCATTTCGCCGTCGATCTGGTTCCCTTGATGGTGGAGGGCAAGCGTTTCGAAAAATACTTCAAAGCTTTCATATCGCTCGGATGCCTCGTCTTTATCGCGATCTTCACCTATCGATCGTTCGATCTGTTTCAGCGGGCGACCGACGTGTCGCCGTATTTTTCGTGGCCGCGCAAACTGTGGTACGGCGCGATGCCACTTAACGGCGCGCTGATGGTGATTTTTTCGGTTCGACAACTGATGACGATTCTGCTCACGCCGGCGGCCGAATTCGCCGCCAAGAAACATGCGTCGCCTAGGGATATGAGCGCTGAAGCGCTCGCCGAGAAAGTCACGCCGTACATCTAGGCGGCGGCTCGACGAAGCGGTCGGCGAAAATTATCCGGTCGTCCGTTCGGCTGCATCAGTGTTTGCCGATTTCGCTCAGCAGCAAGAACGAAACGATCAAAGTAAAAATGAATAGAACGGCAGACAGGCATTTCCAGAAGAGAAGCGGATCGCGCTCGATGAGCGGCCTGGACGACGATTTGATAAAGTTTTTATTGGGGTGACGAAGATCGAACATAAATTCGGATAGTTCGTCATAGCGTTGGTACGGGTCCGGATGCAGAACTTTCTTGAGTGCTCCGTCGATCCATGCAGGAATTTCACGATTGTCGTCGAGCACGGATTTGTATCTTAATTTTCTTTGTTGCGATTTCGTTCTGGTCTTTGCCGCCTGGGCGCCATAAGGCAGCCGGCCGGTCAGCATCTGATACATAATGACCCCGAGGGAGAAAATGTCGGAACCAGAAGATCCGCGCTCGCCCAGGAAGTATTCCGGCGCCGTGTACTGAACCGTGCCGAGAATATTGTCGCCCATGCCGGACGCCGTATCGTCGGCAATGCCGGAAATTCTCGTCGAGCCAAAATCGATGATCTTCACAGTGCCGGTACCATCGATCATGATGTTGTCCGGCCTGAGGTCTTGATGCAGCATCTCCAGCCGATGGAACGCCTGCAGGCCTTTGGCAATTTGCTCGACTATGCCGCGCACCGTTTCCAGGCTTGGTTTCGGATTGTCGATCATCCACTGAGTCAAAGTCTGCCCATCGACAAACTCCGTTACGACATACAGGTAATTTCGCGTTCGTGATTGGATGCGGGGCTTCAAAACGTGCGCGCTGTTGATGCGCCGGGCAACCCATTCTTCCATCATGAATCGTTGCAAATAGGCCGGATCGTCGCGCAAATCGATCGATGGAGTCTTGAGGGCAACCAGAGTGCCATCCGCGGAATCGACTGCCAGATAGATGTGGCTTCGGCTGCTACCGTGGATTTCCCTGACGATTTGATACCCGTCCAATACCATTCTTGCTTCTGGCAGCGGGGGACACGGCAGCTCCGACGCCTGCCTGACGATTTCGTTCCCCTCGCTGTCCGGCAATTCGTCAATTCTGACGATCTGGACGGTCAGGTTGTCCGGGCTGCCCTGCCGCTGCGCCTCCTCGACGATTGATCTGGCGGCGCTGTCCAACCCATTCGCATTGCCATTGATCGTTTCGGCGATGAAGCGGCCGCTGACATGCTCGTAAACTCCATCGGTCGCCAGCAGGAAGAGATCGCCCCTCTCGATTTTCAGCGTTCGATAATCGATCTCGATTTGAGGATTGATCCCCAAGGCGCGGCCCAGGTAGCTTTGCGCGGATGAAATGACGATGCGGTGATCTTCGGTAAGCTGTTCAAGGGCATGGCCGGCGACGCGGTAAATGCGGGCGTCGCCGATATGAAAAATGTGCGCTGTCGTCGACTTGATGACCATCGCGCTGAGCGTGCACACATAGCCCCGATCCTTGTCGTAGAGGTACTGGCTTTGCCGGGTTTGCGAGTGCAGCCAGGAGTTTGTCGCCACGATGACACGCTGCGCCGACGTTTTGACGGACCATGATTCCGGCGTGCAGTAGTAGTCTGTCAAAAAGCTTTTGACGGCCGATTCGCTGGCGACCGCGCTGACGTCGCTGCTGCTGATCCCGTCGGCGAGGACGATGGCGATGCCCTTCAGGCTCAACAAAGGTTCGTCCGGGATCAACGCGCCGTGAAAATCCTGATTGGTTTCCTTGCGGCCCTTATCCGAGTATTGCCCAAGCGATATCGTGAGTTGTGACATGCGGCGGACCAAAGAAAAGAGCCTCAACCCGGTGGGGTTGAGGCTCTATACTAGCAAATCTTCTTAGGCGACGCGCTTGAGGGCGGCACGCTTGGGAGCGGTCCGGGCGTGGGTGGCGTACAGGGTAAGCCCCGTGAAGGCCAGGCCGCCGACGAGGTTGCCAATCACGGTCGGAATCTCGTTCCAGATGAAGTAGTCCATGATCGAGAACTTCGCGTGCAGCATCAGTCCGGACGGGAACAGGAACATGTTCACGACCGAATGCTCGAACACCATGTAGAAGAACACGAAGATCGGCATCCACATCGCAATGACCTTGCCGGGGACGGTGGTCGATATCATGGCGCCGACGACGCCCATCGACACCATCCAGTTGCATAGCATGCCGCGCACGAACAACGTCGCCATGCCGGCGGCGCCATGCGCCGCGTAGCCCAGCGTTCGGCCTTCGCCGATGTTTCCGATCACCGTGCCGACCTTGTCGGGGGCCTGCGTAAAGGCGAATGTTGTGACGAACGCCATCAAGAAAGCGGTCGTGAGCGCGCCGGCAAAGTTGCCGATAAAGACCAGGCCCCAGTTTCGCAGCACACCGCCGATCGTCACGCCCGGCCGCTTGTCGAGCCAGGCCAAGGGGGAGAGAACGAATACGCCGGTCAGCAGGTCGAAGCCCATAAGGGATAGCATGCAAAATCCGACCGGAAACAGAATGGCTCCGACCAGTGGCTGGCCGGTGTTCACGTTGATCGTGATGGCGAACCAGGCCGCCAATGCCAGAATGGCGCCGGCCATATAGGCGCGCACGATCGTGTCTCGTGTCGACATGAAGATTTTAGATTCGCCGGCGTCGACCATCTTGGTGACGAATTCCGAGGGGACGAGATAAGACACGATGCCTCCTATTGCGTTCGTTGCAGAACTCAATCCGGTCCTGAGCAATAGACATGCCAACCGCGAATCCGGTCGGCGACGCCGCGTCGGTAGCAAGCTTTTAGTGAGGGAAAGCAGTTGTGGCGTGCGCTTGCGCCGGCATTATCTCGCCGGCGGCAAAAACGGTTCGCCCGGCACGATTTTTTGCATTGCACAAAATTTCATCTCCGGCGTCTAATTCGGCGGCATTGGCATCCTAAAAGTCAAGAAAATGTATAAATATCATGTAGTTACCGTTTGGCATGGTCATTGCTGATATGGCACCGGAGGCCATCATGCAGGTGCCGAGGGTATGACGACCGAAGCCGGGCAGAGGTCGGGTGTTGAAACAGCAACAGGCGATTTTGAATCCGAACAGAAGCGTTATTTGGAAGGGTTTGTCGCCGGCCTCCAGATCGCAAAGACCGCCAGAGGTTTGGCCGGTGCGGGCAGCGCTGCGCTTGCCCCCGCGCCGGAGCCGATAGGGCCGGATGCGGCCGCGCGCAAGGCGCAGGATCGCGTGCTCGCCGCCGGCGGCAAATTGTCCGACCCGGAGAAATTCAAGCGCGAGCAGCACCCGTTCGACACTTACGAGCGGCTCAAGGATCACGCCGCCAAGTCTGAATACCCTAAGCCGCCGGATAATTTCCGCTGGCGCTATTTCGGCCTGTTCTACGTGGCGCCGAACCAGAATTCCTATATGTGTCGGTTGCGCATGCCGAACGGCATTCTCAAGGCGGCGCAATTTGCCGGCGTCGCCGATCTCGCCGAGCGTTATGGCGGCGGCTACGCGCACGTCACAACGCGCGCCAATTTGCAAATTCGCGAAATCAAAGCCGAGAACGCGGTCGCCACAATCGAGGCGGTGCAGGATCTCGGCCTGTGTTCGCGCGGCTCCGGCGCCGACAATATCCGCAACGTCACCGGCACGCCCACCGCCGGCATCGACCCGCAGGAGCTGATCGACACGCGCCCCTATACGCGCGCGTGGCACTTCCACATTCTCAACGACCGCTCGCTCTACGGCCTGCCGCGCAAGTTCAATGTCGGCTTCGACGGCGCCGGGATCATTCCGGTGCTGGAGGACACCAACGACATCGGCTTCCAGGCGGTGACGGTGAACGATGGCTTCGGCTTGGCGCCCGGCGTCTGGTTCCGGCTCTGTCTCGGCGGACTCACCGGGCACAAGGATTTCGCCCGCGATACCGGCGTGCTGGTCAAGCCTGCGGATGCCTGCATGGCCGCCGACGCGGTGGTGCGTGTGTTCATCGACCACGGCGACCGCACCGACCGCACCAAGGCGCGGCTCAAATACGTGCTCGACAAGATGGGTGTCGAGAAATTCCTCGGCCTGATGGAGGAAAAACTTGGCCGCAAGCTCGACCGCGCGATTCCTGGCGCGTTGGAGCCGCGGCCGCCATTCTCGCGCACCGCGCATATCGGCATTCACGCCCAGAAGCAGGACGGCTTGCACTGGATCGGCGTGGTGGTGCCGGTCGGCCGCATGACGGTCGCGCAGATGCACGGACTGGCAGACATCGCGAGTGAGATGGGTGACGGCGATATAAGGCTCACCGTCTGGCAGAACCTGCTGATTTCCGGCGTTGCGTCGAAGAACCTGATGGCGGCGCAAGCCAAGATCGAGGTGCTCGGTTTGGCCGTTGAGGCCAACGCCATCCGCGCTGGGCTCATCGCCTGCACCGGCAATACCGGCTGCAAATTCGCCGCGTCCGACACCAAGCGTCACGCCGAGGAGATTGCAAGCTGGTGCGAGAGCCGCGTTGCGCTCGACACGCCGGTCAACATCCACCTTACCGGCTGCCATCACTCCTGCGCGCAGCATTTCGTCAGCGAGATCGGCATGCTGGCTTGCAAGATCGATGTCGGCGAGGACGCCGAGCCGGTCGAGGGCTATCACGTGCTGATCGGCGGCGGCTTCGGACCGCAGGCCGCGCTCGGGCGCGAGCTCTATCGCGACGTCAAGGCGACCGACGCGCCGAAGACGATCGAGCGCATCCTCAAGGCCTATGTGGCGAACCGTGCGTCGAAAGACGAAAGCTTCATCGACTTCGCCCGCCGTCACGAGATCGACACGCTCAAGAGCTTAGCGCAAGCGGAGGCCGCATGAGCATCACGCCGCGCCCGCCGATACCGTCTTTCCTGCCGGAGACCGCGCCGTTTTCGCCCGAGCAGCGTGTCTGGCTCGATGGCCTGTTCGCCGGCCTGTTCGGGCTGGAAGGCGGCGTCACGCCGCTGTCCAAGCAGGACGTGGCGAAACTGTTACCCGGCCTGGTCGATGCGCCGGAAGCGTCCGCCGTAGAGGTCGATGACGGCGCCCCTGGCACGATCCGGCGATGCCACTGCTTGACCGCATGAAGCTCGCCGAGGGCAAACCTTTGCCGCGTCGCATGATGGCGGCGATGGCGCAGCAGGACTGCAGCCAGTGCGGCTACAATTGCAAGGATTACGCCGATGCGGTGGTCGCCAAGAAAGAAGCGCGGCTGAATTTATGCGTACCGGGCGGCAAGGAAACCGCCCGCATGCTCGAGCAGCTTTATGCCAAAGTGGGCGCGCCACCGGTAGCGCCGGCTGCATCCGCGGCGCGAGGCGACACGCCGGCAGCAACGCCTGCGGTCGCGCCAGGGCGTTCGCGCGACAATCCGGTTTACGCCACTTTCCATTCCCGCCGCCGGCTCAACAAGCCGGGCTCGCACAAGGAAACCTGGCATATCGAGTTCGATCTGGCCGAATGCGGTCTCGACTACACCGTTGGCGACAGCTTCGGCATTTATCCGGCGAACGATGCGGCGCTGGTCGAAGCCGTGCTCGCCGCGCTCGGGGCGCCACCGGATTTTCCGATCGGCGGGCGAACCTTGCGCGAGGCGTTGACCGACGGCGTGTCGCTGTCGCCGGCGCCCGACATGCTGTTCCAGCTCATTTCTTATCTCACCGGCGGCGAGCGCCGGCAGAAGGCCAAGGCGCTGGCCGCCGGCCAGGACCCGGACGGCGACGCTGGCACGCTCGACGTGCTCGCCGCCTTGCAGAAATTTGCCGGCATAAGGCCCGACCCAGAGGCCTTTATCGAATCGCTCGATCCGCTGCAGCCGCGCGTCTATTCGATCTCCTCGTCGCTCAAATACAATCCAGGCCGCGTTTCGCTTACTGTCGATGCGGTGCGTTACGAAGTCGAAAAGCGCACGCGGCTCGGTGTCGCTTCGACCTTCCTCGGCAACCGGGTGTCGCCCGGCGACAAGATCAGGGTTTATGTGCAGAAGGCGCAGCATTTCGCGCTGCCCGCCGATCCCAATAAGCCGATCATCATGATTGGCCCCGGCACCGGGCTGGCGCCGTTCCGCGCTTTCCTGCAGGAGCGGCAGGCGACACAGGCGCCCGGACCCAATTGGCTCTATTTCGGTCACCAGCGCAGCGACTACGATTTCTTCTACGAAGATGAGTTGAAGGCGATGCGCTCGTCCGGCCTGCTCACGCGGCTCACGCTGGCCTGGTCGCGCGATGGCAAGGAAAAAATTTACGTGCATCACCGCATGCGCGACGATGGCCGTGATCTCTGGGCCTGGCTCGAACGCGGCGCACATATCTATGTTTGCGGCGATGCCTTGCACATGGCCAAGGACGTTGAGCGCGCGCTGATCGATGTGGTGGCCGAGCATGGCAAGCGCATCCCGGAAGACGCGGCGCGCTACGTCGCCGAATTGAAGAAGAACGACCGCTACCAAGCGGATGTGTATTAAAGGATCGCCGCCGTGGACCTCATTCGTACGCCTTCCGAAGCACGTTCCGGGAAAATGGCATCGCTATCGCGGCTGCCGGTGTTCCTGGCGCTGGAAGGCAAGCGTGCGGTTTTGGCCGGTGGCAGTCAGGCGGCGGCTTGGAAGGCCGAGCTGTTGTCGGCCGCGGGTGCGCGCGTCGAGGTCTATGCGGCCGATCCCAGCGACGAGATGCTGCTGGTGGCGAGCGACCCGCCGCGCGGAGAGATTGTCGTGCATCTGCGACTCTGGACATCGCAGGATTTAATTGGCGCCGCGGTGGCGATCGGCGGCTTCGAGGACGATGAGCAGGCTGGCGTCTTTGCCGCGGCCGCCCGCGCCGCCGGCGTGCCGGTCAATGTGGTCGACAAGCCGGCGTTCTGCGATTTTTCCTTCGGCGCCATCGTCAATCGTTCTCCATTAGTTATTGGCATCTCCACCGACGGCGCTGCCCCGGTATTCGCGCAGGCGATCAGGTCCAAGCTGGAGGCGATGCTGCCGAAAGGATTTGCCGGTTGGGCCGCCGCCGCCGCGCGCTGGCGTTCCGCGCTGAAGGCATCCGGCCTGCCGTTTTCCGGCCGGCGCAAGTTCTGGCATTTGTTCACGGCGCACGCGGTCGGCAATCCCGACAGCGAGCCGAGCCAAGGCGATTTCGAGCGCCTGGTCGCGGAAGTCAAAGGGCTTGATGTTGCCACTGAGAACGGCTCGGTCACATTGGTCGGCGCCGGCCCCGGCGATCCGGAATTGCTGACGCTGCGCGCGGTGCGCGCCCTGCAATCGGCCGACGTAATCCTGTTCGACGATCTGGTGTCGCGCGATGTGCTGGATTTTGCCCGCCGCGAGGCGCGCAAACTGCTGGTCGGCAAGACCGGCTTCGGGCCATCGTGTAAACAAGACGACATTAATTCGCTGATGGTGAGCCTGGCGAAACAGGGCAAACGGGTGGTGCGCCTCAAGGGCGGCGACCCGCTGATTTTCGGACGCGCGGCCGAGGAGATCGCGGCCTGCAAGGCGGCGAATATCCCGGTCGATGTGGTGCCCGGCATCACGGCGGCGCAAGGCGCGGCCGCCCGGCTCGGCCTGCCATTGACCGACCGCAAGGCCGCGCGCCGGCTGCAATATGTCACCGGCCACGTGCACGACGGCAGCCTACCGGCCGATCTCGATTGGCGCAGTCTGGCCGACCCGGCCACCACCACCGCGATCTACATGCCGACGCGCACGCTGGCCGCGCTGGTGGCGAAGGCGACCGCCGAAGGGCTCGATCCGCAGACCCCGGCGCTTGCCATTGCGCGCGCCACGCGGCCCGATCAGGCCGTGGTTGCCTCGCCGATCGGTGAACTGCCCGCTCAAATTGAGCGGGCATGTCTCCAAGGGCCTGTCTTGGTATTGTTAGGGCAGGTGTGTTGTGAAGTAGATTTAGCGGCCAGTGTGGAATTACGACGAGCCACGTATCGTAAATAACCAATAAGCCTGCTGGCGAGTTCGCTTATGCACATAGCGGCGGACCGCATATTGACGGCTGACCGTCGTTTGCGGCGCGAAGCGAACAAATACAAACATTGGCCTTAATCAATTCGGTTGCGAATGACCGACGCTGTTGAAATAAAGAAGGCATAAAAACTGAAGCGTTTGGTCCATCTATCGCTCGGTTGTCCGAGAAGGTCGGCTACGGTCTGGCTAGGTCAAGTATTGGATATAAAATGTTTCCATTGATGGCATCGCGAACCGCGCTGGTGATTATTGACGTTCAACAGGGCTTCGATGAATTGGAGCTTGCTGGCCAGCGTCGAAACAATCCGCAAGCACTCAATCGAATCATCGAACTTCTGGACGATTTTCGGGCAAAGGCCGCGACCGTTATCCACGTACGACATGCATCGCGCGACCCGCGCTCCCCATTTCGGCAGGATCAAAGAGGCTTTGCGGGCAAAGAAGAGGTTAGAGAACGGCTTGGCGAAGTCGTTATCGTCAAACACGAAAACTCTGCCTTCATAGGGACCAATCTCGAAGCGCGTCTGCGCCGCCACGACATCGATACACTCGTAATCGTAGGAGCGACGACGAACCATTGCGTCGAGACGACGGCGCGAATGGCCGGCAATCTAGGTTTCAAGACCATCCTTGTCAGGGACGCCACCTGGACCTTTGATCGCCTTGGCGTTGACGGCGAACTTTTCTCAGCCGATCAGATTCATGCTGTATCGTTGGCCAATCTGAAGGACGAGTTCGCGGAGATAGCGACGGCTGGTGAGGTGGTCCGTAGACTCTCAACGGTCTAGACCGCCGGTATGGCAGGCCTCGTTTATGCGCGGCTTATGCGCAGGCAATCCTTGGCGCCGACATGGGCTGCGATTTTGTCTTCCTGCGCCCGCGCTGGTCGGCAGTTCGCCGATGGACGAACTAGGCTATACAACTTTGGCAGCATTCGCCGGCGCAAAAGTTCCTAAAAGACCCGCGGAATTCTCGAAACCGAACACGGCCATTTCACCGGCTAATTAAGATACGCCAGCAATTTCAGTAGTTTCCCGGTTCGTGCGCTCCATGGTGAGTGGCTAGCTTCTGGGCGATCTTGTTGCAGATCGCGGCACAAATCCGAAGTTTCGTATTGCCCACGCCCTGGACTATTTCAGGCCTAACCCATTAGACTTGAATCAAGAAAATGAGGCTCGCCGGATGAGCGGAGCCGAACTTCACGTCAACGGGTGAGGGGTCACCATGAAATTTACGACCGCAATTTTGGCGGGTGCATTGGCGCTTGCCTCGTTCACGGGCCAGGCATCCGCGGTGACGTTTAAATTCGCCTTCCAAGGCGATCTGAAATCGCTCGATCCATACTCGCTCAATGAAACCTTTACGCACGGTGTTCTCGGCAATGTCTACGAGGGTCTGACCAAGCGCGGCAAGGACCTGAAAATCATTCCCGGGCTTGCGGAAAGTTGGGAAGTTCTCGAACCCACGCGCTGGCGGTTTCATTTGCGCAAGGGCGTCAAGTTTCAAAACGGTGAAAGCTTCACCGCCGACGATGTGGTGTTTTCCGCCGATCGCGCGCGCGGACCGTCCTCGGACGTCAAGACCCGGCTTCCCGCCGACGCCAAGGTAGTCAAAGTCGACGACTATACGGTCGACTTTGTGCTCTCCGGTCCCAACCCGATCCTCAATGCCGAATGGGATACCTGGTACATCCTGTCGAAAAAATGGTGCGAAGAACACAATTCGATGACTGCGCAGCCGCAGGCCGGCCAGCAGATGAGTTATGCCGCGCTGCATGCCAATGGCACGGGCCCCTTCATCATCACCGATCATCAGGCGGGCGTGCGCACGCTCTTCAAACGCAACCCGAATTGGTGGGGCAAGCTGGAGAGCAATTTCGATGAGGTGATCTTCACCACCATCTCCAACGACGCAACCCGCGTCGCCGCTCTGCTTTCGGGCGATGTAGATTGGGCGGACCCGATTCCGTTGCAGGATGTCCCGCGCATCAATGCGAGCGGCGTAGCGAAAGTGCTCCAGGGGCCGGAACTGCGCACCATCTTCCTTGGCTTCGATCAATATCGTCCCGAGTTGAGATATTCGAACATCAAAGGAAAAAATCCATTCAAGGATGCGCGGGTCCGCGAGGCCTTCTATCTCGCGATCGACGAGATCGCGATCAAGGACAAGGTCATGCGCGGGGCGGCGACGCCATCGGCGTTGATGATCTCGCCATTGCTGTTCGATCTGTCGAAGGATTTTACCCGTCCGGCTTACGACCCGGCAAAAGCGAAAAAGCTTTTCGCCGATGCCGGATATCCCAACGGCTTTGAAGTGACGATGGACTGCCCGAATGACCGCTACGTCAACGACGAGGCGATCTGCCAAGCCATCGTCGCCATGCTCGCGCGCGTCAACTTGAAGATCAATCTGCTGGCGCAGCCGAAGGCCAAATACTTCGCCAAGATCCTTGTTTCCGGCGGCTACGACACCTCGTTCTATCTGCTCGGCTGGACGCCCGGCTCGTTCGACTCGTGGAACATTCTCGCCAACATGTATCGCTGCCGCGATGATAAGGGCGTCGGCGGCAATAACAACGTCGGCAATTATTGCAATCCGAAAGTCGAGCAACTGACAAAGGAAGTTCTGGTTGAAAACGACAAGGGCAAGCGCGATCAGTTGATCAAACAGGCCTACGAGATCGGTCAGGTCCAGGATTGGGCCTATGTCCCGCTGCATCAACAGGCTTTGGCTTGGGGCGTGTCGAACAAGGTCAAGGTAGTACAGCGCCCGGACAATCAGATCCTGTTTTACTGGTTCCGCAAGGAATAGTGCGGTCAAGGCATCGTTCGCCGCGCCCGCACGCGTGGGAGACGCCTTAAGCCTGGGCCTGGATTGAAGGTTAGAACGTAATGCTCGCCTTCGTGCTGCGTCGCGCGGTTCAGGCCGTGCTCGTCATGGTCGTGGTCGCGTTGATCGCCTTCACTTTGTTCAGGTTTGTCGGCGATCCCGTCAACCAGATGGTTGGCATTGAGACGAGCGCGCAGGAACGCGCGCGATTGCGCCAAGAACTCGGCCTCAACGACCCGGTTGTCGTTCAATTTGCCCGCTTTATCTGGGCTGCGGCGCATTTCGATTTTGGCGTGTCGTATCAATTCAAGCAGCCGGTTAACGATCTGATTAAACAGCGCTTTCCGGCCACCATTGAGCTTTCGCTGGTTTCGGCATTGTTTTCGCTCCTCCTCGGTATCCCGATGGGCGTTTACACGGCCTTGCACCGGGATTCCTGGCTGTCCGGATTTATTCTGACCGTTTCGCTGGTCGGCATTTCGCTGCCGACCTTCCTGACCGGCATCCTGTTGATCTTTCTCTTCTCTGTGACGCTGGGCTGGTTGCCTTCGTTCGGGCGCGGCGATGTCGTCGCTATCGGGTTCTGGACCACCGGGCTGCTGACGAAATCGGGCCTCCGGGCCATCATCCTGCCGGCGGTGACGCTCGGCCTGTTTCAGATGGCGCTGATCATGCGGCTCGTACGCTCTGAGATGATCGAGGTGCTACGCACCGATTACATTAAATTCGCGCGCGCGCGCGGTTTGCCCAATCGCATTGTCAATTTCGGCCATGCGCTCAAGAATACGCTGGTTCCGGTTATGACGATCGCTGGGCTGCAACTAGGCTCCATTATCGCCTTTGCCATTATCACCGAAACCGTATTCCAGTGGCCGGGTATGGGGCTGCTGTTCCTCCGGGCGGTGCAGAACGCCGATATTCCGATCATGTCGGCTTATCTGTTGCTGGTCGCCGGTATTTTCGTGATCATCAATCTCGTTGTCGATCTGTTGTATGTCGTCGTCGATCCGCGCATTCGAATTGAAGCACGCTCGGCCTGATGCCATGAGCGCGCAGCACGATGCAAGCCACATTAAATGGTCGCCACGGCTGACGAAGTTCCTCGACAACGACTTAGTCTATTCGTTCCGAAAATCGAAAATCACCGTCGTCGCAACGCTGGTGGCACTGGTGATCGTGCTTGGCGCCGTATTGGCGCCTTGGATCGCGCCGCACAATCCTTTCGATCTTAAGACCCTGAACCTGCTGGATTCGAATATGCCGCCGGTCTGGGCCAAGGGCGGCGATGCCCGTTTTCTGCTCGGTACCGACGACCAGGGCCGTGACGTGTTTTCAACCATTCTTTATGGCTCTCGGCTGTCGCTCGCCGTCGGTCTTATGTCGGTTGCGCTCGCCGCTGCGCTCGGTATCACGCTTGGATTGCTCGCCGGTTATTCCGGCGGCGTCATTGATACGTTGATCATGCGCGCAGCCGACGTACAATTGACGTTCCCGGCAATTCTTATCGCCCTCCTGATCGACGGAACCGTGCGCGCGCTGTTTGGCGAAAGCCATGACGAAAATGCCGCGATCTGGGTGCTTGTTCTGTCGATCGGACTATCGTTTTGGGTGCAATATGCGCGCACTGTTCGCAGTATGACCTTCGTGGAAAAAAATAAAGACTACGTTCTTGCCGCTCGTTTGATTGGTATCCGCCCCTGGTTCATTCTCGTCCGGCATATTCTGCCGAATGTGATCGGACCGGTGCTGGTGATCGTCACCATTAATCTAGCGCTGGCGATCATTCTCGAGGCGACGCTGTCGTTTCTCGGCGTAGGCCTTTCGCCGACGCAGCCCTCACTCGGCACCATGATCCGGATCGGCAACAATTTTCTGTTCTCGGGCGAATGGTGGATCGCGATTTTTCCCGGCGTAACGCTCGCGGCCCTCGTTCTTTCGGTTAACCTCGTCGGCGACTGGTTGCGCGACGCCTTGAATCCGAAGCTGCGATGACCGATTTCGTACTCAGCGTTCGGAATTTGCGCGTGGAGTTTCCCAATCGCCACGGCACGCTGGTCGCGGTGAACGACGTCTCCTTCGACATCGCCCGCGGCGAGGTGCTCGGCGTCGTCGGAGAAACCGGCGCCGGTAAGTCATTGACTGCAAATGCGATTATCGGTCTGTTGGAGCCGCCGGGACGCATTGCGAACGGTGAGGTGCGGCTCGACGGCGAGCGGATTGACCAACTTTCCCCCGAGGCCATGCGCCGCATTCGCGGCAAGCGCATCGGTATGGTGTTTCAAGACCCGCTGACCAGCCTTAATCCGCTCTACCGCATCGGCGCGCAGCTTATCGAGACCATCTCCGTTCACACCAATTATCAGGGAGCGCAGGCCCGCCGGCGGGCCATCGCGCTGCTGAATGAGGTGGGCCTTCCGGCGGCAGAGGAACGCATCGACAATTACCCGCATCAGTTTTCCGGCGGCATGCGCCAGCGCGTGGTCGTGGCGCTGGCGCTCGCGGCCGATCCGGAGTTGCTCATTGCCGACGAGCCGACGACGGCGCTCGATGTTTCGGTGCAGGCGCAGATCATCTCGCTGCTAAAACGGTTGTGCCGCGAGCGCGGCACCGCGGTCATGCTGATCACTCACGATATGGGCGTCATCGCCGAGACGGCGGACCGGATGGCGGTCATGTATGCGGGCCGGATCGTGGAAATCGGTTCGGTGCGCGACGTGATCACGAAGCCATTGCATCCTTACTCGGTCGGATTGATGAATTCGATCCCGCGGCTCGACTCCGATCTCGAAACTCTCGCTCAGATTCCGGGGTCCATGCCCCGACCCGGATCGATCCCGTCAGGCTGTGCGTTCCGTTCACGTTGCCAAAGCGCTTTCGCACCGTGCGCGACGCTACGGCCGGAATTGATGACGCGCGGAGCATCAAAAGTGGCGTGTTGGCTTTATGGCGACGCGCCGGCCTCAGGCGAGGCGGCGCAATGACGATTGCTCCGCTCGTACTGGTTGACAATCTGAGCTGCGTTTTCGACGTGTCGAAACCTTGGCTGGAGCGTAAGATTCAAGGATTGCCGCGCCAGCTCCTGGTGGCGGCGGCGAACATTACATTTTCCATCGGTCGCAATGAGACATTCGGGCTCGTGGGCGAATCCGGTTCCGGCAAGTCGACGGTCGCACGCATGGTGGTCGGCCTGATCCAGCCTACGTCCGGCGATGTCGTCATCGATGGAATATCGATGAGCGACCGCGCCCACCTAGTTCGCCGGCAGAAATTCCGCCGCCGCATTCAGATGGTGTTTCAGGATCCTTACGCCAGCCTCGATCCGCGCTGGCGCGTCTTTGCCATCATCGCCGAGCCGATCCGTGCCTTCGATCTTGCCGACGGCAAGGCGGCAATCCAAGCGCGCGTCGGCGAACTGTTGCGTCTCGTCGGTCTCGATCCGGCCGACGGCCGTAAATATTCGCACGAATTTTCCGGCGGCCAGCGCCAGCGTATTGCCATCGCGCGCGCGCTAGCGTCGCAGCCGGACTTCGTTGTTTGCGACGAACCGACCTCGGCGCTCGATGTGTCGGTTCAGGCGCAAGTGCTCAATCTGATGAGCGACTTGCAGGATCGGCTGGGGTTGACCTATCTCCTCATCAGCCACAATCTTGCGGTTGTGCGCCACATGGCGACCCGTGTCGGCGTTATGTATTTGGGCCGCATCGTTGAGATCGCCAAATCGGAAGAGCTGTTTCATAAGCCTCTTCATCCCTATACGCGCATGTTGCTTGATGCCGTCCCCCAACTTGACGTGACCGGAACGCGGCGCAATCCCATTGAGGGCGAAATACCAAACCCGCTGGATCCCCCAAAAGGCTGCCCGTTTCACCCGCGCTGCCCCCATGCCTATGAGCGGTGCCGTGTCGAGCAGCCGCAGTTGATTGTGCGTGGCTCGTCCGCCGTATCCTGTCACGCGATCGAGGATGGGCGAATTTAAAATAACGCCGGGCATTGCGATTGGATATAATCGCCGTCACAAACGAGGACGGGATTCCGGCATGTACCAGCTTCCAGCTTTTCGCGAGGATCGCGTCGAAGTCCAACACGGTCTCATTCGCGCGCATCCGCTGGGCTCGCTGATATCGGCCGGGCCGAGCGGCTTGATGGCCAATCATTTGCCGTTCCTGATCGATAAGGACAATTCCGAACGCGGCACGCTGCGTGTGCACATGGCGCGCGCAAATCCGCAATGGCGCGAACTTGAGACGGTCGGGGAATGCCTCGTCGTGTTTCAGGGCCCGCACGATTACGTGACGCCTTCATGGTATGCGACGAAGCTCGAAACCGGAAAGGTTGTGCCAACCTGGAATTACGCAACCGTGCACGCGTGGGGCCGTGCGCGAGTCATCAACGATGCCTCTTGGCTGCGCCGGCAGCTTGAAGACCTCACTTTGAGTCGCGAAGGGCTGCGACCTGCGCCGTGGAAAGTCGACGATGCGCCGGCGGACTTCGTGTTGGCGCAGATGAAGGGTATTGTCGGCGTCGAAATTCCAATTTCACGGATCGAAGGTAAGTGGAAAATGAGTCAGAACCGCCCGGAGGCGGATCGTATCGGCGTGGTTGCGGGATTCCGGGAACAAGGCGATGCTGGTGAACGGATGGCCGCCATTGTTGCGGAGCGTGGCGGCTTGGTGAAATAGGTTCCAGCCGCACTTGGCTTGACATGACCGCGGGCGGAATTCCGCTGTCGACTTTCGCTATCTGTCTCAAATTAACTGACGTCGGACCGTTGAACCCCGCATTTCGTAAAATGCGTTTCTGAGTAATCGATGCCGACATAGCGCTTAAATAGCACGCGTGTGTACCTAGAAATTTGTCCGCCGATGATTTCGATTTTGCAGGTAAGAATCCTTATTCCGGCGCTATAGCTCCCCGTTCGATCGAACTACGCCTGTTCGCGCGCATCGATCGCGGCAAGTACTTTCGGCGGCGACATCGGTAGCTCGGTCAGCCGCCGGCCGATCGCGCGCTCGATCGCGTTGGCGATAGCCGCCATCGGCGGGCAAATGTTAACCTCGGCGACGCCCTTGGCGCCGTAGGGGTGGTTGGGATTAGGCACTTCGACCATGAGCGGTTCGATCATCGGCAGATCGGACGCCACCGGAATCCGATAGTCGAGGAAGCCCGGATTTTCCAAGTGCCCCTTGGCGTCGTAGATGTACTCCTCGTTGAGCGCCCAGCCGATGCCTTGCGTGACCCCGCCTTGGATCTGCCCCTCGACGTAGCTCGGGTGGATGGCGCGACCGACGTCCTGAGCGGCGACGAAGCGCAGAATTGTCACCTTGCCGGTCTCCGGATCGACCTCGACGTCACAGAACTGGGTGGCGTAGCCGGGGGCGACAGTGCCGGGATTCACGCCCGCGGCGGCGACGATCGGCCCACCCGTTTGCGCGCGTTTGCCTGCAATTTCCTTGATCGACATCGGCTTGAAATCGCCGACATTGCTGCTCGCGGGCTTGGCGCAGCCGTTCTCCCAGACGACAGCCTCGGGATCGACGCCCCAGGTCTTGGCCGCCCGCTTGCACATATCCTGGATCACGATTTTCGTGGCGTCGACCACGGCCATGCCGGTCGCGAAGGTGACGCGTGAGCCGCCGGTCAGGTGCGTATAGCCCACCGACGCGGTGTCGGCGACAATCGGGCGGACCTGGTCATAGTCGATGCCCAGCGTCTCGGCCGCCATGATCGCCATCGCGGCGCGCGAGCCACCGATGTCGGGGCTGCCGGTGGCCACCACAACGGTGCCGTCCTCGTTGACGTGAACGGTGGCGCTCGATTCGCCGCCGCCGTTGAACCAGTAGCCGGAGGCGGCGCCGCGGCCCTGGTTCTTTTTGAGCGGCACCTTGTAGCCCGGATGGTCGATCACCGCCTTGATGGTTTCGGCATAGCCATCGTGACCAAGCTTGGCGCCGGAAAGCATCTGAGTGCCCTTTTTGGCAGCGTTCTTCAGCCGCATTTCCAGCGGTTCCATGCCGATCTTCTGCGCCAGCACGTCGAGCACGCTTTCGACCGCGAAGGCGCCCATCGGCGAACCGGGTGCGCGATAGGCCGCGACCTTCGGGCGATTGCACACCACGTCGTAGCCGGTCGCACGGACGTTGGCGAGATCGTAGGGCGCAAACGCGCACAGGCACGTGCCGATGAACGGCGAGCCGGGAAAGGCGCCGGCCTGCAACTTGAAGACCGCGTCGGCGGCGACGATTGTGCCGTCACGCTTGGCGCCGATCTTCACCGTCATGGACGTGCCGGACGTCGGGCCGGTGGCCCTGAACACGTCTTCCCGGCTCATCACGATCTTCACGGGATGGCCGGATTTGCGCGACAGCGCGACGGCCACCGGCTCGACGTAGATCACGGTCTTGCCGCCGAAAGCGCCGCCGATCTCCGCGGGATAGACGCGCAGGTCGCCGAGATTCATATTGAGCAATTTCGCGGTGTAGGCGCGGACGACGAAATGGCCCTGACTCGAACTCCAGACCTCGCTCTGGCCGTCAGCGTCGAAGCGGGCCACGCAGCCTTGCGGCTCGATATAGGCCTGATGCACGGGCGCGGTCTTAAACGACATTTCGACGATCGCGTCGGCCGACGCGAAGCCGGCGTCCACATCGCCGAGTTTGAACACGTTGCGTTTTGTAATATTCGACGGCGCCGGCGGCGGTTCGACGCCGCGGGTGATCATGTCGGGAAACAACAAGGGCGCATCCGGCTTCATAGCCTCGTCGACGTCGATGACATGCGGCAGCACCTCGTAGTCGACTGCGATCAAAGACAGCGCCTCGTCGGCGATCGATTTGCTGACGGCCGCCACGGCGGCCACTGCATGGCCTTCATAGAGCGCCTTCTCGCGCGCCATGATGTTACGCGTCATGTGCCAGAAGTTCAGCAAGACACGTTCCGGGCCGCTATATTCGAATTTCTGCTCCGGGAAGTCCGCCGACGTAATCACGGCCTTGACGCCGGGCAGCGCCGCCGCCTTCGAGGTATCGATCGACCGGATGCGCGCATGGGCGTGGGGTGAGCGCAGGATGCTGCCGATCAGCATGCCCGGCATCGTCAAATCGGCGCCATACTGCGCCGTACCCGTCACCTTCGGCACGCCGTCCGGACGAACCGGCCGGGTTCCGACCCACTTGAATTGCTTTTCCGTTTCGCGCGAAGTGATATCGTCCACAGCGACCTCGCCTGATTACCGCATTGCGGCTGCGTATGTCTGAAGGTTGCGCGGCCAGCGGGCAAATGCAAGTCGTTCCGTATACGGATTAGCCATGCGCGCCAAGTCGTCGCAAAATCCCACCTCGGCCTAGACCTCCACGCAATGCTGGACTAGCGTCCCGCTCGGCAAGTTTGGAGACGTTAATACCATGCTCGATTATGCAGCCCCGTCGACAGTGGAGGAGGCCATTCGCATTTTGGCTGAATCTCCCGGAACGGCGAAGGTCCTTTCCGGCGGCACCGATCTGCTGGTTCAACTCCGCTCCGGCCGGATCAAGCCGAATGTGATCGTCGATATCAAGAATATCCCCGGAATCTCCGGCATTCGCGAGCGAGATGGCGCCTTTGTGATCGGCGCCGCGACGTCCGGTGCCGAGATCGGCGAATGCGAAGCTCTCAAGCGGGCGTGGCCCGGCGTAGTCGAGGCGGCGAATTTGATCGGCTCGACCCAGGTGCAGGGCCGTGCGTCGCTCGCCGGCAATCTCTGCAATGCGTCGCCGGCGGCCGACAGCGTCCCAGCGCTGATCGCCGCGCGCGCGACCTGCGTCGTCGCCGGCCCAAAGGGACGGCGCGAGGCTCCCGTGGAGACGATCGCCACGGGTCCGGGGCGCACGTCGCTCAGCCCAGGCGAGTTCATCGTCGAGTTTCACCTGCCGAAACGTCCGCCGCGCTCGGCGGACGCATATCTGCGTTTCATCCCGCGGACCGAGATGGATATTGCCGTGGTCGGCGCCGGGGTCAGTGTTACGCTTGACCCCGCGGGCGCCTGCACCGATGCGAGGGTCGTGCTGGGCGCCGTGGCGCCGACCGCGATACTGGTTGCGGAGGCCGCCACTGCTTTGATTGGACACAAATGCGACGAGCAGACGCTTGCCGCACTCGATCAGGCGGTGCGGCGCGCGTGCAAGCCGATCGACGACAAACGTGGGACAATAGAATACCGGACAAAAGTTGCCGGCGTAATGGCACGCCGCGCTGCGGCTATCGCCTATGAACGCGCGGAGAAGCATCGATGAGCAAGCACCACGTATCGACCACCGTCAACGGCGAGCCCGCCGAGTTTCTGTGCGAGCCGCAGCTCACTTTGCTTGACGTATTACGTGACGAGCTGCACCTGACTGGCAGCAAAGAGGGATGCAGCTCGGGCGACTGTGGCGCCTGCAGTGTCATGGTGGATGGACGGCTAGTCTGTTCGTGTCTGATGCTCGCGGTCGAGGCCGAAGGTCACAAGATCGAGACGATCGAGGGCATGGCGTCGGGCCACGATCTCCACCCACTGCAACGAAAATTTCTCGAACATGCGGCGCTTCAGTGCGGATTCTGCACTCCAGGGGTTCTGATCGCGGCCAAGGCCTTGCTGGACCGCAATCCAAATCCGACCGAAACAGAGACGCGCTACTGGCTCGCCGGCAACCTTTGCCGGTGCACAGGCTACGACAAGATCATCCGTGCCGTTCTCGATGCCGCCGCCGAGTTGCGAGGGGCGTGAGTTCGCGCGCGCATTCGTCAATTTTCCCGCGGATCGAGCGCGTCGCGCAGGCCGTCGCCGACCAGGTTAAACGACAGCACGGTCAAGAAAATTGCCAGACCAGGCCACACGGCCATCCACGGCGCGTTGACAAGGAAGCGCTGTGCCGAATTAAGCATACTGCCCCAAGAGGGCGCCGGTGGCTGCTGGCCGAGGCCCAGGAACGAAAGCGACGCCTCGGCGATAATGGCGGCGGCAATCGACAAGGTGCCCTGAACCAATAGCGCCGGCAGAATATTCGGCAGAATGTGGAAGAGAGCAATGCGCCAACGCGGGTTACCGATGGCGCGCGCCGCCTCGACATATTCCTCCACTTTGACCGCCATGACCTGCCCACGCGTTAGCCGCACAAAGATCGGCGTGGTCGTCACACCGATGGCAATCATGGCGTTGCCAAGACTAGGGCCAAGAAACGCAGCCAGAGCGATCGCCAGGATGAGAAAGGGGCAGGCGAGCATCGCGTCCGTGAGGCGGCCGATGAGCGAGTCGAGGAACCCTCCGAGATAACCGGCCGCCAATCCAAGCGGCACACCGATCGACAGTGCAATACCCACCGAAATAATGCCTGCCAGGAGCGAGGCGCGCGCGCCGAAAATGACGCGCACCAATGTGTCGCGGCCTAGCTCGTCCGTGCCGAACCAGTGCAATGCCGAGGGATCTTTGCGCACCGCGGTCCAATTTTGGGTGATGGGATCATACGGCGTCAGCAGCGGCGCAAACACCGCGAGTGCAACAAACAGAACAATGATGATCATGCCGAAAATCGCGCCCTTGCGACGGAGAAGCCGACGCAGCGCGCGACGAATCGGTGTTTCGACGGATTCTTCGATCTTGGGCAGCGATGTGTCGAAGGTGACATCGGCCATGATTTCAACCACGCAGCCTTGGATTGACGAGGATATAGGCGACGTCGGCAAGTAGATTGAGCAAGATATAAATCGTCGCCGTCACCAGCACGACGCCCTGCACGACAGCATAATCGCGGTTGAAGACGGCATCGACAATAAGTTTTCCAAAACCCGGAATGGTGAAAATCTGCTCGGTCAGCACGGCGCCTGACAGCAAAGTTCCGAGTTCGAGCGCGCCCAGCGTAATCACCGGCGTGAGGGCATTGCGCATGGCATGTTTGAAGATCACCGTGCGCTCAAGGAGGCCCTTGGCGCGGGCGGTCCGCACATAGTCGCTGTCAAGCACTTGCAACATGGCGCTGCGGGTATGGCGCATCAGCACCGCGGCGATCGCATTGCCGAGCACGAAGGCCGGCATGATGGTCGAGGCGAGGCTCGCCCGCCAATCTTCAAACAAGGATACGTAGCCGGATGCCGGTAGCCAGCCCAGTTTCACCGAAAAGAGAAAGATCAGCATGATGCCGAGCCAGAAATTCGGCGTCGAGATGCCCCAGAGTGCGAAGACGTTGGCCGCGTAGTCCCAGACGGTATTTTTCTTCACCGCCGATATGACGCCGGCGGTGACGCCGACAAAAAGTGCGATGATGATCGCCATCGCCGCGAGCTGCGCTGTCACCGGCAGTTTTTCAAGAATAAGATCGAGCACCGGCACGTGAATCCGCATCGATTCGCCGAGATCGCCGGACAGCACGCCTTTCACCCAATAGACATATTGAATGGGAATTGGCTGGTCGAGCCGGTATTGGTGGCGGATCTGTTCGATAACGGCCGGATCGCGTTCTTCGCCGGCCATCACCAATGCCGGATCGCCGGGCAGCAAGTGTTGCAGCGAAAAGATGATCACCGACACAAAGAAAAGTGTCGGGATCAGCTGCAACACCCGCTTGCCGAGAAACGTCAGCATGGCCGCCGGATTCTCGCCCGCTGCAAGACGATGCCGGGCGCGCTCACTTGAACGTCAGGCCGACCACGCGCACGAGGCCGTCGGGCAGTTGTTCGTAGCCTTGCAGCTTCGCCGTATGCGCAATCAGGATTCGGCGGTGATAGAGGTAGAGCTTCGGGTCGTCCTCAAGGATGATCTTGGTAACTTTCTCATAGATAGCCTTGCGTGCGACAAGATCTGTCGGCACGCGCGCGTCATCGAGCAGCTTGTCGACTTCCGGATTGCAATAGCCGGGATAGTCCTGCGGCGCCTTGCATTTGTGGAAGATATAGGTGTTGCCGTCGGGGTCGGTGCGGCCGCTCCAGGCCAGCAGATAGGCCTGGTATTCGCCCTGTTCCGCCTGCTTGAGCGAGGTGGCGAATTCGGTGACGCGGATTTTCATGTTGATGCCGATTTCGCCCGCCATCGCCTGGATCACTTCGGCGACCGCCTGCGTCTCGGCGCCTTTCGGTACCATGAGATCGACGTCGAACGGCGCCGTGACGCCGGCCTCCTTCAGCAAGGCCTTGGCCTTGGCGACGTCGCGTTTCGGCACCGGGAAGCGCTTCTGAAAATACGGATTCTCCGGGCTGACCCACTGGTTGCCGGGCACGAACTCACCGTTGAACACCACCTGGTTTAGCGCTTCGCGGTCAAGGGCTAGACTGAGCGCCTGACGCACCTTGGCAGACTGGCCGAGCGGGTTCTTTGACTTCGGGCCGTTGCCGACATTGATATCCATGCCCTGATAGCCGAGCTCAAGCGCGGTCGAGAGCTGGAGAGTTTTGTCGGCGCGTACGTTCTTGATATCGGTTGCCAGCACGCGCTCGATCAAATCGAGGCCGCCGGATTTGAGATTGGCAAGGCGCACGGTCGCATCGACGATGGGCAGGAACACGACGCGATCGATGTGGATATTGGCCTTGTTCCAATAGTCCGCAAATTTTTCGAAGACGATGCGGTCCTGCGGTACGCGCTCGACAAATTTGTAGGCACCGGCGCAGACAGGATGCAGGCCGAACTTGTCGCCCGCCGCCTTTGCCGCCTTCGGCGACACCATCATGCCGGCGCGGTCGGTGAGCTGTGCAATGAGCGGCGAAAATGGCGCCTTAAGCACAATGTTGATCGTGAGCGGATCAACCACATCGACACGTTCGATGGCGGCGAGTTCCGGCTTGCGAAACGAGCCGGTCATGGAACGATGGCGGTCGAGCGAGAACTTGGCAGCTTCCGCGTCGAACGCTTCGCCATCGTGAAATTTGACGCCCGGACGCAGCTTGATCGTCACCGTTTTGCCGTCGGCGGATGTCTGGTTCGAGAGCGCGAGCTGCGGAACGACATTGAGATTCTTGTCTATGTCGAAGAGCTTGTCGCAAAACGAAGCAAATACGATGCGGCCGACATAAGTGCGTGCGAGGGTAGGATCGAGAACATCCGGGTCTTCGGCGAGCCCGATGCGCAGGGTCGTCTGTGCCGCTGCCATCCCGCAGGTCAGCGCGAGCAAAGCGGCGGCTGCCGCAAGGCGCAAGGTCTTCATGGTGGTTCCCCTTCACGTTGGCGTCTTGTCGGTAGCGGCCGGAGCCCGGTCGATTTTTCGTTCGAAAGTATATCAGCAGTGCCGGAGCCCTGCACGCCGGTCTTTCGGGTGAATTCCGCCATCAACCGCTCAAGCCGGGGACTAGGCTTGGCGTCATCGACCACAGCGGTTCCGGCGGGCAATTCGCTCCAACAATGGCAAGCAGTGGCATGTCCGCCCGCGTCATCAATGAGCGGCGGCCGTTCGACCTGGCAGCGCTCGATGGCAAAGGCGCAACGCGGGTGAAGGTGGCAGCCGGCCGGCGGGAAAATAGGGCTTGGGACGTCGCCCTCGAGCAATTGCCGCTGCCGGCGAGCCCGCGGACGCGGCAACGGGATCGCCGCGAGCAGGGCGCGGGTATAGGGATGGCGCGGATTGGCGAACAGGTCATCCGCCTGCGCCGTCTCGACGATGCGGCCGAGATACATCACCGCGACCCGGTTGGCGATATGCTTCACGACCGAGAGATCGTGCGAGATGAATATGTAAGTCAACGCAAGGCGCTTTTGCAGATCGCTCAGCAGGTTGAGGATCTGCGCGCGGATTGAAACGTCGAGCGCCGAGACCGGTTCGTCGCATACAATGAGTTTAGGTTCGACGGCGAGCGCCCGTGCGATCGCAATCCGCTGACGCTGGCCGCCGGAAAATTCGTGCGGATAGCGGCGGCTGAACCGCGCATCGAGTCCGACCAATGTCAGCAGCTCGTTGACGCGGTCGCGCCGGCGTGCCGCGCTGACGATTTCATGCAAGGCCAGTGGTTCGGTCAGTATCTGTTCCACGGTCATGCGCGGGTTGAGCGAGGCGTATGGGTCCTGAAAAACAATCTGTGCCTGGCGCCGAAATGCGCGCAGTTCCTTTTCGTCGAAGGCGAGGATGTCGCGGCCCTGAAACCGGACCTGGCCCGCCGTCGGTTCGATCAGTCGCAGGATCAGCCGGCCGACAGTGGATTTCCCGCAGCCGGTTTCGCCAACAAGCGCGAGCGTGCTGCCCTCCTGCACCGACAGACTGACCCCATCTACCGCTTTGACCGTCGAGATAGCCCGGCCGAATGCCGAGCTGCGCGCGACGAAATGCCGGACCAACCCGTCAACCTGGAGCAGCGGCGGGCTCACGTTAGAACCATTTCCAGCGGCGCCTTGACGCAACGCGACCAATGGAATTCGCCGACAGCTACGATGGGCGGTGGCGCGTCAAGGCAGATTTCGCCCACGAACGGGCAGCGTGAAGCGAAGCGGCAGCCATGCGGAGGCTCGGCCATGTCGGGCAGGGAGCCTTCTATGGTTGCAAGCTTTTCGACGCGGCGATCGAGCCGCGGAATCGAGGCGAGCAGCCCGATTGTGTAGGGGTGCTGTGGGGCTTCGAATAATGCGTCAACCGGCGCGCGTTCGACGATTTCGCCGGCATACATCACGGCAACCTCATCGCAAATCTCCGCGACCACGCCGAGATCGTGTGAGATAAGGATGATGGCGGCATCGGTCTTCTCTTTAAGGCCGCGCATGAGATCGAGCACTTGCGCCTGGATAGTGACATCAAGCGCGGTGGTCGGCTCGTCGGCGATCAACAGTTGCGGGTCGCAGGCAAGAGCCATGGCGATCATCGCCCGCTGACGCATCCCGCCGGACAGCTTGTGAGGATAGTCGTCCACACGCTGTTCCGGCGACGGAATGCGGACGCCGCGCAACAGCGCGATGGCGCGTTCGCGCGCCTGTGCCTGGGTCAGGCCACGATGGCGTACGAGAACCTCAATGATCTGCTCGCCGATCGTATAGGCCGGATTTAGCGACGTCATCGGCTCCTGGAAGATCATGGCGAGACGGTTACCGCGCAGATCGCGCAGCGTCTCGTCGGGCAAGTCGAGGAGATCGATACCGTCAAAACGGACATGACCGGACACTTCGGCCGATGCTTTCGGTAGTAGCCCCATGATGGCAAGCGCGGTGACGCTTTTGCCGCAGCCGGATTCGCCGACGATCCCGAGAGTCGCGCCGCGCGCGAGTTCGAAGTCGACGGTGTCTACTGCGTGCATCGTGCGACCGCGGTCTCCGTGAAAGACGACTTTGAGACCGGCAATGGCGATGAGTGGCGTCATTGCCGACTCTCGGCGGCAAGCGCTCGCGCGATCTCTTGTTCAATCACTGCGCGGTCAGTGGTTCCGACAGGATCGCGGTGACTTGGCAGAAACCGGCGAACGATCGTCCAATGCGTTCGGCTCGTGCGTTCGAGCCGATCGAGTTCGGCCAGCGGCTCGGCGTGATCGTCGACGCGGAGATCGAGATCCGACCATTGCTCCTCGCCATAGATGAGCAGGGCGGCGGATTGTTTGCCTCGCTTGTCGCCGCCGGCCGCTTCGCCCGCCAGCATCGCAGTGATGAGCCGGCTCGGAAAAGGCAATGCCTCGTTTGCGGCATAGGCCGTCGCAGTGTCGTCGAGCACACGCGCATTCGCAAGCATGTTGCCGGCAATGGAAAATCCATCGCCATGGATATGGCCCTTCCAGTCGATACAAGCCGAGCCCACGTGAGCGGCAACGCGGCCGTCGGCGTCCATGACATGGAGTTGCCGGTGATCGCGCCCGCCGTCGGCGGCAATCAGGGTCATGACGACATCGTCCGCGGGATTGCCGTCGCGCAAAAGACGCAGGCCATCGGTTCCGTAGAACGGATTAACGAGCGCCTGCGTTGCCACGGCGCCGACACCGGCGGCGATGAAGGGCACGCGCGCGCCAACCGCAAAAAACTTTGTGGCAACAGCGATGCCAAAGTGTCCGGTCGCCTTGTCGCGAGCAATGATCGACCACGTCATACGCGTCTTTCAAGTTTAATGATCGTCCCGCGGCGTAACCTTGCATGCCGGACGCAACAGGGGCAACGGCATAACCCCGGCTTTGCGGGGCAGGGCATCAAAAGATCGGTCGAGGCCTGGGTGATCTATCTTGATGGTGTCAGTTTTATTGCGGCTGGCTAAAGCCGTAGGCGTGGACCCGATTCACGTCGCAATTAGCGTGACGCTCAACCTTGCAGTTGGACAGCCGCCGCCGCCGGTCGCCAGCGTAATGATGGTTTCCTGCTCATTTGCAAAAGTAAATATTTGGGAGGCTTGCAAACTTAATGTATATCTCGGCATATCGCTGGTCTTTGTCTTGCTTCTCATGACCTATGTCGGGATTCCATCCCTTGGTTTGGTCGATATGATTTACGGGCCATGACCCGGCACCCCGCCACCGCGACCTTCATCGGCGCCGCCGGCAACAAACTGGTTGCCGACGTATTCGGCGACAGCGGTTCGCCCGTGCTGTTGCTGCATGGCGGCGGCCAGACCCGCCACGCCTGGCACAAAACCGCGGACGAGATTGCCGGCAAAGGTCATACCGCCTATGCGCTCGATCAGCGGGGCCATGGAGACTCCGACTGGGTCGCGAATGGCGCCTACGATTTTCCGGATTATGCCTCGGACGTGAAGGTCGTCGCGGCCGAACTCACCCGCCGGTCGGGCGTCAAACCGATAGCAATTGGCGCTTCGCTCGGCGGCATTGCTTCGCTTCTCGCCGAAGGCGACTCCGAACGCGACAAGGGCGCTAGTGTCTTCTCCGCGCTGGTGCTGGTCGACATCACTCCGCGCGTGGACCAAACAGGAGTTGAAAAGGTTCTCGGCTTCATGCGCGCCCATGCCACGGAAGGCTTCGCGTCGATCGCCGAGGCCGCGCAGGTAGTCGCCGGCTACCTTCCGCAGCGGCCGCGACCGAAGAGCAATGAGGGGCTAAAGAAGAATCTCCGCCTGTCGCCGGATGGCCGCTGGCGTTGGCACTGGGATCCGCGGTTTCTCGAGGGTCCGCGCGCAGTGGGAGCGGACCGCCGTGCGCTTGAAGCGGCGCTGATCGAGGCCGCGCGTAGGATCCAGATCCCCGCTTTGCTGGTGCGCGGCGGTTCCTCCGAGCTTGTGAAGGAGGCCCATGCCAAGGAATTTCTCGAGTTCGTGCCGCATGCCGATTACGTCGATGTAAGCGGTGCGCGGCATATGGTGGCCGGTGACCGTAACGATCACTTTTCCGCCGCCGTTCTTTCCTTCATCGGACGGTTGCCTGCGGCAGAGTGATTTTAGCGGGTGACGCGCGCCGCGCCGGAGAAAGCCGCGAGCAACTCGGCCTCGCATTGCTTGGCGCGGGCGATGTTGCCGATCTTGACGTGGCCGAAGCCGCGGATGCGCTCGGGTAACGCGGCGACTTCTTCCGCAAGCTGATAATTGTCGGCGGTGAGTCCCGCGAGCAGACGCTCGATCGTTTGCTCGTATTCGCCGATCAAGCGTCGCTCCGTTCGCCGTTCGCCGGTGTAACCGAAAACGTCGAGCCAGGTTCCGCGCAACACCCGCATTCGTGCGAGCAAGGGGAACAGGCGGCCCATCCAGGCGCCATAATTCTGCTTGCGAACGTGGCCGGTGGCGCGGTCGGGCCGCGCGAGCACCGGTGGCGCCATGTGGAAGCGGATCTTGTAGGGGCCGGAGAATCGCCGCTGCAGATCTTGTGCAAAAGCGCCGTCGCTGTAGAGGCGGGCGACCTCGTACTCGTCCTTGATGGCGAGCAGCCGAAAATGGCCGCGCGCAACCGCGAAGGCGAGCGGTCCGTCGACCCGATCGGCCCGGCGCTCGGCGGCGCGCACGCGTTCGACCAGTGCAATATATCGCTGCGCGTAAGCCGCATCCTGATAGGCGGTCAACTCGTCGGCGTAGCCGCGCACGAGTGCGTCGAGGCTTGACGGGTCGGCATCGGTGCGCAGTGGGCGCAGCAATTGTTCGATCGCGGCCGGATCGTGCGCGGCCCGCCGCCCCCATGCAAAGGCCAGCCGATTGGCCTCGACAGCGGTGCCGTTGAGGGCAATCGCCTCGTCGATCGTTTTGAAAGCGAGCGGCACCAGACCTTTTTGCCAGGCGAATCCGAATATGACCATGTTGGCGTAGATCGAATCGCCGAGCGCCTGTTCGGCAATTTCTGTCGCGGCGATGAATTCGCATTGCGGCGCGCCGGCCGCATCGACAATGGCATCGCGCAGCGGACTTGTATCGAGGCTGCTATCGGGATCGAGGCGCTGTTGCAGCGTCGGGGCCAGATCGGCATTGCCGATGACGCGGGTACGGCCGCGGTCGATCTTGGCAAACGAGGCGGGGCTGGCCGTCGTGACCAGATCGCAGGCGAGCATCAGCGTTGCGCCGCGATCCGCGATGCGCGAGCCATGGCCGTGGTCGGGCCGGGAGAAAATGCGAACATGGCTCGAAACGGCGCCGCCCTTGCGCGCAAGCCCGGTGTTATCGAGCACGCAAGCGCCGTAACCCGTCATGTGCGCCGCCATGCCCAGCACGGCGCCGATGGTGATGACGCCGGTGCCGCCGATGCCGTCGATTATAATGTCGCATGGGCCGGCGAGCGCGGGCGTGGCGGGCAGCGGCACCTTGAACTCGGCGTTCGCCACGGTCGGCCGCCGCAGTTCACCGCCCTCGACGGTGACGAAGCTCGGGCAGAACCCCTTGAGACAGGAGAGGTCGGCATTGCAGGCCGACTGGTCGATCTCGCGCTTGCGCCCGAACGGCGTCTCGACCGGGCGGATGGCAGCGCAACTCGACTGCTCGACGCAATCGCCGCAGCCCTCGCAGACCCGGGTATTGATGAACGCGCGCACCGGCGGCGGCGGGACGCTGCCGCGCTTGCGCCGGCGGCGTTTCTCGGTGGCGCAGACCTGGTCGTAGATGATGGCGGACACGCCCGGGCAGTCGCGCAGTTCGCGCTGGATGATGTCGAGTTCGTCGCGGTGGTGCACGCTGACGCCGCCGCCGAGGGCCGAGAGGCCCGAATGGCGGCCGTGCTCATCGGAGACGATGGCAATCCGCTCGACGCCTTCCGCCAGTATTTGCTGCGCGATCTGCGCCACACTGAAGCCGCCTTCGACCGGCTGTCCGCCGGTCATGGCGGTGGCCTCATTGTAGAGCAGGCGGAAAGTGATGTTGTACCCGGCAGCGACCGCGGCGCGAATGCCGAGGCTGCCGGAATGGGCATAGGTGCCGTCGCCGAGGTTCTGGAAAATATGCTTGGCCTCGACGAATGGCGCCATGCCGAGCCAGGCGGCGCCTTCGCCGCCCATCTGCGGCAGCAGCGCGGTCTTGCTGTCGGGCATCCAGAGCCGCAGCGAGTGGCAGCCGATGCCGCCTATCGCGAGACTGCCATCGGGGACGCGTGTCGAAACGGCATGCGGACACCCGGCGCAAAAATGAGCCACCCGGATTTGGCTGGGCGCGCGCGCGATTTCCTCCTGCTGCCGCTCGATCATCCCCAGCCGCTCGGTCACGCGGGCCGGCGGATCGAGGCGGCCGAGGCGCTTGCCGAGTGCGAGCGCAACCAAGCTCGGCGACAATTCACCGCTTTCCGGCAGCAGCGGGGCGCCGCGTTCATCGGTCTTGCCGACAATGCGCGGCCGGCGGTCGGCAGGCCAGTTGTAGGCAAGGTCCTTGAGCTGCGGCTCAATCACCGCGCGGCGCTCCTCAACCACAATGACGTCGTCGACGCCATCGAGCGCGTCGCGGATGCGTTCCGGCTCGAGCGGCCACACCATGCCGACTTTATAAATGAAGATGCCGAGGGCGGCGGCGACTGCCTCGTCGATGCCAAGCTGCGCCAGCGCTTGGCGAACGTCACCATAGGCCTTGCCGGATGTCACGATCGCGAGCCGCCGGGCGCCGCCGCCGAAGGCCACGCCATCGAGCGAATTGGCGCGCGCGAAGGCCTTTGCCGCCGGCAGCCGAAAATTCAATAACCGCGCATCCTGGCCCCAGCGCTCGTCCGGCCAGCGGGCGCTCAGTCCCTGCGGCGGCATCGCGAAGTCGTTCGGCAGCATAATGCGTGGCGCGTCGGGATCGACCGCAATGGTTTCCGTGCACTCAACCGTATCGCCGACGGTCTTCATGCCGGTCCAGCATCCGGCATAGCGCGATAACGCTATGCCGATCAGCCCGAAGCGCAGGATTTCGCCGACATTCGCCGGGCTCAGAACCGGAATGCCGGCGGTGATGAAGGCCTGATCGCATTGATTGGGCAGCGACGAGGAGGTCGCGCCCGGATCGTCGCCCGATATGACCAGCACGCCGCCATGCGCCGACGCGCCGACCGCGTTGCCGTGCTTGATGGCGTCGCTGGCGCGATCAAGGCCGGGATTTTTTCCGTACCAGATGCCGAACACGCCGCTGAACTTGCTGCGCCCGATGGCGGCAATCTGTTGCGTGCCGCTGACGGCGGTCGCCGCGATCTCTTCGTTGAGGCCTGGCTCAAAATGGATATCGTTGGCTTTGAACAGGCTCGCCGCCTGCCAGAGCGCGAAATCGACACCGCCCAGCGGCGAGCCGCGATAACCCGATATGAAACCGCCGGTCGCCAGTCCGGCGCGCGCGTCGCGCCGCCTTTGGTCGAGCGCAAGCCGCACAATCGTCTGCACGCCGGACAAATAAATCTGTCCGCGTTCAAGGGTATATTTGTCGTCGAGCGATACCGGCGTCATGGCATCCATCGCTGGTGACGCCCGCCCGCGGTCGTGCTGCGGCGGAGGGGCGGCCCAGCATTCATAGCGCTAGTTTCACGTCTTGTCCGCTGGGCGCTAGTGGTCCGATTCCGACATTTGCATCCCGCGGCTGCAAGCTCCCGAGCAAATGTCGGAATCAAAGGACCACTAGCAACTTATTGATTCTAGTGGAGCTTTGAATTTGACATTTGATGAGCGACTGGCCGCAAATGGGTA
>JBBRAL010000010.1:0-80223 GCA_038206805.1 Hyphomicrobiales bacterium | reverse complement strand
GCACTGCCATGGGGCGCCGGACACGTTGCACTGAGCTGTGGCATTCGGAAGATTTTCTTTACTACCTGTCGTCCAACCTCAGGCGCGTCGGCAAGCTCGCAGCGCACGTCACCAAACGGCCATCCTTCGGCAGTTTCATTTTTTGACCGTACGGGATCAATCGAGGTCTGAAATCAAAGATTTGATTCGTTTTCGGGCTAAATTTGCGGCGACTAAAGCTTAAACTCTTAAAGCTCTGAGCGGGCAGGGCATTTGGATTCGCATAATGGCAGGTTACGGAACGTCTGCTTGCCAATTCATTGGTAATGGGCAGAAATCGACTGTTCCAGAAGTACCATTGGATAGGTAAAATGTTGATCTGAATCAACCTAATTGCCAATATGAGCAAATAACCTATTTTTCAAAGTCGATGGAGGAAGAGATGCGCGCGCTCGATGCCATCCGGGGAATTATTACGACACTAGCGGGTAGAATTGCGATCCACCGACGGTTGTCCACATTTAAATGCGGGGATTGCGAGACGTCGGAGCAATGCGGACAATTGCCGAGCGAAGATTGTATCGCGCGGACAGCGCAGATCGAACGTGACGGCGACAAATCACGCTCGCCATCGCCGCGGGGTTATCAGGCTTCCTACTAATGGCGTATTTAACCTTGCCCTAATTTACTGATGCCCATAAATACTTTCTCGATTAATCCAGACCGAACGTCGCGCAGAGCGCTTGCTTAATTTAGTCTTTTATTTTTCAGCTATCTTCGTTCAGATGGCAATGGGATTGTTCATTCCACTTTGATGCCAGCTTTGCTGATGACGGCGCGCCACATCTGCGTTTCATCGTCAATGCGTTTCTGGAGCGCGATAGCGCCGTCGGCTGTGACGTCGATGCCGGCAGTGCGCAGACGCTCCCGCGTGTCCGGTGCGGTCAAAGCCGCAATGGCCGCACGTTCGATTTCGGCGCGCACCGCCTCCGGTGTTGTTTTTGGTGCCAGCAAGGCAAACCAAGCGCTGGTATCAAATCCGGTCAGACCGGATTCGGCGATTGTCGGTGTATCGGGAAGTGTGGGGCTGCGTTTCGCGGTAGTAACTGCGAGCGCTCGGAGTTGGCCCGACCGGATCAGTTGCAATACGGACGGCAGGTTGTCGAACATCAATTGCACCTGGCCTGCGAGGAGATCCTGGACAGCCGGCGCGCTGCCTTTATACGGAATATGCAAAATATCGATGTTGGCGCGCTGCTTGAAAAGTTCCCCGGTCACTTGCCCGTTCGAGCCGTTGCCTTGTGAGGCGTAGCTAAGCTGGCCGGGCTTTGCCTTGGCAAGGGCGATAAGTGCCTGAACACTGGTAGCTGGAACGGATGGATTGACCACCAGCACATTCGCGACGGTGCCCGTCCGAGTGATGGGAGCTAGATCGAGATCAACGTTGTAGGGCAGCTTGGGATAGAACAGCGGGTTAATTGTCAACGCGCTGGACGCGACCGCGAGCAGAGTGTGCCCGTCAGGGGTCGCATGCGTGACCGCGGTCACGCCGATCCCGCCATTTGCCCCTGGCCGGTTCTCTACAATAACACTCTTGCCCCATTGCTCCGATAGCTTCTGCGCCAGTATGCGGGCGATGATGTCGCTGGTGCCGCCTGCCTGATATGGTGACACGATCGTGACGGTCCGAGACGGGAACTCCCCTGCGTAAGCGGATGTGCATGCCGACAGAGCGAGCATAACCACAATAATGCGACCCAACATGACGGAACCTTTCACTTTCGAGTCAGGTACTATTCGGCTCAGCCTCTCGGCATTTCCATCAAGTATTCCTCAATGGGCATCCCGTTCGTCCGAGTACCAGGACGGTTTTTGCGGGTAGTGGGGCCCATCATACATTTCCATGACGATCGTCTCTTCGTGTGCGACCGCCGGACCGTGCACATTGCCTTTCGGATTACAGTAGAAGCAACCGGCGGTGAGAACGACGCCGGTCGAGGTGTATTCGTATTTGCCTTTCAGGCAGAACATGAACTGGTTAGCAGCGTGCAGGTGTGGCTGGGGAATTCCCGCGCCTTTGTCGAACTTGATCAGAGCGATCGACGCGCCGGTTTCTTCGTTACGCCAAAGCATTTTTTCATGAATACCTTTGAGCGACTTCTCGCGCCATTCGACCTTGTCCGATTGGATCAGGATCTCGTCGAGACTTGGTGCGCCTTCGGGGAGTTTTGTCATCGTGACCTCATATTGCATATAGTTTGAAGGATCTTTCGTTTAACCATTTTAGGACGTACACGCCGATAGCCGCGGGCCAAAGACATGTTCGGCGTTCGTCTTCCGGATCATTTTTTTCAGCGCGATATCGAGATGCGCCAGGTCGTGCTCCGCCGACGAGGCCCCCATCGGAAACGGCCAGTCGCTGCCGAGAAGAATCCGATCCGCTCCGATAATGTCTATGATTGCGGAAAGGTATGCGGACGAATGCACCAGGCTGTCGACATAGAACATACGCACCGCATCGAGCGGCTTTAGCGCCAATTTTGCAATTCCTGGCCGGTTGGTCGCCTCGCCTTGCTGCCAGCGTCCGCACAAGGCGGCCACGCAGCCCCCGCCGTGGGCGAGGATCACCTTCAAGCCGGGAAAGCGATGCATGACGCCGGCGAAAATAAGATTCGCTGCGGCAATCGTCGTCTCGACGGGATTGCCGAGCAGATTGCTCAGATAGAAGTGGCCAAAGCGCTTGTCAGGCGATGAGCCTGGATGGATGAACAGCGGTAGCTTAGCATCGCTCAATGCTTGCCAAAGTGCATCGTAGCGGTCGGATGCATACGACAGCACACCAAGTTCGGTCCCCGCGACAGCGCCGGCCCAGTTGTAGTCAAGATGCGAGGCGACATCGACGGCCAATTCGGGGTCTTCAACGGGAAGATAAGCGAACGGACGCAGGACTGGTTGATGCGCGCGGCATGCCGATAGCAAACTGTCATTGACAAGTTGAGTGTAACTGGCGCGCTCGCTTTTGCTCAGATCCGGCCGGAATAGGGGCGGCGGCACTGACACGACCGCTCCGTCAAGGCCATCGCTTTGTACCCGTTCTACCAGCGTGTCGATATTTGAGAGCGGATGGAGCGGAACGCCGTGCGCGCAGATATGCAGCGTCTTCGGCTCAATATGCATCCCATAAAGGCCCTTCTCGCCGGCGGCGATCACAGCCGCTGGAATGATGTGAGTGTGCACATCCCAGCCACCCAATGCGGATTGCATATTCATGCGAATCTGTTCAACACGGTCTGACTCAATGCTTGCATCAGCACACCAGAATTACGGTGCGGAGCCTTCAGTGCTCCACGTGACGGATTTCAGCTCGATCAAACGCGAGAGATAGGTGACTTTAGCCTTGTTCGTCAGCCGATGAACCTCTCGCATGTCATTGATGAACACGAAAGAGCTCGCCGGCTCGTTTGTCGAAATCCGCTTTCCAAAGATCGTCTCAATCTCGTTTTCGCCGCCGCCGAGCGAGACAACGACATAGGGATGGTAGTGAATGTGAAAATCAATGGTCTGGCCCGGCTCGAGTCGGACTTCCCACATCCGAATATAATCGTTCTCAAGCAGGAGTGTGTTGCCGATATTTCCTAAAGAGATCCCGCGATCCGCCGCAGCTTTCAGACCAAATTTGTCGTTCATCGGCTTGCTCCTATTTCGTCGGGATGACCGCGATGGCGCTGATCTCGATCAAGTAATCGGGTGATGTCATCTTGTTGATTTCGACCATTGTCGAGGCCGGGAGCGGGGGTTTGAAATACTGAGCACGGACCTTATGGATGGCATCGAAATGCTCCATGTTGCGGACATGGACATCGACGCGACAGACGTCGTCGAGCGAGCCGCCGGCGGCTTCAACCGCAGCTTTCACGTTCTCGCAAACCTGTCGAGTTTGTTCGGTGATATCTCCGATGCCGGCGATGCTGCCGTCAGGCCGGCGCGCGGTCATGCCCGAAATGAACACGAAGCGGCCAGTGGCCTCGATCGCGGTGGCGTGGGAAAAAACGCCGTTTGGTTGTCGGAGTTTGGGACTCGAAATCTGGACTTTAGGCATGCCGTGTTTCCTTTATAGGCTGCTGAAACGGAGTTTCCGTTACGCCGAGCTCGCTTGCGAAACGCGTCAGCATGGTGACGACAGACGGTTCAAGTTGAACGTGCCCGCCCGATCGCTCACGCCGGCGCCACTCCGGTTCTCCAGGCGTGAAGAGTTGCTCAACGCCAGGTGCGGGTTGGCCGACGCGTATACGCTCCGCGGCCGCGGTCGCCTGCTGGCGAAACCAATCGGTGTCGCAAAAATGCGCCACGTCGACGGCTATGAAGAGATGTGAACAGTCGTACGGCGCGCTGAAGTCGCCGTAGAGCGGACGTACCTGCGTTCCCGTCGCTCCCTGCGACAGCAGCCCACACATCAGATCGATCAGGAATGAAAGTCCGAAACCCTTGGCGCCGCCTGACGGGAGCAGCATTCCTGCGATCGCTTCCGAAGCATTCGTTGTCGGCGCGCCTTGCGCGGTCACTGCCCAGGTCGGGGGAATGGCCTGCTTGGCCTTTTCCGCCATGCGAATTTTTCCCATCGCGGCTTCGCTCGTGGCCATGTCGAGCACGATTGGAATCTTGCCCGCGGTTGGCAGCGCGATCGCAATAGGATTGTTACCGACGACGCGCTCGGCGCCGCCAGGTGCGGGCATCAAGGGGCGGGTGTTGCACATCACGATGCCGATGCAGCCGGATTCTGCCGCCTGCAGTGCATATCTGCCCGCAGTGCCGAAATGAAAGCCGTGGCGCACCGACACGATGCCGGCGGAGAATTGCCGCGCTTTGTCGACCGCAAGGGCCATAGCCTGGATGCCGGTCAGCTGGCCGAGAGCGTGGCCAGCGTCGAGAACAACCGCTCCCTGGCGATCCGATACGACCGAAGCAGTTTCGTTGCGGGACACCGAGCCTTTTTTCAGCCGTTCGATATACATATCGACCAGCATCACACCATGCGACGACAATCCTTCGAGATCGGCCTCAACCAGTCCGTGGGCGACCGTTGTAGCGGCAGCACTTGGCACGCCAACGGCGATAAACAGATGCGAAACAAATTCGCTGAGCTTCGTGGCGGGAACCGACTGAATATCATCTTGAACCAGCGCGTTCATTTGAGCGACTTTTTGTTCATCATGCGCAAGTCCGCTGGCGCTTTGCTGGCCGCAAGCGATGCGGACACTTTGTCTAGAGTCCGGTTAACATGCACGCGATTGAGTTCGAGTGTCTTGTCGAGTTCACGGTTAAGCGCGGCCCTCATCAACTGCTTGTGCTCGGTCACATCATCGCGGAGCGGCCCGCTCGACATGATCGATAAAGCGACATAGCGATCGGCTTGTTCGAAAAGACGCGACCGGATCGATAGTAGGGTAGGCGACCCGCAGGCGGACACCAGAGCACTGTGGAAATTCGCGTGCTCCTTACTCCATGCTTCGCTGATGGCATCGGGATTAGCCGAGTCGATTTTGCTTTGTCGGGACAGCCGGTGAAACGCGCTAAGCAGACTGGCCTCCCAATCGACGCCGCCTTTTTCTAGCGACCAGCACAGGGCGATGGTTTCGATTTCAATCCGGGTGCGCATCAGGTCGAGCAGGTTTTCTTGAGAAACCTCGGAGACCCTGAATCCCTTATTTTGTTCGAGTTCGACGAGCCCCTCGGCCTCAAGTCGCATGAGTGCTTCGCGAATCGGACTGGTACCCATGCCATAGCGCTCGCGTAGCGTTTCCACGCGTAGCCGTTCGTTCGGCATCAAGCGGCACGCGATAATGTCGGAGCGAAGCAGGGCCAAGGCTGACGCATTCAAGGTCTGATTGATATCGGACTTGGCAAGCGACAATCGCATTGTACCTCCCCGGCGGGAGCCGCCTCGAGCGGGGGGCGGCTTGAAATTGTATTCTTGAAATACCCGATGATTTGCCGACAATCAAATAAATTATCGAAAATCTGTTGACGAGCCGAAAATATCAGTGGCACGATGTGGATCGAAGTTGCCGGTCGTTCAATTGTGCAACGAGGGGAGAGATAGCATGAGCGCGTGGTTTAGGTTGATCGCGGGAACATTGTGTTCGGTATCGCTTGTCGGATTGTCGCCGGGTGCGGCGGTGGCGCAAGCATCACCGCCGACCCTGACGAAAGTAGTTTTCTCGCTCGACTTCATCCCGTTGGGACGCCACGCGGCGTGGTATGCGGCGCTGGCGGAGGGCTACTACAAGGATGAGGGCCTCGACGTCTCAATCATTCCTTCGCAGGGGACAGCGCAGGTGATCCAGGCGGTCGAGTCTGGCACGGCGAACATCGGATTTGTCGATGTCCCCAGCGTCATCATTGCCCGCGGCAATGGGTCAAAGCTTAAGATGGTGGCGGTGAACTACGGTAAGGCGCCGTACGCGGTTTTCAGTCTAAGCAATGGGGCAAATGTGACCACCCCGAAGCAACTGGAGGGTTTGAACCTCGGCAGCGGCGCCGGCAGTTTCACGCCGAAAGTCATCCAAGGATTCATGGCTCAGAAAGGCCTCGATCCGAATAAGCTGACGATCAGCAACGTGGCGCCGCCCGCGCGCGCGACCATGCTGTTGTCCGGGCAGGTACCGGCGATCGAGTTTTTCGTCATGGCTAAACCGGGCCTCGAAGCCGGAGCAAAGGCATCAAATACTGAATTACGCACCCTCCTGCTTGCGGATCAGGGGCTTGAACTCTACGGCAACGGCATTGCCGCGACTGATGACTACCTCGCCAAGAATTCCGACGTCGTGAAGCGTTTCGTGCGGGCGTCCCTGAAGGGATGGAAGTTCACGATCGCTAATCCCGAGAAGGCCGCGGCAGATCAGATCAAGTATGTCGCGACGCTGAAGCCGGAGGTGATCGTCGCGGAAATTAAAGTGGTCACCGATCTTGCGGTGACGGCCGAAACCAAGAAAAACGGTCTGGGCTGGTTCGATCCGGCGAAGATGAAGTCCAATCTCGATTTCGTCGTGAAGTACATCGGGGTTAGCGGCACAGCGCCGACCGCGACAGATATCTATGCGGCCGGCTTTCTGCCGACCCCGCCCATCATGCCCTAAAAGGACGCCGACAATTCAGACTGACGTTCAAATCGAAACGCAGGGGCGGCCCGACTCCGCCCCTGTTCCGTTCGGGCATTTCAAGGACGTTCGTCAATCCTTCAAGCGCTCCGGGCAAGCACCGCTCGTTGCCATCGAGAATATCTCGTTCGATCTGAAGGCCGGCCATCTGGTGACACTGCTGGGGCCCAGCGGTTGCGGCAAGACGACGTTTCTCAAGATCGTCGGTGGTCTGATTTCCGCCTCCAGCGGGACAATCCAGATCAACGGACGCAATGTCGCCGAACCGCAGCCAGATTTCGGGGTTGTTTTCCAGCAATCAAACCTGATGCCTTGGCGAACCGTTCTGAAGAATGTCCTGTTCCCGATGGAGATCCTTCGGCGCTCAGACGCGGTTGCCACGCAGCGTGCGAAAGAGCTGCTCGCGCTCGTCGGCCTTGAAGGCTTCGAGCAGTCCTACCCTTCGCAGCTTTCCGGCGGCATGCAACAGCGAGTCGCGCTTTGCCGCGCGCTGATTCACAAACCGAAACTGCTGCTCATGGACGAGCCGTTCGGCGCTCTTGATGAACTCACGCGAATGGAGATGCAGGATTTGCTGCTCGACATTCGCGTAAAGACGGGCGCGACGGTGATGTTCGTCACCCACAGCATCAGCGAAGCCGTCTACATTTCTGATGTTGTCGCCGTCTTCAGCAAGCGGCCCTCCGTTATTGCAGACTATATCGCGGTCGATTTGCCGTATCCTCGTTCGGCGGAAATCCGCTATTTTCCTGAATTCACGGACCTTGAGCATCGGGCAGGCCGCGCGCTTGGGATAACGCGATGACATTTCGTGACGTCAGAAATATTATCTACCCGGTAGTAGGAATCACCATCGTCCTGCTGGGGTGGCAACTCTATACGGATCTTTTCGGCATCAACCGTATCGTGCTCCCGAGCCCCTTGGACATCTTCTGGGCGTCCATTGCCAACTGGGAAGCCCTGCTTAGGGAAAGTTGGCCGACATTCCTTGAAAGTATTTTGGGGTTTGCATTGGCCGTTGCTATAGGCATCCCGTTTGCTGTCTGCGTCGCAAATTCCCGCGTTCTCAATCTGACGCTCTATCCAATTTTAATCGCTACGCAATCCATACCAAAAGTCGCAGTCGCCCCCATTATTCTGGTTTGGTTCGGGTTGGGCATGCAATCGAAACTCGTGATCGCGTTTCTGGTCGCTTTTTTTCCGATCGTCGTCGACACCGCGGCAGGGATGCGCGCGACGCCCGCAGGCCTACTCGAACTTGCGCGCTCGCTGCGAGCTTCGCCGCTTCAGGTTTTTCTGAAGGTTCAGTTTCCTGCGGCGTTGCCGTTCATTTTCGCAGGCGCGAAAGTCGCCGTGACGTTGGCCGTGATCGGCGCAGTCATCGGTGAATTTATCGGATCCGTCGGCGGATTGGGTAACTTGCTCCTGACGGCAAATTCACAGTTGGACAGTCCCTTGGCCTGGGCCGCGCTCGTCTGGCTGAGCGCGCTCGGGATATTGCTGTTTGCCGCGGTCGTAATTACGGAGCGAATTGTCATGCCCTGGTCCGAGGTCGGGCATCACTAAACGAAAAGCGCGATCCCGTGCATATCAAAAACTGCATCCAGCAATGATGTTGATTTTGACCAGTAAGAATCCCTGTTCCTGCGCCAGAATTCCCTGTTCCGTCAAAATTATTCCCTGCTCTGTTTCGCAGGGAATTTGGCTAAAAGCCTTTGATTTTTCTCACGTATCAACTTTCAAAATCGTACAAACTGGTCGGGTCAGATGAAACTCCCTGTTCTTTTCCCTGTTAGCAGGGAACTTGGCAGTGGAGACAGGTTCGACTACGACTGCGTCCGCCGCCAAAATTGATCCATGCGCGTCCTTGCCATTCGGATTTAAATTCGGGGATGGGCTGCTGCGAAAGCCGCTGCCGAACCGGTAATTGCCGCGTTAGAACAGGCCGTGCGCACCTGCGGCTGAGACAAAAACCACGGCAAGACTCAGGACGAGAAGAATTTCGTGAAATCGCTGGATACTCGCGAATGTGCGGCCGTTCGGATCTTCCAGCGTGGCTCGCCGGCGGCCAAAGATGAGCATTTCCAAATTTGACAGCTTCACCGCGAACAGCAGCCAGAGTCCAAGCATGGCGTCCATCCACCAGAATTGGCCGGAGCCGAAGCGGTCCCAGGAATCAAGCCGGTAGATCATATAGAACCCGCTCAAGCCGGCCAGCGCGACGCTGATCCGGGCTTGCCAAGCAAAAAAATTGCCGAACGGTTGGAATGTAACCAGACGCTCTCGCGGTGGACGGGTGTGGCGAATAACCGGCATAAGCACGGTCGTGACGAAGCCGACACCGCCGACCCAGAGCACGACCGACAGCTCATGAATCGCGCGGGCGAACCCAACATCATCCATTGCAAACTCTGCGCTCGATCACCCTCGGGATAAAAACCACAGTTGCGCGCTGGCCCGGCTCGCGCGGGCCATAATTAGTTTGCTGCTTGATCGAAATCAAGCGCCGCCTTTCCACAATCTTGATAAATGCGGTAGCGTCCAACCGCTGCTCCAAAAGCCTGACCTGTCGCGCCGAATCGCCAAACGCATGCGAAAGAAATCACGATGAGTTATGCCAACCCGCTCCTTTTTCGGCCGAACCGGCCATTGCCCAAGACTGTCGCCGTGATCGGCGCTGGCACCATCGGCCCCGATATTGGCTACTATCTGAAGAGCGCGCTGCCCGATCTCACACTCTTTCTGGTCGACGTCGCCCAGCCCGCGCTGGATCAGGCAACACAGCGGTTCCATAGTTATGCCAAAAAAGCCATCGAGCGCGGCAAACTTTCGGAAGCCGCCGCCAAGCGGGTTACCGGCAATCTTCATACGACTCTCGACTACGATAGGATTCGCGACGCCGACTGGGTGATTGAGGCCGCAACCGAAAATCTCGAGCTCAAGCGCCGTATTTTTTCGCGGGTTGAATCCGTCGTCTCACCGGAGACGCTCATTACCTCGAATACCAGCTCGCTTCCCGCGCGGCTGATTTTTTCCGAGCTGCAACACAAGGGGCGAGCGACGGTCACGCATTTCTTCGCGCCGGCATGGCGCAATCCCATTGTCGAAGTGGTGCGCTGGCAGGCGGGCGATCCCATCGTGGTCGACTATCTGAATTGGGTGTTCTGCATGACCGGCAAGGTTCCGCTGGTAACCGACGATGTCTGCTGTTTCATGCTCGATCGTATCTTCGACAACTGGTGCAACGAGGCGGCCTATCTGCTCGACAAGGCCGCCGCCGCTGAAATCGACACGGTGGCCGCGGAATTTGTCCACGCCGGACCGTTCTTCGTGCTCAATTTGGCGCACGGAAATCCCATCATTACGGAGACAAATACCCTGCAAGCGGAGCATGAGGGCGAGCACTACCGGCCAGCCCCGATCTTCCGTTCTGTCGACAACTGGTTGACGGTTCGGCCGGGAGCGCGGGTCGAGGTTGCACCCAAGGCGGCGGCTTCCGTGCGCGATCGCCTGCTCGGCATCCTTATGTCGCAGACGGTGGATATTCTCGATCGTCATATCGGTAATCCGGGCGATTTGGAATTTGGCTGCCGAAACGCGCTCGGCTTCAAATCCGGCCCGCTCGATTTGATGCACAAAATCGGAGAAGCCGAGGCCAGCCGAATCTTCGAACGGTTGCTGCAAGAGCGACCGGGCATGCCGAAGCCGCTCAAGGCCCTCGGCGATTATCAGAAATTCTATCGTCATGTCCTGGTTGACGACGTTGAAGACGTCAAGGTCATCACGATCCGGCGGCCCGAGGCGATGAATGCGCTGCATGATGAGTTGACCGATGAAATCCTGGATATCGTGCAAAGGTTCGAGCGGGATAGCAGCGTTTCCGGATTTGTCTTGACCGGCTATGGGACGCGCGCCTTTTGCGCCGGCGCCGATATCGGCCGGTTTCCGCAGATGCTGGGAGACGCGGCGGCCGCGGCGCAATATGCACGCGATTGCTCGCGGCTGCTTGTGCATCTCGACAACATGCAAAAGCCGGTTGTCGCCGCGCTCAGCGGCATGGCTCTCGGTGGCGGGCTCGAACTGGCGTTTCGCTGTCATGGCATTGTCGCGATGAACAACGCCTGGCTACAGCTCCCCGAAATCATGCTCGGCATTGTGCCCGGCATCGGCGCGATGGTCGTGCCCTACCGGCGCTGGCCGGCCGCGGCAGCGGTATTCCACGGGATGCTTCGACGCGCCGATAGGCTTACCGCGGCATCGGCGAAAGAGCTTGGCGTCGTGGATGTGCTGGCAAACGATTATGCCGGATTGATCGAAGCCGCGATTGCGCGCGTGCGGGCATTGGCCGGCGCGGTGCGTCCGCCGGCCGGCGGTTTAGTCGATATTGTGCCGCTCGATCCGACCGAACCGGTCGCGGCGAGCGGTCAGCGCCTCAGTGCGGAGACCGTGCGCATCATGGAGCAAGCCGTCCGCGATGCGGCAAGCGCTTCGAGCCTCGCCGCGGCGCTTGAAGTGGGCTACCTCGCCTTTGGCGCCAGTGCCTGTACCGCGGCCGCGCGTGAAGGCATCGGCGCGTTCCAAGAGCGCCGCGCGCCCGATTTCGGAAAAACCGGGTAGCGTCGCGCGCGAGCATTGCCGCCGTAATTACTCGTCGGCCGGCGCCTTGCTCGACAAGCCGAGATAAGTGTCGATCACCCGGGGATTGACGGCGAGTTCGGCCGCGGCGCCTTCCAGCACGATCTTGCCGGTCTCCAGCACATAACCGTAGTCGGCGACGTGCAGTGCCACGCGGGCGTTCTGTTCGACCAGCAGGATCGACACGCCGGTTTTCTTCAGATCCGCAATGATATGAAAAATGTCGCGCACAATGCGCGGGGCCAATCCAAGGCTGGGTTCGTCGAGCAGCAGAAGCCGCGGCTTGGCCATCAGCGCGCGCCCGAGCGCCAGCATCTGGCGCTCGCCGCCTGAAAGCGTGCTGGCGAGTTGCGCGCGGCGCTCCTGCAGGCGCGGGAAACGCTGGTAGATAGCCTCCAGATCGGTCCGTATGGTGCGCATGCCGTGCCGGATGCGGGGGAATGCGCCGAGTAACAGGTTGTCCTCGACCCGCAAGTCGCCGAACAACTCGCGATTTTCCGGCACCAGGCACATTCCGCGTGCGACGCGCTCTTCCACCTGGCGCTGCGAGATTTCCTCGCCTTCGTAGAAAACGCTACCGTCGCTAGGCAACAAACCGATCAGGGCGCTCAGCAGCGTGGTTTTTCCCGCGCCATTCGGGCCAATGACTGTGACGATCGAACCTTGGCGAACGGACAGGTTGGCGTCGTACAGCGCCCCGACCTTGCCATAGGCCACATTTAGCCCGGAAACCTTCAGAGCATCAGTCATTCGATGCCCCCCAGATAAGCCTCGATCACCGCCGGATCCGACTGGATTTCGCGCGGCGAACCTTCGGCAAGCTTTTCGCCGAAATTCATCACGACGATGCGATCGACGAGATTCATTACGAATTCCATATCGTGCTCGACCACGAGAATACTGACGCCGCTTTGCCGCAATTCGTGGAGCAGGGCGGCCAACGCCCGCTTTTCCATGTGCCGCAAGCCGGCGGCCGGCTCGTCCAGCAGCAGCAAGAGCGGATCGGCGCTTAATGCGCGCGCAATCTCGATCATGCGTTGCGAGCCGAGCGGAAGCGTGCCGGCCGCGTCGAACAGGCGATCGCCCAAGCCAACGCGCCGAAGCTGCTTGGCCGCTTCATCAAGCAGCCGCGCTTCCTCGGCGCGATCGAGCCGCAGGCTCGCGGCCGCTACGCCGCAGTGACCGCGCAGATGGGCGCCGAGAGCGGCATTTTCGAGCACCGTCATGTTGGGAAGAATTTTCACATGCTGAAACGTGCGCCCGATACCGCGCCGCGCGATCTCCGGCCCGGTCAACCGGTCGATGCGCTCGCTGCAAAGCCTGATCTCGCCGTCGTCGCTCCGAAGCACGTGCGTCATCAGGTTGAAAACCGTGCTCTTGCCGGCGCCATTGGGTCCAATCAGGCCAAAAATCTCCCCGGCATTCATCGAAAACGACAGGTTGTTCACCGCCTTCAGCGCATAGAAGCTTTTCGTGACCCGATTAAACTCAAGCAGAATTTTGCCGGTCGCCGGCTGCGTCCGCGATGGTAGCGGCAAGGTTGCGGCAGGCGGGCTGCGGCGTTGCCTATCGGGAATCAGCGCTGCGAAATACGGCACCAGGCCGTCGCGCGTTCGATGCAGCAAAAGGATGATGAGCAATCCAAGCGCTACGATTTCGTAGTTGCCGTTGAATTCGAATAATTTCGGCAGGATATCTTTCAACCACTCCTTGAGCAGAGTGAGGGCCGTGGCGCCGATGACCGCGCCCCACACCTGGGCCGAGCCGCCAATGACGGCCATGAACAGGTAGTCGATACTGGCGTTGATGTTAAACGGCGACGGGCTGACATAGCGAAGGAAATGCGCATAAAGCCATCCCGAGATATTCGCCAACAGCGCCGCATGCAGAAAAATGATCATCTTCAGTCTGGCGGCGTCCACGCCAAAGCTTTCGGCCATGGTGCCGCGGCCTTTCAAGGCGCGGATCGCGCGGCCAACGCGTGAATCCAGAAGGTTGCGGGTTGCCAGCAGCGCGGCGATCGTCGTCAGCCAGATCAGATAAAAGAACTTGTGTCCGTCGCGGAGCGGGAAACCGAAGATATTGAGGGCGGGGATATCGGCTATGCCGGAGTATTTGCCGAGAATTTCCAGATTGCCGAACACGAAATAGATGCTGATGCCCCAGGCGATGGTGCCAAGCGGCAGATAGTGTCCCGAAAGCCGCAGTGTGACGAAGCCGAGCACCAGCGCGATCGCAGTCGTCAGCAGCAGACTTATCGGCAGCGTCAGCCACGGCGACAGGCCGTAGGCAGTCGTCAATACGGCGGTGGTGTAGGCGCCGATGCCGACAAACGCCGCTTGGCCGAACGAGGTCAGGCCGGCAACGCCGGTCAAAAGCACGAGACCGATCGTCACGATGCTGGCGAGGCCGATATAGTTCAAAAGCGTGACGTAAAATTCGGACAACACCAATGGCATCATCGCAAGGATGACAACGGCAGCGACCGCCACAACCCGGCGATTCATTGCTCCTCATCCTCTTCGACATGGGGCGAGGTTAGCGAGCGCCAAAGCAAGACCGGAATGACCAGCGTGAAGACGATCGATTCCTTGAACGCGCTCGCCCAAAACGACGAATATGATTCGAGGAATCCGACAAAAATCGAACCCAGCGCGGCCAATGGATAGCTCGTCATGCCGCCAATGATGGCGCCGACAAACCCCTTCAGACTGATAATGAACCCGGTGTCATAATAGATTGTCGTGGTCGGCGAGATGAGAATTCCTGAAGCCGCACCTATAAATGCCGCCAGCGTGAAACTGAGCTGGCCTGAAAATCGGGCGGGAATGCCGACCAGCCGTGCGCCGATACGATTGATCGCCGTGGCGCGCAGGGCTTTGCCATACAGCGTGCGCTCAAAAACGAACCACAATGCCGCGATCAGCGCCAGGCTCGTAAATACTATCCAAAGGCTCTGCGCCGAGACGTTCAGAACACCGACCGGAAACGTTATGTCCAGGAACGGCCGCGAGCGCAAGCCCTCGCCGCCGAAGAACACCAGCCCCATTCCGGTCAGCACGTAATGCACGGCGACCGCAATGATCAAAAGCACCAGAATCGAGGCATTGGCGATTGGCTGAAAGGCAAGACGGTAAACGATCGGTCCGAGCGGGGTGATGATAGCAAAGGTGACGAGGATCTGCAACAACAGGCTGTTTGTCTGCGGCGCGGTCCACCATGCCAAGGCAGCAACCAGAAACGGCAAGGCCACATTGACGATCAGGATCCTCGGCAGCCGGTGCATCGTCTTATCGCGAATAGCGGCAATGACGTCGACGATCGCGACCAATATCCCGCCGCCGACCAGCAAGTAGACCGTCCCGGGCAGCTTGCCGTCTTGCAGTGTCGCCAGCGACAATGCCGCGAACGAGATGAACTCGCCCTGAGGCACGAAAATAACGCGCGTCACGGTATAGACAAGAACCAGCGCAATCGCGAGCAGGACGTATACGGCGCCGTTCGTCACGGCGTCTTGCGCGAGCCACAGAGCGATGTCGATGGTCATGGCAGGGCCGCGCGCGCAAGAATTGGGGGGCTCGACATGTCCCTTACTTGCGGCGCGCGGTTCCTCTCTCGTTCCAGCTACTTCATAAGCCGCCAGGCGCCGTCTTGGACGTGCACCAGGACCCGCGCGCGGGCGTCGAGGCCGGTGTGGTCCTTGGCGGTCATGTTGTAGACGCCATGGGTGCCGACGAGGTTCTTTACGGATTCCAGCGCATCGCGCAGCGCCACGCGGAATTCCGGCGTGCCGGGCTTGGCTTTCTTCATCGCTTCCGGCACAGCGGCGTTCAACAGCAGGAAGCCATCGTAGCTGTAGCCGGCGAACGCGTTGCGGCTACCGGCCCCGAATTTAGCCTCGTAACGGGTGACGAAATCTGTGGCGACCGCCTTGATCGGATTGCTGGCCGGCAGTTCCTCAAACACGATGAGCGGGCCGGTCGAGGCGATGGCGCCTTCGACAGCCTTGCCACCGACCTTGATGAACTCGCGGTTGACGGTTCCGAAGTTGTGGTAGATCTGCTTCTTGTAGTTACGCTCGACCAGCGCCAGATGGGGCAGGGCGCCGCCGGTGCCCGAACCACCCACCACGACCGCGTCCGGATTGGCGGCGATGATCTTGAGGACCTGACCGGTGACGCTGGTATCGGCGCGTGCATAGCGTTCGCTGGCGACGAGTTTCATCCCGTCGGGACCGGTGAATTTCTCGGTCGCTTTCAACACCAGGTCGCCCCAGGAGTCGGTAAAGCCGATATAGCCCCAGGTTTTGACGTTGTGCGTCTTCATATGCTCGACGATCGCGCTCATCATCAGTGGGACCGGTTGCGGCACGACGAAGACCCATTCGAGCTTGTCGGGTGGCAGCGCCACGGGCGAGAGTGCGATCATCGGCGTCTTGGTTTCGTTCGCGATCAGCGCGACCTGGGTGGTGGAGGGAACCGACACCGATCCCATGATGGCATCCACCTTGTCTTCGGAGATCAGCTTGCGCGCGTTCTTCGCGGCAATGGTCGCGTCGGTGGCGTCCTCCAGCATGATGTATTTGACGGGTTGACCGCCCAGGGTCTTGGGAAAGAGCTGGAACGCATTTTTATAATGAATGCCCAGCGATGCCCCCGGCCCTGTCGTGCCCATGGTGAAGCCGATGTTTATCTCCTGGGCCGCGGCGCCGCCCGAGAGCAACATGGATAAGCCCAATGCCAAAAGTAATTTCCGGTTCATTGCCGTACTCCTCCCGTGTTGTGCAGTTTCATTCAGGCCGGTGCAGATTTCACTATCCCCGCACCGCGGACGTTGGCTTTCCCGACGCGAGATCGCCGTTGCGAGGCCGGGTTTGCCCGGCCGATGTTTGAGAAATTATCGCCGGCCGGTTCGCCCGCGAATGATAAAAATCAAGTCTCGCCGCGCTCATGCGATGACTCCTGCCGCGGCGAGCGCATCCATGTCCGGCGCGGCATAGCCCGCCTCGCCGAGCACGCGGCGCGTGTCGGCGCCGTATTTCGGCGGAAAGCCCAGTTCGCCTGACGATCCTGGCACATCGACGGCGGTCGGTTGCATGTGGACGGTTTGTCCCTTCGGCGTCACCGTTCGCGTCAGCTTGGCGCGCAACTGCGGCAGCTCGCGCACCTGGCGCACGTCAAAAATGCGCGTCGCCGGGATCGTCGCCGCGCGCAGATCGGCCAATATCTCGTCCACCGGGTAGCGCATCGTCACCGCGGCCATGTCGCGGTGAATCCCCTCCTGCTCGATGTGGCGGCCTTCATTGGTGGAGCGAACGCTGTTGGCGACCGAGGCAAATTTGGGGCTATCGGTAAGGCGTTTCCATTGCACGTCGCTTCCGATCGCGAGGTAAACGAAACCGTCGGCGGCCGGATACACGTTGGTCGGAATAAACTTGCGGTGCCGGTTGCCGGCGCGCGTGATTTCACCCGGCGCGCAGCCGAAGTCGATGAGCGGCAGGACGGTAATCAGCCAGGATGCCGCGGCTTGCAGCATCGAGACGTGGATGGCTTTGCCTTTCCCGGTTTCATGGCGCTCGAGCAGCGCCAACAGGACATTGGCATAGACTTCGTCGCCGGCCTTGAGATCGATGACCGGCAAGCCCATCACGGTCGGCGGGCCCATTGGGTCGCCGGTGACTTCCATATAGCCGCACATGGCCTGGATAACGGGATCGTAGCCTGGAGCCTCCGGATAGTCGGGCCCCATCGCCGATATGCCCGCCCAGATCAGGTCCGGCTTCACCTTAGACAGCGTTTCGTAATCGATTCCGAGCTGCTTGTAGCGCGAGGGTACGGTGTTGCAGCAGAAGATATCCACGTCGAGCGCGGTTATTAATCGCTCCAGCACCTTTTTCCCGCGCGCATCCTTGAGATTGATTGCGATAGCCTCTTTGCCGACATTGGGCGCGATGAAATAGCTGCGCCGATCGTCATCGGCGATGCGGCTGCCGATATACCGGTTGGGATCGCCGGGCAGTCCATTCCCGGTGGGCGCCGCTTCGATGCGGATGACGCGCCATCCGAGTTGCGCAAAGCGCAATGTCGCCGATGGCAGCGACAGCGCCTGCTCCATGCTCAGAACGGTTCTGCGTTTCACAATTCGGGAATCCAAATGGGCGCCTGCGCATGACCATGCAGCGCGCGATAAACATTTTCGGGTGTGAACGGCAGCGCGTAGATTCGCACGCCGGTTGCGTTATAGATGGCATTGGCCACCGCCGCCGCGACGCAGATGGCCGGCGCCTCGCCCACGCCCTTGGCGCCCTGCGGGCCTTCGCCGTCCATGGTCTCGATGAAGGAAATGTCCATGTCGGGAATTTCCGGTGCGGTCACCAGCTTGTAGTCGCGGAAATTGGGATTGCGCACGATGCTGTTCTCGACGATCAGGTTTTCGGTCAGCGCGTAGCCCTGACCCATGACGATGCCGCCCTCGATCTGGCCTTCGATGCCGAGCCGGTTCAGCACGCGTCCTACGTCGTGTGCGCCCGTCACCTTGAGCAGTTTGATGATGCCGGTCTGGGTGTCGATCTCGATCTCGGCGACCTGCGTTGCCCAGGCATAGGCGGCCGAAACGTCGCCTTTGAAATTGCGGTCCTGATGCGCGCTCGGAGGCTCGTAGTAGAACGATGTCATCACCAGCTCGGCCTTGTCGGAAAAGTGCAAGGAGCGGATCAGCTTGCCGAGCTCGATTAGCTTTACCCCGGTGTTTTTCTCGACCACAAATCCGCCCTGCAGGTCCAGACTATCCGCAGCCCGCTCGAATTTGGCCGCCGCGGCGGTCAAGATCTTGTCTTTTGCCTTGCGCGCGGCGCCGATCGCGGAGTTTCCGGCGATGAATGTCGTGCGTGAGGCATGCACGCCGACGTCCCACGGTGTGATGCTGGTATCGTTGTTGACGACGGTAGCCGAAGAGAGCGGCAGGCCCAGTTCCTCGCACACCAGTTGCGACAACACCGTTTCGGAACCCTGGCCGATTTCCGAGGCGCCGGTAATCAGCGTGACGCGCGCGAAGTCGTCGATCTTGAGAATGGTGCCGCAGCCGTCGGACGGGTAGATCTTCGCGCCGCCGCCTACATGCAGCATCGAGGCGATGCCGGTGCCGCGTTTGATCGGATTGCCATCGTGCCATTTCTCGCGATTGCTGCGTTGCTTCTCCCGGTAATCGCTGCGCTCGGCCGCCGTGCGCAGACACTCCTGGAATCCGCAAGACTTGAATTGCATGCCCTGCGGCGTGGTCTCGCCCTGGTGTTGCGCGTTCTTGAGGCGGAACTCGAGCGCATCCATTCCAATCGCTTCTGCGAGCTTGTCCATGTGCGCTTCCACGGCGAACGTCGCCTGCAAGTTGCCGTAGCCGCGAAACGATCCCGCGTAGGGGTTGTTGGTGTAGATGGCGCGCGTGCGATAATCGCAGTGCGGGACGCGGTAGAGCGACGAGACGGTCTGCATCATCACGAACGGCGTGGTCGCGCCCCATGACGTGTAGGCGCCGTTGTCGTGCAATGTTTCGACCGCCCGGAAGGTGAGGGTGCCGTCTTTCTTGCAGCCGGAACGCAGCTTGAGCAGCACCGGCTGGCGCGTCGGCGAGGCAATGAATTCCTCCTCTCGCGTGAACACCAGCTTCACCGGCCGTTTTGTCAATTTGGCAAGGAATATCGCGATCGGCTCGAATGGATAGATGTCGAGCTTGGAGCCGAAGCCGCCGCCGATCGGCGGCTGGATGATGCGAATCCGTCCGGGATCGATGCCGAGCTGTTCCGCGAATTCGCGCTTATGCAGAAACGGCACCTGCGTATTGGAATAAAGCAGAAGATTGTCGTCGGCATCGAACTCGGCGATCACCCCTGAGACGCCCATGCAGCAATGCGTGACGTAGTGCAGCCAGAAAACATCCTCGATTACCACGTCGGATTCCGCTTCGCCCTGCGCCACGTCGCCTTGCGCGTAGTTGAACGTCATGGCGACGTTATCGGCCGATCCCTTGTGCAGGATCTCGGTCCTACCATCCGGCGTGGTCCAGGCCATATCCTCGTCGTGCAATATCGGCGCGCCCGGCTTCAGCGCGTCTTCGACATTCGCGACCATCGGCAGCCGCTGGTATTCGACCTTGATCAGCTTCAGCGCAGCCTCGGCGATTTCCTCGCTATCGGCGGCCACCGCCGCGATCTCGTCGCGCGGACTGCGCACGCGGTCGCGCTTGAGCGGAAGGTGGTCCTTGGCGACGCCGATCGGGCGCTGCCACGGTATATCGGCCGCGGTGATTACAGCGTGCACGCCGGGCAGGGCCCTGGCTGCGCTTGTGTCGATTGAGACAATCCTGGCATGGGCCTCGGTCGAGCGCAGAATCTTGGCGTGCAATTGTCCTGGAATATCGATGTCTTGGATGTAGCGTGTCTTGCCGCTGGCCTTCTCGGGCGCATCCATCTTCGGGATACGCTTGCCGATGAGCGTGTCAACGACGCGCGTTTTCACGATCGCATCCATGTCCGCCTCCTATGCCGCGTCGATGTCAGCGTCGGCGATGGCGTCGACGATCTTCTTGTAGCCGGTGCAACGGCAGAGATTTCCTTCGATGCCACGCTTGATCTGGTCGCGGTCCGCGTGCGGGTGGGTCTTGAGCAGGTGGCTGGCTTGCATCATCAGGCCGGGCGTGCAGAAGCCGCACTGCACGGCGCCGTATTTGGTGAAGTTCTTTCTGAGCGACTCGCCAAGCGGGCTTGTCACTAGCCCTTCGATCGTGACCAGATCGCGCCCGTCGCAATCGGCCGCGAACATCAGGCAGGAATTCACCGTTTGACCGTCGACGCTGATCGTGCAGGCGCCGCACTCGCCTTCACCGCAAGCATATTTGGTGCCGGTCAGGCCGACCCGATCGCGCAACATATCAAGCGCGCTCATCTGGGCCGGAACAGTCGCGCGCCTTTCGACGCCGTTCAACTTGAACTTGATGTCAACGGTCACGGACATGAACCAGCATCCTCTGCAAGATATTATGGATGAGCTCGCGCCGATACCAGTCGGACGCGCGCACATCGCTAATCGGATGAATGTCGCGAGCGGCCGCCGCAACGGCCGTTTCGATGGTGGCATCGTCGAGCGGTTTGCCCTCGATGGCCGCCTCGGTTTGCGGCGCCCGGATCGGCGTCGGCGCCACCGAGCCGAAGGCGATGCGGACATCGCGCAAGGTCTTTCCCTCGCGTAGCGCGGCCAGGCCGATCGCAATCGTCGAGATATCGAGCGCCGGCCGGGTGCCGAATTTGAAGAACTCGCTGATGGAATCGGCCGGCGGCAAGGGCATTTCGACTGCGATCAGCAGCTCGCTGGCTTCGCGCCTGGTGCGGCCGGGTGCGACGAAGAAATCCTTCAACGCCATGGTGCGGGTGGTGACCGCGCCGTTCGGCTTGCCGGTCAGGACCACATTGGCATCGAGCACCAGCAGCGGGACGAGCGTGTCCCCGGCCGGCGAGGCGTTGCAGATGTTGCCGCCGATCGTTCCGGCATTGCGCAGCTGGTCGCTGGCGAAATGATCGCAGGCCTGCCACAGCGCATTAAATCGCTCGCGCACCAGTTCGCTATTGAGAAGCTCCGTCATCGTGGTCAAAGCGCCGATCCGAACCGTGCCTCCCGCCTGCGTAATGCCACGCAACTCCGGAATGTGCCGGATATTCATGAGCGTCGGCTGCAATTTCAGCTTGCCGGTTTTCATTTGCGGCATCACGTCGGTGCCGCCCGCGAATATCGTCACGTTTCCGGCGCGCAAGACGTCGGCCGCTTCCTCAAGCGTGCGTGGGGCAGTGTAGTTTTGAATTTCGGACATACGCGTTACCTTCAAGATCGGCAGTTAAAGCGTGGCACTGGCATTATGCGGATATCTCTTTTGCGATGATCAGCTTGAGGATTTCGCTGGTCCCGCCGCCGATCAGCGTGAAACGGACATCGCGCAGAAAGCGCTGCGCCGGATACTCCATCGCATAGCCGTAGGACGCGAACACGCGCGCCGCCTGATCGCATACGCGCGCCGCGGTCTCGCTGGCAAACAGCTTCGCCATGGCCGCCTGCTTGTGGTGCGGCTTGTCGTTATCGCGCAGCCAGGCGGCGTGATAAACGAAGTGGATGGAGGCTTCGAGCTCGGTCGCCATTTCCGCCAGCTTGATCTGGATGGCCTGGTAGCGGTTGATGGATTTGCCAAACTGTTTGCGCTCCGAGGCGTAGCGCACGGCGGCATCGAGTGCCGCGCGCGCGATGCCGTTGGCCATGGCGCCGGTAATGATGCGGATTTCGGCGAGCGTCTTGCGCAGATGGCCCTCGCCGTCGCCTTCTTCCTTCGAAAGGCGATGGCTGTCGGGCACGAAGCAATCGTTGAACGAGAGCTCCGAGGTCGGCAGCGCCCACATGCCCATCTTTTCGATCGGGCGGCCGATGTTCAATCCTTTGGGTGCGCGCTCGACCAGGAAAATCGTGAGCTTCTTCTCCGCGCCGGCTTTCGCAAACACCGTGAAAAAGTCGGCGACCGGTGCCGAGGTGACCCAGGTCTTCTGGCCGTTGAGGACGTAGCCGCCCTCGGTTTTGCGAGCCAGGGTTGCGATACCGTCAAGATCGCTGCCGGCATTGGGCTCAGTCATGCATATGGCGCCGATCTTCTCGCCAAGCAGCGCCGGCTTGAACAGGCGCTCGCGGATCTCGGCGCTGCCGAGCATGTGGAGAAACTTGGTGCCCATCAAGGATTGCATGGCGACACAGCCGGCGACCGAGAGCGAGCCGCGCGCGATTTCCTCCAGCGCCAGGCAGAATTCGACCAGCCCCAGGCCGGTGCCGCCGTCTTCTTCGGGATAGCGCATGCCGAACAGGCCCATCTCGGCCAACTGACCGAACACCTCGCGCGGGAAAGCGTGCGCGGCATCGATTGTCGCCGCCTGCGGCGCGATACGCTCGTCGCAAAAGCGCGCGAAGGTCGCCTTGATTTCGCGTTGCTCTGGGCTGAGTTCAAAGTCCATAGAATTTTTGCGCGGCGGCGGGAGAAACGACCCCGTCGCGCACCTCTTCACGCAGCTTGGCGCGATCCCGCTTGTGTGGATCGCCATAGCCGCCGCCGCCGCCGGCCTGCTGATGGTACAGCGTGCCCTTGGGAACGTTGGGTATCAGGTCCTTGTTGCGCGGCACCACAACTTTGCCGTCCGGATAGGTCAGGCGGATGAAATTGAGCGTGCCGGAGCCGCCGCCAAACAGTCCGAAGGCCGGCTCGAAGTCGCCATCGCCGAATGTGACGAACTGCGTGTTGTCGGAGCCGATCTCGAACATGGTCTCGACGCCAAGACCGCCGCGCCACTCGCCGGGACCGGCGGAATCGCCCAGATATTCATGCTTGATCAGCCGGTGCGGCGTCTGTTGCTCGAACATCTCGTAGTCCTGGTCGAGCACGCCGCCGGAGGCGTCGATCATGCCGATGTGATCGTAGCCGTCGGTCCCCAGCATCGCGCCCGAACCGCCCTTTAGGCCCATGAAGCCGATATCGACATATTTGTCGTTCTTCTGCGGATCGATGCCGGTGGTCAGCGAGCACAGCAAATTGTTCCAGCCGGCGGTGACGCGCTCGGGCATCACCGGCGCCAGCGCGCGCTGGATCGCATCGGCATTGGGCGGGCACAGATGGTTGCCGAAGGTCGTAGCCTTCGGATAACTGGCGTTGAGGATGGTGCCCTCAGGGATTACGATTTCGATCGGCTCGACCATTCCCTCATTGTGCGGAATATCGGGATTGATCATCTGCAGCAGCGTCAGGATGGTCGCCGACGCGCTCGAGGTGAAGGTGCCGTTGACGAAGCCGTTGCTCTGCGGGTCGGTTTTCGAATAGTCGAACTTGATGCGCTTGTCTTCGACGGTGATGGTGACGCGCACCTGGAATTTCGAGCCCTCGTGACGGCCGTCGTAATAGATCGAGCCTTCGCCGGAATAGCTGCCGTTCGGGATGGTCGCGATCTCGGCTTCCATCATTTTGCGCGTGGCCTCGAACAGGGCGCTCTTGTGCGCCTCGAAATTCTCCCGGCCGTATTTCTTCAAGAGCTCGACGACGCGGCGTTCGCCGACATGGCAGGCGCCGATCTCCGCTTTCATGTCGTGCTGCACGATATCGAAACGGATATTGGCGAAAATCAGATCCCAGACGTCCTTGCGCAGCTTGCCTTTCTCGTAAACCTTGATCGGCGGAATGCGCAGCGCTTCCTGCCAGACTTCGACCGCATTCGGATTGTAGCCGCCGGCCACTGCGCCGCCGATGTCGGCCTGGTGGCCCTTGACCGCGGTCCAGGCCACCAGTTCTTCCTCGAAGAACACCGGCTTGTAGACCGCCACGTCGTTGTTCTGATTGCCGAGCGAGAACACGTCGTTGTGGAAGATCACGTCGCCGGGATAAATCTCGTCGCCATAGTGATTGCGGATATATTTGCACACCGGCGCCAGCGAAAACGCCAGGATCGGCAGATTTTCGGTTTGCTCGAGCATGCGGCCTTCGGCGTCGTACAGGCCGGTGACGAAGTCCTTGGCCTCGCACAGAATCGGCGAGGACGTGGTTTTCTGCATCGAGATCGACATCTCGTCGGTGATCGAGCGAAACGTGCGCGCATAGACCGACAGCAGGATCGGATCGATTTTCATGCGAAGGCCTCCGCTTCCACGCGCTTGAGACAGGATTGAACCAGGTCTTCGCGGCCTTTCGCATAGAGAACGAACGACCCGTAGCGGTCGACGACGCAATCGTAGCCGGCCGAGATGAACACCGCCGTGGTGACGGTCTCGATCAGGGCCGGACCGGCGATGCGATTGCCATGACGAAGGCGATGGCCATCATAGGTCTGCACAATCTGGAACGTGTTCGATTCGGGAATATACATGCGGCGCTTGGTCTTGGCCGCGTCGCCGGCATCCGCGTGGTGATAGGGCTCCTCGGCGTAAGCACGCTTTTCGGTCGCGCCGATCGCCTGCAGCCGCACATTGATTAGCTCGATCGGCGTTTTTTCCGCTTCCAGCGCATAGCCATAGAGCCGGTTGTGCTCGGCATGAAAACTGCGGCCGATGGTGGCCGTATCGCGCCGCTCGATCGCCTGCCAAGGCACATCGAACGATACCTCGTGATACTGCTTCAAATAGCGGCAATCCAACTGGATACGGTAGCTGCGGTGCGATGCGGCGATCCGTTCCTCGGTCAGGACTTGCTCGCCCTCGCGTTTCATCTCTTCGAGCATGGCGGCGAGCCGTTTCCAATCGAGCGTGTCGAGCCGCGCGAAAAAGGTGCGCAAGAAGTCGTGCTTGAGCTCCGACAGCAGCATGCCGAAGGCGCACAGCACCGACGACGAACGCGGCACGATTTGCAGCGGAATTTCCAGCTCATTGCAGATCAGGCAGGAGTGGATCGGGCCGGCGCCGCCCGCCGCCACTAGTGGGAACTCGCGCGGATCGTAACCGCGCTTGATGGTCACTTCGCGCACGCCTTGCGCCATGTTGTTGCAGGCCACGCGATACATGCCGGCCGCCGCCGCCTCAATGGTCAGGCCCATCGGCTTCGCGATATGGGTCTCGATAGCGCGCCGCGCCGCGGCAGTGTCGAGCTGCATCTGGCCGCCGGCGAAATAGTCGGGGTCGAGATAGCCGAGCACAAGATTGGCGTCGGTCGTGGTGGGTAAGGTTCCGCCTTTGCCATAGCAGGCCGGACCGGGCGCAGCCCCCGCGCTTTGCGGCCCCATGCGCAGCAGGCCGCCGTCGTCGAGCCAGGCAATCGAGCCGCCGCCGGCGCCGATAGTGTGAATGTCCAGCATCGGCAGCGCGATCTTATGACGGGCGATTTCGCCGTCGGTGACGGCGGCGGGGGTGCCGATGGCAACCGACGCTTCGAAGCTGGTGCCGCCCATGTCGGTGGTGATGCATCGGTCGGCTCCGAGCGCGCGCGCGTAGAACAGACCGGCTGCGGGCCCGCCGGCCGGGCCCGACAGCAGCGTGAGCGCCGCCTTTTCGCGCGCGATTTCCGGCGACATGACGCCGCCGTTCGACTGCATGATCAACAACACGCCGCCGAAGCCGGCCTCCTTCAGCGTCGTCACCAGCCGGTAGAGATAGTGATTGAGCCTGGGGCCGACATAGGAGTTGAGCACGGTTGTGCTGACGCGCTCGTAGAACCGGATCGTCGGCAGCAGCTTGGTGGAGACGGTGAGATAGGCCTCGGGCAGCTCCTTGCGAACCAGCTCTTCGGCCGCCCGTTCATGCGCGGGATTGGCGAAGGCGTTCATGAAACAGATCGACACCGCCTCGATCTTCTCGCTCTTGAACAAGGCGATGGCGCGCCGTATGTCGTCGAGCGAAAGCGTCTCGACCTCCACGCCATTGCGGTCCAGCCGGCCGCCGACGCCGATACGCAGATAGCGCGGTACCAGCGGCTTCACATTGGTGTAGCGGTTGTCGTATCGCCGCTCGCGAATGCCACGCCGCATTTCGAGCGCATCGCGCACGCCGCTGGTGGTCAGCAGCGCCGAATGCGCGCCGGTGTGGGTGAGGGTGGTATTGGTGGCGACTGTGGTGCCATGAACGATGGTGTCGATCGACGCCACGAATTGCCGGAAGTCGGCCTGCGGCATCAGCATCGGCGCCATTTCCTTTAAACCCGCGAGCACCGCCAGCGACGGGTCCTCGGGCGTCGACAGCACCTTGTGGATCGTCGTTTCGCGGCCATCGCCCGAGACGATGAAATCCGTGAAGGTCCCGCCAACATCGATGCCGATCTTCAAACTCATGCTCATTCCCGTCCCGACCTATGCCTCAACCGTGGCGCTCGCCGCCTTGAGCACTTCGCCCCGCATCACTTTTCCGAGTGCCGTGCGCGGCAACGCGTCTGTAAAGAGAATTTCGCGTGGATGCTTGAAACGCGCGATGCGATCGTCAAAGAGTGCCAGCACATCGGCTTCGCTCATGCGCGCGCCGGGCTGCAGCACGACAATCGCGATCACCGCTTCGCCCCAGCGCTCGTGCGTGCGGCCGACAATGCAGGCTTCGAGGATAGCAGGACACTCCAGCAGTATATTTTCCAGCTCGGCCGGATAGATGTTCTCGCCGCCTGAAATGATCATGTCGGTCTGGCGCGAGACAACGTGCAGGTAGCCCTCATCGTCGAAGTGGCCGATATCGTTGGAGTGGTACCAGCCGCCGCGATAGGCCGCGGCGGTGGCGGCTGGCGCGTTCCAATAGGCTTGGCTCACATTGGGCCCGCGCACGACGATTTCGCCGTCCTGGCCGGTCGCGACGTCCTTGCCCTCGCCGTCGACCACGCGCACCTCGCAATGCAGCGCTGGCAGGCCCGCGGCGCCGGCCTTGCGGTCGGCATTCTCGGCGCGCACGTAAGTCGCGATCGGGCAGGTTTCGGTCGAGCCGTAGACCTGGATCAGCCGCAGCCCGCGGTCGTTCACGCGCCGGATGAAGGCTTCCGAAACGATGGTCGAGCCGGTCGTGATCATGCGCAGGCTGGACAAATCGGCTTTTAGCCAGCGCGGGTGGTCCATCATCGCCGTGAGTTGCGCCGGGACCAGCACCGTCAGCGTAATGCGCTCGCGCTCGATCGCCTCGATGGCCGCAAGCGGCTCGAACTGTTCGTGCAAAGTGACGCTGGCGCCGGCGTGGAAGGCCGGCAATGTCAGAATATTGAGCCCGCCGACATGGAACAAAGGCAGCGTGGTCAGTATCCGGTCGGCGCCGGTCAGATCGTGCATGTGCGTGCTGTTGAGCGCATTCCAGAACAGCGCTTCTTGCGTCAGCACAACGCCTTTCGGCACGCCGGTCGAGCCGGACGTGTAGCAAACCAGCACCGGGTCTTCGAGGCTGCCGGCCGAGGGCGGCTCACCTTGCGTTTCAGGCGCCAGGGCAGAATCGTCCCAGGCGATCCAGCCGGCCGGCACATCGCCCAACGTGGTCCAGATCATGCCGGGATAATCGTTGCGCAGCGCCTGCGCGCGTTCGGTGAAGGCTGCGTCGACCAATATCGCGCGCGGCGAACAATCGGCGAGCACACGGGCGTGTTCGGGCGCGGCGTGCCGCCAATTCAACGGAACCACAATCGCGCCGCGGCGCGCGCAGGCAAACAGCAGTGCGAGCATTTCGGGATGGTTGCGCCCAAGATAGGCCACCGTGTCGCCCCGCCGCACGCCAAGTGCGGCAAGCCGGCTGCCGCTGCGCCGGATGCGCTCGGCAAACGCGGCGTAGTCCAGCTCGTCTCCGGCAAACCGGATCGCGAGCTTGTCCGGCGTGAACGCCGCCGATCGCTCAATCCAATGCGCCAGGTCCATGCAAATACCCACTTGCACCCACTTGTACTTACTTGCGCCTACTTGCCGCCAACCTCGATGACCACGGCCATTGCGGTATCGCCCGCCGCGCATCCGGTGAACAGACCGTAGCCGCCGCCGCGAATAACCAGTTCCTCGATCAATTCGATGATAGAGCGCGTCCCCATCGGCGCCTGCGGATGTCCCCAGACCAGCGAGCAGCCGTAATTGTTCATGCGATCGAGGGCGACCCCGGTCTGCCGCGAGAACAGCACGTCATTCAAGGCAAACGGATTGTGGGTTTTGATCGCGTCCATGCGATCGATCTTCAACCCGGCCTGCTCCAGTGCACGTTGCGCCGCGGGGATCGGGGCTTCCGGCATGTAGGCGAGCGCCGCGCGCGCGGTGCCGAACCCGCGCAACTGAATCCTGATTTTGGGGTCGCGGCTCAATTCGCGGGCGCGTTCTTGCGTGGCAACGATGAGCCCGGCATTAGCATCGGCGGGATGGGTCTGCCCGCCATAGGTCACGGTGCCGCCGTCGACCACCGGTTTGAGCTTGGCGAGATCTTCCGCGCTCGACAGTCTGATCCCTTCGTCGCTCGCCAGCGTTGCAACGGTCTTGCGGAACGACGGATCCGGAACCTGGAACGGCAACGTCATGTAGCGTTTGTGGAATGCATAGTCGTCGGCGAGCGCCTTGCGGTATTGCGCCTCGCGCCGCAGCACCACTTCGTGCTGTTCGGCGGTGGTGATCTGATGCTTGGCCGCGACGTTTTCCGCCGTCTGCACCATGGCATGTCCGCCGAGCGGGTCGCGGTTGAAATTATCCATGACCCAGTCTTCATGCGATCCAGTGCCGCCCGGGGCGCGCGGGTTTGGGTAATACAGATGCGGTCCATTCGAGGTGCGGTCGCAGGTCACGGCGAGCGTGACATCGGACAGCCCGGCATCGACCTCTTGCGCCGCAGCCAGCAAAACCCGCGCACCGGTCGCGCAAGCCTGCATGATGGTTGGCCCGCCGACGTCGCTCAGCCCGGCCATTCCGGCGAGCCAGGGCATGCCGTAGAACGATTGCTTCTGCGGAACGCTGATCCCCATCACGCCGTGATCGATCGCGTCGGCTGGAATGCGCCGTTTGGCGAGTTCCGCCTTGGTCACATAAGCGGCGAACTCGACCGAGTGCAGATTGGAGAAGGCTCCCTGCCAGCGCGCGAAAGGCGTGCTCCAGTAGGCGCCATACGGAATTTCTGCTTTGTGTTCCACGTTACCTGCTACTTGCTGTTGGGCGTTAACGAATTGCGCAGGATGCGCTTTGCCTCGAGGAGATGGTCCCGCATCGCGGCGCTGGCTTCGGTGCCGTTGGCCGCCGTCAGGGCCGCCGCGATCCGCTTCAGGCCGTTCAACACCACCGTGCGAACGTCGCGATTGCCAAGCGTAAGCGCGCGCAGGTAGCGAACGTGATCGGCATAAAGTTCGATTGCGCGCAGCAGTCTGCGGTTGGGTACGATCTCCAGCCATGCAGCACGAAAACGATAGTTCGCATCCATGAACGCGTCGACGTCATTCCCGGCGTGCGCGGTGACCATCTTGGCAAGCTGCTCGCGAAAGGGAACGGTCTGCGCTTTTTCGTGGATGCGGGACGCGACTTGGCGAAGCGCTTCCGGTTCAAGCAGCAACCGCAATTCATAGATGTCGTCGACGTCTGCTTCCAACAACGAGGGCATGATGAAGCTGCGCCCGTCGGATCCGAGCAAGCCCTCGCTGGCGAGGCGGGCGAGCGCCTCGCGTACCGGTGTGCGGGACACGCCGAGCTGAGCGGCGAGCGCCGCTTCCTGCAGGGCCTGGCCGCGGGGCACCCAGCCCGAGCAGAGGTGCTCGCGTAGCGTGACGTAGACGCGATCGCCTAGCAATCCTGGCCGGTCGAGTGTCTTGAGCGATGCCACGGTGTCTCCTAGAGGCTAGGATTGCATCCCGTATTGTGTGTACGGTATACATAACGGACAGGCGTGTAAATGCGTAATCCCCGCCGTCTGTGGAAATGCCCCCGGCGGACCGCCGCGTTTCAGATCGAATTGGCAGGGCGCGATTTCAGGACTTTGCGGTCGATCTTGCCGGCCGCGGTCTTTGGAAGGCTGCTGACGAGCCGGAATTCCGAAGGAATCTTATAGCGAACAAGGTGTTGCGCGCAGAAATAGGCCAGGTCGCCGGCGTCTGGAGCGGCGCGGCCGCGCGCCACGACGAGCGCACATAGCCGCTCGCCTTTACGCGCATCGGGCTCGCCGATCACCGCAACTTCGGCAACGGCCGGATGGCGGTAGAGCACCTCCTCGACCTCGCGCGGATACACGTTGTAGCCGGAGACGATCACCAGGTCCTTCTTGCGGTCGCGGATGGCGAGATAGCCGTCTTCGTCGATCGCTCCGATGTCGCCGGTGTAAAGCCATCCATCCCGCAAAGCTTCAGAGGTCTCGCCCGGATTGTTACGGTAGCCAGCCATCAGTTGCGGCCCGCGCACGCGGATCTCTCCAGTTTCCCCGACCGGAATCTTTCGGGTCCCGGTTTCGACATCGACGATCTCCACATCGGTCAACGGCAACGGAAGCCCGACCGACCCGAGTTTGCGCAATCCATGGCGCGGGTTGAAGCTGACCACCGGTCCGGCTTCCGTCTGACCATAGCCCTCGCAAATCGCGCAGCCGGTTGCGGCTTCCCAGCGCTTCAACGTTTCTTGCGGGAGAGCCGATGCTCCCGACGTGCAGAGCGCGAGGGATGAGAAGTCCGTGCGGCCGAATGCATCGTCGGCCATCAGGCCATGAAAAATTGTCGGACTTCCGGCCAACAGCGTGATGCGCTTTTCCTTTACCGCCGCCAACGCCATATCCGGCCGAAATTGGCGCAAAATTATCAGCGTGCTGCGCGCATAGACCGCCAAATGCAGGCACATGGCCATGGCGTAGACGTGGAACAGCGGTGTGAGTGCAAGTATGCGCTCGCTCCCGGCCCGCGTGGGAAGTAGATGCTCGCGTTGACTGATATTGGTGGCGATGGCGCGATGGGTCAGATTGACACCCTTCGCCTTGCCGGTCGTGCCGCCGGTATATTGCAGCGTCGCGAGTTCGTCCGGGTCGGGCGCTTGAACCGGCAGCTCCCAATTCGGCTCGCTCCGCCAGCGCGTTAGATGTTCCGCGCCGGGCCCGACAACGATCCGCAAAGCCGTAGGATCGACCCCCGCGGCAAGCACGATGGGTTCGACATTGAAGTCGCAGACAATCACTTTGCAGGCGGCGTCCGCGAGAATTGGCCCCAATTCGCTGGCCGTATAGGCCGGATTGAGTGGCACCGCCTGCGCACCGGCCGCATGGGCTGCGAACATGGCAATGGCCCCATCGTTGGAATTGGCGAGAAGAATGGCCACGCGTTCGCCACGCGCTCCTGCCTGAATCAGCCGATGGGCGAACGCTGCGACGCAACGGGTATATTCCAAATAGCTCAGCGTCTCGGTTCCGCAAATCAATGCTTCATGATGGGGCGACCGGACACAGGCGTCCGCCAGCATGTGCACGACGGTTGGAAATATCGCTGGCAATTCCGCGGGATGAACGACTTCGGTCAAGGAACGTGCGCCCGATGAATGATACAGGCTAACATGTTCTCCGCTCGCGCGGTAATCAAGCGGTCATCGTGCGATGCCTTGCCGGCTAGCTGGAAAACAAATTTGAGTTGGCGTAAGGATCGGCGATCTGGCGGAACGTTGCGAATAATCAATGCCGCTGGTATGGGTCGGATGCTAGCGTCAGAGAATATCCGAGGGTTTCGACGTGAGTGAGCGGCGGATCAAGATTCTGGTCGGAAAGCCGGGTTTGGACGGCCACGATGTCGGCGCCAAGGTTATTGTTCGCGCCCTTATGGAAGCGGGCTTTGAGGTTATCTACACCGGCCTCCGGCAGACGCCCGAGACCATTGCGATCAAAGCGCGCGAGGCCAATGTTGACGTTATCGGCGTTTCGATTTTGTCGGGATCCCATATCCCGCTATGCCGGCGCCTGCGCGAGGAACTGCAGGAAAAAGGCCTATACGACAAGCTCTGGATCGTCGGGGGCAATATCCCCGAAGAAGACCGGATGGTGCTAAAACAGCTCGGATTCAGTGGTGTGTTTCCGACCGGCACGAAAACCGGCGACATCGTCACTTTCATTCGGGAGAACCTGAAATGACGGCCCCCCTGGTCGAGCAGAAAGCGAAAGCTTCGCGCAAGAGCGCCGAACTCAAGCCGGTAATCAACGAGTCCGGCATCGAGGTGAAGACGCTCTATACGCTCGCGGACGTCATCAGCAGCGGCGGCATCGACCAGAGCCCGCCGGGCGAGGCCCCGTTCACACGCGGCATTCACAGTGAAATGTATCGGCGCCGGCCATGGACCATGCGTCAGTACACCGGCTTTGCCAACGCGGCCGACACTAACAAGCGCTTCAAATATCTGATCGAGAATGGGCAGACCGGCCTCAATGTGGCGTTCGACCTGGCGACGCAGTGCGGCTACGACTCCGACGCCCCGGAAGCGATGGGCGAGGTCGGCCGCGTCGGCATGGCCGTCGATACGCTGCGGGATTTCGAAACGGCCTTCGACGGCATCGACCTCGACGCCATTACGGTGTCGCTGACGATCAACGGGACGGCCGCGATTCTGATCGCCATGTATTTCGCGATGGCGGAAAAGCGCGGCTACGATCTGGCCAAGCTGCGCGGAACCGCCCAGAACGACATCCTGAAAGAGTTTATCGGGCGCGGCACCTGGATTTTTCCGGTCGACAGCTCCGTCAAGCTGGTCGCCGACACGATCGAGTACTGTGCGAAAATCGCCCCCAAATACAGCCCGGTCAGCGTGTGCGGCTATCACATCCGCGAGTCGGGAGCGACGCCGGCCGAGGAGATGGGCTACGCGTTCTGCATCGCTAAGGCCTATTCCGACATGGCGCTGGCGCGCGGTCTCGATATCGACGAGTTCGCCGGGCGGCTGTCGTTCAATTTCAATATCTTCGGCAATCTCTTTGAGCAGATTGCCAAGTTTCGCGCCGGCCGCCGCCATTGGGCGAAGATCATGATCGATGAGTACCATGCCAAGGACCCGTCGTCCGGCTGGATGCGCATGATCGCCGGCGGCGGCGGGTTTGGCCTGACCATCGAGCAGCCCGAAAACAACATTACGCGCGGCGCCTATTATGCGCTGGTTGCCGCGCTCTCCGGCGCCCAGACGATGGCGCTGTGCTGCTACGATGAGGCCTATACGATCCCGACCCCGAAAGCGCAGCGCATTTCATTGCGCACCATGCAGCTTCTGATCGAGGAGATCGGGCTATGCGATACGGTCGATCCGCTCGGCGGCTCGTATTACGTCGAGACGCTTACCAACCAGATGGAAGACAAGATCGTCGAAGCCATGAACTGGGTCGATTCCGTCGGCGGCATCGTCAAGGCGGTAAGCGATGGCCTGATTCAATCCAAAGTCTCCGCATATGCCTATGAGCGGCAGAAGAACACGGAGTCGGGCGCGCTGCGCAAGGTCGGTGTCAATTGCTACGTCGAAAGCAATGAAGAAAAGCCCAATGTCGAGATGCATCCTTATGATGAAATCGGCGCCAATGAGCAGATCGATGCCTTGAGAAAAATCCGCGACGAGCGCGACAACGAGGCGGTTGGACGCTGCCTGCGCGCGCTGCGAGACGACGCCGTCGCCGGACGAAACGTGATGCCGGCAATGGTGCAGGCGGTAAAGGCCTATGCGACCGTGGGCGAGATCACCGATACTCTTGTCGGCATTTACGGACGCTTCGCCGAGCCAACGCGCTTCAGCTAGATTTCGGCTTCTCCTGAAGGTCTATCATGGCGACCGTTATCGAAATCGCATGCCGGGCGCATGCCGGCCAGGCCGCCATGGCGCGTGGCTGGTGCGAAAAAGAGGCTATTCCTGCGTGGTGCCGGCTTCCCGGTCTCACGGCATTCGATCTTTATGTTCCATCGGCTGGCGGCGCGCGCGACCCCATGGTCGATGACGGTTCCGGTCCGCTGTTTTTGATGATGCTTGAATTCCCAAATTTGGCCGCGCTCGAACAAGCGGCGCGATCGCAGAATTTCGCCGCGCCGTTGAAAAACCTGCCCTTCGGTCATGAATTGTCGGCCGACGCGATGGAGCGGCGCTTTTACCCCGTGACCGGGGAAACGGCGGCGGCGCTATCGGCTCCGTTTTCGTATAGCGTTCGATATCATCGTCCGGCGGAGGACGAGGTGCGTTTTGTCGAATTCTACCTGGCCAATCATCCGCCGCTGCTCGGCCGCTTGCCCAACATACGCAACGTGATCTGCTATCTGCCGGTGCCTGGAATCAATCCGGCCGGATTGCCAAGCGCGGACTACATGTTGGGCAATGAGGTCGTGTTCGATACGATTGAGGCGTTCAACGCCGCCATGGCGTCCGAGCAACGGCGCGAATTGCGCGCCGATTTTGCCCGGTTTCCACCATTCACCGGCGCCAATACCCACTATCCGATGAACCGCAGGCGGCTGGTCGGCTGACCCTGCGCGTCAACTGCCCTTGAGGTCGTGCGCCTCGGCGAAGAACATGTCCTTCCAGGAGGCAGGCATGTGCTTGAGCCGGCCGACTTTGTGCATGAACTCGAAGTGCTTCATCAGGTTGGCCGGCGTGGTGGTGTATTCGATGTCGGGATCGGTGATCATCGCCACCAGATCGTCGGCCGAATTCTTCTTGTCGTTGGTGAGTTTCAGGTAGATTTGCGCGGCCAGTTTCGGTTCGCGCTTTATGAACGCGTTGGCTTCCTCGTGCGACGCGCGCACCGCCTTGCATATCAGTGGATTGGCGTCATGGAAGGTCTTGGTGGTGACCTGGATGCCGTTGGTATGCTTGCCGCCGACGGTGTCGTAGCTCTTGAGCACCTTGTGAATGCCCGCAACCTTGAGCTCGTAGTAATTGAACGGCGCCACGGCGAAATGGCTGTTGACCGTCTGGCCCGTCAGCATCGATTGCATGGCGGTCGGATGGGCCATCGTCACCGTGAACGCGTCGAGCTTGTCGTAATGGTCCTGCCCCCACAGCTTGGCGGCCGCCATCTGCAGCGCCATGGCTTGTCCGGAAATCTTGACGGTAGGAACGGCGATGCGGTCGCTGTCGGAAAAATCCGCGATTGTTTTCACCGCGGGATTTCGTGTCGTCAGCACATAAGGCATCGATTGCACGGTACAGATCGCACGTACTTCCTGCGGCGACTCGCGCGTCTTGTCCCAAAGCGTAGCGAGCGAAGGCGCTGCGACATTGATGAATTGGATCTGGCCGCTGAGCAGTCCGTCATTCAGTGCGCCCGGACCGCCCATGGTCTGCCAGCCGACGGTAAGCCCGTTGACGCCGAGCTTGGCAGCGTGCTGCTCGATCAGCTTGTGATCCTCCATGACCATTTGCGGCAGGAAGGGCAGACCGTACTGTTTGCCGAGCCGGATGCTCGATACTTCGGCGGATGCCGGCCGTATCAAGGCCGGAAGCGCGATAAGTCCTATCGCGAATTCACGTCTGTTCACGTCATCCTCCCCATCGCTGTTTTATGTTTTGCCGGCCGCATCGATTGATTCTTGGAACGCTTGCACGTCCCCGGCGACCGGCTATTGAACTCATCCGACAATTATAGCCATATGCTTGTCAAGCGAGCTGTTGCCGGTGGATTGCGCGTCCACGCCGGAACCGACATTCAGGCCGAGGATTTCATGCCGCGAAATATAGCTGCGCTGATCGTGGTGCCCGAGAACAACACGACGATGCAGCCGGAGATATCCGCGCTCTGTCCCGCACTCGCGCCTTTGCCGATCGCGCGCGTCAAGCGCCCAGCTCGCACGCTGCTGCTGGAAGATTTGCCGGCATACGGGGAGGCGACACTTGCCGCCATCGAGCCGTTTGCCGGCCGGCAATTCGATCTTGTGATCTACGGCTGCACGGCGGCCGGCTTTCTCGGCGGCCCCACCGGCAATGCCGAAATGGTCGAGAGACTGCACAGCCGCACGCGGGCAACTGTGGTGAGCACGGCCGGGGCGATGATCGACGTGTTGCAGCATGAAGGCATTTCAAACACCGCGGTGGTGACGCCCTATCTGGCGCCGGTGAACGATGGCTTGCGCGGCTATCTCGAATTGTCCGGCATCGCGGTCGAAACGCTCGACAGCTTCTACTGCAAGACCACCGCGGAACTCGGCCGCATCACCGAAGAACAAGTACTTGAACTGGCGTTGCGCACCGTGACGCCGCGGAGCCAATGCTTGTTCCTGGCCTGCTCGCAATTGCCGACGCTCAACGTGGTGGCGAAACTGCGCGCGCGGCTCGGCATTCCGGTCTGGTCGTCGATTGGGGCAACCGCGTGGGCCGGAGCCAACGCGCTTGCCGCCCAAGGCCTGCCGGTAAGGCTGGTGACATGAACGAAACGGTCAAGCACGATCCCGACGCTGGATACGAACCCGCCTTTGCAGCACCGCCGCACGCCTGCGACGCGCATTTTCACGTGTTCGGGCCGGCCGAGCGTTACGCCTACGGCACCGACATTCGCTACAAGCCGCCTTACGAGCCGCTCGAGGCCTATCTCAAGCTGGCACGCCGCATCGGCTTCGTGCGCTATGTTTTTGTCCAGCCAAGCGCCTACGGCTTCGACAATTCCTGCATGTTCGATGCCATGCGCGAACTCGATCCGGCGATCCGGCGTGGCATCATCGATCTCGACGAGAACAGGACCGGCGACAAGCAATTGGCGGAGTTCAACGCGCTCGGCGTGCGCGGCATTCGGGTGAATGTATCGCCCGTTCGCAAACCGGAGGCCGGGCTGGCGGCCTCGATGCTGCCGCGCATCGCGCGGCTCACCGCCATCGGCAAGGAACTCGGCTGGCATCTCGATTTTCTGGCGCCGGGCTGGCTGGTCGGCGAACTGATGCCGACCTTGCGCGAATTGCCGATTGAGTTTTCGGTGGCGCATATGGGCCTGTTTCCCGCCAAAGACGGCCCGGGGCAACCCGGATTTCAGGAATTTCTCAAGTTGGCCGGCGACGGCTCGAAGCGCTGCTGGGTCAAGCTCACCGGGATTTATCGCTTCTCTACCGCGCCGGGCTTTGCCGACGTGAAACCGATTGCGCAGGCATTGATGGAAAAGGTGCCGGACCAGTTGATCTGGGGCAGCGACTTTCCGCATTTGTCGTTCCACGATCGCGTCGGCACCGTCCAGCTTTATAACCTGCTGGGCGAATGGGCGCCCGATGCAGGCCTGCGCAAGCGCATCCTGGTCGACAACCCGGCGCGCCTGTTCGGCTTTAAATAAGCGGCCAATTCACGCTGTCAGCTTGAACAGCGTCGTGGTTTCCATGTCGTCGCCGAACCAGGCGCTGATGGCGGCCTCGCGCTTGTCGATATATTTCGTTTGGCCGTTTTCCAGCACCATCGGCACGTCATGGCCCGGCACAAAAATATTGCCGGGCCGCTTGCGCCACAGAGCCCAGATCGCGTCGATCGAGTCCTTACTGATCGCAGCGTCGTAGGTCATGTCGGTTGTGCCCGACACCAGCTCGGCGCGGTTCTTGGCGGCATCGCCGGCAAAGATGACGTCGCGCTCGGCAGCATGCAGCACATAGACCAGATGGCCGGGCGTGTGACCGGGCGCCAGATGCGCGGTGATGCCGGGAAACACTTCCTCGCCTTCACCCGCTGTGTGCAGGGTCGGCCAATTGCTGAGTTCGCGCATATAAAGCTCCGGCACCGGCGTTTGCCCCCACGGCTCCTTCAGCGACCAGTCGAGTTCATGGTCGCCGATCACGATGCGCGCCTTGGGAAACATCGTCCAATTCACCGAATGATCGTGATGCGAATGGGTCAGCAGAAGATCTGTGATATCGGCCGGTTTCAGCCCGCGCTCGGCAAAGCGCTTGATCAGCATGGTCCGCATGCTAAAACCGCCGGTGTCGACCAGAACAATGCGGCCATGCGCGCGCACCAGCACCACCGAGCTCCATCCCAAGCCGCCATGGCAGACCGATTTGCCGGGAAAGCCCTGCACGACAATGTCGATATCGTAGTCGCCGATTTTCATGGCGTATTCGATGCGTAGGGCGCGTTCGAAACCGGCAGCGCCGGCAGCCCGGCCGAGGCTGCCTCCTTCTGCAAGGCCGCGACTTCCTTCGGGTGATAGGGCAGGCCGGTGCGGCGACGGGTCGCTTCGAGGCGGCGTTCCCGTTCGCCTGGCATCAGGATTTCGTCGACACCTTCGGCGGTCGGGATCGCGTGAACGCGCTGCACCAGCGTGTCCATGCGCTTGAGATATTCATCCTTCGGCACGAACAAGTCCGGCTTCATGGCCAGAAAGAAATGTCCAACGTTTTGCGGCCGGTCGTAATCGAGAAACTGATTGCCGACGTCGCCGGCGCAGGCGGCGCCCGAGATAACGCCGCCCATGATGTCCATGAGCATCGAAATCCCCGAGCCCTTCGGGCCGCCGATCGGCAGCACGACGCCGCCATCGAGCGCCGCATTCGGATCGGTGGTAGGCCGGCCTTGTGCGTCGAGCGCATAGCCGAGCGGGATCGGCTCATTGCGGCGTGCCGCGCGCCTGATTTTTCCGCGCGCGGCGACCGCCGGCGACATGTCGAGATCGAACGGCAATTCCTGGCCGGACGGGGCCGCGGCGGCAAACGGACTGGTGCCGAGAAACGCTTCGCGTCCGCCCCAAGGCGGCATGGCGCGCGATGCATTGGTGAAGACGAATGAAATAAATCCGGCGTCGAGCGCCTGCAGCGTATAGCAGGCCGCCATGCCGAAATGCGTTGAGCGCCGCGCCGAGACGACGCCGACGCCGAATTCGCGCGCCATTTCGATGGCGGCAGCCATCGCCTTGGTGGCGACCACGAAGCCAAAGCCGTTCTGGCCGTCGAGCGCGCCCACCATCGGCGTAACTTGCTCGACCGCCAGTTCCGGTTTGGGATTGACCAATCCGCGCCGCACCCGGTCGAGATATTGCGGCAGGAATTGCAGTCCATGCGTGTCGACGCCGCGCAGGTCGGCGCGCACCAGGCAGCCGGCCATGATGGCGGCGTCTTGTTCGGACAAACCGTGCGCGACAAGCAGGCGGCGGCCGAATGCATCGGCCGCCTCCGCCGTGGCATAGACCGGGCCTTGCGTCTTATCGGCCGGCTTTGCGTCAGTTGTTGTTGTCATTGGCGGTCAACTCAGCTGCCATTCAAGCCGTAGGCTTCGGGGAAGAACATGTCCTTCCAGGAGGCTGGCTTCTTTTTGATGCGTCCGACCTTGTGCAAGAACTCGACGATTTTCATCACACTGACCGGCGTCGTGGTGTAGTCGACGTCGGGATCGGCCACCATCTTCTCGAGCGCATCGACGGAATTCTTGTCCTTCGTCATCGTCAGGTAGATTTGCGCGGCCTCGCGCGGATGCGCCTTAATGAAGGCGTTGGCCTCGGTGAATGCCGCCACCACCGCGGCGCACAGTTTCGGATTAGCGTCATGGAATTTCTTGGTCGCCACCAGCACGCCATTGGTGTGCCTGCCGCCGATGGCATCGTAAGACTTGAGAACTTGATGAATGCCCGGCACGGCAAGTTCGTAATAGTAGAACGGCGAACTGGCGAAGTGCGAATTGATCTCGGATTTTCCCGACATTAACGCGGCTGCCGCGTCTGCATGCGAACGGGTGATGGTGATCGAGTCGAGCTTGTCGAAGTGCTCGAAGCCCCAGATCTTGGCGGCTTCCATTTCCAAGGCGATGGCATGGCCGGTCAGTTTGACCGCGGGCAGCGCGATCTTGTCCTTGTCGGTGAAGTCCTTGATCGTTTTCACGTCCGGATTACGCGTCACCAGCACATAGGGCATCGACTGCATGGCGATGAGCGCACGGATTTCCTGCGGCGTGCCGTTCGTCTTGTCCCAGATGGTCGCCAGCGTCGGCACGCCAGGCCCGATAAAATCGACCTGGCCGGCCAGCATCGCATCGAGCTGCGCGGCCGGACCGGCATGTTGCATCCATACGGTTTTGACCTCGCCGAGACCCGCCGCCGCGGCGTTTTTCTCGATCAACTTCTGGTCCTGGATGACGATCATCGGCAAGTAGGGCAGGCCGAACTGCTTCGATAGCCGCACCTCATTGACCTCAGCCTGGGCGGCGCCGCCAATTGCCGCGGCAATCAGCGCGGCGGCTGCGAGCTTTTTCCACATGGGTTCCTCCCTCGTTTTTTCTATGCGTTAGAATTGATAGAGCCGGGCCGGGTTGTCGACGAGAATCTTCTGCAACTCCGTTCGGTTCGTGGTCCATCCGGCCAGCCGGTTCAGCGCCGCGCCATCGTCTTCCGGCCGGAACGGCTCGATCACCGCCGGATCGCGCTTGGCGGCGCCGGGATGCGGCCAATCGGTTCCCCACAGGATGCGGTCCGGATTGGCCTCGATCATGGCGCGCGCCAGCGGCGCGGCGTCAGGATAATTCGGTTCAAGCGAGATGCGGTAGGGCGCAGAGATTTTCACATAGACCTTGCCGCTGCGCAGCAGCGCCAAAAGCTCCGCAAAGCCGGGTTGACCGGTGCCAAGCGCGGCCTTTGGGCGGCCGAAGTGGTCGACCACCAGCGTCACCGGCAGCTTCAATATTGTGTCGTGCAGCGCTGCCAGGATTGCCAAATTTGTATAGGTCTGCACATGCCAGCCAAGCGGTGCCACGCGCTCGGCCGCATGTTGCAAATGCCGCCCGGCGACCGCCGGGTCGCTCTCGCCGTAGGACTCCAGATTGACCCGCACGCCGCGCACACCCGCTTGATGTATGTCGGCCAGCATCGCGTCGGTGATCGAGTCGTCGATGACCGCGACGCCGCGCGCACGGGCGCCGAGCGTGCGGATGGCATCGAGCGTGCACACATTATCCGCGCCGTAGGGACTCGGATGTACGATCACGACCCGGTCGATATGCAGCGCGCGATGCAGCGCCTTGAGATCGTCGATCGAAGCGTTGCCCGGCGTGTAGAGCCGCTTGTTGGAGTAGGGGAAGCGCCCGGCCGGACCGAAAATATGCGTGTGGCAATCGCAGGCGCCGCTCGGCACCTCGAAAGCGGGCGCTGCATGCGTGACGCCGAGAATGGATTGCGCGGCGGCCGCCATCACACGGAAATCTCGCGCACCTGCTTGGCCTTCTCGGTCATGGCGGCGAGCAGAAACTGGCTGTCGGTTCCGGTCGATACCAGGCGCGCGCCCATGGCGACGAATTCGGCGGCGAGCTTTGGTTTAGTCGAAAGGCCGCCGACGCCGACATGCTTGCCGTGCTTGCGGCAGGCCGCGATGGTGCGCGCATAGGCGTCGCGCACCTTGGGGTGTTCGAGCTGGCCTGCAAGCCCCATGCTGGCGAGCATGTCGTTGACCCCGATCAATACCATGTCGACGCCTTCGACCGCGGCGATCTCGTCGGCTTTTTCGACCGCCTCGGCGGATTCGAATTGCACAATGACCATGGTCGCATCGTTGACCGCGGCGTTGGCTTCGGCGGTCGGAAACGAGCGGTATTCCAGATGCGGCAGGGCGCCGCCGGCGCCGCGCTCGCCAAGCGGCGCGAATTTCGCAGCCATCACGACCGCGCGCGCCTCCTCCGCCGACCGGATACCCGGGGCGACAATGCCGAGCGCGCCACCATCGAGTACGCGCTGGATATATTCGGGCGTATTGGCGGGAACGCGCACCATGGGCGCAACGCCGACGCTCAAGGCCGCCAGGCAAATCTGGCCGGTCATGTCGAGCGTCATGGTCGAATGTTCCAGATCGATATAGATCATGTCGAAACCGGCGGTTTTGGCCAACCGCGCGATCTCGACGCCGCGGGTGAGGCGGATGGTCATTGAGGCGACCACCTCGTTGCGCGTGAGCTTTTCCTTGACGACGTTGCGTAGAATTTCATTGGCCCGCACGAAATATTCTCCTACTTTACCGGATCCGGAAGTTCGATCGCCAGCATCACATTGCTGTAACTCTTGCCGTGAATGTCCTGCGCCAGTGAGGTCGTGACGCCGCCGGCGAGCGCATTCTCGATCACGAAATTGAAGGCTTTCAGATTGCGCAGCGGGTGGCGTTTGATCGGCCCCTTGGCGATGTGCTTGAAGGCCTCGGCGACGCGTTCGGGCGTGAGCTCCTTGTCGAGGAATTCCCAATGCCTGGCATCGTAGCAGATGACCGAAATATTCGACGTATTGCCTTTGTCGCCGGCGCGCGCATGCGCGAGATCGTAGACGCGGACGCTCATAGCGACCCCTCCACGATCACCTGGGCATTGACCAGGTTCTTCGGCAGCAGCACCGATTTCACCGCCAGCACGTCGCGCACGCGCGGTTCGCAGGCGCCGCCGGCCCCGCCCGGACCGTGCATGTGCATGGCGCGCACCTCGAAGCCGATGGCATGGGCGGCCTTGCGATCGTAGGTGCGCCCGGCCATGCGCAGCCTGACCTCATAGGGCTCCGGCCTTATGTCCACCCGGTCGTGCAGGCTGGACATGCCGATCAGGTCGACGCGGAAATCGTCATAGACGAACCCTTGCAACCTCAGCCGCTCCTTGACGATTTCCGCCGCCCATTTGGCGCGCGCGACGGCGTCGATGCCGCCATAGGAAACCTCGCCTTCGCCGATATAGCCGTCGGCATAACCGACATTGACCTTGTAGGTCTCGGTCGCCGGCCGCGCTCTGGCGCCCGCGACCCGCACACGGTCCGCCGCCTCTTGCGTCAGCGCCACCCCGGTGATGTCGAGCACGCAGTCCGGCGTGATGTAGGCAGTGGGGTCGTGAATTTCGTAAATCAATTGCTCGGTGCAGGTCATGACATCGAGCCGGCCGCCGGTGCCCGGCGTCTTGCCGATCGCGATGGAGCCGTCGGCTTTGACGTCGGCGAACGGAAAGCCGTTGTGCGCCAGATCGGGCACCTCTTTCTTGCCGGGCCAGCCGAAACAGCCGCCGGTGACTGAGGCTGTGCATTCGAGCAGGTGGCCGGCGGCGGTGCCTTGCGCGATCTTCGGCAGGTCGTCATAGGTCCAGCCGAATTCATGCATCATCGGCGCCAGAAACAGCGACGGGTCGGCCACCCGCCCGGACAGCACGATGGGCGCGCCGGTATTGAGCGCTTCGCACACCACATCGGCGCCGAGATAGGCATTAGCAGAAATCATCTTTGGCAGGATGGATTCCAGCGGTTCGCCGTTTTCGATCAGTTGGAGCGCTGGCCGGTGCTTGACGATGCTCGAGACGTCGTCTCCGAGCACGACGGCAACCGCGACATCCCCGAGCCCCAGATCGGCCGCCTCCTTGCGCGCTGCGCGCGCACCGCCGAGCGGATTGGCGGCGCCCATATTGCTGACGATGCGGATGCCCTTGGCGATGCAGGTCGGTAGCACCAGGCGCAGGCGCGCGTGCAACGAAGGAGAATAGCCGAGTTCCGGGTCCTTGCTGCGCGCCAGATTTTCCCGCGAAACCGTCCGCTCGGCAAGGCATTCGAACACGAGATAATCGATATCGCCGCGCTCGGCCAATTCCAGGGCCGGCACCATTCGGTCGTCCGAGGTGCCGGCGCCGGCGCCGACGCGTATCGTTTCCCGCGATTTCATCGAGCGTTTCCTCGTGCCCGCTATTGTTATTCGCCGAGCATTGGCTGCTCTTCGCGCGGGCATTCAATCAGAAGCATAGACAAGCCTAGGGAAACCGTCCAAATTATTATTAGCCGGCAATGCGGGACATACCGCAGTCTCAAAAAAATCACGAAGGCGGGAGGACGTGGCTGATGTCGAGCGATGCATCACTCGCATCAAATTCGGCTCTATCGAGCGCAGGGGGCGTCAAGGCGGCGCCGGCGGAAACGACGATTCGCGGCCGCGCGGTCTCGGACGCCGATCCGGGCCGCTTGTTGCTCAATGTCCGCGGCGTAACCATTCAATACAAGACGCAAGCCCACCTTATTACCGCGACCTATCGCGTAAGCTTCAACGTATTGCAGGGCGACCGCTTCGTCGTGGTCGGGCCGTCGGGTTGCGGCAAGTCGACATTGTTGAAAGCGGTTGGCGGCTATTTGCAGCCGACCGAGGGCGAGATCCGGCTCAAGGGCGAATTGATTACCAAGCCGGGCCCGGACCGGATCATGGTGTTCCAAGAATTCGATCAGCTGCTGCCGTGGATGACGGTTTTCGAGAACGTCGTCTTCCCGCTCAAGACGACGGGGACGCTGCACGGGAAAGCCGCCGATGAACGGGCGATGCATTACATCGAGAAGGTCAACCTTACCGACTTCGCGCATAGTTATCCGCACACACTTTCCGGCGGCATGAAGCAGCGCGTCGCCATCGCGCGCGGCATGGCGATGGAGCCGGACATTCTGCTGATGGACGAGCCGTTCGCGGCGCTCGACGCGCTCACCCGGACGCGCATGCAGGATGAGCTATTGGGCCTGTGGGATGAAATACGTTTCACGGTGTTGTTCGTCACCCATTCGATCCCCGAGGCCATCAAGCTCGGCAGCCGCATTCTGCTGATGTCGCCGCATCCGGGTCAGGTAAAGGCCGAGATTAACAGCGTGCCGCGCGGGCAGGAAAACTCCAACGAAGCTGCAGCGCTCGGCCGCGAGATTCACGAGCAGCTATTCGCCGATCAGATTGAGGAGTCCCCCCATGCTTCAGGCGGTTGAACGCCCAAATGTCTACTACGATGCGCTGGGGCCCGATCAGTTTGGCATTGTTGAAAAGCCGCTGACCCTGGTCGAGAAAATCTACAATCAGGCGTGGCTGCGAAAAATCGCGATTCTCGTGTTTCTCGCGCTGACCTGGGAACTGTATGGACGGTGGCTGGATAATGGCCTGCTGGTGCCGCCGTTCAGCGACGCCATGCGCGCCATGGCGACGGACATTGCCAATGGGACAATTCCAAGCCGCGCCTTGAGCTCGATCCAGGTGTTGCTGGTCGGCTTTGCCTCCGGAACCGTGCTGGCCGGGTTGTTGACCGTGTTCGCCATCAGCACGCGCGTCGGCACCGATTTTCTCGAAACGATGACGGCGATGTTCAACCCGCTGCCCGCCATTGCGCTGCTGCCGCTGTCGCTCATCTGGTTTGGGCTGGGCGTGGGCAGTCTGGTTTTCGTGCTGATCCACTCGGTGATGTGGGCGGTTTCGCTCAACATGCTCGCCGGGTTCCGCGGCGTATCGGCGACAGCGCGCATGGTCGGGCGCAATTACAATTTGACTGGCTTGCGTTTTGTCGCGCGCATTCTCATCCCAGCGGCGTTCCCCAGCATTCTCGCCGGCCTCAAGATCGGCTGGGCTTTCGCCTGGCGGACGCTGATCGCGGCCGAGTTGGTGTTCGGCGTTTCGTCGGGCCAAGGCGGGCTTGGCTGGTACATCTTCGAGAGCAAGAATCAGCTCAACATTCCGGAAGTGTTTGCCGGCTTGCTCACGATCATTCTGATCGGCCTCGCGGTCGAAAACGTGGTGTTTCGTTTTGTCGAGAAGAGAACGGTTCAACGCTGGGGCATGCAGCACTAATAGCATGACAAACCCGGCTTATATTAACGGGAGGATCTCATGATTCACAGACGCGATTTCTGCAAAGCCTTTGCGGCCGCGCCGGCTGTCTTGGCGACGCCCGCGCTCATGCGCTCATCGTTTGCCGACGAGGTATCGAGCATCGTGCTGGTAAGCCAGCACGGTCTTCCGTATTTGCCTTTGATGGCGATGGATTCGCTTAAGCTGGTCGAAAAGCATGCGGCGAAACTCGGCGTGGCATCGCTGAAGCCGACCTACAAGACGCTGGGCGGCACGCAATCGCTGATCGATGCGTTGTTGAGCGGACAGATGAATTTCGGCGTCACCGGCGTGCCCGGCCTGGCGACGCTTTGGAACAAGACCGCCGGCACGCCGAACGAGGTGCGGGCGATCTCCGCCGTGCAGTCGATGCCGTTCATGCTGGTGACCAACCGCGAGGCGGTGAAGACGATCAGGGATTTCAACGAGCACGACAAGATCGCCCTGCCGGCGGTCAAGGTTTCGTCGCAGGCAATCTGCCTGCAGATGGCGGCCGCCAAGGAGTGGGGGCAGGATCAATTTGCCAAGCTCGATTCGCTCACGATCAGCCGGCCGCATCCCGACGCCGCGACATCGGTGATGTCGAAGGCAACGGAAGTTAACAGCCACTATTCCGTCGCGCCTTATTACTATTACGAGCTGGCGACGCCCGGCGTGCACAAAGTGCTCAAATCCTACGATACGCTGGGCGGCGCCGCGACCAACGGCGTGATGATCATGTCGAAGAAGTTCCGCGACGCCAATCCGAAAGTAACCGCCGCGGTTTACGGCGCGCTCAACGAGGCGGAAGATTTCATCAACAAGAATGCCGGCCAAGCGGCAGAGATCTACATCAAGACGACCAACGAAAAGCGCAGCAGCCAGTCCGACATGGTCAAGTACATTTCCGATCCGGACAATGTCTGGACGACCACGCCGCAGCACTCGATGGAATTCGCCGGCTTCATGCACAAAGTGGGAACCATGAAACGGCTGCCGGATTCCTGGAAGGACATGTTCATGCCGGAATCGCACGAACTCAAAGGCAGCTAAATTCATAAGCGGTCTGGATCGGCGAACGCGGTCGGGAGGCCGGCGAATGAAGATCTATGTACTCGATTCGTTTTTCCCGACCGGCGTTGAATTCGCGGCGCAACGCGCCAAGATCGTCCGTTGGGACGAGCCTGGGGTGAAGAACTGGCACGCGGATGCCGACGGCGTGATGGTCCGCATGACACGGATCGCGGCCGACGATATTGCGCGCGCCAAAAAGCTCCGGGTCATCGCCAAGCAGGGCGTAGGCATCGATACCATCGACCTTGCCGCGGCCAAGGCCCGCGGCGTCATCGTTTGCCGGACGCCGGGCGTCAACAAGGAAGCCGTCGCCGAACTGGCGCTCACCCTCGCGCTCAGCGTGAAGCGGCGGGTGGCCGAATTCGATCGTCGCATCCGTTCGGGCGAGATCGTGGAGCGTTCGAATTTCCTCGGTCTGGAATCATGGCAAAAGACCGTCGGCGTCGTCGGCATGGGCAATATCGGCACGCTGGTGGCGCGCAAATGGCACGCCGCCTTCGATGCGCGGATCGTGGCCTACGACCCTCATGTGCCGGCCAATATTTGGCCCGATATCCCACACCGGCGCGCCGGTTCGCTTGCCGAACTGCTGCCGCAGGTCGATATCCTGACCCTGCATCTCCCGTTCACCGATGAAAGCCGGGGCATGATCGGCGCGGCGGCGCTCGCGCTGATGAAACCGAACGCGGTGGTCATCAATACTTCGCGTGGCGGTATCGTGAACGAGCCGGCATTGTACCAGGCGATCTCCACAGGCCGCCTGTTCGGCGCCGGCCTCGATGTTTTCGATGTCGAACCGCCGACCGCGGAAAATCCCTTGATGCGGCTTCCCACCGTCATTGCCACGCCGCATGCCGGCGGCGGCACGTATGAGACTCAGGCGCGCAGCTCCCTGTTGGTCGCCGAGCAATTGTTCGAAGCGCTGGCCGGCCGCGAGCCGCTTGGCCGCGTCGCATGATCCCGAAAGGCGGAACCGATTTTTGGATAAGATCATGGGAAAAATTAAAAATAGTTTTGGAGTAAGCCGATGCCCGCGGATAAACTCGTAAACCCGGTGAAGGAGCGCATGCAGGCCGGCGGCGTTTCGCTCGGCATGCCGGTGCGGCTCGCCCGTTCCGGCGATATCGCGCGCATCGCCAAGGCGACCGGCCACGACTTCATATTCATCGATTGTCAGCATTCGCTGTTCAATCTCGAGACTATCGGTCATATCGCGGGCACGGCGCTTGCCATCGGCATTGCGCCGCTGGTGCGCGTTCGCGGGATCGACGATCCCGAAGTTTCGCTGCTGCTCGATAATGGCGCGATGGGCATTGTCTATCCGGACGTGAACAATGCGGCGCAGGCGCGCAAGGCGGTCGACATCTGCAAGTTTTCCCCTGTCGGCAAACGCTCGGTCACCGGCGGCTATCCGCATTTTGACTATCGCTCAGTGCCGCTTACAACCAGCGTTCCGCAGCTCAACGACAGTTGTCTATTGGTCTGCATGATCGAGACCGTGGAAGGTCTGGACAATGTCGAGGCCATCGCGGCGGTTGACGGAGTCGATGTGATCCATCTCGGCAGCAACGATCTGCTCGCCAATATGGGCAAGCCCGGAAAATTCGACGATCCGGCGCTGGTCGTGGCGCAGGAACGGCTTATTGCCGCCGCCCGCAAGCATGGCAAGTTCGCCGGTTGCGGGGGCAACCGCGACGTGGTGCGTCAGGTCGAACTCATTCGCAAGGGCTGCCAGTTCATCACGACCCAGTCGGATATAGGGTTTCTGTCGGCCGCGGCGTCGAAATGGACCGCCGGCATTCGCGAGGGGCTGGCTAAATAGCGTTGTGGGCGACCCTCTCGGTCGTCATGCCCGGTGCAAGCCCGGCCATGACGAGAAGTGTTACAGCTCTCTTAGCGCGTTGAATTGCGCGACATAACCGGAGGCGTCGATCCGTACGCCGATGACGGTAGTCTTTTTTGTTTTCAGCGCTGCGCTAAGGGCATTGCTCAAGGCTTGTTCGGTTTCCACCACGACGCCGTCGGCGCCGAAGGATTGCGCCAGCTTTTCCCAATCGACGCCGCCGAGCGTGACGCCGTGCAGGGGAATGCCCTTGATCTCCTGCTTGACGCGAATGAGGCCGATTTCGCGGTCATCGAGCACAATCACGATGATGGGCAGGTTCTCGCGCTGCGCGGTCTGTAATTCCGCGACCGTCATCAGGAAACCGCCATCGCCGGTGAACGCCACTACCGGCCGGTCCGGAAACGCCATGCGCGCGGCCAACGCGCCCGGCACCGCATAACCCATCGAAGCAAGCCCATTGGAGGTTAGGAATTCGCGCGGGCCGTAGGCTTCCCATTTCTGTACGACCAGCAGCCGGCTGGCGCCGGCATCGCAGGTGGCGATCGTATTGCGGGGCAGCACCGCACGGGCTACTTCCATCGCGCGTTGCGGTGACAGGCCCGTGCTGGGCGTATTGAGAGCATCGCGAACTTCCTGCCGGAACACTTTGGCGGCCTTCTCGCCCCAGTTCGTCCCCTCCGGCGCCCAAAGCGCTAAGGCCGCCAGCAGTGTCTTGAGATCGCCGATGATCTCGGGATCGGCCGGCACCAACGCATCGATGCTCGCTACCGAAGACAGCGACAAAACCGGAAGCGTATAGGGCCAGGGCTTGGGCTGCAGTTCGACCGCGTCGAGACCGATGGTGACGATAAGGTCGGACTCCAGGACCAGCTTGCGCTCGATCAGCCCGCCGATGATGCAGCCGGCGCGCAGCGGGTGATCCTCCGGAATCATACCCTTGCATTTCGTGGTGGTGAGCACCGGCGCGCCCAGGCGCTCGGCGAATTTCACGAATTCGGCCGATGCGCCGCACCAATAGACGCCTAAGCCGGCGATCAGGATCGGCCGCTTGGCGCGGTTGAGCATATCCAGCGCCGGCTTGAGATCGGCGCGGTCCGGTCCGGGCGTTATCCAGTTCGGCATCAGCGGCGGCTCGGACACATATTCGCCGGCCTCGCGGGTGGTCTCGCTCTGCGGAAATTCGAAATGCACCGGGCCGGGCGGGATCGCGGTGGCGGTTCGCATGGCGCGGCGTACCTGTAGGCGGACGGTCTTGGCGTCGATTGTGGTGCTCCACTTCACGATCGGCTCGTAAATCGCCTGCTGATTGATGCGCTGGCGCAGGCCGGTCTCATAGGTCGGGCGCGAATAGGAATCGGTGATAGCAATAAGCGGCGAGCGGTCGAGAAAAGCGTGCGCCACGCCGTTGACCATGTTGGCGGCGCCGGGCCCGCGCGTGGACAGGCAAATACCCGGGCTACCGGTCAGGTCGCCCCAGGTCGAAGCCAGCATGGCGCCCGCCACCTCCTGCTTCATCAGGAGAAACCGCATCTGGCGCTGGCGCGCCGCTTCCATCAGTTCGACCGACTCGCCGCCGGGATGCCCTACTATGAAGGGTGTGCCAGCGTCCTTGAACGCCGCAGCCAGCACTTCGACGGTCGTGCTCATTGCCAATTTTCCCGATCAATCCAGCGGGCACGATAGCAGCTATTCATCGCATGCATTACTATCGTTACCTGTCTTCGCATCGGATCAGCTATGCCAGAAATCACGCTTGCCATCCTCGACAAGTTTCACCCGCACATCAAGACGGCCATTGCGGCGGCCGTGCCGGAGAATTGGGCCGTGCTGTTCATCGACGAAAGCAGCCTGGCCGCACGCGCGGCGGTGATCCGCGATGCCGACATCGCCTTTGTCATGGCAGCCCCGATACCAAAGGAATTGTTGGTGGAGGCCAGGCGGCTGCGTTTCATCCAAAAGCTCGGCGCAGGCGTCGACCGCATCGATCTCGAAACTTGCGCCAAGCAGGAGATTGCCGTGGCGCGGCTGCATGCCGGCAACAGCATTCCGGTCGCCGAGCACACCATCCTGCTGATGCTTGCCACCTACCGCCAGCTTCCGCAGATCGACGCCCGCACCCGTGCCGGCGTCTGGAGCAAGGAGGATGCCCGCGGCACGCACCGGCAACTCCAGCACAAGACGGTGGGTCTGGTCGGCTTCGGCGCCATCGGCAAGGAAGTCGCCAAGCGCCTGCGCGGTTTCGAAGTCAAGATTCTCTACTACGATCCGGTTCGGGCGCCACCCGAGGTCGAGCAAAATCTTGCTGTCAAGTATGCCGATCTCGACGAACTGGTGCAGGCCGCCGACATTGTTTCGCTGCATCTGCCGCTGCTGCCGCAGACGGCGGGCATCCTCAACGCGGAACGCATTCGCGCCATGAAGCCCGGCGCCGTGTTGATCAATTGCGCGCGCGGTGGTCTGGTCGATGAAGCAGCCCTCACGGCGGCCTTGAAAGAGGGACGCCTGTTCGGCGCCGGTATTGACGCCTTTTCGACCGAGCCGCCGGCCGGTAGTCCGCTGCTTGAGCTGGAAAATACCGTCGTTACGTCGCATCTGGCGGGCGCCACGCTCGACAATTTTTCCGGTGTGGTCGCGCGGGCCGTGGAGAATGCGAAGACATTGTTACGCGGCGGTAGGCTGCCCGAAACCGACATCGTGATTGCGCCCGACCGCAAAATATCAGGCGATACTTGAGGGCTCGGGAAATTAGTTATGCAAATGCGGCCGGCGGCTTCTTTATATTGCTGGCGTGGGAATGGCCCACGGCCGCCGCTGCTGGTCCACGGCCTTGAAGGCACGGATTTGCTCCTGAAACGACGCCGTGAGATCGATATCGTCCCAGCCGTTAAGCAGGCGTATGCGGCGTGCGGGATCAATGGTGAATTTATAATGTAATTCTCCGCACACAATCGTTTGCGCATCGAGATCGACGGTCACCGGTAACGCCGGTTCCCGGTTCAGCGCGGCCATTAATGCGCCGCTTTCGGCCTCGGTTACGATGGCCGTCAGCAGTCCGTTCTTGGTTGAATTCTGGGAAAAAATGTCACCGAACGACGGCGCGATAACGCACCGGATGCCGTAATCGTGCAGGGCATAGACCGCGGCCTCGCGCGAGGATCCGCCGCCGAAATTGCGCCCGGCGACGAAAATTTTAGCGTCCCGCCATGGCGCTCGACTCAACGGAAAGGCCGGCCGCTCGTTGCCGGCTGCATCAAATCGCAAATCCTGAAACAGCACTTTGCCGTGCTCGCCATTGCGCGCCAGCTTGAGAAAGCGCGCCGGCAAGATCTGGTCGGTGTCGATATTCTCGCCGGCGAGCGGGCAGGCCGTGGCCGTAATGCGGGTAAATTGTTCCATTGGCGTTTCCGTCAGAGTTTCCGTGCCGCCAGCAGCGGCCGCACGTCGGCGAGATGGCCGCTGACCGCGGCGGCCGCGACCATCGCCGGCGACATGATATGGGTGCGGGCGCCGGCGCCCTGGCGGCCGCGAAAATTACGGTTGGTGGTCGAGGCGCAACGCTCGCCTGACGCCACCAGATCGCCGTTGATCCCGACGCACATCGAGCAGCCGGAATCGGCCCATTCCAGTCCGGCGTCGCGGAACAGCCGATCAAGGCCTTCCTCTTCGGCTTGACGCTTGACGCTGGACGAGCCGGGCGAAACCAGGCCGGGCACCTTGCTGACGCGGCCGGCGAGGATTGCCGCCGCGGCGCGCAGGTCCTCGATGCGCGCATTGGTGCAGGACCCGATGAAAACGCGGTCAATCGCAATATCGGTCAACTTCTGGCCCGGCGCGAGGCCCATATAGTCGATTGCGGCGCGGATATATTTTTCGCGTGCTGGATTGCGCTCGCGGGCAGGGTCGGGAACGTGAGCGTCGATCGGCAAAGCGTCTTCCGGGCTCGTGCCCCAGGTGACAATCGGCGCTATGCCGGAGGTATCGATCGATATTTCCCGATCGAATTGCGCACCGGCATCGGATTTAACAGCGCCCCAGTCTTGCATTGCTTTTTCCAGCGCCGCGCCCTTTGGCGCAAATTCCCTCCCTTTAAGATAGTAGAACGTCGCTGCGTCGGGCGCCACGATCCCGCAGCGGCCGCCGGCCTCAATCGCCATGTTGCACAATGTCATGCGCCCCTCCATGGAGAGCGCGCGAATGGTCGATCCGGCGAATTCTATGGCGTGACCGGCGGCGCCATCCGCGCCGATGGTGGCGATGATCGCCAGCGCGATATCCTTGGCGCCGAGGCCTTCGGAAAGCTTGCCGTCGACGGTGATGCGCATGCGCTTCGGCTTTTTCTGCCACAGCGTCTGCGTCATCAACACGTGCGCCACTTCCGACGCGCCAATGCCGAACGCGAAGGCGCCGAACGCCCCGTGGGTCGAAGTGTGGCTGTCGCCGCAAACGATAAGCAGCCCCGGCAGGGTCAGGCCCAATTCCGGTCCGACCACATGGACAATGCCTTGTCTGCGATCGTTAAGCCCGAACAGAGTGATGTTCTGGTCCGCGGTATTTTTTTCGAGCACGCTGACCATGCGCGCGATTTCGGGATTGGCTATGGCCCGGCCGCGATCGCGCGTCGGCACATAGTGGTCGGCGACGCCGAAGGTTAGCCCCGGCTCGGCCACTTTGGCGCCTCGTTCGGCAAGCCGGCTGAAGGCGTGAAACGACCCCTCGTGCACATAGTGGCGATCGACCCAGAGCAAGCTCTCACCGTCGCGCTGCACGATTTCGTGGCTCGTCCAGAGCTTGTCGAACAGGGTCAGCGGCGTGTTCATGCCGGCCTAATTACCGCTTACGGGGGCATTGCAGTCGAACGGGCATATTGTATGCTAAATAATACCTAGTAAAGCGTCCGCCCCTTCGAGCAGGCTTGACGCTGATGCTGTGGGGGTTTGGCGTGGCGGGTCGGTTGCAAGAAGCCAAGGCACGGCAAGTCTATCTCGTGCTGCGCGATCGCATCATGAGCGGCGCCATGAATTTCGGCGCACGGTTTCCCAACGAGAACGACCTGGCGCGGGCGCACGGGGTGTCGCGGGTCACCGTACGGCGCGCATTGGGCGAACTTCAGCGCGAGCATTTGATCGACCGGCGGCGCAGCACGGGAACCCGCGTGGTCTACCGGCCTTCGCCGGCGCCGATGACCGCCGATATCTCGGGGGTGCTAGCCAATCTTGCCGATATGGGCCGCAGCACCAAGGTACAATTACTGTCATTCGATTATGTGCAGGCGAGCGGCGCGGCCGCGGAAGCGCTTGGCGTCCGCGACCATGAATCCCTGCAGCGCTCGGTGCGCATCCGTTCGGTTGACGGCTTGCCATTTTCCTATCTGCTCGCGCATGTCCCCGAACGCATCGGCATCACGTTCACCGCGAAAGATCTGGCGGACCGCCCTTTGCTTGAATTGCTCGAACGCTCGGGTGTCAAGGTGGAGCGCGCGACCCAACGGATTTCCGCCGGGCTTGCCGCGCCGGACGTTGCCCGCGCGCTCGGCGTTAAGACCGGCTCGCCGCTGATCGAACTTGTGCGCACGGTCTATGACCGCGACGGCCGCGGCGTCGAGCACTTGCACGCCTTGTATAGACCAGATCGCTACAGCTTCGAGTTCGATCTGGTCCGCTCCGGCCGGACCAGGAAAACCTGGTCGGCGCTGCCGCTTGCAATTCGAAAGTCGACTGGAAGGTCGAGATCGGCCGCCAGCATTCCGTTCATCTGACCCAAGGGAGGAACATCGTGTCAAACAACAACAATCGATTCAGTCGTCGCAGATTCCTGCAATCGTCCGCGCTTACGGCCGCCGCCGCCGCCAGCGGCACCCTCGCTGCCCCGTCGATCCTGCGCGCCCAAGGCGGCGCGGTGAAAATAGGCTTTCTGCAGCCGGTATCGGGCGCGCTGTCCTATTCCGGACAGCAAGGCCGGCTTGGCGCGTCGATCGCAGTGGATGAAATCAACGCCGCCGGCGGCATCAAGGGCGTGGGCAAGATCGAGCCGGTGCTCGGCGACGCCCAATCCACGCCGGAAGGCGGCAATGCCGAGGTCGAAAAGATGAATTCGGCCGGCGTCGCGGCCATTGTCGGCGGCTATGCCTCGTCGATTTGTCTGGCCACCACGCAGACGGCGGCGCGCTATAACCTGCCCTATATCGTGGACGTCGGCGTTACCGACGCCATCGTCACCCGCGGCCTGAAGAACACGTTCCGTTTCGGTCCCGGCTTCGGCGTGATCGCCAAGACCGCGCTGGCCAACCTCGTCGCCATCAACGACAAGGCCGGCAAGCCGGCCAAGACCGTGATGATCGTGCACGAGGACTCCGCCTTCGGCTCCGGTCTCGCCAAGCTGCTGAACGCCCAGCTTCCCCCGCAGGGCTTCCAGGTGCTGGAAACTATCGCGCATCCGACGCCGACGCGCGATTTCAACAATGTCGTGCTCAAGATCAAGGCGGCAAACCCGGACATCGTTATCCCGGCCGATTATTACAACGAATATGTGCTGCTCGCGCGCACCATGCAGCAGCAAAAAGTGCGTCCGAAGGCGGCGATCTACTCCGTGCTTGGGGGCGCTGCGTCGTCCTACAAATTCGTCAAGGAATTCCCGGAGGCGGCGCAGTACATCATGGATTGCAATCACTGGTTCGATCCGCGCAATCCGAAGGCGCAGGCCTTGAAGAAGATGGTGGAGGCCAAGGGCCAGTTCTTCACTTATGAAGTGTACCTGAACTACAGCTGCGTGCTGTTGCTGGCGGACGCGATCGATCGTGCGAAATCGGCCGACCGCGCCAAGATCACTGCGGCGCTGGAAAGCTCGACCTTCGCCGGCCATGTCATGCCCTACGGGCCGACGAAATTCGTCAATGGCCAGAACCAGGGCGCGGTGCCCGCCAACACGCAGGTGATCGGCAACGATATCCAGGTAATCCTGCCGGAAGCCTTCGCGTCGGCGAAGCCGGTCTATCCGCTGCCACCCGCCTGATGACATCCGCCGTCACGGCGTCGCCGGAGAGTGCCGGCGCCGTCGTGGCGGTGCCGGCCTTCGCCGTGCCGCTTTTGGCAGTGCCGCACCCGTGCATCTGAGCATCCTATTCCCCGCGGTCCTCAACGGCCTGCTGACCGGCGCCGTTTACGCGCTCATCGCGCTCGGTCTGACGCTGGTCTACGGCGTGCTGCACATCATCAACTTTGCCCACGGCGCGATGCTGACGGCGGCGCTGTTCGCGGCCTTTTTCATGTTCAATTTGTTCGGCATCGATCCCTACCTCGCCGTGTTCATCCTGATGCCGGCATTTTTTGCGCTCGGCTACGGCTTGCAGCGATTCATCATCGGTCCGGCCTCGCATGGCAGCGACGCCAATATTCTGCTGGTGACGCTCGGTCTCGCCGTCGTGATTGAGAACGCGTTGCTCTATTGGTTTCGCGCCGATACGCGCACAATCGATGTGAAATATGCCTTTGACGTCGTACCGTTTGCCGGAGCTTATCTTTCGGTGCCGCGGCTGGCCGGCTTCGGCGCCGCGGTTATTGTCGCGCTGTTGTTATGGCTGCTGCTGACCTATACCGACACCGGCAGGGCGATTCGCGCGGTGGCGAAGGAAAAACTCGGCGCCGAATTATCCGGCATCGACGTCGCCCATATTTACGCGGTGACGTTCGGCCTTGGTACGGCCTGCGTTGCCATCGCGGCCTGCCTGTTGATTCCGACCTATTACGTCAATCCGCATGTCGGCAATGCATTTGTGCTGATCGCGTTCACCACGGTCGTGCTGGGCGGCATGGGCTCGATTCCCGGCGCGTTGATCGGCGGGCTGTTCGTGGGCGTGGTGGAAAGCCTGTGCGGGCTTTATCTCGGAGAATCGCTCGGCCAGATCGGCATCTTCCTGATGTTCATCCTGGTTCTGCTATTTCGTCCCAGCGGGTTGTTGGGAGAACGCACATGAGCCGCGGCGGATTTCTTCCGATTGCGGCCGTCGTCGCGGCGCTGGCGTGCATCCCGCTGTTCACCGGTTCGAACGTCGTGCTCAACTTTCTCGTGGTCGCTCTGTTGCTCACGCTGGCGGGCCAGGGTTGGAACGTGCTTGGCGGCTATGGTGGCCAATATTCATTCGGCCACGCCGCGTTTTTCGGCACCGGCGCCTATGTGACCGCGATCCTGCAAGTGCGTTACGGGTTCAATGCGTGGCCGGCCTTTGCGCTCGGCATTGTGGCTGGCGCCGCGGTCGGCGCCGCGATCGGCGCCCTGACGTTCCGCTCGGGGCTGCGCGGGTCATACTTCGCGCTGGTCACGCTCGCTTTCGCCGAAGTGCTGCGCATCGTTGCCAGCGTAGCGCCGATCACCGGAGCAGGCGTCGGCACCTTGATCAAGCTCGACCTCAGCGCCCGCGCGCTTCAATTCCAGAGTCGCGCGGCATTTTATTGGATGATCCTCGCGCTAGTCGCGGGCTCGCTTGTCATCACCAAGCTGATCGAGCAATCGCGTTTCGGCGCCTGGCTGGTGGCGGTGCGCGAGAACGAGGACGCCGCGCGCGCGCTTGGCGTCGATGCCACCCGCGTCAAACTGGGCGCGATGACGATATCGGCGGCTATGGCTGCTGCCGCCGGCTGCTTCTATGCGCAATATTTTCTGTTCATCGACGCCGGCATCGCCTATGGGCCGTGGATTTCGATCGAAGCGCTGCTGGCGCCGATCATCGGCGGCGTCGGCACCGTATTCGGGCCATTGCTTGGGGCCTTGTTGGTTAAATTGCTCGGCGAGGCGGCCAAGCAGATCACGGGCGACATTCCGGGCCTTGACCTCATTGTTTATGGCGTCGTGCTGATACTGGTCGTCAGTTTTGCGCCACGTGGAGTGGCCGGTGTCATAGCGCGCCTGCGCGGTCTTTTGCTGCCGCCGCCGGTCGAAAAGACGCGGGAGGCCGCGCATGACTGACCGGGTTTTGGCTGAGCCGATACTGACGGTCGAAGGCGTATCCAAGCGGTTCGGGGGCTTGCGCGCGGTTCACAACGCTTCGCTTGCGGTCGAAGCCGGGCGCATCACAGCCGTAATTGGCCCGAACGGCGCCGGAAAGACGACGCTGTTTGCGCTGATCACCGGTTTCTTGACGCCGACCGGCGGCCGCATTGTCTACAATGGCGCCGATATCGCCGGCACGCCGCCCCACCGGCTGGCGCGGCAAGGTATTGCCCGCACATTCCAGATCGTACAACCGTTCGCCGGCCTGTCGGTTCTGGAGAACATCGCGGTGGGCGCTCATCTGCATATCGCTGGGCGCGCGGCGGCACTGGCGGCGGCCGCCAAGGTGGCAAAGCAGGTCGGGCTCGACAGCATGCTGGAGCAGCCGGCGGCCACCCTGACGGTGGCCGGGCGCAAGCGGCTCGAACTTGCTCGCGCGCTGGCGACGTCGCCGAAGCTGCTGTTGCTCGATGAAGTCCTGGCCGGCCTGAATCCGTCGGAAATTCGCGATATGGTGCCGATCATCCGCGCCATTTGCGAACGCGGCGTGACCATCTTGATGATCGAGCACGTGATGCAGGCCGTCATGAGCCTCGCCGAGAAAATTTACGTGCTGGTGGAAGGCCACGTCATATCGCAAGGCCCGCCCGCAACGGTCGCCGCCGACCCGAAAGTGATCGAGGCTTATCTCGGGTCGGGCGCCGCGGCGAAACTTGCTGGAGGCGCCTATGGCCGATGACGCGCTTCTACGCGTTCGCGGGCTGCACGCCGGCTACGGCGAGGTCGAGATTTTGCGCGGCATCGACCTGGTCGTCGGTGCCGGCGATATCGTTGCCGTGCTCGGCTCAAATGGCGCCGGCAAATCGACGCTCAATCTCGCCATTTCCGGGATCGTGCCGGCACGCCAAGGTTCGATCGAATTCGACGGAAGTTTTATCCATAAGGCGCGCCCATCGACAATTGTCGCGTCCGGCCTGATTCATGTGCCGGAGGGCCGCCGCATATTCCCCAACATGTCGGTTTGCGACAATCTCGATCTTGGCAGCTATCGCCGCGCATCGGCGCGCCGCGACCATAACCGCGAGCGGGTTTACTCGATTTTTCCGCGGCTGCGCGAGCGCGCCTCGCAGCGCGCCGGCACGCTGTCGGGCGGCGAGCAGCAGATGCTGGCGATCGGCCGCGGTCTGATGGCCGAGCCAAAGCTCATCATTCTGGACGAGCCTTCGCTCGGTCTCTCGCCGTTATTGGTGGAGGAAATGTTCGCCATGATCCTGCGACTCAACCAGGAAGGCCTTGCGGTGCTATTGGTCGAACAAAATGTCGTGCAAAGCCTCGACATCGTTCACCGCGCCTACATTCTCGAACATGGCAGCTTTGTTCTGTCGGGAAGTGCCGCCGAAATTCGTGCCAATACCGGTCTCAAACGCGCTTTTCTGGGGCTTTAGCCATGACCGAACAGAACACATTGCGCTCGCGCCTGTCGAAGCCGCCGATTGTCGTCGCTCCGGGGGTTTACGATCCGCTCACCGCGCTGATCGCGACACAGGCCGGCTTTCACGCGCTCTACATTTCCGGCGCCGCCATCGCCTATACGCGGCTGGGGCGGCCGGACATTGGGCTGGTCAGCGTCACCGAAGTGGTCGAAACGGTTTGCCTCATTCGCGATCGGGTGGACGCTCATCTCATCGTCGACGCGGACACCGGTTATGGCAATGCGCTTAATGTCGAGCGCACGGTGCGGCTGCTGGAGCGGTCCGGTGCCGGCGCAATCCAGATCGAGGATCAAGGCTTTCCCAAACGCTGCGGTCATCTTGATGACAAGACGCTGATTCCGGCCACTGAGATGGCCGGTAAAATCAAGGCCGCCGTCGACGCCCGCCGCTCCTCGGACACGTTGATCATCGCGCGCACCGACGCGGTGGCGGTCGAAGGCTTCGAGCAAGCCGTCGAGCGCGCGCTGATCTACCGTGACGCCGGCGCCGATGTGCTGTTTGTCGAGGCCCCGAAGGCGCGCGAGGAACTCGAAAAGATCGTCAAACTCGTTGGCCGCGCCGTACCCCTGATGGCCAATATGGTCGAAGGCGGCAAGACACCGATGTTGTCGGCGGCCGAACTGGAAGCCCTTGGCTTTTCGCTGGTCATTTTCCCCGGCGGGATTGTGCGCGCGCTGGCCAAGACCGCGGTCGATTATTATGCATCGCTTGCCGCTCATGGCAGCACGCAGCCGTTCCGCGAGCGCATGTTCGATTTCGGTGAACTTAACGATCTCATCGGCACTCCCGAAATGATCGAACGCGGCAAGCGATATGAAGCGGCATCGACGCCGGATAGCAAGAAACACCAGTAAGCCAAGGAATATCTCGCATGGACAAGCTTTTCGATACCATCATCAAGAACGCCCGAGTCGTTCGCCCGAACAAGACCTCCGTCGATTGTCTCGATATTGCGATCAAGGACGGAAAGATCGCCCGGCTCGGGCCGGAAATTCAGGCCGATCTCGCCAGCCAAGTCTTCGATGCCAAGAATCGGCTCGCGTTTCCGGGCTGCGTCGATGCGCATATGCACATCGGCATATATGCGCCGCTTGCCCAGGATGCGATTTCGGAGAGCAAGGCGGCAGCGATGGGAGGGGTTACCTCAAGCCTGAATTATCTGCGCACGGGACACTACTACCTCAATCGTGGCGGCCCTTACCGCGAATTCATGCCCGAAGTGTACAAGCAGTCCGAGGGACGCTTTTGGGTCGATTACGGCTTTCATCTTGCGCCCATCGAAGCGGCGCACATCGATGAAATGGAATATCTGGTCACGGAACACGGCATAACCTCGTTCAAGATCTTCATGTTTTACGGCGGTTATGGGCTGCACGGACGCTCGTCGCAGCAGAATGATTTTTTGATGATCGGCCCCGACGAGCAGTACGACATCGCGCATTTCGAGTTCATCATGCGGTCGGCACAGCGCTTGATGACGAAATTCCCCGAGCAAGCCGCCCACATCAGCGTCAGTCTGCATTGCGAACTCGCGGAGATTCTCAATGCCTATACCAAGATCGTGGAGCGCGAGGGCAAGCTGACCGGGCTGAAGGCTTACAGCGCCGCGCGCCCGCCGCATTCCGAGGGTCTTGCCATCTGGATTGCATCCTATCTGGCGAATGAGACCAATTGCCTGAACATCAATCTGTTGCACCTGAGTTCACGAAAAGCCATCGATGCCGCGTGGACCATGCAGCAGGTCTTTCCGCATATTGCCTTCCGCCGCGAAGTGACGGTCGGTCATCTTCTTCTCGATACCGATTGCGAATGCGCGGTGCATGCCAAGGTCAATCCACCGATCCGTCCGCGCGAGGACGTCGAGGCGCTGTGGCAGGCGGTGCTCGACCGCAAGATCGACTGGATCGTCAGCGATCATGCTTGTTGTTCGGCCGAGCAGAAGTGGTCGAAAGACGACCCGACCAATATCTGGCTGGCCAAATCCGGCTTTGGCGGAACCGAATATCTGCTCTCGGGTGTTTTGAGCGAGGGCAGCAAGCGTGGCATGTCATACAATCACATGGCCGAGCTATTAAGTTGGAAGCCGGCGCAGCGCTTCGGGCTGCCGAGCAAGGGCGATATCGCTCCGGGTTATGACGCGGATATCGTGATCGTCGACCCGCAAGAAAGTTTTGTTGTGCATGCCGCCGAATCCGAATCCGTGCAGGGCTACACACCGTTCGAAGGTTTTGAACTCAGCGGCCGGGTTAAGAGCACGTTCTTGCGCGGCGCGCTTGTTTACGACGGCGGAAACATCATCGGGCCGGCGAGCGGCAAATATCTGCGCAGATCCACCGTTACGCGCGCGCAATGAAATATCTTAATGTCCGCTGATGCGCGGCATCGGGGCAAGATGAGTGCAGTTGAGGTTGCAGCGGATGAAGAATTCGCTGCGCAAGCGTCGCTACTGATCGTCGGCGCTGGCGCTGCCGGCCTGTGCGCTGCGCTGGCGGCAAAGGAAGCGGGTGTCGATGCGCTTGTCGTTGAGCGCGAAGCGGTGCCGGCGGGTTCGACCGCGCTGTCGGCCGGGCTCATTCCGGCCGCGGGCACGCGTTTCCAGCGCGCCAAGGGCATCGCCGACAGCCCGCAGCTCTTCGCCGCCGACATCCAGCGCAAGGCTAAGGGTGAGGCCGATGGTGCCGTCGTCGATGCCGTGGCGCGGGGCGCGGGCCCGCTGGTCGAATGGCTGGCCGACCGCTACGGCTTGCCGTTCGATGTGATCGACAATTTCAACTATTCGGGTCATTCGGCTATGCGGATGCACGGATTGCCATCGCGCACCGGATTGGAACTGATCAATCGCCTGCGCAGTGCCGCCGAGGCCGCTGACATTTCCATTATATCTGAATGCGTGGCTGAGGCGCTGCTGACGGCGCCCGACGGTCATATTCGGGGCGTTGAGATTGTGCGCGGCGACGGCACGCGCGAACGCATGGGTTGCGATGCTCTGATTCTTGCCTGCAACGGCTATGGCGGCAATGCCGAACTGGTCCGGCGTTACATTCCAGAAATGGCCGACGCGCTCTATTTCGGGCACCCGGGAAATCGCGGCGACGCCGTGATCTGGGGTGACGCACTCGGCGCGCAACTCGCGCACCTCGGCGGCTATCAAGGTCACGGGTCGGTGGCGACGCCGCACAATATCCTGATCACCTGGGCCGTTATCATGCAGGGCGGAATTCAGGTCAATCGTGAAGGCCGGCGCTTCTGCGACGAATCGCGCGGCTATTCCGAGCAGGCCGCGGATGTCCTTCGCCAGCCGGATGGAATTGCCTGGAGCGTATTCGACGCGCGCATTGCCTCGGTGGCGCGGCAATTCGAGGATTTCCGTGAGGCCGAAAAGGCCGGCGCGATTTTGAGCGGCGAAAGTATTGAAGACCTCGCCGCCGCCATGCGGGTCCCGGCCACGGCTTTTGCCGCTGAGTGGACCGAGGTCGAAAAGCTCAAGGCGGCGAATGGCAAGGACCGTTTCGGGCGTCAATTCACACCAGCGCAGCGTTGTGCGCCGGCTTTCCATGCAGTCAAGGTCACCGGCTCGTTGTTCCACACCCAAGGCGGGCTTGCGATCGATGCGGCAGGCCGCGTCCGTCGCAAGGACGGCTCATTGTTTTCAAATCTGTTCGCGGCAGGCGGCGCGGCGGCCGGCGTATCGGGCTCGACGGCGGCGGGTTATCTGTCCGGCAATGGGCTCTTGACCGCGACGGTGCTTGGCCGATTGGCGGGGCAGGCGGCGGCCGCGCAGGTGGCGCGGAAAGTTGTATGATCGGCGGCCCGATCTCGCTGCTGCCAGCAGTCGGATTCGGAGTGAGCCCAGTTCCAATCGCTATGGCTTTCTCGTCATACGATCGATAATTTTTATTTTTGAACGCGAATTGCGTCCACGCGATTTGTCTCGGCCTCCTGCTTCCACCGCAAAATCGTTCGTCGCAGCGCGTCAAATTTATTATCAATCGAGGGACGCCAAGAAAATGACCGAGAGCACCATCAATGCGATATAATTGGCGATGTAATTGGCGATGTGCGGCGGAAAATTCCCTAGCGGCCTGAGAAATTCGGCAGGCGCCGCTCGGCCGTGGCCTTGACGCCTTCCTTGAAATCGTCGGTCTTGCGCAGCCAGGTTTGTTCCTTGAGTTCGTGCTCGGTCGCCAGACGGACGCGGTCGGCGAGATCGCCGCGCATGGTGGCGCGCGTCGATATCAGGCCGAGTGGCGCGTTCTCGGCAATTTCGGCGGCGAGCGCCATTGCCGCTGAACGAACCTGATCCTGCGGCACCAGCACGTCGGCGAGCCCCATGGCATAGGCCTCGTCGCCGCGCACGCGCCGGCTGGTGTAGAACATCAGCGCCGCCTTGGTGGCGCCGATCACCGCCGGCAGCGTCACCGTCAAGCCGAATCCGGGGTGGAATCCGAGCCGGGTGAAATTGGCGCTAAAACGTGTCTCCGGGCAGGCGACGCGGAAATCCGCCACCATGGCGAGGCCGAGCCCGCCGCCGACCGCCGCGCCATGCACCGCTGCGACGATCGGCTTCTTGGTGCGGAACAGCCGGTTGCCTTCAAGATAAAGATGCTGCACGGCCTTTTCGCGGTTGAGTTCGCCGGGCCGCTGGCCTTCCTTATTGAGCGTCGCGCCGTCGCCGAAATTGGCCCCGGCGCAGAATGCCTTGCCCTGCGCTGCCAGCACCACTGCGCGGCAATCGACGTCCTCATCGAGCGCTTCAAGCGCGCCGGCAATTTCCTGAATCAGCGCAATGTCGAAGAAATTATTCGGCGGCCGCCTGATCTCGATCGACGCGACATGGCCGGTTTTTTCGACGGCGATATCCTTGAATGGACCCATGGTCATATCCCTTGAATTAGTTTACTCGGCGGCGTTGTGGCGTTCGGTTTGCTGCGCCGGCTGCTTGACGATCAAGGCGTCTACCAATGAGACGCCTTTTCCCTGGGCGTGCACGATGACCGGATTGAGGTCGATCTCGGTGATCTCATCGGCAAGGTCGGCAGCAAGCTGCGACAGGCGCACCATCAACTCGATCAGCGCATCGATATCGGCCGGTGGCGAGCCGCGATGAGGTCCGAGGATTTGCGCGCCTTTGAGACGGCCGAGCAGCGCGCGTGCGCCGGCATGATCCAGCGGCACCGGTGCAAGCGCTACGTCGCCGAGCGCCTCGACCAAAACGCCGCCCAATCCGACCATCAGTAATGGGCCCCAGTTCGCATCGCATTTGATGCCAAGAATGACCTCGCGTCCGGGCTGCGCCATGGGCTGAACCAGCACGCCATCGATACGTGCATTGGGGGCGTACTTAATTGCGTTGGCGAGCACGCGATCATAGGCGGCGTGGACGGCATCGGCGCCGGTGAGATTGAGTTCGACGCCGCCGGCTTCGGTCTTGTGCGGAATATCGGCAGACTGGACTTTCAGCGCCACCGGACCGGCGAAAGCGCGCGCCGCGGCTTGCGCGTCTGTGTGCGAGCGCGCGAGTTGCCCCGGATCGCCGGCTGCGATGCCATAGGCCGCCAGCAGGGGGCGCGCCTGCCATTCGCTAAGGACCGGTGCGGACGCCGCCAGCATCGTGCGCGCGGCCGCCCGGTTCGGCGACCAGGCGCCGGTGGCCTCAATCGGCCGCAACAGGCGCTCGCGCAGGGCCCGATAATCCGCCATCGCGCGCATGGTGCGCGCGCAACCGTCGGCCGTGGTGAACAGCGGAAAACCCGCCTCGTTGACCACCTCGACGCTTTTTTCCGATGGCAGCGTGTAGGTCCACAGGAAAACCGGCTTGCTCGTTTCTTGCGCCAGCGTCATCAACCGCGGTTGATCGTCGACCAGAAAGGCCGAGCGGCGGGCGGTGACCACAATCATGACGCCGTCAATCAGCGACGATTGCGCCACCAGCCGGGCGAACGCGGCGTAGCCGACTTTGTGTACGCCCTGGGCGGTACTGTCGACCGGGTTTTGCGAGGTGCCGTAGGACGGCAAATGAACGTCGACAGCCGCGCGCGTTTGCGCGTCGAGTTCGGGTACTTCGAGCCCGGCGCGTACGCAGGCATCCGCCATCCATACGCCGGCGCCGCCCGACGACGTGCAAATTCCCATACGTGGGCCTGCCGGCAGCTTTGCGCCGCAGCCCAGGAAGCCAACCGCCAAGTCGAGCATTTCATCGAAATCGCGTCCTTCGATTACGCCGTGGTGCTCGAAGATGGCGCGATAGGCGGCATGCGAGCCGGCAAGCGCGGCCGTATGCGAGGCGACCGCGCGCCGTCCCGGTTCGGTCTGGCCGATTTTGGCGACGATCAGCGGCTTGCCGGCGCGCAATGCCTTGTCCGCAACGCGGCGAAACTTAGCCGGCGTCTTGACGTCCTCAAGCAGCAGCAGGAAGACATCCGTGCCGCCTTCGTCGAGCATGTAGTCGAGCACATCGGAGATTTCGAGAGCCGCTTCGTTGCCGGTGGTGACGATATGGCGGAACGCAAGATTGCGCCCACGCGCGCGGTCGAAAAATGCAAAGCCCAAGCCGCCGCTTTGCGAGATCACCGAAACCTGGCCCCCGAGCGGCCGCGCCGGCAGCAGTGGACCTGCGCTGACATCCATCGCCGGGCTGAAGGTCGGGCACAGCGCGGCGGCGATATTGGCGAAGCCCTCGGTATTGGGACCGCACACCACTATGTCGTAGCGCAGCGCGGTGGCGCGGATCGCCGCTTGCATGCGGGCGCCTGCGTCACCCGGCTCCTCGGCAAAGCCCGAACTCAGAATGACCGCGGCTTTGATCCCGGCGCGTCCGCACCGCTCCAGCTCATCGGGCACGAATTCCGCAGGGATGATCAGGATGGCCAGGTCGGCCGGCTGCGGCAGCTCGGCGACGCTGGCATAGGCCTTGCGGCCCTGAACTTCGGCGGCGCTGCGGCTGACCGGATAGATCGTGCCGGCATAAGGATGGCTGAGCATCACTTCCAGGATACGGCCGCGTAAGCCATGCAAGTCGGATGAGGCGCCTATCACGGCAACCGTTTTCGGCCAAAGCAGCTTTCCGATATCCGCCACCTAATTCCCCCGTTTAGCGCAGGCCAAGCCCACGCGCGATGATGCCGCGCAGGATCTCGGTCGTGCCGCCTTGGATTGTCAGCTTGGGCGCGACCTTGGTGGCAAATGCAATCTGCTCGTCCAGCGTCACCCGATTGCTCTCTTGCTGCTCCAAAAACGCGCTGAGATCGCGCACGCGCTCGGGCAGCTTCTGCTCCCATAGCGTGCCGACATCCTTGACGATCGATGCTTCCACCACCGGCTCCTTGCCGGCTTGCAACATCCCGGCAACCGATATCGACATTCGCCGCAACGTATGCAGTTGCGCCACCAAGCGGCCAAGCCCCTCGGCGCTACGCAAATCCGGATCGGGCCCGAGCGCGCGCACCAGCTCTGCGAGTACGTAGAAGGTTTCCAGAAAACGTTCGGGACCGCTGCGCTCATAGGCAAGTTCGCTGGTCGCCTGTTTCCAGGCGCCGTCGATTTCGCCGAGCACGTGATCGTCCGGCACAAAAGCATCGTCGAACACGACTTCGTTGAAATCGTGCTGGCCGGTCATCTGATAGATCGGATTGACCGCGATGCCGGGCGATTTCATGTCCACCAGAAACTGGGTAAGGCCGTGACGGCGGTTTTCCTTGGTGGCGGGAGCGGTGCGAAACAGCGCCAGCATGTAATCGGCGATATGCGCATTGCTGGTCCAGATTTTGGTCCCATTGATGCGCCAGCCGCCTTCGACTTTGGTGGCCTTGGTTTTCACCGCGAACAGATCCGAGCCGGATCCCGGCTCGCTCATGCCGATGACGAAGCACAATTCGCCGCGGCAGATGCGCGGCAGGATGTCCTGTTTGATATGTTCCGGCGCATATTTGAGCAGGATTGGACCGCTCTGCCGGTCGGCCACAAAATGCAGCCGCACCGGCGCATTCACCACCCGGAACTCCTCGGTCACGACATATCGCTCGAGAAAACTGCGCTCGTGTCCGCCGTATTGTTTCGGCCAGGTCACGCCGATCCAGCCCTTGGCGCCGACCCGCTTGCTGAATGCGGGATTGTGGGTGTCGCCATGGCCGGGCCGGTCCGGCGCGAATGTTCCGGCCGCCACTTCCTCGGCGATAAAGGCGCGCAGTTCGACGCGGAGTTTCTCGCATTCTGGCGGCAGACGAATCTGATCGAAACGCAGATCGGTGCTCATCGGCTCACTCGCCTGAATTCGTGTTGTTGCATAATCATTGCAGATCCTACCGCGACGCCAGCAATGGCCAGAAATTATTGGCGCCGCGCCGCGCAATCAACTCGCCGAGCGTCGCCGCCCAATAGCTCTCATGACCGAAATCGTCCCGCCACGACAGCAGCCGCAGCGTAAATCGGTGCAGCACATGTTCCTTGGTGAAGCCGATCGCGCCATGGACCTGGTGCGCGATGCCCGCGCCTTCGGTCGCCGCCTCGCCCGCGCGGATCTTTGCCGAGGCGGCCTCCAGCAGCACCGTGTCATCGAACGCAATCGCTTGCGCGATGGTGTCGGCCGCCGAGCCGGCAGCGGCAAGGGCGGCCGCGGCCTCGCCGGCAAGGCGGGCGAGATTCTGCTGGATGGCCTGGAATTTGCCGATGGGGCGCTCGAATGCCACGCGCTCATTGGCATAACGCACGCTGAGCGAAAGGATAGTTTCCAGCGCGCCGGCAATCTGCACGCTGCGCACCGCCGCGCCCATCAGCAGCAGCGCCGACGGGTCGAAACCGGCCGGCGCCCGCGCGCTGGCAATAGGTTTCGCGCGCTCGAAAATCACCGTGTTCGCCGCATCGCCGGCGAGATTGTCGCCGTCGCTCACGCGGCAGTCGCCGGTTTTAACCAGCGCAATCGAAGTGCCGCTGTCGTCGGTTGCAACGACCGCGATATGTTTTGAATCCTTGGCGAAGGGAATTCCGCTGACGCGTCCGTTCAAACTGCCGTCGGGATTTAGTAGAATCCGATCGCGCGGGCGCACCGGCGCAACCGTCATCGCGCCGGCGGGGGCGGCCAAGCCTGCGCGCGCCAGCAGCCATCCGGCCAGCAGCGTTTCCGCAAGCGGCACCGGTGCGGCAAATCGTCCGGCGGCAGCGAGAATAGCGAAGCCGTCGTTAAGGCTCGCGCCCGCGCCACCAAGATTTTCGGGCACCCAGGCAAGCGTAAGGCCGGCTTCCGACAATGCGCGCCACAACGGCTCCTTCCAGCGCTCGTCGCCGGCACGATTGATCGTCTGCGGATCGGCGAGATCGGCAAAGATCCGCGCCGCCGTTTCGGCAACGATAGGGTCGCTCTCCGTCACCATTGCCGCTCCGGCTTTCTCATCAATGGCGGGCGCCCGCGTGGGGCATCACCGATCCGACAGGCCATGGTGGGGTCCGTCCGCACCGTTGGCAAGCGCCGCCGGTTATGGGTCAATTATCGGGGTTCTGGCGTAACTTTGGTAGTGGTACAGTTTGAACCTAGATAAGTTTTTCTTGCTTTCCGGACGCTTCCTTCGGCGCTTGCTTGTAACCCCCGCCGATCTCTTGCGGCGGAAGTTTCGGCAATTTGCCCTCCAAAAGATCGCCGACCGTGACGACCTGGAGCCGGAGGAATCGGCCAAAGGGCGTCTCTAGGAAGCCCGCTGAGGCCGCTTCCGCCTTCATTGGGCCGGTAGGCTCCCGCAGGGTAATCAAGACACCCAAGGGCGATTTATCGCGCTCCATGACGCCACGTAACTCGCCCACGGCATTGCGGTGGACGGTTTCGCCTCCCTTTACCGAAACGATTCCGGCCTCAGTCTTTTTGCCGTCTGGCTTGCAGTAATAATAGCCATCGATCCCGCCGTCTGCGCCCTTCTTTTTTCCGCCGTAGGGAACGGCGTTGATTAGCGTCACGGCCCACCATTGGAACTGATATTTATCGCGCTGCGCTAAATTCTCGGCTCCTGCAAAATCTTTGGGCGTCCCATGCACCTCAAATGTGATGCCGGGGAAAGCGTCTTTTAGTCGCCGCTCGATCAGACCGATAGCAAGGTGAGTGATGTCAATCCCGACCCATTGTCTATTGAGTTTCTGTGCCGCGTGAACCGCTGTGCCACAACCGCAAAATGGGTCAAGCACAAGGCCACCTTCCTTTGAGGAAGCCAAAATAATGCGCTCTAAAAGCGCCACGGGTTTTTGCGTCGGATAGCCAAGGCGCTCTTGATGCCATGAACGAAGGGCTTCGATGTCGGTCCAAACATCTTGCGTTGGCATTCCCTTAGCTTCGTCCAGATAGCGTTTGATGCGCGGGATGCCATTTCTCGTGTAGAAGATTCTGCCCTCATCATCGAGCCGCTTCATTGTTGCAACTGGAACCCGCCAAATACGTGTGACGCCTTTCCACTCGTACTCATAACCACCGCCCTGCAATCCTGCGGCCCCGGCGTCACCCGACATAAAGCGCCGTCCATCCTTATCTTCGTAACGGTAGTATTGATCCACATATGATTGATCGTAAGGTTGATAGGTATCATTCCAAATCGCATCATCATTCTTTGAATAGAAAAAAATTGTATCGTGTACAGCACCGTAACCCACAGCATCACTGTGCCCAGATGTTCGCTTCCATATTATTTCATTGTGAAAATTATTCGGCTCGAAGAGAGCATCGAGCACGATTTTCAAATAATGGCTCGCGGTCGGATCGCAATGAAGGTAAAGCGAGCCTGTCGGCTTGAGAACACGATGCAGTTCTATCAGCCGCACAGCCATCATGGCTAGATAGGCCATCATGTCGTTTTCTCCGAGAAACGACCGGATAGCTTTAAGCATGTTTGCGGCCTCGGTATTGCCGCTGTGCATCACCTCATCAAAGGCTTGCTCGGCGTGTTCATTCCAATGCCAAGTATCTTCAAAAGCCTCAATCTGCGCTTCGCTCGCGACGCCTTTCGGTGATTTGAAAAGTACGTTGTAGTTAGCACTCGAATTAAACGGCGGGTCGAGATAGATCAGGTCAACGCTCTCGTCCGCGATGCTCTCTCGCAGCACCGCGAGATTGTCGCCATAGTAGAGAGCATTCATGCGGCAATCCCTTTGGCAGATTCCCATGCTTCAAGCACGGCTACCATATCCGACATTTCCCAAAGTTTGCCAGTGACACCAGCCGCCATCGCGGGAGTGATCTTCAACGTCTGATGGATGCGAACGAAATTGTAGTGCATGAAATAGATCGCCATCATGTGAGCGTGGTTTTCGGCTTTCTTTGAAAAGGCATTCGTAAGCCGCGTCATGCGCCGATTGCCCATTCTGATATTCAAATTTTGGCGTTCAACAAATGACGTTGAGACATACTTCGGATCAGGGTTGCCCTCGACGCGATGCTTATGCGCGCCAGTGCAGATCGCGGGGCTATAGCGGCGCTGACCTTCCGGGGCCGCGCCGTACACCTTCACAAGCATGGCGTAATCAATATCGCCGCCGAACGCGCCCTCAATCGCTTCCAGATAGGGCTTGTGACCGTCGCTGGTGAGTTGGACGCGGGAGGCGAGACGCGGTGCCAGATCATCCATGAACGTCATGGCCGCTCCCCCGTCGCGCCCGCCGACATACCAAGACACCACAAGCTTCGTATCGGCATCGAGCCCGACCCACGTCCAAATGTCGCCAGCGCCTTCCGGGGCAGCCTTCGCGTTCGGCACGTTCTTTTGCTTAGCGTAACAAAATGCCCATGCCTCATCGACCTGCACGCGCTTGCAAGGCAGATTTACGAGGGTGCGATCTTGATACTCCGAGAACGCCTGCCCGGCATCCTCCAAGAGCTTATGCAGCGTGGTCCGGCTAATACCGGTCAGTCGCGTAATAGCCCGCAAAGATATGCCTTCAGCCATCATTTGGAGGGCTTGAGTGCGTTCGATTTTGGCCAGTCTGTTCATACTGACCCTTATACTTGAGCGGTCAGGGAATGTCAAGTCTCCTATCAAAATGATAGGGGGAGGGATTAAATCCCTCCCCCATACTCAAATACAAACGTCTTAAGCCGCGACTGCTTCTTTCACGATGTCCCATTCATCATTGGCCTCTTCGAGAACCATTTCACGGCGATCAAATTCATCCTCAAGATCGGCAATCCGCTTTAGGATCGCCGAAAGCTTCCCATCCCCGTCAAACTTCTCCGCATATATTGATCGCAGGATAGCGTCAGCTGTCCTCGGCATTGAAAGCTTGTCTTGCTCCCAACGCCGCACAGTTTGCTCAGTTACATCCAAAAGAGAAGCAAGGGCCCCCTGGGACATGCTAAGTTCATGTCTCAGGAAGCGAATTTCCGCCCCCATGAGCGCCTTTCGCTCATTGATCAGATAGCGGCCTATGGCGTCATGGAGCCCGTCAATATCGTGGATGACGGCGCTACGATTGCCACCCTGACCTTCAACATAATCATACCCATTGACCAGATAGACATTGTCTAGGCCGCTCTCCCTGTAGTGATAGCTGCTTTTCACCATCTTCATCTTGAACCTCCAAACATTCTATATCGCAGTGACGAGGTCTAGACGCCTCTCCTGAACTGCCACAACGATCTGTACTCGCCTTCCTGACACCTTACGTTGGAGCTTTACTCTCCAATCGCCCCATTCATCTTTCTTCGGCCCACCGATAACGCTCCCTTGGCGCAACACATCTAAGATTTGTCGCATACTGATCTTTCGCTGCACTAACCGTTGTTGGAAGTGCGGATGGTCGAAGCGCAGGTTGGTCGTGTGTTTTGCCAACTCATGCACCCGAATTTCCAATTCTGCTGCTGTGGGGATGCCCCCCTCAACGGCAGGATTTTGGCGAAATGGGACGATGTTTCCAACCATGCACCTATCATTATGATAGGATGCATTTTGATAGTCAAGTCTTAAGATGGGGTTAACGTTCCATCCATCGGGCGCGAGCGGCCATTTTCGCAATTTTCTTGCGTTTGGCTGGAGTCAAAGCTGCTGCGCGCGCCTTCCCGCCCTTCATGCCACCTTTGCGCCCTAGCGCCACGGCGGCTGGGTCTTTCCCTTGTTCTTCTGGTGTCGGCGCTTGGTCTTTGACCTGGCCGGTCAAAATATCGCCGATCAGCTTGCCGAGCTGCACAGGGTCACGCGGGCGAGGCAGGCGCTTTGCTGTCATCGTGGCAGTATGCCACCTGCCGCGTCACGGCGCGAGTGGGCTAGATTTCAAACTGTACCACTACCGTAACTTTGGGCGGGTTGATCGGGGGTAGCATACCGGATAGCGTTATCGGCATAACAAATAAAAAAACAGGCTGCCGGCCCGCAAAAGCGTCGACAGCGGTGCATCATGGGAGGATAAAATGCAGACAAAATTTGTCGCACTGGCGACGGCTATTCTCGCGAGCCTCACGATCTCCACCGCCCAGGCCGCCGATCCCAAACATGGCGGCATCCTGAAATTCTATCATCGCGAGACGCCGCCCAGCCTCTCCATCCACGAGGAGGCGACCTTCTCGGTCAACGTGCCGGCGATGGGCCTGTTCAACAACCTCATCATCTACGACCAGCACAAGCCGCAGGCCAGCCTGGACACCATCCGGCCCGAACTGGCGACCAGCTGGGCCTGGGACAAGGCCAATACCGCGCTCACCTTCAAGCTGCGTTCGGACGTCAAGTGGCACGACGGCGTGGCGTTCACCGCCAAGGACGTCAAGTGCACCTTCGACCTGCTGCGCGGTACGGCGAAGGACAAATTCCGAAAGAATCCGCGCAAGGGTTGGTACGAATTCGTGACGGACGTGAGCGTCAACGGCGACAGCGAGGTGACTTTCCATCTCAAGCGGCCGCAGCCGTCACTCTTGGCGATGCTCGCGTCCGGCTACACGCCGATTTATCCCTGTCACGTGCCCGCCGCGCAGATGCGCACGCATCCGATCGGCACCGGCCCGTTCAAGTTCGTCGAGATGAAGCAGAACGAGTCGATCAAGTTCGTGAAGAACCCGGACTACTGGAAAAAAGGCCTGCCATATCTCGACGGCATCGAATACACGATCATCAAGAACCGCGCGACCGCGGTACTCGCCTTCATCGCCGGCAAGGTCGATGCGACTTTCCCGACCGAGATGACGGCGGCGTTGGAAAAGGACATCAAATCGCAGGACAAGACCGCGATCTGCGAGATCGCGCCGATCAATGTCAGCACCAATCTGATTGTCAATGTTGACAGTCCGCCGTTCAACAATCCGGACTTGCGCAAGGCGATGGGGCTGTCGCTCGACCGCAAGGCCTTCATCGACATCATTCTGCAGGGTCAAGGCGACCAAGGCGGCTCGCTGCTGCCGCCGCCGGAAGGCGTCTGGGGCCTGCCGCCGGACGTTCTCAAGACCATCCCCGGCTACGGCGATGTGAACAAGGACCGCGAGCAGGCCCGCGCCATCATGAGCAAGCTCGGCTATTCCGCCGACAAGCCGCTCAAGATCAAGGTAGCGACGCGTAATCTCGCGACCTATCGCGATCCGGCGGCGGTGTTGATCGACCAGCTCAAGAGCATCTACATCGACGGCGAGCTCGATCCGGTGGAATCCAGCTCCTGGTTCGCCAAGGTCGCGCGCAAGGATTACCAGGTCGGGCTTAACCTCACCGGCAACGGCATCGACGACCCCGACCAGGCATTCTACGAGAATTATTCCTGCACGTCGGAGCGCAATTACACCCATTACTGCAACAAGGACCTGGAAAAGCTGTTCGATGTGCAGTCGCAGGAGACCGACGTCGCCAAGCGCAAGAAGCTGGTCTGGGAGATCGACAAGAAGATCCAGGAAGACGGCGCGCGGCCGATCCTGTTCCATGCCCGCACCGGCATGTGCTGGAAGCCCTTCGTCAAGAACATGACGGTTATGAGCAACAACACCTACAACGGCTTCCGCTACGAGGACGTCTGGCTGGATAAATAATCGTCAGTATTGAGCGCGCCTGGCCGTGTGGGGCGGCCGGGCGTGCTTTTCCCCGCAGACTATGGGAGGCCATGTTGGGGAGCTATCTGATCAGGCGCTTCTCTTTGATGCTCCTGACGCTATTCGGCATTTCCGTGCTGGTGTTCGTGATGTTGCGGGTGGTGCCCGGCAACATCGCGGACGTCCTGTTCGACGCGGCCGGCATGATCGACGTCGCCGAAAAAGGCAAACTGGAAAAAGAACTCGGACTCGATAAGCCGATCGTGGTGCAATACGCGGCCTGGATCGGCGGCCTGGCGCATGGCGATCTCGGCTATTCCTACGTGTCGGAGAAGCCGGCGATCGACGAGATTCTGCCGCGCATTCCGATAACCGCCAAGCTCGCAGGGCTGGCGCTGCTGTTCTCGATTGTGTTCGGCGTCCCGCTCGGGGTCATCAGCGCGGTCAATCAGAACTCCAAACTCGATTACACATTACGGGTGATAAGCCTGAGCGGGCTGTCGATGCCGGCCTTTTGGCTCGGCCTGCTGATCCTGATGGCGTTTGTCAAATTCTTCGACACGATTCCCATTTATACCGACCCGCCGGTGGGATTTTGGGCCGCGCTATGGCTCTACAGCGTGCCGGCAGCGGCGGTCGGCTTTCGTTCATCGGCGCTGGTCATGCGCTTGACGCGCTCGTCGATGCTGGAAGTGCTGCGGCAGGATTACATCCGAACCGCGCGGGCGAAAGGCGCCTCCGAGCCCAACGTCAACTATCATCATGCCTTGCGCAATGCGGTTCTTCCGGTCGTCACGGTGATCGGCATCGAGGCCGCCTTCCTGATGGGTGGGCTGATCGTCACCGAAACGGTGTTCAACATTCCGGGCGTCGCGCGTTTCCTGGTCGAGGCCATCCGCTGGCGCGATTATCCGATCGTGCAGAATCTGGTGATGTTCATTGCTATCGTCGCGGTGTCGATCAATTTTCTGGTCGATCTGCTCTATGCGGTGCTCGATCCGCGCATCAAATATTCAGGGTGAGCGCATGATCCATAACAATAGAAACCGGTTATCGGAAAAGATCATGCGCAAAAAAATGAGTGCGCGCTGATGGCCAGCATCGATATCGTGCCGGGGCCTGTGGAAGCGAACGTCCGCGCCGAGGGCGTGTGGTCGCAGATCCGTTACCATGCCGGCGCGCATCCGCTCGGGGTCGCCGGCGCAGTCATCATGGCGGTGTTCGTGTTCGCCGCGATTTTCGCCGATTTCATCACGTCCTTCGATCCGATCCGGACCAATTCGCTCATCACGCTGGCGCCGCCGAGTGACGCGCATTGGCTGGGCGCCGACCAGATGGGCCGCGACATCTACAGCCGCATTGTCTATGGCGCGCGCATCTCGCTCGCCGTTGGTATTGGCTCGACGTCGCTGGGCTGCGTGTTCGGGGTCATTCTCGGTCTGGCCTCGGGCTATCTCGGCGGCTGGGTCGATCTGGTGATCCAGCGTATCGTCGACGTGCTGCAGGCCGTGCCGCTCTTGGTGCTGGCGCTGGTGATGGCGGCGGCGCTTGGGCCCGCGCTTGACAATACCATCGTTGCGATCGCGATCCCATTGATCCCCTATACCGCGCGCGTGATCCGCTCCAGCACGCTGACCTTGCGGGAACAGCCCTTCATCGAGGCAGCGCGCGCCACCGGTATGAGCGAGTTCCGCATCGCGGTCCGCCATGTGCTGCCCAATACGCTGGCCCCTCTGATCGTCATCGCCACCGCCCAGCTCGGCGCCGCGATTCTGACCGAGGCGTCGCTGTCGTTCCTGGGGCTGGGCGTGCCCGAACCGCATCCCTCCTGGGGCCGCATGCTGTCGGAATCCGCCGCCGAGTACGTGCGCACCGCGCCCTGGCTGGTCATATTCCCCGGCGTCGCCATCAGCCTGGCGGTGTTCGGCACCAACCTGCTGGGCGACGCGCTGCGCGACATCCTCGACCCGCGGCTGCGCAACTGATCCATGCCCATGACGACCAGCGAGCGTGAGACGGGCAAACCGGCGCCGGCCGATATTTCGAACAAGGCGCCGTTGCTCGAAGTCGAGGGCCTGCAGACCTATTTCGACCTGCGGCACGGCGTTGTCAAAGCCGTGGACGGCGTCAGTTTTTCGCTCGCGCCGCATGAGACCCTGGCGATTGTCGGCGAATCGGGCTGCGGCAAGAGCATCACGGCGCTCTCTCTCATGCGGCTGGTGCCCGATCCGCCCGGCCGCATTGCCGGCGGATCGATCAAGCTGGCCGGCGTCGATCTGCTCACGCTCAGCGACGAAGCGATGCGCGGCGTGCGCGGCAAGGACATCGCGATGATCTTCCAGGAGCCGATGACCTCGCTCAATCCGGTGCTGACGATCGGCAGCCAGATCGCGGAAGTGCTGCTGCTGCACGAGCCGATCACCCGCCAGCAGGCGCGCGCCAAGGCCGTCGACATGCTGCGCCTGACGCGAATTCCCGAGCCGGAGCAGCGCGCCAAGGAATATCCGCACCAGCTTTCCGGCGGTATGCGCCAGCGCGCCATGATCGCCATGGCGTTGGCTTGCAATCCGAAAGTGTTGATCGCGGATGAGCCGACCACCGCGCTCGACGTTACAATTCAGGCGCAAATTCTCGATATCATCCTCGATCTGCAGCGCAAGCTCGGCACCGCGGTCATCCTGATCACCCACGATCTGGGCGTCGTGGCCGAAACCGCGCAGCGCGTCATCGTGATGTATGCCGGGCGCAAGGTTGAAGAGGCGCCGGTGGAAGAACTGTTCGCCCGGCCGCAGCACCCCTATACGCACGGACTGATGGCGTCGATTCCACGTCTCTCTTTGTTGCGCGGCGAGGCGGATGTGCCGAGCGGACGGCTGCAGGAAATCCCCGGCATGGTTCCGGCATTGACCGATCTGCCGGCGGGCTGCGTATTCGCGCCACGCTGCGCTCATGCCGAGGATCGTTGCCGCCGCGACTATCCCGTTTACGAAGAAAAACGGCCACGGCATTGGGCGGCGTGCTGGCGTTCGACCGAGCTATTCGGTGATCGCAATGGCTGACGCGAAAGCCGCCAACGATATTGCCGCCGCTCCGGCAGTGCTTGAGGTGCGCGATCTCAAGAAGCATTTTCCGATCCGCACCGGCCTGTTGCAGCGCGCGGGCGGCACGGTGTTTGCCGTCGACGGGGTTAGCTTCTCGATTGCGCAGGGTGAAACGCTCGGTCTGGTCGGCGAATCCGGCTGCGGCAAATCCACCGTCGGCCGCACTATTCTGCGGCTGATCGAGCCGACCGGCGGCGCCATCAGGATCGATGGCCGCGACATCACGCACTTGAGCAAGAGCGAGCTGCGTCCCTACCGGCGGCAGATGCAGATCATCTTCCAGGACCCGTTTTCCTCGCTCGATCCGCGCATGTCGGCCGGCGACATCGTCGCCGAACCGATACGCGTGCACCGGATCGCCAAGGGCGCCGAGGTCAAGCAGCGGGTTGCGGCCTTGTTCGAGCGGGTTGGCCTGCGCAAGGCGCGGATGGACGCGTTCCCGCACCAGTTCTCCGGCGGTCAGCGGCAGCGCATCGGCATCGCGCGCGCGCTTGCCTTGCAGCCGAAGCTGATCGTCGGCGACGAACCGGTTTCCGCGCTCGACGTCTCGATCCAGGCCCAAGTGCTCAATCTGATGATGGATCTGCAGAGCGAGCTCGGGCTCGCCTATCTTTTCATCTCGCACAATCTGGCGGTGGTCGAGCACATCAGCCACCGCATTGCCGTGATGTATCTTGGCCGCATCGTCGAATATACCGACAAGCGCACGCTGTTCATGCGGCCGCTGCATCCTTACACCGAGTCGCTGCTGCTGGCGGTGCCGGTGCCCGATCCGAGCGTCAAGCGCCAGAAGCGCGTGCTGCAGGGCGATGTGCCGAGCCCGGTCAATCCGCCCTCGGGCTGCCATTTCCACACCCGCTGCCCCTATGCGGTCGATCGCTGCAAGGTGGAAGCGCCATTGCTGCGCGAGGTAAAGCCAGGCCAGATGGTGGCCTGCCATTTGCGTTAGCGCAGGGCGCCCGGCTGCTGTATCGTCCCCCGCGCCACGGGAAATTCCACAATGGTTTCAAAAATAAACCCCAACCCTTTCACCACACGCCCCGAAATTGAGGGGACGTTTGGCGTCGTTACGTCGACCCATTGGATAGCCACCGCCGTCGGCATGGCGACGCTGGAAAAGGGCGGCAATGCCTTCGACGCCGCGGTCGCCACCGCTTTCACGCTGCAGGTGGTCGAGCCGCATCTCAATGGGCCGGGCGGCGACGTGCCGGTGATCGTGCACGACGTGCGCAAGGGAAATGTCGAGGTGATCTGCGGGCAGGGCCCGGCGCCCCAGGCTGCGACCATTGCGCATTACCGCGGGCTCGGCCTGGATTTGGTGCCGGGCACCGGGCTGCTCGCCGCCTGCGTACCAGGAATGTTCGAGACCTGGATGCTGCTGCTGCGCGACTACGGCACCATGCATTTGGCCGATGTGCTGGCCCCGGCGATTTCATACGCCCGCAACGGCCATCCGCTGGTCGAGCGCGCCTGCGCCACCATCGCCACGGTGGAGCAATTGTTCCGCGAGCATTGGCCGACCTCGGCGGCGGTCTACTTGCCCGGCGGCGCGGTGCCGGCGCAGGGCAGCATGTTCACTAATGTTACGCTCGCCGACACTTATGCCCGCATCGTCGCTGAGGCCGCAAGCGCCGGCGGCGACCGCGAGCGCCAGATCGAGAAAGCGCGCCAGTGTTGGTCGCATGGCTTCGTCGCCGAGGCGATCGACAAATTCTGTCGTACGCAGGACATCATGGATACCAGCGGCGAGCGCCACCGCGGTGTGCTCGCGGCCGACGACATGGCGCGCTGGCAGCCGACGATCGAGGCGCCGGTGACGCTCGAATACGGCAACTACACCGTCTGCAAGGGCGGCTTCTGGAGTCAGGGGCCGGTGATGCTTCAGCAGCTCGCGCTGCTGCGGGGCTTTGGGCTTGATGGTGCCGATCCAACCAGCGCCGAGTTCATCCACACGGTGGTCGAATGCGTCAAGCTCGCTTATGCCGACCGCGAAAAATTCTATGGCGATCCGAAATTCGCCAAGGTGCCGGGCGAGACGCTGCTGTCGGAGGCTTATAACGCCGAGCGGCGCAAGCTGGTCGGTGAAATGGCTTCGCACGAGCAGCGGCCGGGCACGATCGAGGGCTTTGGCAAGCAGCTTGCGCTGCGCGTGGCGGCCGGCGCACGCACGGTCGTGGCCGGTGCGGGCGAACCGACCGTCGGAAAGATCTGGACGCACGACGACGTGCACGATCCGAGCGTCATCACGGTCGACGACGCCAAGCTCGACAGCGCCGGCGCCATGCGCGGCGACACCGTGCATTTCGATATCGTCGACCGGCAAGGCAACATGGTATCGTCGACGCCGTCGGGCGGCTGGCTGCAATCCTCACCCACGATCCCGGCGCTCGGCTTCTGCCTCGGTTCGCGCGCGCAGCAGTTCTGGTTGGACGAGGGTCATCCCAATGCGCTCGCGCCGGGAAAACGTCCGCGCACTTCGCTGACGCCGACAATGGCGCTGCGTGACGGCGAGTCCTATCTCGCCTGGGGCTCGCCCGGCGGCGATCAACAGGACCAGTGGACCGCGCAATTTTTCCTGCGCCACGTGCACGCCAAGATGAACCTGCAGGAGGCGATCGACGCGCCGGCCTGGCATTCCGAGCACTTCCCGGCGTCGTTCTGGCCGCGCGAGGCGCGGCCGGGCGTGCTGGTGGTGGAAGGCCGGTTGTCGGCGGACACGATCAAGGAATTGCGCCGCCGCGGCCACACGGTCGAGGTGGCGGGCGATTGGACGGAAGGACGGTTGACTGCGGCCTCGCGCGTCGGCAACCGGCGGCGGGCAGCGGCCAATCCGCGCGGCATGCAGGGCTACGCGGCGGGGCGCTAGGGCGCGGATTCATAAACGAGCGTTGGATGGCCTGAAAAGTCCGCTGTACATCTGCCGGCTCAACTGATCGACGCAACACAGGCGTTAAATCTCTCCGCTGGCGTTTCGAATTGCAAGGTCTCCCGTGGCCGTTCATTGAGCTGGCGCGCCACTTTGTTTAGATGAGCTTGCGAATGCGCCGACAAGTCGGTG
>JBBRAL010000009.1:0-86095 GCA_038206805.1 Hyphomicrobiales bacterium | reverse complement strand
GAACATCACCGTGCCGGCCTTCCACACCTGCAGAACCGGCATGCCATAAATGGGCGAGGTCTTGTCTTCTTCCGCCGCCGGGTTGGTCACGTCGTTGGCGCCGATCACGAAGGCGACGTCGGCCTGGGCGAATTCCGAATTAATGTCTTCCAGCTCGAACACCTCGTCATAGGGCACATTAGCTTCCGCCAGCAGCACGTTCATGTGCCCGGGCATGCGGCCGGCCACCGGATGGATGGCGTATTTAACCTCGACGCCTTCCTTCTTCAGCCGGTCGGCCATTTCGCGCAAGGCATGTTGCGCCTGCGCCACCGCCATGCCGTAGCCCGGCACGATGATCACCTTCGACGAGTTCTTCAGGATAAAGGCGGCGTCCTCGGCCGAGCCAAGCTTGACCGGACGCGTCTCCTTGCCCGCCCCCGGTCCCGCCACCTCGCCGCCGAAGCCGCCGAGAATGACCGAGATGAACGAGCGGTTCATGCCCTTGCACATGATGTAGGACAGGATCGCGCCGGAGGAGCCGACCAGCGCGCCGGTAATGATCAGCGCCGAATTGCCGAGCGTGAAGCCGATGCCGGCGGCAGCCCAGCCCGAATAGGAGTTGAGCATCGAGATCACCACCGGCATGTCGGCGCCGCCGATCGGCACGATGATCAAGACGCCGAAGACGAGCGAGATGACCACGATCAGCCAGAAGTCGAGAGCGCTCTGGCCGAGATAGAAGTGGTAGATGAAGAAGATCAGCCCCAGGAACAGCGCGATGTTGATGACATGCCGCCCCGGCAGCATGATCGGCGCGCCGCCCATGCGGCCCGACAGCTTCAAGAAGGCGATCACCGAGCCGGTGAAGGTGATGGCGCCGATGGCCACCCCGAGCGACATTTCAATAAGGCTGGCGCCGTGGATATGGCCTTCGGTGCCGATGTCGAAGGCCGCCGGCGCATAATAGGCGCCCGCCGCCACCAGCACCGCCGCCATGCCGACCAGCGAGTGGAAGGCCGCCACCAGTTCCGGCATCGAGGTCATCGGCACCCGCCGCGCGATCACCGCGCCGATGCCGCCGCCGAGCGCGATGCCGCCGACCACCAATCCCCAGGCCAGCGCGCTCGCCGGCGGATGCGCGGCCAGCGTGGTCAGGATGGCGATGGTCATGCCGGTCATGCCGAGATAATTGCCGCGCCGGCTCGTGTCCGGGCTCGACAGGCCGCGCAGCGCCTGAATGAACAGCACGCCGGCGACGAGATAGAGGACAGCGGCGAGATTGGTGCTCATGAGCAAGCCTTTACGGTGAACGCTGCCCCTTGCCCGTCATCCTGAGGTGCGAGCGAGCAGCGCGAGCGAGCCTCGAAGGATGACAGCCCGGGCCGTCGCCCTTCGAGGCTCGCCGACGGCGTCGGCGAGCACCTCAGGGTGACGGAGAGAGGAAAGCGCGTGTCTTTCGTCATCATCTTCATTTCTTTTTCTTCTGATACATCGCCAGCATGCGCTGGGTGACCAGGAAGCCGCCGAAGATATTGACCGAGGCAAACACCAGCGCCACAAACCCAAGTGCGCGCGCCAGAATCGTGCCGTTGTCGTCGGCGATCAGCGCCACCCCCACCGCCAGCAGCGCGCCCACCACGATCACCGAGGAGATCGCATTGGTCACCGACATCAGCGGGGTGTGCAGCGCCGGCGTCACCGACCACACCACGTAGTAGCCGACGAACACCGCCAGCACGAAGATCGACAGCCGGAATACGAAGGGATCGACCGCGGTTGCTATGTGGTCCATAGGCGCTTCCTTACTTTCTTCACCTCTCCCCGTTGGGGAGAGGTCGGCGAGCTTAGCGAGCCGGGTGAGGGGGAAACGATCGATCGAGAGGCTCTTGCCCCCTCACCCGCGCCTTCGGCGCGACCTCTCCCCCCATGGGAGAGGTTAAGAGAGGGCAGAACTCGAATTGCGTGCTCATCATCATCGTCACGCCGCCGTCTTCGGCATGAACGCCGGATGCACGATCGCGCCTTCGCGCGTCAGCAGCGTGCCCTTGATAATCTCGTCGTCCCAGTTGATCGCCAGTTTCTTTTCTTTCTTGTCGATCATGGTCTCGACGAAGGTATAGAGGTTCTTGGCGTAGAGCGCCGAGGCCGACGCCGCCAGCCGGCCCGCCATATTGAGATGGCCGACGATTTTTGCAGGACCGACTTGCGCCACCTCGCCAGGCTTGGCGCCTTCGACATTGCCGCCGCGCTCGACCGCCAGATCGATAATCACCGAGCCCGGCCGCATCGAGGCCACCATCGCCGCCGAGATCAATTTAGGCGCCGGCCGCCCCGGAATGAGCGCGGTGGTGATGACGATGTCCTGCTTCTTGATGTGCTCGGCCACCAAGGCGGCCTGCTTGGCCTGATACTCTTTCGACATTTCCTTGGCGTAGCCGCCCGCCGTCTGCGCGTTCTTGAATTCCTCGTCCTCAACCGCCAGGAACTTGGCGCCCAGGCTCTCCACCTGCTCCTTGGTGGCCGGGCGCACGTCGGTCGCCGTCACGATGGCGCCCATGCGGCGCGCGGTCGCGATCGCCTGCAGGCCGGCAACCCCGACGCCCATCACAAACACTTTCGCCGCCGGCACCGTGCCGGCCGCCGTCATCATCATCGGCAGCGCGCGGCCATATTCGCCCGCCGCATCCACCACCGCGCGATAACCGGCGAGATTGGCCTGGCTCGACAATACGTCCATCGACTGCGCGCGCGTGATGCGCGGCATCAGTTCCATGGCAAAGGCCACCAGCCCGGCATCCGCCATCTGCTTGAGTGCTGCCTCATTGCCATACGGATCCATGATCGCGATGACCAGCGCACCCTTCTTGTAGGTCATGAACTCGTCCGCCGTCGGCCGGCGAACCTTGAGCACCAGGTCGGCGTCCTTGGTGACGTTGTCACCGACCGTCGCGCCGGCCGCCTCGTAATCGGCGTCCAGAATGCCGGAGCCAAGCCCTGCCCCGCGCGCCACGATAACCTCCGCGCCCAAAGCCTTGACCTTTTTCACCGTCTCCGGTGTGCCGGAAACCCGCCGCTCCGCGGCGTCAGCTTCACCCGCAATAGCAATTCGCATTCGCGTCTCCTCGCCCCGCCGGGTTGATCGGCTTTGCGGATTATCGCATCCGAAAACCGGCTCTCAATATTAAGGATCGCGCGCTAGTTTGGCGTAATCCCGGTATACACAAAGATCAGAAAGCAGATCACGAAGGACACGGTGCTCGATGTCTTCGAGCCGCTAAACAGACCCGGCACCGCGCCGAGAATGGCGATGATGAAGATCGGCAGCGCCGCGAACCAGTGCCCCATCACGCCGCCGACCGTCAGGCCTAACAGAATATTGATCACGCAAAGGATGCCCACGAAAGTGAAATGCACGAAGCTTTCGTAGGTGTTTTCGTGCGCGGGATAGTCGTTGCCGGTGGCGGTGCTGTATTCGACGGTGCCGTGGTCAGCCATGGGGAATTCTCTCCGGGGGAAGGTCAGGGCGGGCGGCAGTCAGGTAGCGCAATCGGGGTCTCAGGGCAACGGCGGCGGCCCTCGGAACGCTCCGCCAACCGGCCCGGAAACAGGCTTTTCCCATATCATTGCGCGCGCGGTTGTTTTTGATACGGATCAAGTCCGGGACAGGCTTCTCCAAAAGGCAAAATTTAGTCGGTGGACGGCTTGAGCCCCACTTCGGCCAGCGCGGCGGCTTGCCGTGCGCCGACCTGCTCGGCCGAGAAGTTCTCGATCGCCTCGTTGAACAACCGATAAAAGTTGAGTTCGGCGGCAAGATGCAGGAACACCGCGCCCAGCCCTATGGCGGCGCGGTCCATGAACACGAATTCGCGCGGCACGGTGACCGGACCGCGCGCTTTCAGCGCCTGATGCACCTGGAAGGCCTGCTTGCGGCCGTATTCGGAAGGCTTCACCCCGTCGGCCACGCTGCGCACGCGATCTTCCAGCATCGGGCCATATATAAAGCGCGCCCAAATATTGAGCGTGTCGATCAGCTCGCGGTTGAGCCGCTTGAAACCCCAGGTCTCGTAGGCGTGCACCACCAGATCGTCGTCGCCATTGAGCAGCCCGCGATAGAGATCGACCACGCCGGCGACGAAGCTCTGCGGGAAAATGCGGATGCAGCCATAGTCGAGCAGGTTGATGCCGGCGGGATTGCCTTTTTCATCGTCAAAAACGGAATAATTGCCGAGATGCGGGTCGCCGTGGATGACGCCGAAGCGGCTGAACGGGAACCACCAGGCGGTGAACATCGCCGTGGCAAGCTTGTTGCGGACGCCGAGCGCGTCGCCCTTGTGCTCGAGCAGCTTGCGGCCTTCGAGCCAATCCATGGTGAGCAGGCGGCCGGTGGACAATTCAGGCCAGACCTGCGGCACGCGGATGCCGGTCTCGTCCTTGAGCATGCGGCGATAGAGTGCGACGTGCCTGGCTTCGCGTCCGTAATCGAGCTCCTCGCGCAAGCGCGCGGCTATCTCCACGGCAATCTCGGTGGAATCGATTGCCGGATCGAAGCGCTTGCGGATCGAAAACAGCAGACCAAGCTGGCTGAGATCGGCCTCGACCGCCGACTGCATGTCGGGATATTGCAGCTTGCAGGCCATTTCGGCGCCGTTGAGCGCGACCGCGCGATGTACCTGGCCGAGCGAAGCGGCGGCGGCCGGATGATGCTCGAACTCCTTGAACTTGGTTTGCCAGCCGGCGCCAAGCTCCGCTTGCATGCGGCGCTTGACGAAGGCCCAGCCCATCGGCGGCGCCTGGCTTTGCAGCTTGATCAGTTCGTTGGCGTATTCCACCGGCAGCGCGTCGGGAATAGTGGCGAGCAGTTGCGCCACCTTCATGATCGGACCTTTCAGCCCGCCAAGGGCTGCGGCCAGCGCGAAAGCATTGCCGGCGCGGTGGCCTTGCGCGCCGATCAGGCGCTGCCCGGCGATGCGCGCGGCCACGCCGCCGACTTTGGTGCCGACCCTGGCGTAGCGCTTGGCGCGGGCGGAGAAGCGGTTTTTTTCGCTGTCGGTCATGAACCCCTGACGCTCAATATGGTACGAATATAGGAACCTGGTTGCGAGAAACACCATGCGAGTTCGATTTATCTTGCTGGCAGCCGCCCTCGCCGCCACGCCATTATCCGCGCAGGCCGCGATCTTGACCTACGGCTGCCAGGGTCAACTCGGCGACCAGCGCGTCCTGTTCAATCGCGACGGGCTTTACATCGTGGATGGCAAGGCGCCGGCCGGCAAGCCGAAGAAATTTACCGCCGATTCGATCAGCGACGCGATCTCGCAGTTGAAGAAAAGTAAAGTTACGTTCACGGAATTCCAACCGTATGGCGGCGATGGTCTTGAGGGCCCGATCGTCTTTTCGATCGTCGACGCCAACAAGCAGACGCAAAAAATCGTGTTCACCCAGAAGTCGTCGCATCTCATCTCGCACAAGCACCGCATGATTTGCGGACGCGACGAGGATTCCGACCTCCATCGCGTGATTTACCGGCTCGATCGCCCCGGCCAGCCGGCACAGGACATCAAGATGCAATGTTCGTACTATCAGCTCTCGACCCGCGGCGGGCGCAAGGGCTGCGACTGACGGCTTTCCAGTGTCTGCAATGGCTGATTCAAGACTTCGGCCAATTGTCTTTGATCCAGCGCGTGAGACTTTCCTCGCTCACCTCGCCGGCAGCGAGGGCGAAGAATATTTTGGTTGCGTGGGCCTGTTCCGGCGCGAAGCGAGTGCCATTCTTTCGCAAGAATGTCACCATGGCCATGAAGGCGATGCGCTTGTTGCCATCGACGAAAGCATGGTTTTTAGCCAAGCCAAAAGCATAAGCGGCAGCGAGCACAGGCATTTCAGCCTGCTCGTATTGCCACTTGTTGACAGGTCGTTCGAGCGCGGATCGCAACATGCCATCGTCGCGCAAGCCCGGCGCGCCGCCGAAACGGCGAAGCTGGCGACTATGGATGGCGACGACCTGCTCGTAAGTGACCCACTTCGGTTCGGTGGGATTGGTCATTGCATTTTATTTGGCAAGGGCAGCGAGTGTGTCCCGATATTCGTCCATGACTTCGTCGGCGATTTCCATCGTCTTCTCGAAATCGGGATCGTAGGGCAACGCCTGAAAGCCGCCGCCGGCAAGTTCCGTCAAATGCAATTGCTGCCCGCGTTTGAGATCGAACCGCTCCATCAATTCGCGGGGGAGAATTACCCCGTCCGAATTGCCTATTTTCTTGATTTCGATCTTCATAGTCATGTTAGGCGCCTCATAACTAATTATACAGCCGTATAACATAAGTAATACAAATGTTCAACGTCATATAAAATACTGATATCATAAGTATTTTTGATACGAGCCGCCCTAATCCAACCCCTCCAGTTCCTCGATCAACCCGGCGATCACCTCCAAGCCCCCCTCCCAGAACTTCGGGTCGCGCGCATCGAGCCCGAACGGGGCCAATAGCTCGGCATGATGCTTGGTGCCGCCGGCCGCCAGCATGGCGAGATAGCGCTCGGCAAAGCCCGCCTCCGACTTCTGGTAGACCGCATAGAGCGAGTTCACCAGGCAATCGCCGAAGGCATAGGCGTAGACGTAGAACGGCGAATGGATGAAGTGCGGGATGTAGGTCCAGAACGTCTCGTAGCCGGATTTAAGCTCGATGGCCGGCCCCAGGCTCTCGGCCTGCACCGACATCCACAATTCGCAGATCTTGTCTGAAGTGAGTTCGCCGTTGCGCCGTTCCAGATGCAGCTTGCGCTCGAACGAGTAGAACGCGATCTGGCGCACCACCGTATTGATCATGTCCTCGACCTTGGCGGCGAGCATGGCCTTGCGCTGTTTCTTGTCGGTGGTATCGGCGAGCAGTTTGCGAAACGTCAGCATCTCGCCGAACACGCTCGCCGTCTCGGCCAGCGTGAGCGGGGTCGGCGCCATCAGCGGACCGTTGGGCGCGGCCAGCACCTGATGCACGCCGTGACCCAACTCGTGCGCGAGCGTCATCACGTCGCGCGGCTTGCCCTGGTAGTTGAGCAGCACGTAAGGATGCGCCGACGGTACGGTCGGATGCGCGAAGGCGCCGGGCTGCTTGCCTTCCCGCACCGGCGCGTCGATCCAATGTCTTTCGAAGAAGTGGTCGGCGACTTCCGCCATTTTCGGCGAGAATGCGCCATAGGCGCCGAGCACGGTGGCGCGCGCGTCGTCCCAGGGGATCGTGCGCTGCGCGACCTTGGGCAGCGGCGCGTTGCGATCCCAATAGGGCAACGACTTTTTGCCGAACCACCGCGCCTTGAGCGCATAGTAGCGATGCGACAGCTTCGGATAGGCCGCGCGCACCGCCTCGACCAGCGCCTCCACCACCTCGGGCTCGACCCGGTTTGCCAGATGGCGCGCCTCGGCCACGTCCTTGAAGCCGCGCCAGCGGTCGGAAATCTCCTTGTCCTTGGCGAGCGTGTTGGTGATCAGCGTGAACGGCCGCAAGTGCTGCTTGAAGGTCCTGGCCAACGCTTCCGCCGCGGCCTTGCGCTTGGCGCCATCGGCGTCCTGCAGCAGATTGAGCGCCGGCTCGATGCTCAAGGCCTTGCCGGCGATCCTGAAGCGCAAACTCGCGACGGTCTCGTCATATTGCCGGTTCCAGGCCGAATAGCCGGTGATCGACTTCTCGTGGAAAAGCTCTTCGACCCGGTCCTCGAGCTGATAGGGCTTCTCCTTGCGCACGTCATCGATCCACGGCCGGTAATGGCCGAGCTTGGGATCCGTCATGGCGGCGTCGAGCGCGGCATCGTCGATGCGGTTGAGTTCGAGCGTAAAGAACAGCAGGTGGATCGAAGCGGCGGTGATGCGCTCCTGCATGTCGCCGTAGAACTTGGCGATCGCCGGATCGGTGGTATTGCCGGCATACAGCAGCGAGGCATAGGAGATCAGCCGCCCGAGCCGGTCCTCGATCGCCTCGTAGCGCTTGACGGCCTCGCAGAGCGCCGCGCCGGCGCCCGCGCCCGCCGCCATGGCCTGCAGGCGGCCCTTGAAGGCCTGCTCGAACTCCACGCATTGATTGGTGGAATTCTCAAGGTCCCATTTGAGTTCGGGGCTGTCGAGGCCGGGATAAAGGTCTCTGAGGTCCCATACCGGCAATGCTCCAAGCTTGGAGGCTTTGGCCGCTTTCTTGCGGGCCGCACTCATTTTCGGGGACGCGAGCTTGGCCAAATTCTTGGACATGGCGTGAAATTTTTGCCTTCAGGGGACAATCGGACGGTCGGGACATCACCATCTAGGCGTGAGCTCGTGGCGATGCGATGGCGGCGGGCGTCTTTTCAACATATCGCCCCCGCTTATTCGCCCTCCCCGCCGCTCGCAAGGGCCCAAGGGCCGTTACGGGGAGAAGAGACGGGAGGACGGCCCGTTTAAGGGCCCATTAAGCCAAACCGGTGACATTGCACCAAATCGGCACAGTTGCTGCCGCTGGGAGCCCCGCCAATGTCCGAAACCGTGCTCATCGTCGATGACGATCCGGTCCAGCGCCGCCTGCTCGAAGCCATGGTGCAGCGCTTCGGCTATCTCGCCATGCTCGCCGAAGGCGGCGACGCGGCCGTCAACCTGCTCACCGGACCGGCGCAAACGCCGATCGACTGCGTGGTACTCGACCTGATGATGCCCGATCTCGACGGCCTCGGCGTACTGGCGCGCATGCGCGCGGCAGGCTGCGACACTCCCGTCATCGTGCAAACCGCCCATGGCGGCATCGACAATGCGGTGTCGGCCATGCGCGCTGGCGCCATCGATTTCGTGATCAAGCCGGCAAGCCCAGAGCGGCTGCAGGTCTCGCTGCGCAACGCGCTGGCGACCCGGCGGCTCACGGGCGAATTGCAGCGGCTCAAGCGCAGCCGCGATGGCGCGCTCAGCCTCGCCGACGTCATCACCCGCTCACCCGCCATGCAACCGGTGCTCAAGGCGGCGGAGAAAGCCGCGGCGTCAGCCATTCCGGTTCTAGTCGAGGGCGAATCCGGCACCGGCAAGGAGTTGATCGCCCGCGCCATCCATGGCAGCGGCGCGCGCCAGTCCAAACCCTTCGTCGCGGTCAATTGCGGCGCCATGCCGGAGAACCTGGTCGAGTCGATCCTGTTCGGTCACGAGAAAGGTTCCTTCACCGGCGCCACCGAAAAGCACAACGGAAAATTCGTCGAAGCCGACGGCGGCACGCTGTTCCTCGATGAGGTCGGCGAATTGCCCGCCCCGGCGCAGGTCAAGCTGCTGCGCGCGCTGCAAGAGGGCGAGGTCGAGCCGGTCGGCGGGCGAAAGTCCATCAAGGTCGATGTGCGCATCCTCTCCGCCACCAATCGCGATCTGATCGCCGACGTGAAGGCCGGGCGGTTTCGCGAGGACCTGTTCTATCGCCTGCACGTGTTTCCGATTTCGATCCCACCGCTGCGCCGGCGCAGCGAGGACATCCCCGAACTCACCCGCCATTTCCTCGCGCGCAGCGCGGCCGAAGAGGGCAAGCGCATGCGCGGCGTCAGCGCCGAGGCGCTGGCATTGCTCTCGGCCTTCCGCTGGCCGGGCAATGTGCGCCAACTCGAGAACGCGGTGTTCCGCGCGGTGGTGCTGGCCGATGGCGAGGAGATCGGCGTCAACGAGTTTCCGCAAATTTCCGCGCAGCTCGGACCCGACAACATCGCCGCCCAGCCTTGGATCGAACCCTCACCCACGATGGCTGCCGGCTGGCCAGGCACGAACGAAAATTCCGGCATGTCGGCGCGTAACGCGGCCGCTTTAACCATGGCGTCGCCGCATCTGCGGCTCACCGATCCGCACGGCGATGTGCGGCCGCTCGAGGATATCGAGCGCGAAGTCATCCGCTTCGCCATCGCACATTACCGCGAGCAAATGTCGGAAGTCGCGCGCCGGCTGAAAATCGGGCGCTCGACGCTTTATCGCAAGCTGGACGGGCTCGGCCTCGCCGCGGCCGCGCAAACGGAACCCGCGACGGCGGAATGACGCGGCGCGCCACGGCTAGAGCCTGTTTCGCGTCTTTTGACTCGGCTGTGGTATTTAAAGTTCCAAAGTTCCATGCCATTGGCCGCAGAGCCGCCCCGGTCGAGGCCATATTCAGCCACTTTCCCCCGATATTTCCAGCGCCAGGAACCGTTCGGGGACGTCCCGCTAAGGGCGTGTTAACCGTTGCCGATAACACTACGTCGTCGTCGTCGCGACGGCCGATGGGGGCATAGCGACGACAGTGGGACAGCTAATTTCACGGAAGTGTTCAGTGCCAGTCAGTGCCGCGCGTCGGCTTGCTCTCGTTGCGAACTTGCTGCGCGCTGGGGCCGGACTGGGCCTCGCCGGGCTGTTGCTGTTTGGCAGCAATGCCGCGCTGCAGACCGCTTCCGCCGAAGGCGATACCCGCACCATCTCCTTCCATAACGTCCATACCGAAGAAAGCATCACCGTCACCTTCAAACGTAACGGGCGTTACGACGAGGCCGCGCTGAAGAAACTCGACTGGTTCATGCGCGACTGGCGGCGCCAACAATCGATCCACATGGATCCGCATCTGTTCGACCTGTTGTGGGAAGCCTACCGCGAGGTCGGGGCGAGTGCGCCGATCGACGTGATCTGCGGCTTCCGTTCGCCGGAGACCAACGCCATGTTGCGCGCACGCTCGAACGGCGTCGCCGAGTTCAGCCAGCATACGCAAGGCCACGCCATGGATTTCTATATTCCGGGCGTGCCGCTGGAAAAAATCCGTGCGGTCGGCCTGCGTCTGCAGCGCGGCGGCGTCGGCTTCTATCCGACCTCGGGTTCGCCCTTCGTGCATCTCGATACCGGAAGCATCCGCCACTGGCCGCGCATAGCGCGCCAGGAACTGGTCAAGATATTTCCCGACGGACGGACCGTGCACATTCCCTCCGATGGGCGGCCGCTTGCGGGTTATGCGCTGGCGCTCGCCGACGTCGAGCGCCGTGGCAGCGCTCCGTCCGGGACTTCGCTGGAAACCGCGCGCGAGGCCGGCGTGATTACCGCCAGCGCCGAGAACGCGGCCGTGAAGCCCAAGCGTAGCCTGCTCGCCAGCATCTTCGGCACTGTCAAGGATGCGGACGAGCCAACGGGTCCGCGCGAAGCGCGGCCCGATGACAGGCTCCGCGAGGCGCCGGCGCCCAAAACCGCAGCCAAATCCGCATCCATAACCGCGTCAATGTCTGCGTCCTCGCGCGCGCATGCGCCCATAACGGTTGCCAGCATAACCCCGCCCAAGCATGTCGCCGTCGAACGCATCGTGCCGCTGCCGACGGCGCGGCCGCAACCGGTCGCAGTCGCCGCTGCGCGACACGTACCGGCCGAACGCAAAACCGCGACGGCAGCGCTTGCCAACAACCTGTTCGACCATCGCGGCTATTGGCGCGGCGCGGTCGAGACCGGCGCCAATTTAGCGCCGCCGGCACCCGCCCTTTCGCCATTTCAGGTCGCCAGCGCCGATGCGGGCGCCAATTTTGGCGCCACCGGCGGCAGCGGCAATGCCGCGCTTGCCTATGCCGCCGAATCGGAAACACCGGCGCCGGCGCGGGTCCGCCCGATGGGCTCGCACATGCCACGTCTGCCGGCGACGGCGACGGTGATGCCGGTCTCATCCAACACCACTGTGGTGAACAAGCCGCCGCTGACCGCGGCGGCCGCGCAAATTGCCGGAACGCCGGCCGATCCCTGGCTACGCGCCGCCATGCTGACGCCGAGCGTGAGCGACTTCCTGACCGCGACGCGGCTGGGGCCGACCGATCCGCGGTTGCTGCATGACCTGCTGCACAAGCCGTCGCTGTCGGTGGTGATGACGTTCTCGGCCGATCCGCATCCCGGCTTGGCCGCCAACCGCTTCAGCGGCAGCGCAGTGGTGTTCCTGGCCACCAACACGTTCACGTTGCGGACCGCGTCGCTGCGGTAGCGTCTTCGACAGGCGAAAGCACATTAATACCGCAAAAACGCGGGCTCTCTGCCGGCCTCGACATTCCACAAGCCCTCTGCTTATATTTTTAAATTAGGTAACGCTGAGGGGGCATCAATGATTCGAATTATTGCCGCCGGCGCGCTCGCGCTGGCCGGACTGTTGTCATGTGGTGCAGCGTCGGCGCAACTCGCCGGCGACCAGCCTATCATGTGGTACGGCGTGATCGTGCCGACCGCGGGCAATTGCACCCTCAATCAACTGACAGCCTGGCCGGCGGCATTCCGACCCTACCTCCCGAACTTGTCGACCAATATGCAGCCGTCGTCGATCATCGTGATGTCCGCCAACGGCCGCGCCGTGCAGGCGCTGCGCAACGGCAACCCCACCAACCAGTTCCGCGGCGCCGGCCAATACGGCGGCGTGGTGGCGATGTTCAAGAACGCGCGGATGGGACCGCTATGGAACGACGACGCGAATCCGACAACGTTCACCAACGGCACGTTCAATTTCACCGTGACGACCAGCAGCGTGCTGAACAAGATCTTTTCGAACACGCAGTGGATCAAGATCGAGGGCACCATCTCGACGCCGAACATGAACGACAGCGTGGCCGAAGAGCTGTTCTGCGCGACCTCGATCCGTGCCGTGTTTACGCTGCAGCCGACACCGGCACTGAACTGAGGGGCGAGCCATGAACAAATTCAAGATCGCAATTCTCGCCGCCGCCGCGCTGTCGATCTCGGCCGCCACGGCAACCGCAGTCCAGGTTGGGCCGTACTATTCCGGCGCGGTGGTCGGCACAAAGTCTGGAGGCTGCGGCATGCAGCTCGGCGAATACGCCTTCGTCCAATATGTCGCGCACGACGATATTGCCGGCACGCCGTCGAAGTTAATGATCCAGACCGAGGGCTCGACATTTTACATGGAAAACAGATCGCTGACCGACGAGTTCAGCGGAACCGGAAAGCTGAGCGCAACCGTGATCCTGAATTTCGCCGGCAGTGGCGGGGGATTCGCGGCGCTCCAGACAATCAAGGCATTCGGCAGCTACAATATCACGATGGATAATACCGACCCGAACATGGTCAAGCTGAATCCGGCCAAGGTCACTCTCTCGGTCCCAAATTTAGGGCTTTGCACGTTCAACATGCGCGGCGTGCTGACGCCGAGCCCGGTTCCACCGCAGTCGTCGCCGCCGGGTTGAGCGGCCGCGGCCTCGCTTATTGCAACATCCCCAACGCGTGCAGGTAGGTATCGAGCACCTCCTGCTGCTCGCGGCGCTCGTCGGTATCCATCTTGCGCATGCGCACGATGGTGCGTAGCGCCTTCGGATCGAAACCGTTGCCCTTGGCTTCGGCATAGACGTCGCGGATGTCGTCGGAGGTCGCCTTCTTCTCCTCCTCAAGCCGCTCGATGCGCTCGACGATGGTCTTGAGCTGATCCTTGGCAAAGCGGGTTGCGGGCTGGTCTTTTTCGGCCGCTGCGGTGGCTGGCATCGACATGTCTCCTTGACTAACTTTCGGTTTAGCAAAGAGCTTTCGGAATATGCCGGCCTCAGGTCAAGGCAATGCCGCCGTCATCCACACTGTTCACATGCGGTAACGTTGAAATATCGTCTTCTAGTGCTTGGGACTGGACTTTTCGAATGCCGCCTTCTGCTCGCCGGAGGCTTCCTTCTGGAACTTTTTGCGCCATTCGTCGTAGGGCATGCCATAGACGATGACGCGGCTCTCATCCTTGCTCATGGGCACGCTTTTGGCGTCGGCGGCGTCCTTCATCCAGTTCGACAGGCAATTGCGGCAGAAGCCGGCGAGATTCATCATGTCGATGTTCTGCACGTCGGTGCGCTCGCGTAGGTGCTCGACCAGGCGCCGATAGACGGCGGCTTCCAGGTCAGTGCGGGTCTTGTCGTCCATTGGCGGCCTCATTCTGCGTCATGCCCGGGCTTGACCCGGGCATCCACGTCTTCATAGCCGATAATGTAAAGGCGTAGATGGCTGGGACAAGCCCGGCCATGACGAATTAAAAAACCGGCGCGCCCCAACCGAAATCCAGCAAGGCCACTTGCCCGCAGGCTGGAACATGGCACCATCGCCGCCGTGAGCGGGGGAGTTAACTTATGAAGTTCGCGCATTTTTCGCATATTTGGGCCAAGCCGGGCATGGACCCGCACCAGCGCTACGAGCAATTGTGGCGGGAACTTCAACTCTGCGACAGCCTCGGTTTCGACTACGGCTTTTGCGTCGAACATCATTTCCGCCCGGACGAGAGTTGGATCTCCTCGCCCAGTCTCTATGCCGTGGGCGCAGGCGCCCGCACCAAGCACATGCGGGTCGGGCCGATGGGCTACATCGTGCCGCTCTATCATCCGCTGCGGCTGGCCGAGGAGATCGCGATCGTCGACCAGATGCTGGGCGGCCGCATGGAACTGGGGCTGGTGCCGGGCATCAGCCCGGATTATTTCAAGCCGTTCGGCGTCGATTATAATTTCCGCAAATCGCCGACGCTTGAATTCGTCGACTACCTGCGCGCGGCCTATGGCGACAAGCAGCCGTTCTCGTTTCACGGTGACGTGCATAACACCGACCAGGCGCAAATCTCGGTGCAGCCGATGCAGAAGCCGCACCCGCCGCTCTGGATGATGAGCCGCGATCCGCAGACGTTGGAATTCTGCGCCAAGAACGGCGTCAATCCCGGCTATTTCCTGGTGTATCCGCGCGCCGATGCGGCGCCGCGCTACCGCATCTTTTTGGACAATTGGGAAAAAGCCGGCTGGCCGCGCAAGCCGAACATTGCCTATTGCACCATCGTCCATGTCGACGACAGCGACCAGAAGGCGATCGACGTGGCGCTTAAGCGCGCGGCCCGCGCCTATGAAGGCTTCCTAGCGCCGCCGCAGCCGGGCGAGACGTTCGAGCAGCGCGTGCGCGAACACGCCAAGAAATTCATCGGCCGCGGCGAACCGGGCGCTTCCGAGATCATGTCCAATTTGTTCGACGCCGACTACCTGATGAAGCACGAATTGGTGTTCATCGGCTCGCCCGAAACCGTCGCGAAAAAAATTCGTGCGGCGGCGCAAGCCGGCTTGTTCAACGTGTTCCTGGGCGAATTCAATTTTTCCGACCTGCCGGAGGCCGATCTCATGCGCTCGATCCGCCTGTTCGGCGAAAAGGTGATCCCGGCCTTGCGCGGGTTCGAGCCGTTTTGAATTGGCGTTTTTGCTTTCACCTCCCCCTGAAAGGGGGAGGTCGCCCGCCAAAGCGCAGCGACGGCGGGCGGGTGGGGGTCAATCAGCGCAGCAATATTTCTCAAAACCTAGGGACCCCCTCCCCAACCCTCCCCCTTTCAGGGGGAGGGAGCAGAAAAGTCTACTGCGCCTCGCGCAATTCGGGCCGCGCCGCCAGACGCGCGGTGTTGAGACGGTGAATCAAGAAGCAGACCACCGCGCCGACCACGAAGGGCAACGCCGACCACATATAGAGCCGCTCGACCGGCAGCCCGATCAGCAGCGCGCCGACCAGCGGCCCGGCAATCGATCCGATGCGCCCGATACCCAGCTCCCAGCCTGAGCCATTGGCGCGCAACGAGGTCGGGTAGATCAGCGCGCCGATGACGTTGATGCCGGATTGGATGCCGAGCACGAGGAACCCGGCAAAGAAAGTCGCGGTCAGCAAAGCCGCCTTGGAGGTCAAGCCGGCAAAGCCGATCGAGCCGACCACCGGCACGGCGATAACGAACATGATGGCGACCGCCAGAAAGCGGTGCTTCTGCAGCCACCAGCACAGCCCGAGCGCGCCGACCGTGCCGCCCACCTGCAGCATCGCGCCCGCCAGCGCCACCGTCGTCGGCGGCAGCTTGGCCGCCGTCATCAGCGTCGGCGTCCAGCTCAGCAGGAAGAAATAACCCATCAGGTTGAGCGCAAACAGCAGCCACAGCAGCGGCGTGATCAGCGCCAGCCCGTCGCGGAACAGATAGCCCGGATTGAAGCCGGGAAACTGCTTCTCGTCCTCAATGACGAATTTGGCGTTGGCCGGCACCTGGTAGTCGGGCCGGATGGCCTTGATGGCCGCTTCCATTTTGCCGCGCTGGCTTTCATGCAGCGCCATGAACTTGATCGACTCCGGCAGACCGATCATGGAGGCGATGGCGATGACGATAGGAACGATGCCGCCAATCAGGAACAGGATTTGCCAGCCGTGCTGCGGCACCAGCGCCGCCGTCACAAATCCAGGGATAGCGCCGCCGAGCGGCACGCAGCCGACCGCGATGATCGCCAGCGTGGCGCGCAGCTTGCGCGGCGCCGACTCGGCGTTGATGGCGACGATATTGGGGATGACGCCGCCGATGCCAAGCCCGGCCAATAGCCGCAGCCAGAACATCTGATCGAGATTGCTCGCATAGGCAGCGGCCAGCGTGAATACGCCGAACAGCAAATTCGACCAGACCAGCGCCGCCTTGCGGCCGTAACGGTCGCCCACCCAGCCGAAGATTGCCGATCCGAACAAAATGCCGACGAGGCTGGCGCTGAACACCGGACCGAGCGAGCCCGGCTTCAAGGCCCACTCCTTGGCAAGGCTCGGCGCGGCGAAAGCGATGGCGGCAATGTCGTAGCCGTCGATCAGCACGAGGAAGAACGACCAGGCAATCAATTTGATCTGGAATGAACTCAGCCCGCGCTCATCGAGCAAACGCGAAACCTGCACGACTGATTGGTCCGCCATGATTGCCTCCCCAGGCTTGTTTTAATGCCACGTGGGCCTTAGCGGCCCTTATGCGGATGCTATGCCGCCCGCGCCAGCGTGGAAAGCGGGGTGTCCCGCATCTCAGGCCGGATTAGCGCACGCGTCCGAAAAGGACGTCCTCGACTTGATCGGGGATGGCTACCGGTTTTCCAATAAGATCATGCGCAATCAAGTGTCAGGGAAGCACGGTAATTCAATCCAGGCCGTGCACTCATAAATCCGCGGCCTATGTCCGCTTCCGGACAATAGCGGGCATTGCCGGGTTTTGGTTGGGGTACCGTTTGCCGGCTTAAGACCACCGACCAACAGCGGAATGAAATCATTTGGTTCAACGTAATGACAATTGTAAAGTAAATAATTCCTGCGGAATAACGGATTGCCGCTAGGCAATAGTTCGCTCCCAGTGCCAGGCGAAGGGTGTAATGGAACTTATGAGTATTGCCCGAGTGAACAGGTTTAATCCGGAGGATGTTGAAGCCGATCTTCGCGAAAGCGAGGAGCGATTCAACCTCATGTCGGAACACGCTCCCATCATGATTTGGATGAGCGACGCAGACGGAATGTGCCTGCACCTTAATAGACAGCTTCGCGATTTTTGGGGTGTTAGCAATGACGGGCTCGATCAATTCGACTGGTCGACAACAATGCATCCTGACGACGCACCTGAAATTGGGCGAGCGATGATGGAGGCGATGGCAAAACGCGAAAGCGTCATCGTCAAGGGTCGCTACCGCCGTGCCGACGGAAGCTACCGCGTTCTTCAGACAGACGCGCGGCCACGCACGGCAAATGGCGAATTTCTCGGCATGATTGGCGTCAACGTTGACGTTACTGAACGCGAAACCGCGGAAGCGGCGCGCCTGCAGGCTGAGAAAGATCGGGAGCTTCTGGTCGCCGAGTTGAAGCACCGCGTCAAGAATACCCTCAGCGTTGTGCAGGCGATCGCCCGTCAAACCTTTCGCGATGCCAACGAAGACGCGCGCGAAGCATTCGATGGGCGCATCTTGGCGCTGGCGCGATCCCACGATCTGCTCACGCAATCGAAATGGGAAAGCGTGTCGTTGCTGGAGTTGGTGACGACCGCGCTACAATTGCAGGACAGCGTTGAAGAACGTGTTTCGTTGAGCGGACCGGTGGTCCCTTTGGAGCCGCGTCATGCCTTGGCCATTGGTTTGGTTTTGCATGAGCTGTTTACCAATGCCCTTAAGTACGGCGCGCTATCGAAAAATGAAGGCAGGATTGCGCTGGAATGGGCGCTTACAGATGCGCCGGAGCCGGAGCTGAAATTGTTGTGGCGCGAATCCGGCGGACCCACCGTTTCCACACCGAGCCACAAGGGCTTCGGCTCAGTGCTGCTAGAACGCACATTGAAGGGCGATCTAAACGGTGACGTAAGCATGGATTTTCTTCCGTCCGGCCTTGTTTGCTCAATCAGCGCTCGTCTGCCGAAACCTTTCGACTGCAACTGATTTCCCCTCGATTAATTTGCGTTATTTTTACTGCGCTAAAATCGTTTTTTTGTGATGTCGAGTGCCGTTGGACGGTGCATCGGCAAAGAGGCTCTCCTGTCTTGCGACGCAGCGAAATGACGCGACTGGCACGTCGCGGACATTCGCGGCGGCGCCACACAAGGCATGCCGCGCGGAACGGAGCCGGCACCCCGCTACTTTACGACCCTTTCGACCAAGGCACGCAGGCTCAGGCCCTGGACGATGATGGTAAAGAGAACGACCGCATAGGTCGCGGCGAGAATGATGGATTTTTCGGGCACTTCTGGAAGCGAAAGCACGAGGGCGACGGAGATGCCGCCGCGTAATCCGCCCCATGTAAGAACCGGGATTGTCCCGCGCACGAAAGTGTGGGTTGCACTCAGAGCCAACACCGGAATCGAGACAGCCAACAGACGGGCGCAGAGTACGAGCGGCACAGCAACCGCCGCCAACCAGCCGAAAGACGGATCGAGGCGCAGAACAAGCACTTCGAGGCCGATGAGTAGGAAGAGCACCGAATTCAGAATTTCGTCGATAAGCGTCCAAAAACCAAAGAGGTACCGCTGCGTCTCGTCGCTCAGAGCATCGCGCGGACCGCGATTTCCGATCAGGAGCCCTGCGACGACCACCGCGATGGGGCCGCTCATGTGCAGCTTGGCGGCAAGCGTGTAGGTGCCGGTTACCAGCGCAAGCGAGATCAGAACCTCAATCGAATAATCATCGATTGCACGCATCGCCCTGTAGGCGACATAGCCGGTGAAGAGACCAAACACGGCTCCTCCTAGCGCCTCGATGAAAAAAAGCTCGCCTATGTGAAATAGATCGACACCACCGCCCTTGGCGCCGGCCGCCGCCGCCAGCAGCACGGTGAAAATAACGACGCCGACGCCGTCATTGAAAAGCGATTCGCCGGTCATATCGATCTCAAGCGTCTCAGGCACGCGAACCGCCTTCAACGTCGAGATAACGGCCAAGGGATCGGTCGGGCTGATGAGCGCGCCGAAAACCAGCGCCCACGCGAAGGGCATCGGAACCCCAAGAGCCCCCGCTGCAAGCCAAAAGCCGAACCCGACAATCGCGGTCGATATCACTATCCCAACCGTCGCCATGGAACCGACGGCCCAGGCACGATCACGCAAGACCGACAGATTAACATGCAGCGCACCCGCAAAAAGCAGGAAGGCGAGCATGCCGTTGAGCACGGTAGCTTGAAAGTCGATCTGCCGTATGATCCCGGTGAGGTCTTCGTAACGGAGAACGTTGGGAAAGACGAGCTCCACCCCAATGAGCACGAGCGAGGCGCCAAGGCCCATGACGAGCAGGCCGATCGTGTGCGGCAGCCGGATCAAGCGGTGATTGATCCAGGCGAATGCTGCCGTCAGTATTAGTAGGATTGCGACAAGATCGAACACCGACAGCGCTGCGGACGTATTCGCCATGGTGGAAAAAGACCTTGTGGTTGGTCCAAGCAAAACTGCCGTAATGGTAAGCAATCTCGCTACGATTTGCAGCGTTAATGGCAATGCTTACGCTCAAAATGACGATCGGTGCCCCAAGTCCTGCGGCTCTCTCCTCGTTTACAAAACCTTACCCGCCAAAGCGCGTACGCGTTCGATTTCGTAAGGCAATTTGAGCGCTAGTTCTGCCCTCGCCAGAGCAAGCTTCGAATGTTTGGCTGCCGCTTCTCGAAGTTCGTTATTCTGTATTGAAGAAAGCGAGATAAACGCCTTCTGGAGTTTGACGACAACTTCGATTGCGCCCGCTCCATCTCGTGCGATGGCCGTGAATGCGTCGTCGAACATTTCTTCCAGCTTCAACGAGGGAACACGGACGCGGTCAAATTTATCCTTCGGATGTTTCGTTTCTTCCAGTGGCCGTACCCAAAAAGCAAACAGGCGCACAAGAGTGCCGATGATATCGATCGCTGTGCCGGGGTCATTAACCGCCGGTGACAGCGCGCGCGAAGCGATTTCGGAAAGAGCAGTCAACCCAAAGCGCGGATCCTCATCGAATGTACGATCATGGCCGATCACGAACTCGCTGCTGATAAGCGAAGTGTCAAACTCTTTTGGGATGTCGTTCGCGTGACGTTGGAAAAATACAAGAGCACGCCCTGGGGCTATAAAGCCTCCGGGCAAGGCTGCGATCGTCAGCACGAGCTTATACTTTTCGGCACAAGACTGCAGCGCCTCGACATTGATGTGTTGGATGTAACCTATGGTGTCAGCATAGATTGGCTCTCCGAGATCGGCACTGGTGTCGACCGGTAGTGCGCCGAGATTTGGAGAGTGTCGGCGGCGTTCAATCGCGGCTTTGGCAGCCTTTTCAACCCGGGCAATTGTAGTCCCAACACGGCCAAGCCTTGCGATCTGATCGACCCATCGGACGAATGAGAACACGACCCACCCAAGGACGGCGATTGTCATTATGAATATTATGAAAAGGCCCCCCGGACCGTAATAACCAGTCTTGATCGCAATTAGAGAAACAACACTGAATATGAAGGCTGCAATAAATGTAGACAGCACCGTCTTCGATACGTCGTCGGAAATGACAAGCGTGAACGCACGCGGCGTCGCGTTGCTGCTCACCGATGCATAGGCCGACACCATCGATCCAACCGCAAAAGTCGCAACCCCGAGCATGCTTGCGGCGATAATTGAGAGGAGCTTCTCGACCGTGTCGTGGTCAATCTGCGGGATTAGATCATTTAATCCAAGCCTATCTACAGTCCTGGCCGCAAGGGCCGCGGCGATCGCCAAGAGACAAAATATCAATGGCCGAATCCAAAGCTTTTCCTTTAGCCGTACATAAAAAAACTGTAACTTGGAGTGCATAGGCAATACCTCTAACACAAGTTGTTCGACCTAAGGCATGTGGTGTCAGTTTATCTTTCATGCGTTGGCAATAGCAGAATCAACTCACAAATCTCACGATCAGGCCGATTAAACGCCGGCGCATGTTCGCCTCATCGCGGTCGCCAAGAAATCTAAATGAACCTTTGATGCCTAAATCGTCGTACAACGAATGGTGCGGCCTTACCGCTCAACCATTCAAACGACTTGAATAAACCAAGTGCAATGTCGGCTTGTGGCAGGTCGCGTCATTCGCGGCGGCACAATACTAGGCCCGTTATTGGCCTAACAGCGGAGATGCGACCAATTTCATGAGGGCACGCCTTAAACCGATCGTTCTGTAGGCATCACCGGCAGGATCAATTCCGAGGGATGCGCCGCATCGTGATGGATGGTGTCGCTGCCGATCTTGTCCGGCCGATAATAATGCGGCCACAGGGCCTCGCCGACGGGCGAATCGCCGTTGACGATCTCCAGCCGCAGCCGATGGCCCTGCTTGATGAGATAGGCCATCGGCTCCAGGCTGATCTCGAATTTGTAGATCTCGTTCGGCGTCAGCGGCTTTGGGCAATAGTGGGCATATAGCAAGCACGTCATTGTATCCCGTAAATATCAATTAAAAACAGAAAGCGCGACACTCACCCCGAATTGACGGCTATTGCGGAGGCGCTATGGAACAAGACGACGCCGGCTGGGTTCTAGTCACATGCGTCCCCTTGTCGAACCGCCCCGGTCGTTACGCTGCTGTCACTGCGGTGGCGAGTTGCGGCTCAAACAGATTGAATCGGCCAACCGTATTATAGGTCTTGAAAATCGAATTTCGGTCTGCGCCGCGTGCGATTCCGAAGAAATATCTATTGTGTCACGCCAACATTCTCCGATGTCGCCTAGACGCGGCGCCTAGCGCGCGGGTTTCCCAAGTGCGGAGCAGCGTGCCTAATCCTCACCGCCCGACTATTCGCTGATCCGGATGGAAACATTACGCCGGCGCGGCGTTGCAACCCACAAGGGACACGTGGGCCCTGCCAGGAGGAAATATGCATTCCCAGCCGCCGATTTGCCCGAACTGCTCTCGCCCGATGGTCGTAGGTCGAACAATACCGGGCGCGCTCGATGCGCCAGAGGTCAACGTGTTCGTTTGTAAACGTTGCGGAGTGGACTTTATAACGGAAGATCACCTGACGATCGCGGGTACCACCGTGCCATAATTTTGGCAGTAGTGCTTTTATGCGGCTTGTGTTTTCTTCGATGCAAAAGTGGCGTGAGTGATCGAAACAGTAGTTCCCTCAGAGCCGCTCAAAGTTTCAACTTGGGCATCGAGCTGTTTCGCAAGCGCATTGACGATGCCGGTGCCAAGCCCGGCTTTTGGTTGGGCAAAGACACCGTCGGGCCTGCCAACGCCATTATCCGCGACCGAGAGCTTCCAATCCGTTCCGGCGACATCATACGCAACGGTGATTTTCCCATCTTTTGTTTCCGCGTTGAATGCATGCTTCAAGGAATTTATGACCAGTTCAGTCACAATCAGTCCGAGGCTTTCGGCCTCCCGGCTATTAGCGTTTCCTGAAGCGCCCAATACATTCAATGAAATTTTCAGATCGTCGCTAATCATCGAACTTGAGAGCGCCTCGCAAAGTTTTGAGAGATAATTTACCATTTCAATCGGGCCTGTAGCCCCGGAGGCATGAAGCTGCTGCTGTACAGTCGCAACCGATATCACGCGCTTATGAGTGTCTTGCAGGTGAACGCGCGTCTCTTCCGAAACAACCGTCCTTGCCTTCATCATAATAATGCTTGCGATAATTTGGAGGCTATTGGCGACACGGTGCTGAAGCTCCTGAAGTAATACGACCTTGTCCTGCAGCAGGTCGTCCTTATCGTGCTCCAGGATGCGTTTCTCGGTCACATCCTCGATACCAAGCAAAATTGTGGTTTGGGCCCCTCCCTTGAAGAATACCTGACGGGCGTTCAAAGCCATCGTGCGGTGCCCGAGCTTGGGAAATTCATGCTCGACTTCATAGTCCTCCATCGTGCCGTGCTCCGGAATAATTTTGCTCAGGAGCTCGCGAAGCTTCGGAATATCCCATTCACCGTCACCTAACTCGTAAAGAAGCTTGCCTTCGGTGCCCTCAGGGGTGACCTTGAATGTCCGATAAAAGGAGCGGCTTACGACAATCACACGCAGCTCCTGGTCGAGTACAATGATCGGCTCTCGTACGGTATCCACAATTGCGTGTGCGAGATCACAAGCGTCTAGGACGTTGGTGAATTTTTTGACGAACATAATTGGCTTTCAAACTATTCCCATTGACCGCAACTAATAGTGCAAAAAAGCCGCCGGGCGCCAATGCAACCGGCCCCTAAAGCACGTCTGTATTGAGGGGAAAGACCGCACCGATACATTCGGTCACTGTGGGAACCCGCGACTGATCAAAAAGTTCCATTCACCGTATTGCGCTGCCGCGAATGACGCGTTCGGCATAGCGGGATGCAAATTTGAACGATAAAGCGTGAATGTTGTTACCCTTACGAGTACACGCCCTAAACCGATCGTTCTGCAGGCATCACCGGCAGGATCAATTCCGAGGGATGCGCCGCATCGAGGTGAATGGTGTCGCTGCCGATCTTGTCCGGCCGGTAATAATTCCGCCTGCCCCTTCAGGCGGCTACCAAAATCAGGCCGTACCGCCGAGAAAAGCAGAGATGAACATTACTGCGGAAGCGGCAGCCATCACCGCGGTTGCAATCCAGCCTACGTATTTCAAATACCCATGTATCTCAAATCGGCCCATGATGCTTTTGTTCGCAGTCATCAGCATCATGACTGCCATCACCGGAGCGGCGACGACACCATTGATGACTGCACTCCAGAATAGCGCCTTGATCGGCGCAATTGGCGAAAGGCTTATTCCGGTTCCAACAAGAGTCGCCACAATGATTGTTGCATAAAACGCCTTGGCCCCTTTTGGTTTGCGCGCAAGACCAATCGGCCACCGACGTGCTTCCGCCAGGGCATAAGCGGCGGACCCGGCAAGAACTGGGATCGCCAACAGTCCGGTTCCCACAATTCCCAATGCAAATATAGCGAATGCAAATTCGCCAGCGATAGGTTTCAAGGCCTCTGCGGCCTGGCTTGAGGTCTCAATATTGGTTTTGCCGGCCGCGTGGAGCGTTGCGGCGGTGGTGAACATGATTGCCAACGATACGAGGTTGGAAAATGCCATTCCGACGTAAGTATCGAGCCGGATTCGCCGGATCGCGTCTGGACCTTGTTCAGGTGATTTTGTCAGGGGCTTTCGAGCTTTAACCGCGCCGATCTCTTCTACCTCCTCTGAGGCCTGCCAGAAGAAGAGATAGGGACTAATGGTTGTTCCAAAGATCGCGACGACCGTCGTCCAAAATTCAAGCCGATTATCGAAAGTCGGGATGAAGAAGCCGCGTGCAGCTTCAGCCCATGGAACGTTGACGACGAGCACCGTTCCAAAATAGGCGAACAGAGCGAGCGTGAGCCACTTTAACACCGAGACGTACTTCGAATAGACGATGAAAACTTGAAGGAGGGCACATAGAACGGCAAATAGTCCGATATATATGATCCGTGGGCCGCCAATGAGCAGGGTAGCCGCGTCCCCCATGGCCCCGAGATCTGCTCCAATATTGATGGTGTTTGCGATCAAAACCAGCGCGACAATGCTCTGCAGCAGCCAATTTGGGTAATGTTGGCGCAAATTCGCCGCGATTCCCTGCCCGGTAATTCGTCCAATGCGGCCGCTGATCTCCTGGATGGCGGCCATAAGCGGATACGCAAATAGAAGCGTCCAGGTGATGCTGAAACCGAATTGCGCGCCGGCTTGAGAATATGTCGCGATGCCGCTTGGATCGTCATCGGATGCGCCGGTGATAAGGCCAGGCCCCAGCACCCGTCGAACCTTATCTTTCAAAGTCAGTGGAGCATTGCGCGGCTTGGCGCCGCGGGCTGCCTTTGGGGATGGTGACGATTTCATGGGGGAAACCAAAAGGAAAAATAATTCTATTCGAAGCGTTGCCACACAAAAAGGGGCCCGTCGGGGGGCCCTTTAGATATTTTCCTGTGCGGCGATGGCGCTAGAGGCGCTCCTCTCCATTGCGGAATTCGCGGTTAGGTAGATCGGTCTGATATTTTTTCATCCGATCGCGCTTGTTTGCTTCGTGACGTCCAATAACACAGCCAACTGCTGCTCCCAAAACGGCATGGTGTCCAGCAACATGTCCTGCGACGCCACCGACGGCAGCGCCTTTAAGACAGCCTTTTGCCTCCGCTGACGTGATCGTTGCCAACGCAAAAATAATAGCTGCACATCCGATAAAAACTTTCATTTCAGCCTCCAAATTCAGTCTCTCGATGAGAATTTGTACCGAGGGTGATCGTTCCATAACGTGGTGATCATCACTAATGTCGCATCGAATTGTTTGTTCAAGCGTGCAGCCCGAAGAAGCCTGCAACGAAAACTATTACGACCACGACGCCGATGATGTAGAAAATATTCATTGTGTACTCCAATTGAGGCATACGCGACTTCAATATGAAGAAGCGGCACTCCAACCGAAAACGTCTCGACATGCAAATAAGTTCCATCACCTGAGCTATTCACGCCGAATATCGCCGCGTTCTCGATATCGATGAGGTAGCCTGCCCCGTAACCGATCCATCTGAGGCAATGGAACGGATAGGGGGTGGACAGGGTTGTTATTAATAGAAGTGCATCAAGCGGCGCGCTCCACAGCCGCAATAGGAGCTGCACATGGACGGCACCACGATTCTCATCATTGTTGTTCTAATTCTGCTACTTGGCGGCGGCGGCTTCTACGGCCGTGGACGCTGGTACGGCAGGCGATAAGTCCGACTAACTTCTCGGGTAAGTAGCTTCTCGGTGGTCCGGCAGTTGGTCAACCACTTATCTTGCGGGTCCAAGCAAAAAAATTGCGCGCAATAAGCGCCCCATTATTATTGGATGCTACTAGACGGTCCAGTAGGGCTCCGCCTTGTAATAATCATAGACGCGGCGGTCATTGTCGCGGTTCCAGTTCCAACTGGTGCTCTGGCTGTACTTCGGCGCCTTTTCGAGTTGGTCCTTGGTAAGGGTTGGTCCGATAGGGAACCAAAAAGGTTGGTCTGGACTTATTCAACAGCAATATTGCTGACTATGGAGACTTCGATGAAAACCACAATCGCTCTGTTACTTGCCGCAACCGCGTTCTCGGCTCCGGCCTTTGCGCAGACCAAGGCTCCGGCAACCAACGCCGCGCCGATGGCGACCACCACGGCGATGGCCGCTCCGTCAAACGCTTCGGGCGAGTGGCGCGCCTCCAAGTTGATCGGCGTTAACGTCTACAACGAACAGAACAACAGCGTTGGCGAGATCGACGAAGTGCTGCTTGACCACACCGGCAAGGTGGCCGCCTTCGTGATCGGCGTCGGTGGCTTCCTCGGCATGGGTCAGCACGAAGTGCTTATGCCGTTCGATCAGGTGAAATTCGTGAACGAGCCCGTCCGCGCGACCTCCACGACCACCACCACGTATCCCGCGACCACCGGGGCGGCTACGAACACTGTTGCCACAACAAAGGTGCGCGACACGAACGAGAAGTGGTACCCGGACCATGCCGTGATCAATGCGACGAAGGATCAGCTCAAGGCGATGCCGCAATTCAAGTACAACTAGACTATCCGTTTCGATTAAAGCCCCGCAACCTGTGGGGCTTTTTTCATTTTCGATGCGGGCACGACAAGTTCATCCGATTGCCACACTGCGGCCCACGCTTCGTAAGTTCATCTGCCAAGCTGTTTATTCTTGCGGCACTTCCGACGCTGCAAACGCCGAATAGTTTTCAGACGGGCCACGTCCGTGTAGCGGATTAGAATGTTACCTTTTGGCACGTCGCGTCATTCGCGGCAGCGCAATACGATGCCCGTTATTGGCTTAACGGCGGGGATTAGGCCATCGGCTCCAGGCTGATCTCGAATTTGTAAATCTCGTGCCGCGTCAGCGGCTTTGCGCAATAGCAGACATTGCAGCGTTCTGGTTGGGTACCGTTTGCCGGCTTATGACTGCCGCCCATAAGTGACATTGGCCACGCTTTAAGACGTTTGCTTCCATTTCCGCCAATGTGAAGGGCGCACGTCGATCCGCTCTTTGGTTTTGGCATTGACCCACCCGCCTGCAATACGACGGCACGGGAACATCAGAGCATGCGCGCCGTCCCTATCGATGACGGCGAGTTCAGAATCACAGTCGATAGGCGCCTTAGATATATCGTCCCACGCTTCATCGGACGTTCGACCTTCTGACCAAATATGACGTCGAGCGTGAAGGCACTGGGACAAAAATCTCGAAAGTGCTCGCCGGCAGTTCCGTTCGCAAGTTCCTGTACGCATCGTTTCTTTTCGCTACACGTAATGCACGACCGCCGCAGATCGCGGACGATCAGAGGGTCAGTATTTGCAAAAATATTCGGATCAACGTGCAGTGCGACGAGCATTTTCTGTAGCAGATCTGCAGCGTCGGGTGTTTTGCGCGTAAGTTCACCAAGTTTACTTGGGGTGAGCCCAAGGTCTCCTGCCACACGCATTACTTCGTCTGGGCCGCATTGCCCGAGTTGATTATGAAGACCAAGGTCATAACGATACTTGCTTACCCAGTTGGCAATGCCATTAAAAACAACTTCTACAATTGCATCGCTCGGAGGCTGGCTTTCAAGGTTAGGCACGGCCGAATCCATCAAAAAAATAAGAATGTAAGAATAATAATGAGCTTCAGGGCTCGGCCGGATTGATCCAGATCAAGGCGTCGGGCCTCTAACTAATCATTTTGCCACCGCCGGGTTGCATAAGAATATCAGGGAGGCCAGTCATGGCTGTTCCGGCACAAAATAGGCGTCACCCGCTCTATCTCATTGAATTGATGCAACGCCTCGGCATCGACCCGGGCGAAGGCGTCATCGCGCGGCTCAGCCTCAGCTACGCCACGGCGGTTCACCGCTGTGACGCCTGCCCGGCCAAACAGGAATGCCGCGATTGGCTCGACAGCGCCCCGCAATCGGTAACCTTTGCCCCGCACTTCTGCCCGAATAACGACATCCTGTTCGAGCTGCAGGTCGATCGGCCTTCCCTCAGTCGCGCTCCGTCAGGGAGGGTGCCGGAGAAGGCAGCAGAGCCGCACGCCCATGTCGCCGACCTCGAACGGCTGGAAGTCGAGATCGACGAAGTCTTGCTGTGCCAGTCGATCGACGACGCGGTGAGCGCCGAACTCAAGCGCCGCAGATCGCAGCTGCGCGACGAGATCGCATGCCTACGTCAGCAGGCCGCCGCGAAAACACGCTCGATCTGATAGGCGAGGCGGTTAAACCCGCGCGTGAAGCGAGTGTGGACAACCAACCGCGCCCGCATTTGCCGGCACTTGGCGTAACAGCGGAGATGCGGCCAATTTTATGAGTAAACGCCCTAAACCGATCGTTCTGTAGGCATCACCGGCAGGATCAATTCCGAGGGATGCGCCGCATCGTGATGGATGGTGTCGCTGCCGATCTTGTCCGGCCGATAATAATGCGGCCACAGGGCCTCGCTGACGGGCGAATCGCCGTTGACGATCTCCAGCCGCAGCCGGTGGCCCTGCTTGATGAGATAGGCCATCGGCTCCAGGCTGATCTCGAATTTGTAGATCTCGTTCGGCGTCAGCGGCTGTGGATTGGAATGGCTGTGGAAGGGCGCCATATCGGTGCTGCGTTCGGCATCGAGCGCGCGGTGCGAGGCGCGCAGCCAGCCGCGCGTGATGAGTTCGGCAAACGGGTTGAGGCCTTTGGCCCGATCCTCGCTCGACTGCGGGAACTGGTCGGAGAGCTTGATGAAGAAGTCAGTGTCGCGCGCGCTCGACCCGGCATAAAGAACCAGCTTGATCGGCCCGCAAATTTCCAGATCGCCTGCCAGCGGCGCAGCCGTGAAGGTCAGCACGCGGCGCGCCGGATCGAAGCCGCCGGCAGGCCCGGTCGGCCCGAAACCGACCACACCGGCAACCCAGCCCGGATTGGGATATTGGTAGCTCGTGGTTCCCGCGCCGCCGGCCGGTTGCGGCGCAAGCCCGCCGTCATTGAGCGACGTGACGCTGCCCGACGGCGCGGCATTCAAGAACCAACGCGTGTATTTAATGCCCGGCGGCGGCCAGCTCGCGGCGCTGCGCACCGCGGTCGAGCCGCGCACGGCATATTCGACATTGGGCCGGTCGAGGTAATCGGTCGTTTTGCCTTTGAGGTAATGATCGTAGAACGGCAGCAGCACGCGTTTGTGGAATTCCACGCTGGAAAATTCGGCCGCTGCCGCCCAGGCATTCGGCACCCCCGACATGCGCAGTTTTTTCGGGCCCGTTGCGCGGCAATAGCCGTCGATGTTGCCGCGCGTGTGCAATTGCATCTTGGCCCAGACGCCGCTGGAATAGAGCGGCACCTTGATCTTATCGAGAACTTCCCACGCATTGCGCTCGCGCCAGAAGTCGTCATAGGTCGGATGGGCGGCAACCATTTCCGTCAGATCCGTCGCCTGATCGCGCGGTGGACCGCTGGCCGGAAAGCGGTTGATGAAGCGGTTCTGGTACCACCAGTAGCCGGGAAAGAAATCGCACGGGATGCCGCCGTGATAACAGCCGGCGCGGTAGGCGTCGGCCAATCCGTCATGCGCGCCGATGCAGGCCAGCGACGGCGGCGCCAACGCGCCCATGAACCATTGCAGCATGCAGAAATAAGACTGCCCGATGCCGCCGACCTTGCCGCTGCACCAGGGCTGTGCGCCGATCCACTCGATGACATCGTAAAGGTCGTGCTGATCGCCGCGGCCGAGGAAATCGAAATCGCCGCCGGAACGCCCGCTGCCGCGCACGTCCATGTGCACATAGGCGTAGCCCTGCTCGACATACCACTCGATCGGTCCGGTCTCGCGCCACAGGAATTGCGCGCTGGCGGGAAGGCTGTTGTTGTCGAAACGGTAGGGCGCCGCCCCCAGCAGCGCCGGAAAGGCCTCCGCCCCGTCCGGCCGGTAGACGCGCACGGCAATCGAAGTGCCGTCACGAACGGTAATGTGAACGATTTCATCGATCATCGGCTGCGGTCCCGGCCTCGGCGAATTCTTCGCCGCTTCGTTTGTCAGAAATCGATAATAACTATAAGCAAGTTTTTGGCGCGGTAGACAGATATGGTTATGTCATGAATCGCGATCTGCGCGCATTTCTCGACGATCTGTTTCGCACTGCGGTAGCCGCGGCGCATCCCTCGACCTGCCTGCCGCCATTGCTGCCACCGCCGCCGGAACCAAATGGCCGGCTGATCCTGCTCGCCGCCGGCAAGGCGGCGGGCTCGATGGCGCAGGTCGCGGAAGACTTCTACCTCAACCGGTTGAACTGGCCGGCCGAACGGCTGGCCGGCATCGCGGTGGCGCGCCACGGTTACGGCCGGCCGACGCGGGTGGTGCGCATGATCGAGGCCGGCCATCCGATCCCCGACGCCGCCGGTCTGGAAGCCGCCGACCGCACGCTTGAACTTGCCGATGCTGCCTCCGCCGCCGATCTGGTGCTGGTGCTAATGTCGGGCGGCGCTTCCGCCAACTGGATCGCTCCCGCCGCGGGTGTTTCTTTCGCCGACAAGCAGGCGGTAACGCGCGCGCTGTTGCGTTCCGGCGCCAACATCGGCGAGATCAACAAAGTGCGCAAACATCTCTCAAACATCAAAGGCGGACGGCTGGCGCGCCACGCCTACCCGGCGCGGCTGGTGACGCTGGCGATCTCGGATGTGCCGCGCGACGATCCGTCGGCGATCGGCTCGGGACCGACGGTGCCCGATCCGACCACGCTTGCCGACGCACGCGCCATCGTCGCCAAATACGCGCTGGAACTTCCCGCCAGCGTGACCGCCGCGCTCGCCGACGCGGCCAATGAATCGCCCAAGCCGGACGATTCCGTATTCGCCGGCAGCCAATTTGCGCTTGCCGCGCGCCCGGCCGATTCGCTTGCCGCGGCGGCGGCGGCAGTGGCTGCGGCCGGCTATGAATGCGTATCGCTGGGCGACAATATCGAAGGCGAGGCGCGCGAAGTGGCGCTGGCCCACGCCCGGCTCGCGCATGAATTGCGCGCCAAAGGCGCACGCGCGGTGATCCTGTCGGGCGGCGAATTGACGGTCACCATCCGCGGCAAGGGCCGCGGCGGCCCCAACCAGGAATACGCCCTGGCGCTGGCGATGGCGCTTGACGGCCTGCCGGCGGTGGCGGGGATGGCCGCCGACACCGACGGCACCGACGGCGGCAGCGGCAGCGCCGCCGACCCCGCCGGCGCCGTCATCGATGGGCAGACCGCCGCGCGCGCCAAGGCACTAGGCCTCGATCCCGCCGCCTTTCTTGCCGATAACAATTCGACCGGATTTTTCGAAGCCCTCGGGGACCTGATGACGCCCGGGCCGACCTATACCAACGTGAACGACTTCCGCGCCATCGTCGTTGACAGGCCATGACGGCTCACGCCAAAACCGCCCGCATGACGCCCGTATTCGATCTTATCCGACGCGCCGCGGCGCCGGCCGTGCTGATGCTGGCGCTTTCGGCGCAGCCGGCATTGGCCGATTTCCGGTTGTGCAACAATACCGGCGGCCGGGTCGGCGTCGCCATCGGCTACAAGGACGCCGAAGGCTGGACCACCGAGGGCTGGTGGAACATTTCTCCACGATCATGCGAAACTCTGCTGCGCGGCGCGCTGGTTGCGCGCTACTATTACATTTATGCGGTCGATTATGACCGCGGCGGCGAATGGTCGGGTCACGCTTACATGTGCTCACGTGAGAAGGAATTCACCATTCGCGGCACCGAGAACTGTCTCACGCGCGGCTATGACCGCACCGGCTTTTTCGAGGTCGATACCAGCGAGCAGCGCTCCTGGACCGTGCAGTTGACCGACAGCGCCGAGCAGACACCCGACCGCCCCTTGCCGTCGCGCACGCCGCTTTCGCCGCCGCGCACGCAGCCCGGCCCGTCCCGCCCGCCATCCGCTGCGCCCACGACGCCGCCAGTCAATGGCGGCAAACAATGAGACGTCTGCGCCGCGCCAAGATCGTCGCCACCCTGGGGCCGGCCTCCTCCACTGCCGACATGATCGGCAAGCTGTTTGCCGCCGGCGCCGACGTGTTCCGCATCAATATGAGCCATACCAGCCAGGACCGCATGCGCGAGCTGGTGGCCATGATCCGCGCCGTCGAGCGCGATACCGGCCGGCCGATCGGCATCCTGGTCGATCTGCAGGGCCCCAAGCTGCGGCTTGGCACCTTTACCGGCGGGTCGGTGATGGTGAAGAACGGCGACGCCTTCGTGCTCGATAGCGACAAGGCGCCGGGCGACGCCACGCGCGCCTTCCTGCCGCATCCGGAGATATTCGCGGGCGTCGCGCCCGGCCACACGCTGCTGATCGACGACGGCAAGGTGCGGCTCACCGTCACACAGGCCGAACCGCATCGCATGACCACGCGGGTCGTGGTCGGCGGCAAATTGTCCGACCGCAAGGGCGTCAGCCTGCCGGATTCGACAATTCCATTCTCCGCGCTGGCCGAGAAGGATCGCTCCGACCTGGAAGCCGCGCTCGAGGCCGGCATCGACTGGGTGGCGCTGTCGTTCATCCAGCGCCCCGAGGATATAGCCGAAGCCAAGAAGCTCACGCGTGGGCGCGCCGCGCTGATGGCCAAGATCGAAAAGCCGCAGGCGGTTCACCGGCTGGCCGAGATTCTGGAGCTTGCCGATGCGCTGATGGTGGCGCGCGGCGATCTCGGCGTGGAGATGCCGCTGGAAAAAGTCCCCGGCGTGCAGAAACAGATGACGCGTTCGGGCCGCGCCGCCGGCAAGCCGGTGGTGGTGGCCACGCAAATGCTGGAATCGATGATCACCTCGCCGGTGCCGACGCGCGCGGAAGTCTCCGACGTTGCCACCGCCATCTTCGAGGGCGCCGACGCGGTGATGCTGTCGGCGGAATCGGCGGCCGGGCAATATCCGGTCGAAGCAGTCGCGACCATGAACCGTATCGCCGAAGAAGTCGAAGGCGATCCCCTCTACCGCAACATCATCGATGCGCAGCGCGCCGAACCGGAAGCGACCGGCGCCGACGCCATCGCCGACGCGGCGCGCCATATCGCCGATACGCTCGATCTGGCCGCCGTGGTGTGCTGGACCTCGTCCGGCTCGACCGGCCTGCGCATGGCGCGCGAGCGGCCGCGGCCGCCGATCGTGGCGCTGTCGCCCAACGTCGCCACCGGCCGCCGGCTGGCGGTGGTATGGGGCGTGCATTGCGTGGTGACCGAGGACGCCCACGACCAGGACGACATGGTCGACCGCGCCTGCCGCATCGCCTGCAAGGAAGGCTTCGCCAAGCCGGGCCAGCGCGTGATCGTGGTGGCCGGCGTGCCGCTCGGCACGCCTGGCGCGACTAACATGCTGCGCATCGCCTATGTGGGGAGCGAGGCGGCGGGGGAGTAGGTTGTCATCACCGGGCCGGCGCGAAGCGCCGAGTCCCGGTGATCCCGACTATCATGGCAAGGCGTTGCCTTCCTAAGCGAGATGGCCGGGACAAGCCCGGCCATGACAAAAAAATAAATGCGTCGCCGCTTAGATATCCCTACCCTCGACCTTTTCCTTCAGCGTCTTCACCAAGTCGGGAATCTTCTGCAGGCGCGGATAGACCTCAAGCGCGCGGCGATAGACTTCCAGCGCCTGCCGGTCGTCGCCGATGTCCTGCATGATCAGCCCGAGACCCGACAGCGCGCCGAAATGGCGCGGCTCGCGCTTGAGCACCTCGCGGATATCGGCGAGCGAGCGGCCGTAGTCCTTCTTCATGTAATAGAGGGTGGCGCGCCGGTTCCAGCCTTCGACATAGTCCGGCTTGATCTTCACAATCGAGTCGAGCAGCTTGAGCGCCAAATCGGTATCGTGCGCCTCGATCGCGGTCTTCACCCGCGTCATCAGCAGATTGGCGGTGTCGCTGCGCGAGACCACCCATAACGCCCAGATGCGTTCTTCGATCGCCTTGGCGGTGGTATCGTCGGGCGCAACTTTCAGCGCGCCGAACAGGAAATCGAGATTATGGGTGCGGTCGCCATGCGCGACACGCGGCAGCTTGCTTGGCGGCTCCAGCCAGCTTCCCGGCTCGGCGGAGGCGGAAATGGCATAGCCGGCCGTCAGCACGGCGGCAAAGAGCATTGCGAGGAATCGCGAGCGCATGGGCGGAGTCTAATATCTCCGCCGGTTAAGGCAAATCTGCGGCGAAGGTAATTGACCCCGACCGGGGTCAGCCTTGGCGGGCCTTATAACGGGCATTGGTCTTATTGATGATATAAACGCGCCCCTTGCGCCGCACGATCTTGTTGTCGCGGTGGCGGCCACGCAGGGATTTCAATGAGTTACGGACTTTCATGGGACAACGCTCTTTGTTCTCTGTTAGCCGGGTTAATAGGCACCCCATCCCCTCCTGTCAACGCAACTCGGCTACCCGTGGTTAGCGCCAGGGCTGTGCTTTACAGTCCGCCGGGGAGCCTGACGCCATGCAACGCAGTACGACGCGCTTTCTGACCACGCATACCGGCAGCCTGCCGCGGCCGGACGACCTGATCCGCATGATGTACGCCAAGGAAGAAGGCGTGCCGGTCGATCCTGCGGCGTTGGCCGCGCGGGTGCGCCAGGCGGTGGCCGAGGTGGTCAAAAAACAGGCCGACGCCGGTATCGATCTGATCAATGACGGCGAAATGTCGAAGCCGAGCTATGCCACCTACATCAAGGACCGGCTCGATGGCTTCGGCGGCGCCGGCAATACCTTCGTCTACCAGGACCTCGCCGAGTTCCCGAAACTGGAGAAGCGCGTATTCGGCGATCCCGGCCGCTCGCGCCGCAAGACGCCGGCCTGCAATGCGCCGATCGGCGTGCGCGACGCGCAAGCGGCGGTCACCGATGCCGAAAATCTTAAAAGCGCGCTGGCGGGCATGAAGGCTACGGGCGGCTTCATGAGCGCGGCCTCGCCCGGCGTCATTGGGCTGTTCTTCCGCAACGAGCATTACCCGAGCCAGGAGGCCTATCTGGCGGCCATCGCCGAAGCCATGCGGCACGAATACGAGACCGTCGCCAAAGCGGGCTTTGTGTTGCAGATCGACTGCCCCGACCTCGCCATGGGCCGGCACATTCAATACGCCGACCTGAGCCTGGCGGAATTCCGCAAGCGCGCGCAGCTCCACGTCGAGGCGCTCAACCATGCGGTGGCGAATATTCCGCCCGAGCAGTTGCGCATGCATGTGTGCTGGGGCAATTACGAAGGCCCGCACCATCGCGACGTGCCGCTTGCCGACATTATCGATATTGTTTTCATGGCAAAGCCGATCGCGATTTCGTTCGAAGCCGCCAATCCACGCCACGCCCATGAATGGACGCTGTTCGAACGGGTGAAACTGCCGGACGGCAAGGTCTTGATCCCGGGCGTGATCGAATCGAAATCGAACTTCATCGAGCACCCCGAGCTGATCGCGCAGCGTATCGCGCGCTACGCTCACTTGGTCGGGCGTGAAAACGTGATCGCGGGCAGCGACTGCGGCTACGGCACCTGGGTCGGCCAGGCGGCGGTCGACGCGCAAGTGGTGTTCGCCAAATTCACCGCCATGGCGGAAGGCGCCAGGCTGGCATCGCGCGAGTTCTGGAAATAGCATGGCTGCCGCATGAGCACGTTCATCGAGCAGTTACTGCTGCTGGTCACGACCCCGCTCTATGCAGCGGTCATGGCGATCGAATGGGGGCTGAGCGCCTGGCAGAACCGCAAGGTCTATTCGCTGCCCGACACCGCGACCAATGTCTATCTGGCGGTGCTCAATGCCCTGATCGATCTGGCAATGAGCGGCGTTGCGCTGGGGTTTCTCAGCCTGGTCTGGCTGCACCGCGCATTCGATTTCGCGCCGATGGGATTGGCCTACTGGTTCGCGCTGTTCGTGGCCGAGGATTTTTTCTACTACGTCCTGCACTACGCGGATCATCACTGCCGTTTCTTCTGGGCCGCACACGTCACGCACCATTCTTCGCAATACTTCAATCTGAGCACCGGTTTCCGCCCCTCGGTGTTGCAGCCGATATACCGCATGCTGTTCTTCGCACCGATCGCCTGGCTCGGCTTTCAGCCGATCGACATCCTGGTGATGTATGCCGCCACCCAGATTTTCGGCACCTTCGTGCACAACGACGCTTGCGGAAAATTGGGTCCGCTGGAGTGGATTTTCGTCACGCCGTCGCATCATCGCGTCCATCATGCCTCGAACCCGAAATACCTCGACAAGAACATGGGCATGGCGCTCATCGTCTGGGACCGCCTGTTCGGCACTTTTATCGAAGAGGATCCGAACGAGCCGGTGCGCTACGGTTTGACCAAACCGCTCGACTCGCGCGGGCCGGTCAACATCGTGCTGCACGAATGGCGGAGCATCTGGCGAGACTTGCGAGGAGATGCGCGCAATTGGCGGGAACGGCTCTGTTATGTGTTCGCGCGGCCCGGCTGGCAGCCGCCGCACCGGCGCACGGCTCATGCCGCCAAGCCGTCGGGGCGAGCGCTTTCGGAGCCGGCCACCGATGACGCGGCCGCATTGCGCCTGACCGCCCGCGAGACCTGAATAGTTTTGCGATCAGCGCGTTCGCTTGATTTGGCGCAGCCGTTTGTAGAAGCGCGGCAGCAGCAGCATGGCGGCCAGCAATCCGAACGCCATCAAAGCGTAATACAAATTGTCGGTATCGCCGGCGATGGCTTTGCGGCCGGCATGACCGATATAGGTATAAACAACTGTCGACGGCGCCATGAACAGCACGGTGGCAAGCACATAGTGGTGGAACGGAATGCGCGTCACGCCGAGCAGATAATTCACGAGGTTGTAGGGAAAAATCGGAACCAGCCGCAAGAAAGCGACGAATTGCCAGCCGTCCGCGTCGACGCTGCGCATGACGCCCTTGAGCCGAGGTCCGGCGCGGGCTTCGACCCAATCGCGCGAGATATAGCGCGCCACCAGAAACGCCAGCGCGGCGCCGAGCGTTCCCCCGATCAGATCGAGCAGCGAGCCGAGATAGGGACCAAACAGCGCGCCGCCGGTCAGGTCGAAGACGCTGCCGGGCACCATGGCGACGGTCGCAATCGCATAGAGCAGCACGAACCCGATCGGCGCCCAGATGCCGAAGCCGGAAACCCAGGCTGCCAGCGCCTCTAGACTGATGCCCAGGCTGAAACCCCATGCCATTGCCGCCCCGCCGGCGAGAACCAGCAGGGCTACAGCGATGAGAAGCCAGCGTCGTGGATGCGCCATTACCGGCAGTGTGGTGGAAGCCAATTTAGGACTAAGTATGGTGGCCGCAGATGTAGCCGAACCCGTCTACACTACTAAAATTCGCGTAACAAAGAAGTACCGACGGACTACAAACTGGGACCACCTCTGGACGCGTGTAACTCTTGTTTTCGAATTGACCTGCTAATCTATTGCAAGTTCATTTGAGATTGCTAAAATTTCCTAAAAAGACAACGGCATTACCGTACTTAGATCGAAGACATTCTCGAATCTCCTAGCCGACATTGGTGCCTGAAACGCCATCCGCTGGTAAACGCGAGGCCGGCTGCATAGGCGCACTGCTAAGCCCGCAGCCGTGACGACGAAAGGCAATGGCAAAATCCAACTTTGGGGGGAGTGACATGGGTCAAAGAATGTCGAGAAGTGCGGCCATAGCGATCGTATTGGCCGCTTCCGCAATACTTGGAATGGGTGAATATGCTCTGGCGCAGTCGGGGGATTACACTTCAGCCTCGAACGGCGGCATTCGCAGCCCCCTACCGACCGGCGCCAATCCGACGCCTTATTATGCAGCTGGAGGCATTTTCCGTTCTCAACTTTTCGTTCCCGTGGCCCTTATCGGGTGGGAAGAACTTTATGGCGGGTGCCCGGATGGCGATACCGGCCAGTGGATCATCGATCAGCAGCCAAGCTATGGAAACCTCTCAACATCTCTCGTGACCGCCGATATGACGCCAGGCTGCAACACGCCCAACACTTACAACACTCTCAGTTACACCCTGACTCAACCGATTCCCGTCGGCCTCTCAGATCCATTTTCCGCTCATTGGCAGTCCGGTCACGTCGGGCCCCAAAACGGATCTTGGCAGGCCGCCTACCTGCCGGTGACGCAGACGCATAACTATTTCGGTTTGCCGTGCGGTGGATGCTTGCCGTTTGGCGGAACCGGATTTCCTCCCAGCGACTGGATGATGAGCGGCAAATACATACGCGTTAATCCAAACGTGCCGGCGAGTACCACGACAGAAAACGCATTCTATCTGTGGGAAATGGCCAATAACAAAATTCTGGCGAAAAAGCGCATTGGGTTCAGAAGCGCGGACTGGTCAATGCTTGGACAACGCGATTTCAACGGGGATGGAAAGACAGACATTCTTTGGGGTCACACAAATCGCGCTCTAGAAATTTGGCTCATGGACGGCTTCCAGGTCACTTCAAAGACCAAAATCGGAAAAGCACCGGCCGATTCAACCCTCGTTGGTACTGGCGCTCTAATCAGTGACGTGAATGGGGCCATTGTCGGATCACTTCTGTGGCACAACAATGTAACCGGGCGACTCTTCGCTTGGTTCACTAATGGCACCCAGATCACGGGCAAAGCCCACTATGGTGGAATGTCCACCAATTGGACCGTGCTCGGAAACGATAACAAAGGCGACATCTTCTGGCGCAATAAGATAAACGGCCAGGTCAAGCTTTGGCGCGTGAGTGGAGATACGGGACCCAATTCCAAGGTAGTGGCCCAATTTACGCTCGGTACGATCGCCAGCAATTGGCAGTTTGTCGGCCTCGGTGATTTCGATGGCGACGGCTATATCGATATTCTGTGGCGTGATGCCATTACCGGCGCTCCTATGATCTGGTTCACAGGAAACGACAAGCTTTTATCGAAAGCCACCCTCGCTGCGCGAAGCAGCGATTGGACAATCGGCCAAACCGGCGACTACGATGGCGACGGAAAGACCGATATCGCGTGGGTCAACAGCCTCGGTCACGCCGAGATATGGTTCATGGACGGCGGTACGGTGGCGCGGTCGGTTAGGGTCGGCACCATCGCCAACGGCTTATCCTTCGAATCACGCAATTCTGAGTGAATCTCACAAATGGCCGTTCCGTCATCGAAGTGAAAGTGCGCGGCGCGCTGGGGGCCATCCAGCGCGCCGTTCATTTGATAAGTTCGGTTGCGGTGTGAACAAGCGCCCGAGAGTGTCGTCTCCGCCGCCAGGCGGATCGACAGTTTGGGGTGCCGACCGGCGGCGGAACCCCGCGCCGATTAAACAAAATGGCAAACAAGTTGAGTGGATGGTGGGCGCGACAGGGATCGAACCTGTGACCCCCTCCATGTCAAGGAGGTGCTCTTCCGCTGAGCTACGCGCCCGTTACCGGATTTGGTCTTATCGGCTTCAATCTAGCGAGGCAAGCGGGCGGTGGGAGGCCATTTTCTTGCGCATGATCTTATCCGAAAACCGGTGCCCACTTTTCGGGACCATGCGGCTAGGCCGCCAGCATCTTGGTCACTTCGCTGACCAATTCGCGCAGGTGAATCGGCTTGGAGAGCACCTTGGCGTGCTTGGGCGCGTTGGAATCGGCGTTGAGCGCCACCGCGGCAAAGCCGGTGATGAACATAATCTTGATGTCGGGGTCGAGTTCGGCGGCCCTGCGGGCGAGCTCGATTCCGTCCATTTCCGGCATCACGATATCGGTGAGCAGAAGCTGGAACGGCTCCTCGCGCAGCCGCTGATAGGCCGACAGGCCGTTATCGTACGAAGTGACGTCGAATCCGGCATTCTGCAACGCCTTGACCAGAAAGCGCCGCATATCGGTATCGTCTTCGGCCAGAAGGATTTTCGACATGGTACGCAAACACCCCGTTCTGGCCGCAGGCCGAAGCTGGACCCGGCCAGCCCATAAGACTTATGCCCGGTAAATAACGCGTGAACCTAAAGCATGGCTTGGCTTTGTCCTTCGGCGCATGGACAATAGACGGTATAGGGGTGGCCTTAACTTCCTGGAAACGAAACGGCCCCGGGGCTTTATATGACGGCTTTACTTGGTCTATTCGTCCCATGAGTGAAATCCGCGACGAGATCGATCCGCCGTTCGAGATTCTCGAACCGTCGACCTGCCAGGGGCCGGTGCTGTTCAATTCCCCCCATAGCGGGTCGACCTATCCGCGCGAGTTTCTCGGTATCTCAAGGCTGGATATCGCCACCCTGCGCCGGTCGGAGGACAGCTTCGTCGACGCCCTTGTCGCCGGTGTGGTGGCCCATGGCTATCCGCTGATGCGCGCGCATTTCCCGCGCTGCTTCGTGGACGTCAACCGCGAGCCCTATGAACTCGACCCGCGCATGTTCGACGGAAGGCTGCCCTCCTTCGCCAATACCCGCTCGATGCGGGTGGCGGGGGGCTTAGGGACCGTGGCCCGGGTGGTCGGCGACGCCCAGGAAATCTACGACCAGCGCATCCCGGTCGACGACGCGCTGCGGCGGATCGACAGCCTGTACAAGCCCTATCACCGTGCGCTGCGCCGGCTGTTCAGCAAATTGCACCGCAATTTCGGCGCCGCCATGCTGATCGATTGCCATTCCATGCCGTCCACGGCCGGCCACAAGGACGAACGGCCGCGGCCGGAATTCGTGCTGGGCGACCGCTACGGCACCAGTTGCGTCGGGGCGGTGTCCGAGACCGTCGAACGGACCCTGCGGTCGCTGGGCTACACCGTGAGCCGCAACAAGCCCTATGCCGGCGGCTTCATCACCGAGCATTACGGCAACCCGGCCGCCGGCCTGCACGCCATCCAGCTCGAGATCAACCGCGCGCTCTATATGGACGAGCGCCGCTATGAGCGCGTCAGCAGCTTCACCCGGCTGGCGTCCGATCTGGAAACGCTGGCGCGGCGGCTGGGCGAAATCCCGCTGGAAGAGCTGCGGCCCTACCGGGCGGCGGCGGAATAGGCTCAAGCGGCTATAACCCGGCATAAAAAAAGGGCCGCTCACGAAGAGCGGCCCAAGTCTAGGGAGGAAACGCCCAAGGAGGGCAACGGTATCTCTACCGCATTGCAATAATCTACACCGCGACGCACAAAAATCAAGTCCTCTCGCTAAAAATCCCATGCTTTAAATGCATAGCTGAATGCCGGATTCAGTCGGTAAAAACTGTCTTTTTCCCTCGATCTGCGGCGAATCGGCCACAATACGCGAAACTCCCACGTAAATACGCTACTGAGACCTGCAACTTTGGTATCACTGAAATGCTGTAGTGCACGCAGCCGCTGCTGCCGATAGCGCCGGGGGAACTTTAGCTTAGTCCTTTGACCTGGCCTGGCCGGCCTGCCCTCACCCGCCGCCGCCCTTCGGGCTATGGCGGGCAAGCCCGCCGAAGGCCGCCATAGCTCCTTTGCAGCGAAGACGGGAAACCGGTTCCCACCCCCGGATCAAGTCCGGGGGCATGCTTTATCAGGGATCATGCATTTTGCTTGTCGCATGATCTTTTCCAAAAACCGGTTCCCACTTTTCGGGATCATGCGATAAGCAGGCGGCATGACAGCCATCGATTTCACCAGTTTTGTCGAGCAACTCGCCAGTGCTTCGGGCGAGACCATCCTGCCGTTCTTCCGCACCTCGCTGGCGATCGAGAACAAACAGACCGGCGGCGGCTTCGACCCTGTCACCGTCGCCGACCGCGCGGCGGAAGACGCCATGCGCACGCTGATCCTCAAGAATTTTCCCGACCACGGCATTCTGGGCGAGGAATATGGCGCCGAGCGCACCGACGCCGAATATGTCTGGGTGCTCGATCCGATCGACGGCACCAAGTCGTTCATCGCCGGCATGGTGGCATGGGGCACGCTGATCGGCCTGATGCGCTTCGGCGAGCCTGTGTTCGGCGTGATGCACCAGCCGTTCACGCGCGAATTGTTTTCCGGCGACGGCGGCGCGGCGCATTACCGCGGACCGGCCGGCAAACGCGATCTGCACGTGCGCGCCTGCGCGAGTTTAAGCGACGCAATCTTGTTTACCACCAGCCCGCTGCTGATGAACGCCGCCGACCGCACGGCATTCGGCCGCGTCGAGAATGCCGTGAAGCTCTCGCGTTACGGCGGCGACTGCTATGCCTATTGCATGCTGGCTGCGGGACAGATCGATCTCATCATCGAGACCGAGATCAAGCCGTACGACATCGTGCCGCTGATCCCGATCATCAGTGGCGCCGGCGGCATCGTCACCACATGGGAAGGCGGCCCGGCGCAAGCCGGCGGCCGCATTGTCGTGGCCGGCGACAAGCGCGTGCACCAGGCGGCGATGGCGATGTTGAAATAATTAAACGGCTAAGGTTTCCGTCGGCGTCCCGGCCGGCCCCCGGCTTGATAGGCAGGAGCGGCGGGGACCCATAACCCCTGCAGTCGAACGACCGGCACATTGGGATTACGGGTCCCCGCTTTTCGCGCGGACGATCGTGGTTAGGAGAGCGGCGTGGCCGGCGCGAAAGCCTCAAACGCCGCCCAGACTTGGCCGCGCGCCCCGATCGTTGCGGCGCGACATTGAAACAATCAGCCGCGCCAGCGGAAGCGGCCGCAAGTCCGGTCGAGATCGCGCTTCAGGAAGCGGATTTCTTCACGCTCCTTGAACGTGAGCCGGCCGTCGGCCGTCGCGCGCCGCTCGTACCCATGCAGGCGCCAGGCCTTTTCCTGGCAGACGCGGTGATGGCGCTCGGCATAGGGGAAACCGCTGGCTGACCAGGGAACGATAATAATTTGCGCGCTGGCGCTCGTCACTCCGAGGGCAATAAGACCCGCGGCAACAATCAAACCTTTCATGTTTTCCTCCACGTATTGGGTTCGCAGGTGGCTCCCACCGGCGTGCCAATCATTCATTTATCTAATTTCGGGCCTGAACGTGGCATGAACATCGCATTGTCAATCATTTAGTGTGGCCGGCATAGCTTCAACGCGCGGGTGGGTCGGCCAAAACCCGTCATTTAGCGGGGGCCGCTACCCATAATCCGTCCATTCGAGATGCTGACACGCTAGAGCCTGATCCAGTCAGATTGAATCTGTTACGTCCCTAACATTTTGTTTGCGCACGATCTTATCCGGCCTTCCTTCGCCCGCCGAAGCGGGCTTCGCGAAGGCGGGAAACCGGTTCCCACTTTTCGGGATCATGCGCTGGGCTATAGGTCCGCGCTGGCGCCTGTCATCGGAGCGCCCGTCGTGCGGACTCGCTGGCGGAGGCGGCAGCGGCTAGTACAGCGGCGTCCCCGGCACAAAGGCGTCGAACGCCGCCCAGAATTGGCTGCGATATTGATCGCGTTCTTGCAATATCTCGTGCCGGCTGCCGGCAAGGATGAGATGGCGGCCGGCAAGCATGCGCATCCCGAAAGTCTCGATCGCCGGTGTCGAGACCACGTCGTCACGGCCGGCCGCTACCATCAGGATCGACTGCCGGATATGGCCGGCATATCCGGGCGCGGCAAACCGTTTCATCAGGCTAAACGCGGAATCGGCCCAGGCAATCGTCGGCGCGCCGAGACCGAGCATTGGTTCTTCCTGGAGCACGGCGGCATTGCGGGCGTGGCGCACCGGGTCGGAGGTGAGCACATTGCCGATGAAGTCTTCCGTGCCGGAGATTTTCGCATCCGCGGTCGGCACATAGCCCGAGCCGCGTCCGATTAGCCGCAGAAATTTCGCCAAGGGACCGGCGATGCGCGTGAGCGCCCCCGGCCGCAGCGCAATCATCGGCGCCGACAGCACGACGCGTTCGAACCAGCGGCTGCCGCCATGGCACGCCCTGACGGCAATGGCGCCGCCCATGGAATGGCCGAGCGCAAAAATCGGCGGCGGGCAATCGGGCAGCACCACCTGCGCCATGAAGGTTTCCAGATCGGTGCCGTATTGGGAAAAATCCCGCACATAGCCTTTGTGGCGGTCGGCGAGCGCGCGATCCGACAGGCCCTGCCCGCGCCAATCGAACGTTGCCACGGCGAAACCTCGCGCGCGCAGGTCGCGCACGGTCTCGAAATATTTCTCGATGAATTCGGCGCGCCCCTGCAGCAGCACCACCGTGCCCCTGCGGCCCGGCGGCGGGTCCCAGCGCGCGAAGCGCAACGAGACTCCGTCCGGGGTCTTGATGGCGCCGGTCACCACATGATCGGGCACCGGATTGGCGGGGATGGAGACGAGTTTCATGGCGCCGAATGGGCCGGTGGGCGGTGGCCTTGGCGCGCCTTATAGCAGGCAAATGAACGGGCTCAATCGCGCCGCGTCATTTGATAATAATATTTTTGTTTTCAATGGCTTAGGGTAGCTCGGCCAACCTCTTGCGAGGCCAAGGCAAGGCACCCATATCAGCCCTGCGCAGGCCATTCCGGCTGCGCACGGGTTCCGGTCAGGCCATAAGGCGGACCGCCCGCATGTCGCTCAACTCATAAGAGGATATGCCATGCGTACATTCGATCTTACTCCCCTCTATCGTTCCACCGTCGGTTTCGACCGGCTGTTCTCGATGCTGGACGGTTTCGAGACCGCCCCGGGCTACCCGCCCTACAACATCGAGCGCACGGGTGAAAACGAATACCGCGTCAGCGTCGCGGTCGCCGGCTTCGGCGAGAATGAACTTTCGATCGAAGCGAAAGAGAACACCCTGACCATCAAGGGCGGCAAACAGGCCGGCCAAGAGCAGGACGGCGAAGTGCTCTATCAGGGCATCGCCGCGCGCGCTTTCGAGCGCGTGTTCCAGCTTGCCGATTACGTCCAGGTCAAGGCTGCCGCGCTGGAGAACGGATTGCTGCACGTCGATCTCGTGCGCGAAATCCCCGAGGCCAAGAAGCCGCGCCAGATCCCGATCGGCAATGGCGACAAAGCCAAGCCGCAGGTGATCGAGACCAAAGCCGCGGCCTGACGGCGCGATAGCGACCGCAACAAACGGCAGCGCCCCGGAAATTCCGGGGCGCTTTCGTTTTTAAGGGGTCGCCGCGCGGCGCGACCCGATCGATACGGCCGCTAAGGCTGGGTGGTGTCCCAGAAGCTGCTGCACTTGTGGTCGGAGTCGAACGCGCTCGCATTCATTTGGATGGGCGTTCCGGCAACGAGCGAGAGCAGTTTGCCGGTTGGCCCTGTGTATAGCGGCCATGCTGGCGGCCTCGGTAGAGCCGACTTGTTAGGGTTGCCGGTCTTCGCGAACGCCGTCCAGTACGCCACCATCGCCCCAGCGAGCGTCTGTTGATCCGGGCTCAGCCCGGGATAGGTCAGTCCGCAGCCGACCGTGCCGGCCATGGGAAATATGTACTGCGTTTCGGCGCCGTGGTATGCGCGATAAGGAAAATCGGTGGTGTCGTGCAGCGTGATCGGACCGGTCAGAAATGGCGGCGAGTTCGTTTCGTTGAACTCATACTTGTAGACCGTGCCGCCTTGGGTTGCGATCGCATTCGCCGTGCGCTTGTTGCGGCAGGCCCAGTTGCGGTCGGTCAGCGCCGCCGTATATCCCTCATTGGCGGCCAGATCGTCCGCGGTTCCCGGGTAGAGCGTCTCGACCTGGGGCCCGACTGTGCCACCGAACGCGCTCTGACTCACCAGTGCGTTATGATATGAGACCTTGCCGGTGAAAAAAGTTTCGGCGTTGGGCGCGAGGTTGGACGTGAAGTTACACGAACTGCCGGTGCCGAGAGCTGAGTTACCGGCGAGGTGGAAACGCTGCTCGTCGTGGTTTGTCCCGATGATGGTTGGCACTTTTTGGAAGCTACCGGCGGTCAACAGGTTCTTGATGCTGTCGGTGAGCACGACGCCGTCCACTTTAATCAGGCCCACGCTTTGTCCAATAACCGACTGGTTGGCCAAGATGGCATCGACGCTGAGCCCCCGCAGGCATTTGGCTTTAGCGAGGTTGCCGCCGCTCGTGCAACCGACATTGGCGGCGAACGTAGCCCCCCCTAGCGCTTCCGCATCGGCCAGCAATGTCGTGTTTCCGAGCGCGGCGCTTTCGGAGATCGCCTTTTGGAAGAGGCCGACCGATAGCGGCGAAAGCAGATGAACGACGACACTGAGAGCGCCGGCGGACTGGCCGAAGATGGTCACATTGGCCGGATCGCCGCCGAAGGCTGAAATATTGTCCTGCACCCACTTGAGCGCAGCCTGCTGATCGAGAATGCCGTAATTGCCGGTGTTCTTGGTGGCCGTGTTGTCGAGTGCCGAATGGGCGAGGAATCCGAACGCGCCCAGCCGATAGTTGATCGTGACCACGATCACGCCCTTGTTCACCAGGTCGACCGGATTCTGGCCAAAGAACGAACTCGATCCGCTGGTGAGCCCCCCGCCGTGAATGTAGACCATGACCGGCCGGTTCTTAACAATGCCCGTCGCCTGGGTGAAGATGTTCAGGGACAGGCAGTCCTCATCCATCCACGGCTGGGCAGAAGCGCCTTGCGGGCAGATCTTGCCGAAAAAATTACCGCTGATATTTCCTTTCCAGCAGCGGGGCTGGGGCGGCTGCCAACGCTTGGTGCCGACCGGGGCCGCCGCATACGGTATACCGAGGAACTGCCGCATCGATCCGGCAACGCTGCCGGGTGAGGGAAAATCGCCGACGTAGCCGGTCACGGCCGAATTCGGGCACGAGAGCAGGTGGACCTTGAGCGGCGCGGCCAAGGCCGGAGTCGCGACGGCCATCAACAGCGCGCAAATCGCTACGCTCGCTGACACCAGCCAGTATCCGGCCCGGCGCAAATGCGGCCGACCCATAGCTGTATTGACGATTGAATTCACGTTCATTCCCCCCCGGATTTGACCCAAAAAATCAGGCTAACAAGCGATCCCGTTCCGGGCAATAAGCAAAAAAGGAATAAATGGCCTTGCAATTCCGCGGCGAGCATGCCGCTCAAATCAGGAATTCATCGAGGACCGCACTTTTCGGCTATATCGCGATCTAATCGCTATGCGGGAGCGCCGCCGGCGGCGTGTAGCCAGGCGGCGGCGGCGGCACGCTCGACGTAACAGGCGGATCGCGCGGCGGCTCGAATTTCTCAGGCAGGCCGGAATTGGAATCAAGCCGCGGGGCCGGGCTTTCCATTGGCGGCGGCGGCGCGCTCAGCACGGTGCGGCGCGTATCCGGCGGCGCCACGTGACGGCGAACGGACGGCGCGGTTTCGTCGATATCATCGTCATTCGATGCGGCCGACTCATCGCGATCGTCGATGCTTGCGCCGTCATTGGCGCCCTCGCCCCGTGGCGGCACGTGGATGATGCGCGCCCCGCGCTGGTAGTTCGGGGCATAGGCGGTGCTGAACATGCGCGTTGGCGTGATCGACAGAATGTCGCCGAAATGCGCATCGACAACCACACGCACTTCCAGACCGCGCGGATCGTAGGCATGCATAACGTAATTGAGTCCGCGCCGCACCGGCTCTCCGATCGGATTGAGTCCGGTCGAGCGCAGTGTGGCGAGGATAGCGGAAGCCGGCAGTGCGCCGGCCTCGATCGCCGGCTCGCGCTTGGACGAACCGGCGGCAACCAACGACAGGGTGGCGGCAAGCGCCGTCACCGCTAGTCCGATCGTCAGCGCCTTTTTCACGATAGCCCTTCTAATCTTTTACGCATGATCTTGTCCGAATACCGGGTGCCACCTTTCGGGATCAGGCGCCCTGCCTCAACGCCGCGCGATGAACCGGATGATGTGATCGATCGAGATCTGTCCGGGCCCGCGCGACAGCAACACCAGCAGGATCGACGCCCAGTAGATGTGCGCGGTCCATAGCGCTTCCGGCATCACGTAGACCTGGATCAGCGCAGTCATGATCAGCAGGCCGAGCGCGGCGAAACGCGTGCCCAGTCCAAGCACCAGGCAGATCGGCAGGATGAATTCCGCATAGCTCACCAGATAGGCGGCAAGCACCGGCTGCACCGGCAGCGCGGTATATTGGGTGAGGAAAGCGGCGAAGGTTTCCGCCTTTACATGTAGCGGCAGCACCACCGAAAAATTGAAATCATGCACGTTGAGCGGCACTTGCGGCCCATCGATCCGGGTCTGGCCGTCGAGGAAGAACAGGCGCGCCATCGCCAGCCGCAGCACCAGCGCCACCAGCGCATAGGGAATGAACGAGCAGGCGGCGACGAAGCTGTCGATCGTCAGGCCGATGATCGAGCGCGAGCGCCGCGCCGGAATCGCCGCGCCGGTATCGGCCGCCGCGGCAGCCGCCGCCGGTGAAGACTGTGCGCCCGAACTTGACGAAAATTTCGTCGTCGATGGCGCAATCGTGGCCAGCCGGTCGGAAAGCCGCGACACGGTCCCCTCGCCCGAACCGTTTTCCACGTGGCGCGGCGTGGTCGCAATGCTGTCGGTCATGGCACCTCTCCATTGGTATTTGCGCCACCATAGCCAACCCTCGGGCGTACGCCGCTTTTTCCCGAATTCACCGTTAAACGGTTAACTTAACCGCGGCCTTGGCCCCGGCACCGCCCACGCAACGGCATTGCGTGAAATCCTGGCACGTGGTCCTGTTCTTGCTCGGTCAGGAAGCGCCGGCGCAATAAAGTGAAAGGTTTCGCCAAATCCGTCGTGGACCAGCCTTGTGTGGCAGTGCAAAATTTGGCATGGTGTATTAGGACAGCATTGCTGTCCTAATGACGGCGGCCACGATGCCGGCCTTGCCGGTAGCGGGGCAGACATTGGTGGCGCCCAACGGGAGCAGCCGCGGCGGCGAGCGGGCAAGGCTGCCCTTCATGTGAATGGTTGCGCATCGATCGCGGCGCCGCGTGACGGCTCCGCGGACGAGGTGAGTACGCCGGCGGCCTGAACCGGCGAGGCAGGATGAGATGAGCGAGGACAAGAACAGGGCAGGAATTGTCGAGCTTGGAGCAACACCGCGCTCCGGCGGCGCTGCACCGTTTTTTGCGCCGCCGCTTGGCTCAACCGCCGCTCCCGGCTCGCCGCTCGGCCAAGGCCTGTACGATCCCTCGCTCGACAAGGATTCCTGCGGCGTCGGATTCATCGCCGACATCAAGGGCCGCAAGTCGCACAAGATTGTCCGCGATGGCCTCACCATTCTGCTCAATCTCGAACATCGCGGCGCGGTCGGCGCCGACCCGCGCGCCGGCGACGGCGCCGGTATCCTGGTGCAAATCCCGCACAAGTTCTTTGTCGCGAGGGCGAAGGAACTCGGCTTCGAATTGCCGCGGCCGGGCGAATACGCCGTGGCGCAGCTTTTTCTGCCGCATGAAGACGGCTGGCGCAAAGACGTCCTCGACGTCTACGCCGAGCAGACCGCGCGCGAAGGCATGCGCATCATCGGCGCGCGCGACATTCCGACCGATAACTCGACGCTCGGTGTCTCGGTCACGCCGACCGAGCCCAAGCACGTTCAGCTTTTCATCGCGCGCGGCAAAAATATTGCCACCGACGACGAATTCGAACGCCGGCTCTACATACTGCGCAAGACGATCTCGGCCATTCTCTATGCGCGCCGCGAACGCCGCACCAGCGGCTATTACCCGGTATCGATCTCCTGCCGCACGGTGATCTACAAGGGCATGTTCCTGGCCGACCAGCTCGGCACATACTATCCCGATCTGCGCGACCCGGATTTCGAGAGCGCGCTCGCGCTGGTGCACCAGCGCTTCTCGACCAATACCTTCCCGACCTGGTCGCTGGCGCATCCGTACCGTTACATCGCGCATAATGGCGAGATCAACACGCTGCGCGGCAACAACAACTGGATGGCGGCGCGTCAGGCCTCGGTGTCCTCGCCGCTGTTTGGCGACGATATCAGCCGGCTGTGGCCGATTTCCTATGAAGGCCAGTCCGACACCGCCTGCTTCGACAACGCGCTCGAATTCCTGGTGCAGGGCGGCTACTCGCTCGCGCATGCCGTGATGATGATGATCCCCGAGGCCTGGGCGGGCAATCCGCTCATGAACGAGGAGCGGCGTTCTTTCTACGAGTACAACGCCGCGCTGATGGAACCGTGGGACGGTCCCGCGGCCATTGCCTTCACCAATGGACGCCAGATCGGCGCCACGCTCGACCGCAACGGATTGCGCCCGGCGCGCTATCTGCTCACCCGTGACGGCCGCATCGTGATGGCGTCCGAGATGGGCGTTCTGCCAATTCCGGAGAAGGACATCGTCAAGAAGTGGCGTTTGCAGCCGGGCAAGATGCTGCTGGTCGATCTCGACGAAGGCCGCCTCATTCCCGACGAGGAATTGAAGGCCACGCTGGCTTGCAGCCATCCCTACAAGGAATGGCTCGCCCGCACGCAGATCGTGCTGGAAGACCTGCCCGGCACCTCCATTGAGGCGCCCATCTCCAATTTGCCGCTGCTCGATCGCCAGCAGGCCTTTGGTTACACCCAAGAAGATATCAAGATGCTGATGACGCCGATGGCGTCGACCGGCGAGGAAGCCATCGGCTCCATGGGCAACGACACGCCGATTTCGGCGCTGTCGGACAAGCCGAAACCGCTGTTCACCTATTTCAAGCAGAACTTCGCTCAGGTGACCAACCCGCCGATCGATCCGATCCGCGAGGAACTGGTCATGAGCCTGGTCTCCATCATCGGACCACGGCCGAACCTGCTCGACCACGAGGGCATGTCGAACACCAAACGCCTCGAGGTGCGCCAGCCGATCCTCTCCAATGACGACCTGGAAAAGATTCGCTCGATCTCGCAAATGAGCGAAGATCATTTCAAGTCGCGCACCTTCGACATCACCTTCCCAGCCGAGGACGGCGCCGACGGCATGGGCTTGGCGATTGAACGATTATGCGAGCGCGCCGAGGAAGAAGTGCGCAAGGGCTGCAACATCATCATTCTGTCCGACCGCAAGGCCGGTGCCGACCGCGTTGCGATCCCGGTGCTGCTGGCCTGCGCCGCCGTGCATCACCATCTCATCCGCATGGGTTTGCGCACTTCGGTCGGCCTGGTGGTGGAGACCGGCGAGCCGCGCGAAATTCATCACTATGCGTGTCTGGCAGGCTACGGCGCGGAAGCGATCAATCCTTATCTTGCCTTCGAGACGCTGATCGCCATGAAGGACGATCTGCCGGGCAAACCCGACGAGAAGGAAGTCATCAAGCGCTACATCAAGTCGATCGACAAAGGCCTCTTGAAGGTCATGTCGAAGATGGGCATCTCGACCTACCAGTCCTATTGCGGCGCGCAGATTTTCGATGCGGTCGGGCTGCGCCAGGAATTTGTCGACAAATATTTCACCGGAACCTTGACTCGCATCGAGGGCGTCGGCCTTGCCGAGATCGCCGAAGAGGCGGTGCGCCGCCACCGCGACGCCTTCGGCGATTCACCGATCTATCGTTCGATGCTCGATGTCGGCGGCGACTATGCCGTGCGCATGCGCGGCGAGGACCATGTCTGGACCGCCGAGACGGTCACGCGGCTGCAACATGCGGTGCGCGGCAATTCACAAGATCATTACCGCGCCTTCGCCAAGATCGTGAACGAACAGAACGAGCGGCTGGTCACCATTCGCGGTCTGTTCAATATCAAACCGGCTGAGGACATGGGCCGCAAGCCGATTGCGATCGAAGAGGTCGAGCCGGCCAAAAATATCGTGCGGCGCTTCTCCACCGGCGCTATGTCCTATGGCTCGATCTCGCGCGAGGCTCATACCACGCTCGCCATCGCCATGAACCGGATCGGCGGCAAGTCGAACACCGGCGAAGGCGGCGAGGAAGTGGACCGCTTCAAGCCGCTGCCGAACGGCGACAGCATGCGCTCGGCCATCAAGCAGGTGGCCTCCGGCCGCTTCGGCGTCACCACCGAATATCTCGTCAATTCGGACATGATGCAGATCAAGATGGCGCAGGGCGCCAAGCCCGGCGAAGGCGGCCAGTTGCCCGGCCACAAGGTCGACAAGACCATCGCCAAGGTGCGCTATTCGACGCCCGGCGTTGGGCTGATCTCGCCGCCGCCGCACCACGACATTTATTCGATCGAGGATCTGGCGCAGCTCATCTTCGACCTCAAAAACGTCAATCCGACCGGCGACGTGTCGGTCAAGCTGGTCTCCGAAATTGGCGTCGGCACGGTCGCCGCCGGCGTTTCCAAGGCGCGCGCCGACCATGTCACCATTGCAGGCTTCGAGGGCGGCACCGGGGCTTCCCCCCTCACCTCGCTCAAACATGCCGGCAGCCCATGGGAAATCGGCCTGGCCGAGACGCATCAGACGCTTGTTGCCAACCGGCTGCGCGGGCGCATATCCGTGCAGGTCGACGGCGGCATTCGCACCGGCCGCGACGTGGTGGTGGGCGCGCTGCTCGGCGCCGACGAATTCGGCTTTGCCACCGCGCCCTTGATCGCCGCCGGATGCATCATGATGCGCAAGTGCCACCTCAACACCTGCCCGGTCGGCGTTGCGACGCAGGACCCGGTGCTGCGCAAGCGCTTCAAGGGCCAGCCTGAACACGTCATCAATTATTTCTTCTTCGTGGCCGAGGAAGTGCGCGAGATCATGGCCGCGCTCGGCTATCGAAACTTCAATGAAATGATCGGCCAGATGGATATGCTCGACCAGCGCAAGCTGGTGGCGCATTGGAAGGCCAAGGGCCTCGATTTCTCCAAACTGTTCATGATGCCGAAGGCCGCGGCCGGCACCGCCATCTACAATTGCGAGAAGCAGGATCACAAGATCCACGACATTCTCGACCGCAAGCTGATCGCCGAATCGCAGGCAGCCCTTGATCGCGGCGCACCGGTGCGGCTGCAAACCGCCATCCGCAGCGTCGACCGGGCCGCCGGCGCGATGTTGTCCGGCGAAGTCGCCAAGCGCTACGGCCATGCCGGCCTGCCCGATGGCACCATCCATGTGCGCATGACCGGCACCGCCGGACAAAGTTTCGGCGCCTGGCTCGCCAAGGGCATCACCTTCGAACTCGACGGCGAAGCCAACGACTATGTCGGCAAGGGCCTGTCGGGTGGCCGCATCGTGATCCGGCCGCCGGCCGATTCAGGTATAGTACCGGAGGAATCCATCATCGTCGGCAATACCGTGCTGTATGGCGCCATTGCCGGCGAGTGCTATTTCCGTGGCATTGCCGGCGAGCGCTTCGCCGTGCGCAATTCCGGCGCCATCGCCGTGATCGAAGGCGCCGGCGACCATTGCTGCGAATACATGACTGGCGGCGTCGTCGTCGTGCTGGGCGTCACCGGGCGCAATTTCGCCGCCGGCATGTCGGGCGGTATCGCCTATGTGATCGACGAGGACGCGACGTTCAAGTCCCGCTGCAACCTGGCGATGGTCCAGCTTGAGCCGGTGCCGGAAGAAGAAGAGATCGCCGAGGCCGAATACAACGAGTTGAACGATCTGGAGTCGCACGGCCGCGTCGACGTGATGGCGGACTTGACCTGCAAGGACGCCGAGCGGCTGCACATGCTGATCTCCAACCATGCGCGCTACACCAATTCCAAGCGCGCGGCCGAAATCCTTGCCGATTGGAAACGCTATCGTCCGCTGTTCAAGAAAGTGATGCCGGTCGAATATCGCCGCGCGCTGGCTGAGATGGCAAAGGAGAAGGCCGCCACCATGCAGGCCGCGGAGTAGTATGGGCAAGGTCACCGGCTTTCTTGAGATCGAGCGGCACGATCGGAAATACGCCCCCGTCGAGGAGCGTATCAAGAACTATCGCGAATTCGTGCTTCCGCTGCCGGAAAAGGAAGTGCGCGATCAGGCCGCGCGCTGCATGGACTGCGGCGTGCCCTATTGCCACGGCACCTCAAGGCTGACCGGCGCGCCCACCGGCTGCCCGGTCAACAACCAGATCCCGGACTGGAACGACCTGGTCTATCGCGGCCATTGGGATGAAGCCGCGCGCAACCTGCACTCTACCAATAATTTCCCCGAATTCACCGGCCGCGTCTGCCCGGCGCCGTGCGAGGCCTCCTGCACGCTCAACATCGACGAAAATCCGGTCACCATCAAAACGATCGAATGCGAGATCGCCGACCGCGCCATTGCACAGGGGTTGAAGCCGGAACGGCCGGCCCACAAGACCGGCAAACGCGTCGCCGTGGTCGGCTCCGGCCCGGCCGGCCTCGCCTGCGCGCAGCAACTCGCCCGCGCCGGCCATGAGGTGCATGTCTATGAGCGCTGGGCCAAGGCCGGCGGCCTGCTGCGCTACGGCATTCCCGATTTCAAGATGGAGAAGATCCACGTCGAACGCCGCGTCGAGCAGATGACGGCCGAGGGCGTGGCGTTCCATTACGGCGCCGATGTCGGCGTCAATGTGCCGGTACAGAAACTGCTGAAGGAACACGACGCCGTCGTGCTATCGGGTGGCGCGGAAAAGCCGCGCGATCTACCGATTCCCGGCCGCGAGCTCAAGGGCATCCATTTCGCCATGGATTTCCTGCCGCAGCAGAACCGGCGCATCAGCAATGAGCCGCTCGGGGCGATCGAGCCTATCCTCGCCAAGGGCAGAAAAGTCGTGGTGATCGGCGGCGGCGACACCGGCTCCGACTGCATCGGCACCTCGATCCGCCAGGGCGCGGAATCGGTCGTCAATTTCGAGATCATGCCGCAGCCGCCCGAGCATGAGAACAAGATGCTCACCTGGCCGGACTGGCCGCTCAAGATGCGCACTTCATCCAGCCATCAGGAAGGCGTCGAGCGCGATTTCGCGGTCGGAACGCAGAAATTCACCGGCGAAAATGGCCAGGTGAAGACGCTGCATTGCGCGCGTCTCGACGCCAAGTTCAAGCCGGTGGCCGGCTCGGAATTCGAGATCGAGGCCGATCTGGTGCTGCTCGCCATGGGCTTCGTGCATCCGCTGCATGAGGGCATGCTCAAATCGCTCGGCGTGGCGCTCGACAGCCGAGGCAATGTCAGCGCCGATACGGTGCAATATGTTACATCGGTGCCCAAAGTGTTTTCCGCCGGCGACATGCGCCGCGGCCAATCGCTGGTGGTGTGGGCGATCCGCGAAGGCCGCCAATGCGCGCACGCGGTCGATAAATTCCTGATGGGATCGACCAGCCTGCCGCGCTGACGCTGCTCGCTCAGCGCAACCAGCCGGAGGGACCGGCCCGCCCTATCGGCGCGGGCGGTCGCGGCGCGTTGTTTTGCGGCGGCTTTGGCTTGCTCTCTTCCGGGTGCTGCAACTTGGGTTTCACCGCGCTATTCTGGGTGGTCTTTGCGTCCGTGCCGCTTTTCGGCTCGACCGGCTTTTTTGCGGCCTCAGCCGGCGGCTCGGCGAGGGCGGTCGTGGCAGCGGGCGCCGCCGGTGCTGCTTTGGCGTCGCCGCCACGTGGCCAGACGAAATCGTCGGCGCGGCCGGCGGGAGCCGGCACCGGCTCGCCCTTAACCAGAACGCGGGTGGCGATGGCATCGCTACGCGCGGCGCCGGCGCCGCCAAGCAGTTCGTCGGTATTTCCCGACGTCACCGTCAGCGGCACCACCGGCCCGGCCAATGGCCGCACGGCGGATTTCCCATCGGCTGGCATGGGCGCCAACGGTCCGGAGGGCAGCGATATTTGCAGCGCTCGATTGCTCATATAGCGGCGCAATTCGCGCTCGACATAGTGCGCGAGCTTGCGCGCGCCGTAGTTGGTGAAATAGACGCCGTCGCCCGACCGTAAGCGCCGCATCTGGCCCTCATAATCCGGGCCGTACGTGGCGAATTTTCCGGCCTCGTCGACGAAGCCGTCCCACACATCGATATAGATCGCGCCGGCGCGCTCCGCGCGTGCGCGATAAAGATCGTTGAGAAAGACCACGTCGGCGGTCGAGCGGGTGCCGCGGATCGACGGCAGACCGACCCAGAACACCGGCACGCCCTTGCTCTTGAGCGCTGCGACTGTCTCGTCGATCCGCCGCGAGTAGATCGCTTCCCATTGATCGCTGCGGAACTCGATGATGCCGTTGATCCTCTTGCCCGACGGCGGCTCGGGCGAAATGATCGACGGCTGATCCGGCTCGTCGGCCTGATCCTTGTTCTGCGCGTTCTGGTCGGCGCCGCCCTTGTCCTTCTTGTCCTTGTCTTTTTGATCCTTGGCCTTTTTCTTGTTGTCGGCTTCTTTGGCGAGGTCCTTCTCGCGGATGTTCTGGCGGTCGCTGACGCCGAGCATCATGACCACATAACTGGGCTTCTCCTGCGCCAGCAGATCGCGCGCGACGTGCCACCAGTCGAGATCGCCTTTCGGATCATAGTGCAGAAGACCGGAGTGAAGCTTGTTCTTGCGAATGATGCCGATTTCGGGCGAATCGGAGAACGCGTCTTCCAGTCCATAGGCGAGCCAATCGGCCATGCCGTCGCCCAACACCACGATCGAGGTCGTCGTCCGAACCGGCTCGGCTTTTGGATCCGGCTTGCGCGGGTTCGGCGCCCGCGAATTGTCGCTGGGCTGGGCCGGCTCGCTTTCGAATACCCGCCGGTTCGACGGCCCGAATAGATTTTCGAAGAACCCGCCCGGTCGCTGCGAACGCTGCCGGCTCAGAAACGGATAGCGGTCGTCGCGTGACTGGGCCTGGGCGGAAGCCGTGACGGCAATTTCGATCGCGGCCACGCTGGCGCACTGAGCCGCGGCCAGAATGACCGCCCCGACCAGCCAGCGTGAAATTCGCTTCTTCTCAAACATGCCGATCGCCCAAACCTTCCGATCGTCCAAGCCTTAGTCTATCAAGCCCTTAATCCGTAAGGGTAAACGCCGGCCGCAAATAGCCTTTGCCGCCCAGCATGGGTCAATAACACGCAAAAAATGTCAACTCGAAGGTGGCCGGGTGGTTACGAAAACGGCCGCATGCCGGGGCGCGGCTACCGGCTATAAGGGCGAAATGCCGGCAAAAGAGATTAACGCGCCCGCAGCCGGTCAAGCACGCTAACGGAGGCAAAGCCGTCGGGAACCTGGCCGGCCTTGGCCTGGAAATCGCGGATTGCCGACCGCGTCTTGACGCCAAGATGTCCGTCCGGCTCGCCGACATCGTAGCCGTGGCGCACCAGCAATTGCTGCAACTCGAGCCGCTCGGTGCGCGACAGAACGCGCTCGTAACGCGGCCATTGTTGCGCGAACGGCTTAGCCCCGCGCAGGCGGTCGGCAAGATGGCCAATGGCCAACGCATAGGCCTCGGCCGGATTGTATTTCATGATGGTGCGGAAGTTCGGCAGCATCAGAAAGCCGGGGCCCTGCACGCCGGCCGGCAACAGCAGAAACGCCCGGTCGCCGGGCCGCGGGAACGGCTTGCCGCCGGGGCGCGTCAGTCCTTGCCGCTCCCAATCGCCAATCGTCTGCATGCGGCGATGGTCGGTCAGCATAAAATTTAAAGTCGCCGGCACCACCACTTCGTAGCCCCAGGTCTGTCCGCTGACCCAGCCATCCTGCCTCAAGTTGTTGGCGGTCGAGGCGATGAGGTCGGCGACCGAGTCGACCACATCGCGACGTCCGTCGCGATCGAAATCCACGGCGTAACGTTTGAACGTCGTCGGCATGAACTGGGTCGGCCCGAAAGCACCGGCCCAGGAGCCGACCAGCCGGTCGGGCTTGACGTCGCCGCGCTGGAGGATCTCCAGCGCGGAAAGAAATTCCTCGCGGAAATATTTCTGCCGCCGCCCGACGCAAGCCAGCGTGGCGGTCGAACGGACCACCGGACGGTCGCCGCCGATGGCGCCGTAATTGGTCTCTACGCCCCAGATCGCGGCGACAATATGCCGGTCGACGCCATAGACCTTCTCCACCGCGTCGAAGGTCGCGCGATATTTTTCCAGCAGCGCGCGGCCGTTCTCGATGCGCTCGTCGGTGACCAGGATATCGAGATAGTCCCAGAACGATTTGGTGAATTCCGGCTGATTGTCCAGCAGATCCATGATCCGCAGGTCCGGCGTGAGCGACGCCGTGTAGCTCTGAAAGAGGCCGCGCGAAACGCCGCGCCGCGCCGCCAGCGGCCAAAGACGTTCGAGGCAGCCTGGAAAATTTGCCGCCGCCTGGCGGATCGCCTCGGCGCTCATCAAAGGGTGGCCGGAGGCGCCGGACTCGCCCGACCATTGCTGCTCGCCGGATTGCGCGCCGGGCGCCGACGGCCTGATAGTCCCGGTCGTCTCCGGAGAACGGCGGTCCGGCCTAGCCTGGGCCGCAACCGCGCCGATGGCGGCCACAGCGATCAAACCGGCGATGATGGTCGGTCGGGTAATTCCCATGCCGATTGCGATTCGCCTCTTGCTCTAGAGCCGCGGACCCTATGGGTGCCGCGATATCGTTTCCAGGAAGTTAACAAGCTCACTTTTTCCACCCGGATACCGACCATGGCCCTTTATTAGAAGCAGTCTACTTTTTTCGGGATCATGTGCTGGACCCACGCGCGCCAGCGTGCTTTCTGCTCGATTGGAACTCGTCACAATCCTCGTAACGGCCGTTATTCAGCATGACCCGCATCCGCAAAGCCATATTTCCCGTTGCCGGCCTCGGAACCCGGTTCCTGCCGGCGACCAAGGCCATGCCGAAGGAAATGCTTCCGGTCGTGGACCGGCCGCTGATTCAGCACGTGGTGGACGAGGCGCGTCAGGCAGGCATCGAACATTTCATCTTCGTCACCGGCCGTAACAAGAGCGTGATCGAGGACCATTTCGACCGCCAGTTTGAACTTGAGCTCACCTTGGTCGAGCGTGGCAAGAAGGCGGACCTCGCTTTGTTGTCGCAGGACCTGCCGGAGCCGGGCACCTTCAGCTTCACCCGCCAGCAGTCGCCGCTCGGCCTCGGCCATGCGGTCTGGTGCGCGCGTGAGCTGGTCGGCAATGAGCCGTTCGCGCTGCTGCTGCCCGACGTGCTGGTGCAGAATTCGCGCGGCTGCTTGGCGCAGATGATCGACGCCGCCGCCGACCTCGACGACAACGCCAATATCATCGCGGTGGAGGAAGTGCCGGCCGAGCGCGTGCACATGTACGGCGTGGTCGGCGTGGGCGCGCCCAAGGGCAAAGCGTTCTCGATCACCAAAATGGTTGAGAAGCCGAAGCCGAGCGAAGCGCCGTCGAATCTGACCATCACCGGGCGCTACATCCTGCAGCCGCAAATCTTCGAGCTCCTGGGAAAGCAGGCCGCCGGCACCGGCGGCGAGATCCAGCTCACCGACGCCATGATGGCGCTGGCGCGCGCGCAGCCATTCTACGGTCTCAAATTCGAAGGCCGCAGCTTCGACTGCGGTTCCAAGATCGGGTTTCTCACCGCCAACGTCGCCTATGGGTTGGAGCGCAAAGATATAGCGCCCGAGCTGCGCGAGGAAATCGGCCGGCTGCTCGGCGGGAAATAGCGCTTCATCAGCGCTGGAACCGTAGCCCGAGCAGGAAGACGCTCGCGGTATAGTCGTTGCCGCTGACGTTGGAGCGCAGCCAGTCCTGGCGGAACTCGCCCTTGATCTGCGCCGAACGGGTGAGCTTGTAGGTCAGCCCCACGCCCGCCGAAAAGCGTTTGTCCTGGCGCGACATCCCGTCGTACTCGTCGAGACCGTAGCCGAGCTTCAGACTGCCGATCAGCCAGCGCCGGAACGAATGATCGACCTGCAAGCCGACATCGCGGTAGAGCACGCCGGAGACGCCGGGAACTGTGGCTTCGCCAACGGTCGATTTGGCGGTGAGCTTCACGTTTGTCAGCGCGTTCGCGGTCCAGACCAGCGAAGCATCGCCGATCAGGCCCTTGAGTTGCGCCAGCCGCGCATCCTCATAGTTTCGCTGCGTATAGCCGATCGCGATTTCGCCGGTGAGCAGGCGTGAAAGTTCGAAGGTCGAGCCTATTCTACCGGTCAGGCCCTTGGAGTTGCGCTGATAGCCGGACAGATCGGTCGCCAGGTCGTGCACGCGCGTGTCGGCGCCAACTTCGACGAACGGCGTCACGCCCGGCGAGAGCTCGTAGCCGCCGCGCAGCGTGCCGCCGTATTGCTTGTAGTTGCGGTCGTCATTGCTGACGGTGCTGCCGTCGGTCAGGCTTGAGTTTTGATAGACGGTGCGCTCGGCATCGCCCTTGAGCGACAGATCGAAGCGGTTGAATTTCTGACCGATGCCGGCGCTGCCGCCGAAGGTGGTGAAGACCGGAAGCTTGGCCAAGCCGGCCTGTAGGTTCGGGCTACCGGGATTGTCCGTTGAGACCAGCACGCGGGTGCCGAGTTCGATGCGCGTCAACTTGCTGACGTCGATGCGGCCATCGGCCTTGCCGTTGATGTAAGGCCGGCTCAGCGTCGGCGAGGTGTCAGGACTGTAGCCGGTATAGCCGCCGCGCAGATCGGCCTTGAACTCGTGCCGTGACCAATTCGAGCGCGCCTGCAATTCCGGCGCGACGGTGTAGAGCGAGGCGCCCTGTGCCCCGGCGGAATGCGCCGGATTGCTATCGTAGCCGCCGATCAACTCGACTGCCGGATAAAGCATGATACCGCCGGCATGAACGCCAAGCGCGGCATAAGGGTCGTCGGGCTCGCCGCGCGCTTTACGCTTTTTCGGTGGTTGGCGGATCGGGCCGAGTTGTACCGGCGGCTCGCCGGGCGCGGCGGCGTAGGCGCCATTGCCGGAGTTTGCCGGCGGCTTCTGGTATGGCGAGACGCTTGCCGGCGCCGCGGCGCCGGGCGCGATTGCCTGCGCATTGCCGATCGATTTGGGTTTTGCTTTGGCGCCGGCCTTGGTCGTGACCTTGGTCGCGGGCGTGACCTTGCGGCTGTTTGTTGAATCGAAGCCAGTATCGCCGGCGGCCGAGGCTGGCGGCGTGAACGTCGTGGGCGGACCCAATTGCGCCAGACCGGGGCGCTCGAATTTCTGGAAGCGCGGCGGTTGGCGCGGATCGGTCGACAGCTTCGGCGCCAGCGGATCGGGCGCCGCCATCTGCGCCACGGCATCGCCGCTGCCTAGCGCCACGCAAGCGGCGACCAGCAGGCCGCACAGCGCGGCTGAACGGTGGAGAGGAAGGCGTGGCACGTCCGTTTCCGCGGCCTCCTAGTTCCGGTTGCCGCGGCACGGCCATAAGCGCGCGCCCGCGCAACCAGCGGGAAGTGGTTAACGGACGTTAAAGCGACATGGTTAATGAGGCGTTGATTTGGGGGGCGGCCGGTCATTCCGGGACGGCGCAAAGCGCCGGGCCCGGAATCCATGCTCCGCAGCGCAGGGGTTATAAATTCCGGGCTCGCTCGCGTCGCTCGCGCCCGGGAATGACGATTAGACCCAGCCCTTGAGCTCGCGCAGCACCACGTCGCGGATGACCGCCATACCGCGTTCCGAATCGTTGAGGCAGGGAATGGCGGCGAAATTCTCGCCGCCCGCCGCTTTGAAGATATCGGCATTCTCCATGGCGATTTCCTCCAGCGTCTCCAGGCAGTCGGCGGCAAAGCCGGGCATGACGACGGCGACATTCTTCACGCCGCGTTGCCCTAGGGATTTTATGGTGGCGTCGGTATAGGGCTTGAGCCATTCCGCCGGACCGAAGCGCGACTGGAAGGTCATCATCAGGCGCTCGTCGTCGAGCTTGAGCTTGGCGCGCAACAGTCGAGCGGTCTTGGCGCAGTGGCAATAATACGGATCGCCATTGCGCAGATAGTCTTCCGGCATGCCGTGGAACGAGGCGACGATCACGTCCGGCTTGAACTTGATTTTCGCCAACTCGGCACCGACCGAACCGGCGAGCGCGTCGATATAGGCGGGCTCGTCGTAATAGGGCGCTGCCACCCGCAAGGCCGGCTGAAAGCGCATACGCTCAAGCGCGCGAAACGCCTCGTCGCAAACCGTCGCGCTGGTCGCCGCCGCATATTGCGGATACAGCGGCACCACCAGGATGCGGTCGCAATTCTGCGCGGCCAGCGCCTCGATGCGCGAGCGGATCGACGGATTGCCGTAGCGCATCGCCCAGTCGACGCGGATGCGCTTGTCGACCTTCGCCAGAATTTCCTCGAGCTTGTCGGACTGCGAGCGAGTTGTGGTCTTGAGCGGCGATTCATCGCGCTGCTTGTTCCAGATCTTGTCGTAGTCGCGGCCTTTGCGGCCGGGACGCACGGTCAGAATAATGAGATTGAGCACCAGCCACCATTTGATGCGGTTTTCCTCGATCACGCGGCGGTCGGAGAGGAACTCCTTCAGATAGCGGCGCATCGACCAGTAGTCGGTGGCGTCGGGCGTGCCCAGATTGACCAGCAGCACGCCTATGCGTCGCGGCAATACCGCTGGATGATCTTGCGGAGGATGCGCGACGGCGGCTGGGATCATGGCTTGCGCTCGTCAGCAATCACCTTGCCGTCGTTCGGCAGCGTGCCCGGCGCGACCAGCTTGACCGCGCCTTTGAGCTTGGTGATCGACTGCAGCGTGGCGGCGACCGCGGCCTCAAGCGCCAAATCGGGTGCGGCGCATTCCGCCATCAGCGTCATGGTGTCCTGCTCGGCCTCGCGGCCGACCACCAGTCGCACGCGCTGGAGCGTGGGATGGCGGGCGGCCACCCCGGCGACTTGCTTGGGGTGCACAAACATGCCCTTGACCTTGGCGGTCTGATCGGCGCGGCCCATCCAGCCCTTGATGCGTATATTCGTGCGCCCGCAAGGCGAGATACCCGGCAGCAACTCGGACAGATCGCCGGTGCCGAGGCGGATCATCGGGTAGTCGGGATTAAACGATGTCACCACCACTTCGCCGACCTCGCCTTCGGCGACGCAATCGCCGGTGCCGGGCCGCACGATTTCGACAATGACCGACTCATTAGCAATCATGCCTTCGCGTGCGGGAGACTCATACGCGATCACGCCGAGTTCGGCGGTAGCGTAGCACTGCAGTACGGCCACGCCACGCGCGCCCAACTCCTCGCGCAGCGAGCCCGGCAGCGCCGCGCCCGAGACCAGGCCGCGCTTGATGGACGAGGCGTCCTTGGCCGTTTTTTCGGCGCTGTCGAGCAGGATTTTCAGGAAATCCGGCGTGCCGACATAGCCCGATGGCCTGTAGTGAGCGACAGCTTCAAGCTGCTGCTCGGTATTGCCGACGCCGCCGGGGATTACCGCGCAGCCGAGCGCTCGCGCGCCCGACTCCAGGATGAAGCCGCCGGGCGTGAGGTGATAGGCAAACGAGTTGTGCACAATGTCGCCCGCGCGGAAACCGGCGGCAAACAGCGCGCGCGCGGAACCCCACCAGTCGGCGCCGTCGCCTTCCGGCTCGAAGATCGGCCCTGGCGACATCAACAGCCGGCGCGCCTTGCCGGGCGGCGTCACGTTGAGACCGCCGAACGGCGGACTTTCCTTCTGCAAGGCCGCGATATCCGCCTTGCGCAGCACCGGCAGCCTGGCCAGCGCGGCGCGCGAACTCACCGCCTTTGCGTCGATGCCCGCAAGATGCTTGGCCCAACCCGGCGCGGTCATGGCGCCCGCGATAATCCCGGGCAGGGCTGCGAACTGTTCGCGCTCGCGCACGGCGGCGTCGCGGGTTTCCAGGGCGTCGTAGTGGTCGCCAAGCATATCTACCGGCCGGTCTGAATGATTTTGAGATACTGAGTTTGCGCGTCCCCTGCAATCATGCCCCGAATTGCCAGTTGATGCACGCAATTGAACGCGAGGTCGTAAGAACCGAAACAGTGATGGGCGATCAAAGCGAGGTGCTTAAGCTGTTCCGGCTGCAAGCGGCCCTCGTGCATGAAATCGCGGACATAAACAATGTCGGCCTCAAGAAGCTGGTTGAGACCCTCATATGGGTTCTTCGGGTTCTCCAGTGGCGCGATAAGGCGCTTGTTGATGGTGGCAAATGCGTGCGGGATGAATCCCAATCGGCGCAATTCAAGATCGATTTCGCCGAATACCGGTTGACCGATGTAAAGAGGCAGAAACGATACCTCCGTCTGGATTGCGACGGCAGCGCCGAGCTTTTGTACTCCGTTCTTGAATACCGAAAGTTCCGAACCTTGCACGTCGATTTTTAGAAAATCGACTACGGCCACCTCGGAAATGTCGTCGAGCCGCCGCGTCGGCACCCGCATTTCCCGCAGCACTTTGCCCCAAATGGAAAAGCCGGCAAAGTGCTTGAGCACGATCGGGTCCGGCACCAACAGACTGGTCATTCCCGGTGCCTGACAAAGGCGCAGGGTCGCCTCGGTTCCGTCACCGACCACGTAAGGGAGATATGTCTCCGTCTCGCGCTTTTTCTTGTTGAGCGCAGCAAGTGCGTCCACTTGCGGTTCGAACCCGATGAGGCGGCACAATCCCTTATCGAGAAACGACCGATAGGGTGGGACGCCGTCAATCGGATTGGCGCCGATATCCACCACCGCGGTCAGCCGCTCGGGCTTCAGAAGCGCGAAGAGAGGATCGCTCGGTGACGCTGTCAATTTACGCCAGCCAGCGCTTGCGCCGCCGATAGTGCTTGCCATCGCGGAACGATTTACGCCGGCCTTCGGAAATGCCGAGGTAGAATTCCTTGACGTCCTCGTTGTCGGCCAGCGACTTGGCCTCGCCGTCCATCACCACGCGGCCGTTTTCGAGAATGTAGCCGTAGCGGGCGAAGCGCAGCGCCATATGGGTGTTCTGCTCGGCGAGCAGGAACGAGACGCCCTCGCGCTCGTTCAAGTCTTTCACGATTACGAAAATTTCCTCGACGATCTGCGGCGCCAGTCCCATCGACGGTTCGTCGAGCAGGATCATCTTCGGCCGCGACATCAGCGCGCGGCCGATAGCGCACATCTGCTGCTCGCCGCCCGAGGTGTAGCCGGCGAGCGAATTCTTGCGCTCGGCGAGCTTGGGGAAATAACCATAGACCAGATCCATGTCGCGCTTGATCGCGGCCTTGCCGTCACGCCTGGTGAATGCGCCGGTGAGCAGGTTTTCCTCGATAGTCAGATGGCCGAAACAATGGCGGCCTTCCATCACCTGGATGCAGCCGCGCCGCACCAACTCGTTGGGCGACAAGTCCTGCACCTCGTCGCCTTCGAACACGATCGAGCCCTTGGTAACGTCGCCGCGTTCGGCGTGCAACAGGTTGGATATCGCTTTCAGCGTGGTGGTCTTGCCGGCGCCGTTGGCCCCTAGCAGCGCTACGATGCCGCCCTTCGGCACATCGAGCGAGACACCCTTGAGCACCAGGATGACGTGATCGTAGATCACTTCGATATTGTTGACCTTAAGGATATGCGCGGTCTGCGCGGCGGGCGCGACGTCTGTGTGCTCGACGGCGGACATCGGTCAATCTCCAAAAAGCAGTCCTCTCCCCGCGAACGGGGAGAGGTCTTTTTCCATCGTGAGCGTTCTCGCTTACGACGCCTTGTCGCAAGCTTCGGTACGCTTCGGCCAGCCGGCGTTCTTCTCGACGTATTCCTTGGCCGCCGCGTCGAGCATCGGACGCACCTTTTCCTTGATGGGCTGGATCCAATCGGAGACCTTCACCCACTTGGCGCCATCCCATTGTGTCATATAGGCCGGGCCGTGACCGTTGTGGTCGGCACAGCTCACAGCCACGATCGGCGCCGCGAAGTTCGGGAAGCCGAGTTCTTTCCAGCGCGCTTCGGTGATGTGCAAGGTTTCAAGACCGCGGCGAACGTCTTCGCCCTTCACGACCTTCTTGCCCGATAGCTTCTGCGCATTGCGAATCGCTTCCGCGACCAGCACCGAGTTGTAGACGCCGCGGTTGTAGAAGTTCTCCGCGAACTTGTCCTTCTCGACCTGGCTCTTGCCCTTGTCCACGACGAATTTCTTGATGTCCTGGATGGCAGGGAAGTCCGGGCCGAGACCGCTGAAGTTGAGAGCGAGATAGCCCTTGGCCGCCGCTCCGCCGCCACGGCCGTCGTCATCGCTGCCCGACCACCACACGCCGATGAAGTGATCCATCGGGTAGCCGTTTTCGGCCGCGCGCTTGATCGCGGTCGGGTTCATGGCGCCCCAGCCCCACATGATCATATAGGCCGGACGATCGCGCCGTACGGCGAGCCATTGCGCCGACTGGTCCTGCATTTCCTTGCCCGCGACGGAATAGAGCTTCACGGAGAAGCCGTAATCCTTGGCGAACTGCTCGAGCAGCGGGATCGGCTCGCGGCCGTAACCGCTTTCGAGGAAAATGAAGCCGACGGTCTTGCCCTTGAGCTTATCGAGACCGCCTTCCTTGCCGCCGATATAGCGCAGGATCATCGACATGCCGTCCCAATAGGTGGCCGGCGGATTGAAGATCCAGGGGAAGTCATTGCCGACAGCCGAAGCCGACAGGCCGTAGGCCATCGACAACACCGGAATCTTGTCGACCGCGGCCTTCGGGATCAGTTGCAGCGTGATGCCGGTTGAATACGGGTTTACGACCGCCGGGTTCTTGCCCTTGATCGATTCCCAGCACTCGACACCCTTCTTGGTATCATAGCCGGTTTCGCATTCCTCGATATTGAGCTTGACGCCGCCAATGCCGCCATCGCGTTCGTTGAGCATGCTGAGATAGTCGTGCATGCCGTTGGCGATCGGAATACCGGAATTGGCGTAGGGGCCGGTGCGGTAGGTCAGCAGCGGCACGTAGATCGAGTCCTGCGCCTCGGCTTTACTGGCGAGCACGGCGCCCGTCACCAAGCCTGCACAGGCAATCGCAACAAACAGTTGTCTTGCCTTCATCGCGTTCCTCCCTTTGGTTCGCGCCGGTATCTTGGCGCGCCTCTGGTTTCTACATTCGCCCGCCTCGGTAAGTTGGGCGATTTCGGAGCCGTGGCCGAGGCCACGGTCGGAAATTGGGGCTATCTTGCACCATCAGTACGGAAACGGCCACACCCTCAATTTTTGTTTACCGATCTGCCAGAGCCGGGCAAGACCTGCCGGCTCGGCGATCAGGAAGAAGATGATCAGCACACCCACGGTCATAAAAGTGATGTGCTCGACGGTCGCCGCGTGCAGCGGGATGCCCAGCTCGGGCGGCACAAAACGCAGGATAATGGGCAGGATATAGATCAGCGCCGCGCCCAGGAAAGACCCCAGAATGCTGCCGAGCCCGCCGATGATGATCATGAACAGGATGGTGAAGCTCTGGTTGATATTGAAAACGGCCGATTCCGCCCCGCCATACCAGAGAAATACCATCAGGGCGCCGGATACGCCGCAATAGAAGGAAGATACCGCGAAGGCCAAGAGCTTGGTCGGCAGCAGGCGGATGCCCATGAGTTCGGCCGCGATGTCCATGTCGCGTACCGCCATCCACATGCGGCCAATGCGCCCATGCACGAGATTCGACGCCATCCAGGTCATCGCCACGACGATAATTAGAACGATGTAATAGCGTGTCTCGGCGCTGGCACGCGGACCGGTGACGATGATGCCGAACAGCTCGCGCTGCGGCACTTCGATGGCCGCGGAGATATTGTAGTTATAGAGCCACGGGATGCGGGTGAAGCACCATTCCAGGAAGAACTGCGCCGCCAGCGTCGCAATCGCGAGATAGAAGCCCTTGATGCGCAGCGAAGGCAGCCCGAACACCGCGCCAACCGCGGCCGCGAAAAAGCCGGAGACAACCACCCAGATCACAATGTTTACATCGGGCCATATCGACGTCAGCTTGTAGCAGGCATAGGCCCCGACCCCCATGAAGGCGCCGGTGCCGAGCGACAATTGTCCGGTATAACCGGTGAGCAGGTTGAGCCCGATCGCCGCCAGCGAGAAGATCAAAAACGGGATCATCACCGCGTTGACGATGAAGTCGTTGCCGGTGACCGGAATAATGACGAACGCGATAAACAGGATGATGGCGATGCCGATGCGGTCCTGCAGAATCGGGAACACCGCCTGATCGCTGGCGTAGCTGGTCTTGAATTGCCCGGCCTCGCGGTAAAACATTTTTGTTACTCTTTTCTGAGCATGATCTTATCCGACCTACCTTCGCCCGCCGAAGCCGGCTTCGCGTAGGCGGGGAACCGGTAGCCACTTTTCTGGATCATGCTTTTTCTGAGCATGATCTTATCCGAAAACCGGTGCCCACTTTTCGGGATCATGCTCTATACCCGCTCAATGATTTTTTCGCCGAACAGCCCTTGCGGGCGGAACAGCAGGAACACCAGCGCGATCACGTAGGCAAACCAGGCGTCGGTGCCGCCGCCGACCAGCGGCCCCCAGTAGAATTCGCCGAGCTTCTCGCCGATGCCGATGATCAAGCCGCCGACAATGGCGCCTGGGATCGAGGTGAAGCCGCCGAGGATCAGCACTGGCAGCGCCTTGAGCGCGATGACTTCGAGCGCGAACGACACGTCCGAGCGCGCGCCCCAGAAGATGCCGGTGACCAGCGCCACCAGACCGGCGGCGAACCAGACGATCACCCATATCTGCTCAAGCGAGATGCCGACCGACAGCGCCGCCGAATGACTGTCGGCGACCGCGCGCAGCGCACGGCCGATGCGGGTCTTGGAGAAGAACACGCCGAGCCCAGCCACCATGATCGAGGCGACGACGACGGCCACGATATCGAGCCGCTGCACGCCGACGATCCCGCCGAACGCCTTGTAGGTGATCGAGCCCTTCGGCAAATAAAGCGCATCCGTGATCATCACCTTCGGATCGCCGCCGAACACGAATTCGCCGAAGCCGATCAGAAAATAGGTGATCCCGAAGGTCGCCATGAACAGGATGATGTCGGGCTGGTTGACCAGCGGCCGCAGCACGACGCGCTCGATGGTGAAGGCAAGGCCGAACATCACCGCGATGGTGAGCCCGAGGGCAAGGAATGCCGGCACGCCGGCGGTATGCAGTCCAACCAGCGTGAGCGCGGCAAACACCACCATGATGCCTTGCGCGAAATTGAACACGCCCGAGGCCTTGAAGATCAGCACGAAGCCGAGCGCGATCAGCGCATAGAGCATGCCGCCGACCAGGCCTTCCCACAGCGTCTGCACGAGCAGATCGGGCGCCTGGCCCATCTGCACGAAGGGGTCGATGAAGATTTGGTAGAGCAGACCCATCAATTCGCCCTCAATGCGCCAGATTCCTCAATGTGCGACTCCGAGATAAGCGTCGATCACCGCCTGGTTCTTCTTCATTTCGTCGGGAGTGCCGTCGGCGATCTTGATGCCGTGATCGAGCACAACGACGCGATCGGACAAATCCATCACCACGCCCATGTCGTGTTCGATCAGCGCGATGGTGGTGCCGAAATGACCGTTCACGTCGAGCACGAAACGCGACATGTCCTCTTTCTCTTCGATATTCATGCCCGCCATCGGCTCGTCGAGCAGCAGCAGTTCCGGCTCCATGGCGAGCGCACGGCCGAGTTCGACGCGCTTCTGCAAGCCATAGGGCAGCCGGCCGACCGGCGTGCGGCGGATTTCCTGGATCTTGAGAAACTCGATGATTTCCTCGACGACGTGGCGGTGCTCGACTTCTTCCGCCATGGCCGGCCCATAGCGCAGCAACTGCCAGAAGAAGTTCTTGTGCATCTTCAGCGTGCGGCCGGCCATGATGTTGTCGAGCGCGGTCATGCCGCGGAACAGCGCGACGTTCTGGAACGTGCGGGCAATGCCGCCATGCGCGGCGTCGTGCGGACGCATCTTGGAACGCGTTTCGCCCTTGAAGGTGATGCGGCCCTGCTGCGGCGTATAGAAGCCGTTGATGACGTTGAGCATCGAGGTCTTGCCGGCGCCGTTTGGCCCGATAATCGCACGGATTTCGCCCTTGCGGATGTCGAAGGAGACGTCGCTCACCGCCGTCACGCCGCCGAACGACAGCGAGACGTTCTCCACCGACAGGAGCACATCGCCGACCGCGACTTCGGGTCCGCCCGGCGCTCTCATGCCGCCTTCCCCATCGGCGCGGCGGCCGGCTCGATTTTTATATCGCGTATTTTCACCCGCGCGCTGATGATGCCCTTGCGGCCATCCTCGAACGTCACCTCGGTCGAGATATCGGCTTCCTTGGATCCGTCATAGAGCGCCTTGATCAGCGGCGCATAGCGCTCGGCGATGAAGCCGCGGCGGACCTTCTGGGTACGCGTGAGTTCGCCGTCATCGGCGTCGAGTTCCTTGTGCAGAATGAGGAAACGCTTGATCTGCGCGCCCGCCATCACCTTGTCCGCGGCCAGCGAGCGGTTCGCCTCGGCGACATGTTTCTCGATCATGTCGTAGACCAAGGGATGCCCGGCAAGCTCCTGATAGGAGCCGTAGACCACGTTGTTGCGCTCAGCCCAGCTGCCCACCGCGGTAAGGTCGATATTGAGCATCACGCAAACGAAATCGTGCTTGTCACCGAGCGCCACCACTTCGCGAATATTGGGATAGAATTTGAGCTTGTTCTCGATGTATTTTGGCGGGAACAGCGTGCCGTCGTTGAGACGGCCGACATCCTTGGCGCGGTCGATGATTTTCAGGTGTCCGGTTTTCTCGTCGAAGAAACCGGCATCGCCGGTCTTCACAAAGCCGTCCGGCGTCATCGCTTCGGCGGTCTTGGCGGCGTCCTTGAAATAGCCCGAGAACATGCCCGGCGATCTGAACAGCACTTCGCCGTTCTCGGCGATGCGGATTTCCACGTTCGGACAGGCCGGCCCCACGGTGTCGGAATAGATTTCGCCGTCCGGCTGCGCGGTGACATAAAGGAAGGCTTCGGTCTGGCCGTAAAGCTGCTTCAGATTGAGGCCGATCGAGCGGTAGAACGCAAACAGATCCGGGCCGATAGCTTCGCCGGCGGTATAGGCCACGCGTACCCGCGAAAAGCCCAGTACGTTCTTGAGCGGGGCATAGAGCAGAATATTGCCCAGCCCGTACAGCAGCCGGCCGATGAGACCGACCGGCTGGCCATTGAGGATTCGCTCGCCGTAGCGCCGCGCCACGCCGATGAAATAGTGGAACAGCTTGCGCTTGAGCAGGCCGGCGTCCTCCATGCGGATCATCACGCGCGTAAGCAGGAGTTCAAGCGTGCGCGGCGGGGCGAAATAAAAGCTCGGCCCGATCTCGCGCAGATCCGACATCGCGGTGTCGGCGCTTTCCGGGCAGGCCGTGCAGAAGCCGGCGACCATGCCTTGCGCGTAGTTCAAATAATGATCGCCGACCCAGGCGAGCGGCAGATAGGCGAGCGCCACGTCATTCTCGTTCAGCTTGTCGAAGACGACGGTGTCGGACGCCGCTTTGATCGAGCGTTCGCCGGTCAGCACCACGCCCTTGGACGCGCCGGTGGTGCCCGAGGTGTAGAGGATAATGGAGGGATCGGAGCCCTTGCCTGCGGCGATCTCGGCATCGAGCCAGGCGCCAACCGCCGGATCGGCGAGCGCCTTTCTCCCTTCATCGATGACATCGTCCATGGAGCGCAGGCGGGCGTGGTCGTAGTCACGCAGCCCGCGTTTTTCGTCGTAGATCATCAGCGTGAGTTTCGGCAGACGCTCCGCCACCGACTGCAGCTTGTCGATCTGCTCCTGATCCTCGACCGCGGCGTAGCGCGCCTCAGCGTGGGCAAGCACGAAACAGAGTTCGTCAGCCACCGCATCCGAATAGACCGGCACGGGAACGGCGCCGAGCATTTGGGCCGCCATCACCGACCAATACAGTTTCGGCCGGTTGGCGCCGACAATGGCGATGGTCTCGCCGCGCTTGAGGCCGAGCCGGTTAAGGCCGACCGCATAGGCGCGCACCAGTTCCAGCACCTGCTCCCAGGTCCAGGTCTGCCAGACGCCGAGATCCTTGTGCCGCATAGACGGCCGCGACCCGTACAAATGCGCGTTACGAATCAATAACTTAGGGAACGTATCCGCCACGGCAGAGGCGTTGAGCGCCACAGTATTATCCTCCCATTCGGCCGCATGACCGTAAGGCGCAGCCCCGCACCCCCTCGCCGCCTTATGGGCGGTCTTGTCGCCACGATATGAAAACACCGCCGGAGGCCGGTCAAGCCTCCGGCCGGTCGGTATTTGGTCGCACAGGGGGTTAAATTACTCGGCCGCCTTGAGAAATGGCGCGGCGCCAGTGCGGAATTGCTCGCGCAAGGCGGCTTCCTCGGCCTTGGCCGCGACGAGATGGCGCGCCTTGACCGGCCCAAAACCGCGGATTTTCTCCGGGATGGCGGCGAGCGCCACGGCAATATGATGATTGGTGCCGCTCAGTTCGGTAACGATCATCGCCAGCAGCACCTCGTAGTCCGCGATCGATTGGCGTTCGCTGCGGCGCTCAATTGTATAGCCAAATGGGTCAAACGGCGTGCCGCGCAGGAACTTGAACTTCGCCAGCACCGCGAACGCCTTGAGCATCCAGGGACCGAACGACATCTTCTTCGGCTCGCCGGTCACGGGATCGCGCCTGGCGAGCAGCGGCGGCGCCAGATGAAATTCGAAACGCAGATTGTCGCCGTCGAATTTCGACCGCACGCTTTCGACGAATGACGTGTCGGTGTAAAGCCGCGCCACTTCGTATTCGTCCTTGTAGGCCATCAGCTTGAACAGATAGCGCGCCACCGCTTCCGCCAGCGCGCACTGGCCGGGCGCTTTTGCCACTTCCGCCGCGCGCAGCTTATCGACCAAGCCGCGATAGCGCCGCGCATAACGCGCGCTCTGATAGGCGGTGAGGAAGGCGACGCGGCGCTCGACCGTTTCGTCAAACGACTGCGACAGCTTGAGCGAGTCGTTGCTCTCCTGCGGGCGCGGCGCGATCAAGGCCTCGACCGCCGCCGGATCGATCGCCGCGCGGCGGCCGTAACGGAACGCCGCGATATTCATCGGCACCGCCTCGCCGTTCATTTCGATGGCGCGCTCGACCGCCTCCGCCGACAGCGGCAGCGCGCCGACCTGATAAGCATAGCCGAGCATGAACATGTTGCCGCCGATCGAATTACCCAAAAGCGCAGTCGCCAGACGGCCGGCATCGACGAAATTGCTGCGCTCGCGGCCGGTAGCAGCAACGATGGCGCGCTTGAGCCGCTCGGTCGGCAGCGAATATTCGGCATTGCGGGTGAAGTCGCCGGGCAGGAATTCGGCGGTATTGACGATGACGCGGGTATGGCCCGCCTTCATCGCGCTCATTACCTTCTTGTTGCCGACGACGACGATGTCGCCGCCCAGTACCAGATCGGCGCTGCCGGCGGCGACCCGGATGGCGTGAATATCGTCCGCCGCATTGGCGATACGGATATGGCTGTAGACCGCGCCGCCCTTCTGCGCGAGGCCGGCCATGTCGATGACGCCGACGCCCTTGCCTTCCAGATGCGCGGCCATGCCGACAATGGCGCCGATGGTGACAATGCCGGTGCCGCCGATACCGGTGACGATGATGCTGAAGGGATGATTGATCAGCGGCACGCTTGGCTTTGGCAGTGCCGGCCAGTCGCTCGGTTCCGCCACGCCCTCGCCGCGCTTGAGCCGGGCGCCGTGCACGGTGACGAAGGACGGGCAGAAGCCGTTGACGCAGGAATAATCCTTGTTGCAGCTCGACTGGTCGATGGTGCGCTTGCGGCCCCATTCGGTCATCAGTGGCTGCACCGAGACACAATTCGATTTCACGCCGCAGTCGCCGCAGCCTTCGCACACCAGATCGTTGATTACCACGCGCTTATCGGGATCCGGGAACGTGCCGCGCTTGCGGCGGCGGCGCTTCTCGGCGGCGCAGGTCTGATCGTAAATGAGTACGCTGACGCCCGGCACCGTGGTGAGCTCACGCTGCACGGCGTCGAGCAGTTCGCGGTGATGAACGGTCAGGCCGCGCGGCCAGTCGGTGTCCTTGGGGTATTTCCACGGCTCGTCGGTGACTACGACCACGCGGCTGGCGCCCTCGGCGGCCACCTGGCGGGCGATCTGGTCGACCGTGAGCCCGCCGTCATTGGACTGGCCGCCGGTCATCGCCACCGCGTCGTTGAACAAAATCTTGTAGGTCATCTTCACGCCGGAGGCGATGGCGGCGCGGATCGCCATGTTGCCGGAGTGGTTATAGGTGCCGTCGCCCAGGTTCTGGAACACGTGCTCGCGCTTGGAGAACGGCGCCTCGCCGATCCAATTGGCGCCCTCGCCGCCCATCTGGGTGTAGCCGAGCGTCTCGCGCTCCATCCATTGCGCCATGTAATGACAGCCGATGCCGGCATAGGCGCGGCTGCCCTCCGGCACGCGGGTCGAGGTGTTGTGCGGACAGCCCGAGCAGAAATAGGGAATGCGCGCGCCGACATCGGCGGTCTCGGCGAGCGCGCGCTGCGCCGTTTTCAGCCGCGCCACATTGGCGCTGAGTTCTTCGTTGCCGCCGTAGCGCAGCAGCCGCTCGCCAATGCAGACCGCGACGTCGTTGGGATCGAGCGCGCCCTTGACCGGGAACAGCCAGTTGCCCTGCTCGTCCTTCTTGCCGATGCAGACCGGCTGGTTGGCGGTGCCGTAGAGTTCCTCGCGCACCTGCACTTCGATCAGCGAGCGCTTCTCCTCGACCACGATGATGAGATCGAGGCCCTGCGCGAAATCCAACAGCTCCTGGCGGTCAATCGGCCATACGCAGGCAATCTTGAAAAGGCGCACACCCAGATCGTTGCACTTGACCTCGTCCAGCCCCAACTCGTCGAGCGCCTGGCGCACGTCGAGATAGGTCTTGCCGGTGGTGATGATGCCGATCTTCGGATTGCGGCCGCCCGAGGTGATTATCTTGTTGAGCTTGTTGGCGCGCACGAACGCCAACATGGCGTCGCGCTTGTAATCGTGCAGGCGCGCTTCCTGACCGAGGATGCTGTCGATCAGGCGGATATTGAGCGCGCCCTCGGGCATGCGGAAATCATCAGGCGTGATGATCTTTACGCGATCGAGGCTGCCATCGACCACGCCGGTCGACTCCACCGTGTCATGCATGCATTTGAGCGCGGTCCAAGTGCCGGTGTAGCGCGACATGGCCCAGCCATAGAGCGCGTAGTCGATGATCTCCTGCACGCCGGCCGGATTGAGGATAGGCATCATCACGTCGACGAAATGGAATTCCGACTGATGCGCGGTGGTGGAGGATTCGGCGGTGTGGTCGTCGCCCATGAGCGCCAGCACGCCGCCGTTCCTGGCGGTGCCGGCGAGATTGGCGTGGCGGAATACGTCGCCGGAACGGTCGACGCCGGGACCCTTGCCGTACCAGAGGCCGAACACGCCATCAAACTTGCCTTCGCCGCGCAGCTCGGCCTGCTGGGTGCCCCACAGGGCGGTGGCGGCGAGTTCCTCGTTGATGCCGGGCTGGAACTTGATATCGGCGGCGGCCAATTCATGACCGGCCTTCATGAATTGCTGGTCGAGCCCGCCGAGCGGCGACCCGCGATAGCCGGTCAGGTACCCGCCGGTGTTCAAGCCGGCCCGGCGGTCGCGCTCTTTTTGCATGAGGCAAGCGCGAATCAACGCCTGATAGCCGGTCACCAGCACGTGCGACTGGTTCAGATCGTATTTATCGTCGAGGCTGACAGGTCGCAGCGTCATGGGTGGCCTTGGTAAAAGCGTGGAACCATCAGTCTAATGCCGCCCGGGCAACACTCATATAGGCTCCCGCGGCGCAGCGCAAAGCGGGCAAAACGCCAAGGAAAGCATAAGAAAACCTGTCACCGCGGCGCCCCGCGGTCAATTTCGTTTTCGGGCTGCGCCAGAGAAGGAAATTTCCAACCGGCGGGGATTCGCGCATTTTGGCGCAATGCAGCAGACAAGGCAGCCTCCCACCAGAATGGGTAGTCAAATTATATGCGGTGTGTAGAAGGGACGGCCAGCCGGGTCCCGCCTTAATGAATTCCTCCTCATCGATCGAGAGCAAAGCCTCCTGGGTGGTCGCCAGCGTGGCGCTATTCATCATGATGATGTCGTTCGGCGCCGCCTGGATCACCGCGGTGGCGCTCAAGGACATCGCCGCCGAAGTGGGCGGCACGCGCTCGATCCCCGCGCTCGCCTCGGCGCTGGCCTGGCTCGGCTCCGGCGTCGGCGGCATCGTGATGGGCCGCATCGCCGACCGCGTCGGCACGCGCTGGACCGTGCTGTTCGGCGCGCTGATGATCGGGGTCGGCTTGGCAATCTCGACTCTGGGTCCGCACTGGCCGCTGTGGATCGGGCATGGTCTGTTCATCGGCCTGATCGGGCTCGGCGGCATCAACGCGCCGATGTACATCTATGTCAGCCGCTGGTTCGACCGCAGGCGCGGCTCGGCGCTGGCGCTTATTTCGAGCGGCAGCTATCTGGCCGGCGCGCTGTGGCCGCCGGTGTTCGAGCGCGCGCTCGCCGCGTTCGGCTGGCGGCAGACTATGCTGTGGTACGCGCTCGCCGAGATCGTCGTCATCGTACCGCTCGCTTTGATCTTCTTTCACCGGCCGCCGGAAGTGATTCACCCGGCCGTGGCGTCCGGCGGCGGCGCGCGCAAGGTGCGCGTGCTCGGCCTGCCGCCCAATTTGGCCTTTGCAATGATGTGCGCCGCTGCCGTGCTGTGCTGCATCCCGATGTCGATGCCGCAGGGCCATCTGGTCGCGTTCTGCAGCGACCTCGGCATCAGCCGCTCGGCCGGCGCGCTGATGCTGTCGGTGCTGCTCGGCACCGCCTTCCTCAGCCGGCAGATCTGGGGGGCCATCTCAGACCGTATCGGCGGGCTCGCCACCGTGCTGATCGGCTCGGCCTGGCAGTGCGCGGCCATGTCAGCATTCCTGCTGACGCAGGATGAAGTCGGCCTGTTCACCGTGGCCGCCGCTTTCGGCCTCGGATTCTCCGGCATCATCCCGGCCTATGTGCTGGCGCTGCGTGAATTATTCCCGGCCGCGCAGGCCTCCTGGCGGATTCCGACGCTGCTTCTGTTCAGCGGTCTCGGCATGGCCTCGGGCGGCTGGCTCGCCGGTCTGCTCTACGACCATTTCGGCTATTACGCGCCGGCCTTCGCCGCCGGCATCGCCGCCAATGTTCTCAATCTGGTCGTGGTCGGACTGCTGGTGTTCCTGCAAATGAGACACCGCGGCAAGACAAATCGCGCTCACCACATCGCCTATGAAGATGCTACGCCCGCGGCCGGCTGATCATGCGCGCGGCGGGCTGATCATACGCACGCCGGCCAGCACGCCGATGGCGATCAATGCGGGGAATATTGCCGCCCAGGTTCCTGCCGCCGCCAGCGCGGCGCAGCCGGCCCAGCCAATCGAGGAGAACGCCTCGGCGAACGTCGCGATACGCGACGACGTCTGCCGGCGGCGGAACTGGCTGCGCTTGGCCTGCACCCGGAAACAAAGTTGAACCAGCGTGGCCGAAGCGGCCGCGAGTGCCACGCCCAGCCCCGTCACCAGCGCGACCGTAGGCGCGGCGAATGCCAGCGCGGCAACCAGCGGCCCAAACACCAGTGCGATGGCGCCCATCACCGCTTCGATCTTGGCCCATACGATGCGGCGGGCCGCGATCGGCGCGGTGGCAACCAGGTCGGGCGCGTCCTCGCCCGAAATCGAAAGCCAGGCCAGCCCGCCGGCAAGCTGACCGGCCGCCATCACCACCACGGGAACCAGCACGACCAAGGCGCTGCTGCCGTCGCGGAAGCTGAGCCACAACATCAGCGCGGGCGGCAGCAGATAAAGCATCTGCATCAAGGTTTGCGACACCAGCCAGGGGTCGCGGCGCAAAAGCGTCCATTCCTTCTGCCGCAGCACGCTGGCGGCGGAGCGGCGGCGAAAGCCAAGCGGCCAGCGGCGCTGGCGGACGACGGCGTTCGATACGCCCGCTGCCGCCATGGCATGGTCGCCGAAGCTGCCGGCGAAGATCGCGATCGATGCGCCCAGCAGCGCCAGGGCTACACCTGCGACCACCGCCAGCGCGCCGGCGTCGCCCAGTAAGGCGCGCGCCGGCCACCATAAAGTGCTGCCGCGATCGGGCGCGCGCGCCACCAGCCAGTCCGATTGCATGGCGGCAAAGCGCGACAGGCTGCCGAACGACAGGATGGCCGCGATCTGCATGCCGATGACGAACGAGGCGCCGATCACCGCCGCCACGATCTGGGCTACCAGCCGCGTACGCTTGGCGCCGATGGTGCGGAACAGCGCGATGGTCAGCGCGACCGCCAAGGCCGCCGCGACCGCGCCCATGGCGGCGACCACCCCGAAGGCCGCCAGCCAGCGCACGCCGCCGAGCATCGCCAGCACGTTGATGAAGGGCGCCGCCAGCAGCATGGCGACAACTGCAACCGAGACGGCGATGCGGCCGATCCGCACCGCGAAGACTTTGCGCGGGTTGATCGGCGAGGTCAGGATCAGGTCGAGATCGGAGCGCGAATAAAACGCGCGCGTGACCGACTCCATCGCCTGCGACAGCAGCAGCGTCCACGACAGCAGCATGGTGCCGGTGACCACAACCAGCGTCGTCTTGTCGGGTACTACTCCCATGCCCGCGTAGCCGGCCACCATCGAATAGGCCAGACCGTGCATGAAGACGGCAAACACGATCAGTGCGATGGTGGCGGTGCGCGCGCGGGTGCGCCGCCCCGCCGTCATCAGCGACAGCCAGTCGCGCCAGCCCAGGCGCAGTTCATGGCTCGCCAGAAAGACCAACGTGTCGGGACCGCTCACGCGGCCGCGGCCTGTTCGGCGACCAGCGTGAGGAAGGTGTCTTCCAGGCTGGTGGCGGTCTTGCCGGTCTGCTCGCCGGTAATTTTGCGCAACTCGTCAAGCGTGCCCTCGGCGATCAGGCGCCCGCCGGCAATGACGCCGATCCGGTCGGCCATGCGCTCGGCAACTTCGAGAATATGCGTGGTCATGATGACGGTGCCGCCGGCGCGCACGCGTTCGATCAGCACGTTCTTGACTTGGCGAGCCGAACCGGCATCCAGCCCAGTGAGCGGCTCGTCCAGGATGATCAGCCTGGGATCGTGCACCAGGGCGCCGGCAAGCGCCACTTTCTGCCGCATGCCTTTGGAAAACCCTTCGCAGCGCTCATGCGCGTGCGGCTCGAGGCCGAGCCAACCGATCAATTCGCGCGCGCGGGATTCCGCTGCCGCGGCATCGATGCGCCAGAGCCCCGCGACGAATTCGAGATATTCGAACGGCGTGAGCTTGTCGTAGATCATCGGCTCGTCCGACAGCCAGGCCGTCATCTGCTTGGCGGAGACCGGGTCGGCCAGCGCGTCGATCCCGTTGATGTGAATCGAGCCGGCATCGGGCCGCAGCAATCCCGCCACCATGCGCAAGGTGGTGGTCTTGCCGGCGCCGTTGGGACCGAGCAGGCAATAGAATTCGCCGCCGAAAATGGTGAGGTCGAGCGCATCGACGGCGGGCCGCTCGAAGCGCTTGCTGAGCCCGCGCAGCGCAAGCGCGATGGGGCGTTCGACTGGAGAATGCATGCCCGCTCTCTACAAGAGAGTGGTTTCGGCCGCGTAAACCACGCCGGTTATGCTTTCGGAGAGGTTAAGCGGTAGTCATTCCGGGGCGCGAGCGAAGCGAGCGAACCCGGAATCCATAGTCACGGACCGGGAGTATGGATTCCGGGCTCACGGCCTTCGGCCGTGCCCCGGAATGACCGTTAAATTTTCCCCAGCATCCCGAACATCGCATCGCCGTACATCTTTCGCGCGTCGGCGGTGAGCGGCGCGACGGCCTCGACGAAGGCCGCATGCTCTTTCGCGTTCAGTTCGACAATCTCGCAGCCGGCGTCCTCGATGGCCTGGCGCGAGGCTTCGTGCTCCTCGACCGCTAATTTTCGTTGGAAGGCCACCGCTTCCGTCACCGCGGTCTGCATCGCGCGCTTGAGGTCGTCAGGCCAGGCGTCGAACGAAGGCCGGTGCAGGAAAACGGGGCGCGATATGTAGAAATGCGAACTGAGGGTGTGGAACTTGTGAAACTTGTGCACGCCATAGGTGACGGTATTGGCGAGCGGATTTTCCTGGGCATCCAAAGTGCCGGCCTTGATCATGGCGATGGCCTCGGTCAGGTCCATGCGCATGGCCTTGGCGCCAAGCAGTTCGAAGGTGCGCCGGTGGATCTCGCTCGGCAGCACACGGATTTTCATGTCCTTCAAATCGGCAGGCCAGTGCACCGGCCGCAGCCGGTTGGAGATGTGACGGAAGCCGTTCTCGAACCAGCCGAGAATGCGGTAATTGATGCGCTCTTCGGTTTTCGTCGCCAGGAACGCCCCGAGTTCGCCGTCCATGGCCGCGCGCGCTTGGCGGTTATCGGCGAACAGGAACGGCAGATCGACAAAACCCAGTTCCGGCACGCGGTCGGTCAGATAGCTCGACGACTGATAGCCGAGCGTCATTTCGCCGTTCTCGACCAAGGTCAGAATGTCCTCGGCCTTATGGCCGTGGTCCATGATGTTCCAGACATAGTCGATGGCAAGGCGGTCGCCGAACTGGCCCTGCAATCTGTCGCCGATGAATTTCAGCGCTTTGCTGAAGCCGGTGGTGGGCGGGCCGTAGCCGCCCATGCGGATTGGGATCGGTGCGCTCATGATGGGCCTCTCTATACTTATGTCGCACGATCTGGCCAAGCGCCGCCGGTGTGATAGAGTCGCCGCCAGAGTTGACACGCTTTCTTCGCTCATTCCCGCGAAAGCGGGAATCCAGAAAGCTTGGCTCTGGGTCCCAGCTTTCGCGGGGACGAGCGGAATTAGTTCGCGCCAAATCGGAGGATGCCCCCATGAACACGCATGCCAAGATTGCCGGCGCTATTCCAGCGGGCATTCCACCGGACGAATGGCAGGCCCGCGTCGATCTCGCCGCCGTCTATCGGCTGCTCGCCCATTACGGCTGGGACGACGTGATCTACAACCACTCCTCCATGCGGGTGCCGGGCGAGCCGCGCAATTTCCTGATGAAGAGACACGAACTGCTCTACACCGAGGTGACCGCGTCGAACCTGGTGAAAGTGAGCATGGACGGCGACCTGGACGAGAAATCCGGCGTCAACCGCCCCGGCTTCACATTGCATGGTGGCGTGCTGGGCGCGCGCGATGACGTGAACTGCGCGGTGCACGTCCATACCAATGCCGGCATGGCGATCGGCGGCCTCAAGCACGGCCTGCGCATGGTGTCGCAGCAGGCCATCCGCTTCTACCAGCGCATCGGTTATCACGGCTATGAGGGCATCACCGAGGATTTCGAAGAGCGCAAGCGCATCAATGCCGATCTCGGCAAGAACCGCGCCATAATCATGCGCAATCACGGCCTGCTCACGGTCGGCAAGACCGCGCGCGAGGCCTTCGTGCTGATGAAGGCGCTGCTCGACGCCGCCGACATCCAGTTGAAGCTGGAAGCCACCCAGGCCGAGCTGGTCGAGATTTCGCCGGCGGTCTGCGCCAAGACCGCCGAGCAATACGAGCATCACGATTCAGGCCGCGGCAGCGCCGACTGGGCGGCCTATCTGCGCGTGCTCGATGGGATTGATACGAGCTACCGGACCTGACGTTTACTGCGTCATGCCCGGCACACGGGTCCGGCCTTCGGCCGGATCGAGCACAAGCCTTGTGCCGGGCATCCACGCCTTTTGAGCAGCACAGAAAGGCGTGGATGGCCGGGTCAAGCCCGGCCATGACAAAAGCTAGCTACCCCCACTTCCAGAAATCGCGCCCCTCTTCGCGCATGAAGCGCGCCAGCACCATCTTGTGCACTTCGGAAGCGCCATCGACCAGCCTTGCCGAACGGCCATAGCGGTAGATCCATTCCAGGATGGTGTCCTTGGAATAGCCGCGCGCGCCGTTGAGCTGGATCGCCACGTCGGCGGCCTGGTGCAGCGTGTCGGCCACCTGCACCTTGGCCATCGAGACTTCCTTGCGCGCGCGGTCGCCCTGGTCGAGCTTCCAGGCCGCGTGCATGGTGAGCAGGCGGCCGATCTCGATCTGGTGCGCCACCTCGCCGAGCTTGATCTGGATGCCCTCGCGGGAAGCGAGCTTGCTGCCGAAGGCGTCGCGTTTTTCGACATATTCTTGCGCGATCTCCATGCAGCGCTTGGCAAAGCCGAGCCAGCGCATGCAGTGCGTCAACCGCGCCGGCCCGAGTCTTATCTGCGTGACGCGCAAGCCGTCGCCGACCTTGAGCAGGATATTTTCTTCGGGAATTTCCAGCCCGTCATATTCGATCTCGCAATGGCCGCCGTGCTCGTGCGGCCCCATGATCGGGATGCGGCGCAGTATGCGCCAGCCGGGCTGGTCCTTGTGATAGAGGAACGCGGTCAGGCCGCGGCGCGGTTCGTCCGAGGTGCGCGCCATCAGGATGAAATGCGCGGCGCCCTCGGCGCCGGTGATGAACCATTTGTGGCCCTTGATGATGTAGCGGTCGCCCTTCTTCTCGGCGCGCGTCAGCATCATGCCGGGATCGGAGCCGGAGCCGGGGTGCGGCTCGGTCATGGCGAAGGCGGAGCGCACCTTGCCGTCGGCGATGGGACGCAGCCATTTTTCTTTTTGCGCGGGCGTGCCGGCCTTGGCGAGCAGGTTCATGTTGCCGTCGTCCGGCGCCATGCAATGGATCGCCAGCGGCCCGAAGATCGAACGCGCCGCCTCCTCGTAGATCGCCGCCCAGGCCACAATCGGCAGCCCCATGCCGCCGAATTCCTTCGGCACCTGCGGCGCCCACAGGCCGGCCTTCTTGGCCTTCTCGCGCACCGGCGCCAGCCGCGCGGCGGGAATGTTCTCGTGGTCGGTGAAATTCTCCGGATCGGCTTCCAGCGGCAGCACGTGCTCCTCGACAAAAGCGCGCACGCGCAGGCGGATGTCTTCGATTTCGGGAGAGAGTGTGAAGTCCATGGTGAATTCCCTTCGCATCCCGCCCTTAAGAGCGGTGCGGCTCGGAACGAAGTCAGGAGCCGGGTGGCGTTCTATCACCCGTCAGGGAATTTCCCCACCCGGCCGGCATCCACCGGACCTTCTCAACCAGCACCGAAAGACGCCACCCGGTCATTTTACTAAAAGTATCCTTGTAATATACTTACTACTTATGCGAGTATTTGCCACCTGAGCAAAGGCGTGCGGGCGTTTCACAAACGGGAGGGCGTCATGAAAGCAGCAATTCTATTGGCCATCGGCGTCGGCATCGCGGTCAGTTCGACAGCGCAGGTGCAAGCCAAGGATCCGCCGGGCGTCAATCCAACCCACTTCCTATGCTACCGCGTGTCGCAGGAAAAGCCGCTCAAGCCGACGGAGGTGAAGCTGAAGGACCAGTTCGGCGGATATGGTACCAAAGTCGGCAACGCGCTGTTTCTCTGCACGCCGGTGTCCAAGAACGGCGAACCGGTGAAGGACGAAAAAACGCATCTCACCTGCTACTCGGTATCGGCCAAGAACGCCGGCAAGAAAGTCAAAGTGACGCATCAGCTCGGCTCGCAGGTGCTGACCGTCGGCGGATCGGTCGTGCTGTGCCTGCCCTCGCTGAAGGAAGTGATCAAGTAAATCCTTTAGCGGCAGCTTGGCTCAGCCCTTGATCTGCACCACCTGCCCGCCGTCGACTAAAATAGTGGCGCCGGTGATGTAGCTGCCGGCGTCCGACGCCAGCAGCAGCAGCGCGCCGTCGAGATCGCCGGCATTGCCGAAGCGGCCCATCGGAATCTCGCGCTTGATCGCGGCGCCGGCCTCGCTCATCAGATATTTGTCGTTGATCTCGGTGACGAACCAGCCGGGCGCGATGGCGTTGACGCGCACGCCCTTGAACGCCAGTTCCACCGCCAGCGCCTTGGTCGTCTGAACGACGGCGGCCTTGGCGACGGCGTAAGCGGCGGTGCCTTTGGCGACGCCGAAGCCGAGCACCGAGGAAATGTTGATGATGGCGCCGGGTTTGCCGGCCGCCAGCATGCGGCGCGCCGCTTCCTGCGCGTTGTGGAATACCGCGTCGAGATCGACGCTGAGCACCTTGCGCCATTCCTCGACCGACACCTCAATGGCGCGCGCGGGCTTCTGCGCGATACCGGCATTGTTGACCAGAATGGTGACGGTGCCGAAGGCCTTTTCGGCGGCATCGAAGGCGCGCGCCATGGCAGCGCGGTCGGTGACGTCGGCCTCGATTGCCACGGCGCGGCCGCCGGTGGCTTCAATCGACTTTTGCAGCTCGCCCAGCCGGTCGGCCCGCCGCGCCACCAGCGCGACCGCCGCGCCATTATCGGCCAGCGCCCGGGCGAATTGTTGGCCGAGCCCGCTGGAGGCGCCAGTCACCAGCGCCACGCGGCCGGCCAAGCTGAACATGTCTGCGGCTTTCATGCGGAGCCCTTATACACACCCAGCGCAACGATATGAATAGACTGGTAAAAAGATGCCGCGTAGTTTGCGTTGGGCTTGGCTGCGAATTGGGGCGATTGGCGTGAAACGGCTTTGGCGTGCCACCATCAATAGCTGGAACGGGCTGGTTGCGGCGGCGCAATCCGAACATGCGTTTCGCGAGGAGTTGGCGGTGCTGGCGGTCGGCATACCGCTCGCCTTCTTCCTGACCGCGGACGCCGGCAAACGCATTGCGCTGGTCGGCACACTTGTCGTCATCCTGACTGTCGAATTGTTGAATACCGCCATCGAGAAACTCTGCGACCGCATCACCCGCGACGACGATGTCGCCATCAAACGCATTAAGGACATGGGATCCGCGGCTATTTTCCTGTCGCTGCTGCTGGCCGGCGCGGTTTGGATTTGGATCGCCGCCGAGAGATTTTTTTAGCGCCCATAAAGCGCGTGCGGTAGCGCGGTCGCCAGGCCCGGCACAAACCACAGCACGATCAGCGCAAACAGCTGGATTAGCAGGAACGGAATGATCCCCACATAGATATGCCGGGTGGTGATCTCGGGCGGCGCCACGCCGCGCAGATAGAACAAAGTCGGCCCGAGCGGCGGGTGCATGTAGGAGGTCTGCAGGTTGACCGCCATCATGATGCCAAGCCACACCGGATCGACGCCGGGCAGTTTCAACAGCGCCGGCGCCACGATCGGCACCACCACGAAAATGATTTCGAAGGCATCCATCACGAAGCCGAGCAGGAACATCGCCAGCATCACCGCCAGCACCGCGCCGGTGGCGCCGCCGGGCAGATCGGTAAGCGCGCTATGCACCATGACGTCACCGCCGAGCGCGCGGAATACCAGGCTGAACAGCGTGGCCCCGATCAGGATCAGGAAAATCATGGCTGTTATCTGCGTGGTCTTTTCCACCACCGGCCGCAGCAATGTGGCGAGCCCGCCCTTGGGCGCGGCCAGCAGCATGGCGCCGACAGCGCCGACCGAGGCCGCTTCGGTCGGCGTCGCAATGCCGTAGAGAATCGAGCCAAGCACGGCGAAAATCAGCAGCACCGGCGCCAGCAGCGCTTCGAGCAGCCCGCTGGACGGACGCGTTGCGGGCATGACCACCGCCGGGCAGCTTTTCGGCCGCAGCAGGGCTACCGCCACCAGGAACGCCAGATACAAGCCGACCAGCAGCAGTCCTGGCAGGATCGCGCCGGCGAACAGATCGCTCACAGAGATTACATTCGGCGCGAACTTGCCCTGCGCGAGCTGGGCCGACTGATAGGCGTTATTGAGTTGGTCGCCGAGCACCACCAGCACGGTCGAGGGCGGAATGATCTGCGCCAGCGTCGCGGAAGCCGCCACCGTGCCGGCGGCGAGCCGCGGATCGTAGCCGTGCCGCATCATCGCCGGCAGCACGATCAGGCCCATGGTCACCGCGGTGGCGCCGACGATGCCGGTGGACGCCGCCAGCAGCGCACCGACCACGATCACCGAATATCCCAGGCCGCCGCGCAGCGTTCCGAACAGCCGGCCCATGCGCTCCAGCAAGTCTTCGGCGATCGCCGAGCGCTCCAGCATGACGCCCATGAAAATGAACATCGGCAGCGCCAGCAGCACATCGTTGGTCATCACGCCATAGATGCGCTGCGGCAGCGCGCCGAGGATGGAGATGTTCATGGCGCCGAGCGCATGGCCGAGCACGGCGAAGGCGAGCGACACACCGGCCAACGTCAACGCCACCGGATAACCGGCCATCAGCGCCACGATGACGGCGGCGACCATGAGGATGGCCAGTGTTTCAGACAGGGGCATGGCAATCTCGCTGCCACGAATTCGGCCGCACTCCCTCTCCCCGTGGGGGAGAGGGTTGGGATGAGGGGGCAAGCGACTCTCGATAAGCCCTTGCCCCCACACCCGCCTCTCGTCGCTCGCCCACCACTCCCCCCCCAGGGGTGGTGTAAAAAAAACCGCACAACAGCC
>JBBRAL010000008.1:0-92436 GCA_038206805.1 Hyphomicrobiales bacterium | reverse complement strand
TGATCCTGGAGCGAATGGCCGCTGCATGAGGACGGACAAAACTGAGATCGCTCAGCGCTACATCAAGCTTGAAAACGGCGCTCACGCCGCATCAGCGGTCCGCGCCGCGCGGAAAACATCATTGTTCGAGGTGCCCTATATAAAGAAGGTCGAAAAGAAGAAGATGTTCGGCTACGACAAGCCCGAACTCTGGAACACGGTGATCAAGACCTATCCGAACGTTAGCCAGTTCTGGACCTACGGCAAGGAGAAGTTCCTCGCCCAGCCGGTTTACAGCCGCGAATTCCCGCCCTGTAAGAACTGCGAATAGCGCACCGCGAAATCGCTAACCGCCAAATCGAAAACCCCGGCCGTGTGCCGGGGTTTTTGCATTCAAGCGGCATGCGCGGCGGTGGGCTTGCATATGTGTGGGCACCATCCCGCACCGGAAATCGCCGCCTCGACAACGAGCAGCCTTCCGGCCGTGCGCATTTCAAGCTAGCGTTTGCGGCGTAACGTGTGTCATTCGGGGGGATACGAACCATGACTAACATCGTTTCGCGGCTTGCGGGCTTGCTGCTGATCGGCAGCACTTTTGTCGTCGCGCCATTCGGCGCGCAGGCGCAAGAATTGAAGATCGGATTCCTGGCGCCGCGCACGGGTATCATCACCCAACTCGGCACCGACATGGTCAACGGTTTCCAGATGTACCTGGACGAGCACGATGGCAAACTTGGCGGCGCCAAGGTGAAGTTCATCGTCGAGGACGACAAGGGCACTGTCGACGGCGACGTGTCTATGGCCAAGAAGCTCATCCTGCATGACAAGGTGGACATGATCGTCGGCGCGGTGCTTGGTACAGCAGCCTACGCACTGGCGCCGATTTCGAACCAGGAAAATACGCTCTTCATCGGCACCATCACAACCGGTGACGACATTGCCCAGCGTCAATCCGACAAATTTCCGTTCACCGTCTTCTCCACATGGGTGTCGTCGCAGCCGACCCATGCGCTCGGGCAATGGGCTTGCGAGCAAGGCTATAAGCGCGTCTCCGCAATCGGCACCGATTACGCCTTTGGGTACGAACAGGTTGGCGGGTTCCAGAAGGCCTTCGAGGATTGCGGCGGCAAGGTCGTGCAGAGGATCTGGGTGCCTTTCGGCAACAAGGACTTCGGGCCGTATATTCCGGGTCTAAAATCCGACATCGACGCCATCTTCTCGTTGATGGTCGGACCGATGGCGCTGCAATTCCCCAAGCAGCTGCGCGCATCCGGCAACAAGAAGATCATTCTCGGCGGCAGCACCAACTATGACGAGTTCGCCCTGCCCTTCATGGGCGACGAGGTCATCGGCGACGTCTCGGCGCATGTCTACAGTGCGGCCTTGCAGACGCCGCAGAACGAAGCCTTCGTCAAGAAATACCGCGCCAAATACGGCAAGGTGCCGTCGTATTATTCGGAAGCCAATTACGCCACCGCCATGTGGATCGACCAGACGCTGGCAAAGTTCAATGGCAAGTATCCTGGGCCGGCCGAGTTCATCAAGGCGATGGCAAGCATCGAGATCAACCCGCCGCGCGGTCCGGTGCGGCTCGACCTCGCGACCAAGAGCCCCATCCAGAATATCTACATCAAGAAAGTCGAGAAAAAGAAGATGTTCGGCTACGACAAGGATGAGCTCTGGAACACTGTGATCAAGACCTACACCAACGTCAGCACATACTGGAAATACGACCCGGCGAAGTTCAAGGCACAGCCGGTCTACAGCCGCGACTTCCCGCCCTGCAAATTCTGCGAATGACGAAAGCGGCGCTTCCGGCGTCGCATGAATGAAGAAAGCCCCGGCCATGGCCGGGGCTTTTTTTTCAAGACCGGGGCGGCCGCGTTATTCATCCAGCGAGGGTCCGGCGTCGCTATAGGCCCAGCAGGTCTCGCGCGGCAGCGACACGAAGGTCTCGGCGCCAACGTCAAATCGCGCTGCCGTGCCCAGTTCGAACACTTCGAGCCGGCGGCCGAACAGGTCGATGTCGTAGACCGTCTGCGTGCCCTGGTAGCGCCGATCGAGCACGCGGGCGTGGAACGTATTGGCGCCGTCCTGGCGGCCGAGCGCGATGTTCTCCGGCCGCAACGCCACGCGTACCTTCTCGCCGACGGCGAGCGCGTGCGGCAGCGAAGCTTCCGCCCGTTGCCCATTGCCGAAATCGACCATGCCGAACGCGCCATTCTGCTCGACCAGAATTCCGGTCAGCTCGTTCGACGCGCCGGTGAAACTCGCGACGAACAGGTCGTTCGGCCGGTTATAGATTTCGGTCGGCGTGCCCATCTGTAAGAGCTTGCCGTCGCGCATCACGCCGATGCGGTCGCCCAGCACCACCGCCTCGGCCTGGTCGTGGGTCACATAGAGCGCCGTCATCCCGGTTGCTTTCAGGATGCGGCGCAAGTCGTCGCGCAGCCGCAACCGCAATTTGGCGTCGAGATTCGACAATGGTTCGTCGAGCAGCAGCAGCTTCGGCCGATAGACGATGCTGCGCGCCAAGGCGACGCGTTGCATCTGACCGCCCGACAGCGCCACCACCGAGCGGTCGGCATATTCCGAAAGCCCCACCAGTTCCAGCACCTCGTCGACCATGCGGTTGGCATCGGCGCGCCCGATTTTACGGTGCTTGAGCGGATAAACTACGTTCTGGCGCACCGTCATATGCGGCCACACCGCATAGGACTGGAACACCATGCCGATGTCGCGCAGACGCGGCGGCATGAGAATGCCCTGTGCCGGCGACGACACCACCCGCCCAGCAATACTGATCGTGCCGTCGGTCGGATGTTCGAGCCCGGCCACGCAGCGCAGCGTCGTGGTCTTGCCGCAGCCCGAGGGCCCCAGCAGCACCACGACCTCGCCGGCCGGCACGACGAAGCTCACGCCGTCGATTGCCGGCCGGCCGATGGCGAACTGCTTGCGCAGGCCGCTGACGTCGAGCGTCGCCGTCATCGTTTCTAGGTCCGTGCCGCGGTCACTGGCGATAGCCGAAGGTCTTGTTCCAGTCTTCGACCCATGGCCCGTGCAGCTTCACATAGTCTTCGAACTTCGGCAGCCAGACCTTGACCACCTTGGGATCGAAGCCTTCCGGATAGACCGGCGCGACTTTGAGCGAAGTGAGATTGCCCAGTTCCTTGATCATGAAGGTCTGGCCCTCTTTCGACAGGCACCAATTGAGGAACAGCTTGGCCGCATTGGGATGGGCTGCCGTCTTCGGAATGCCCGACGCGTAAGGATTGACCGGCGCACCTTCCGGCGGGAAAAAAATCTTGATCGGCGCACCATCCTTCTGCTTCGGATAGATTGCATTATAAAGCAGCGGGCCCATCGCGACCTCGCCGCGCACCATCGAGTCCGACATCGGCGCGCCCGAGGGATAGAGCACCGGATGGGTCAAGGCTTGCTTCTTCCAGTATTCCTCGCCGAGTACCTGGCGCTCGAACAAGATGCGGGTCCAGGTGGTGCCGCCGGAGGCAGCAAACACCTGCCCGGTCATCTTGTCGTATTCGGGCTTGGTCAGGTCCCACCAGCTCTTCGGCGGGTTCTTCACCAGTTCGGTGTTGTAGGCGATCGACCAGACCAGCGTGGCGCGCGGCCACAGCTTGGGTGAAATCTGCGCAGCCGGAATGTAGTCGGCGGCGTTCGGCGGCGCATAATCCTGGAACATGTCGACCAGCGGCAGCATCAGCGCGCGGTCGGAATGATCGATCACGTCGGCGGAAAGCTTGCCGGCCGCGGCCTCGGTCTTGATGCGCGTGATGAGCTGGCCGCCCGGCGCACGCACCATTTCGACCTTGATATCGGGGAACCGTTTGTTGAACTCCTTGATGACCCGCTGCTCCACCTCGGCGAAATTCGCCGTGTAATAGACCAGCTTGCCCTCTTTCTTGGCAGCCGCGATCAGCTCGGGCGAGCCGAATTCCGCCTGTGCCATGGCCGGCGCGCCGTTGAGCGCCAAGCCAAGACCGATTCCGAGGCCGGCGATGCCGGCCATGACCGCGATTTTTTTCTTCATAACCATTCCTCCCTTTGTTTTCATTATCCTGTGCGGACCATACTTCCCTGAGCCGCCCCCCTCGACAGCCAGTTGGCGCCTCCGATCAAGACGCCCAGCAACACCGTCTGTACCAGACTGAAAGCGGCGGTTTTTCCGAGATTACCGCCTTCGTAATAGTCGAGCAGCAGCACCGACATCACCATCGTGTTGCTGGTGTAGAGAAACAACGACGAGCCCAATTCGCGGATCGCCAGCACGAACAGCAGCGTCATGGCGGCGAGCACCCCGGGCCGGGCGAGCGGCAGCATGATGGTGCGAATGGTGCCGAGCATGCCCTTGCCGCATACCCAGGCCGCCTCTTCCAGCTCACGGTGGATCTGCAGGAACGAGGTCGACAGCGCCTTGACCGTGTCCGGCATGAAGCGGGCGATGAAGGCGAGCGCCAGAATCCAGATCGTGCCGTACAGACCGCCCGGGATGCCGATCCAGGCCCACAAATAGGCGACGCCAATCACCAGGCCGGGAATAGCAACCGGCAAGGTCGACAACAGGTCGATCGAGCGCCGCCCCGGCACGCGCGTGCGGTGAATCGTGTAGCCGATGGCGAAGGCGAGCGCGCCGCCTACCAGCGCGGTGATGACGCCGACCTCGACCGCGTTGTAGATCGAATTCAGCGTGAGTGGATTGTCGAAAATACTTTCGAAATGGACCATCGAGTATTGCCGCATATCGAACAGGCTGGCGGCATCGCGGATAAACATGAATTTGCGGAATGCCGCCACGATCAGAGCCAGCGTCGGCAATATGACCACCACCACCAGATAAACGATACCGAAGCCAAAGGTGACCCAGCGCCAGGGCCCGAGATCGAGACTGCGCGGACGGTAGGCCTTGCCGGCGACTGTCGTGTAGCTGCGCCCTGACAGCACCTTTTGCTGCAGAAACACCAGCAATCCGGTCACCACCATGAGAATGATCGCGACCGCCGCCGCCGTGTTGTAGAGCGGCGGCGACCAGTTGGTGAGCTTGAAGATGTAGGTGGTCAGCACATTAATATTGGTCGGTGCGCCGAGCACGGCTGGAATTCCGTAGATGCCGAGCATCACGATGAACGACAGCAGCATGCCGGAGACAATCGCCGGCATGATCAGCGGGAACGTCACCGAGAACAGGGTCGCGAACGCGCTGGCGCCGGAAATCTCGGCCGCTTCCTCCAGGCTCGGGTCCATATTGCGCAGCGCCGAGGCGGTGAACATGTAGACATAGGGCGCGTAATAGATGCCGAACACGAACACCAATCCCGGCAGCGAATAAAAATCTACGTGCCAATCGAGATGCATCCACTTGAACATGGTGTTGATGAGGCCGGTCTTGGGCGAGCCCAGAATGGTCCAGGCAACGCCCGCGACCAGCGGCGGCGCGAACAGCGGCAGGATGCTGGCCGCCGCGATGAAGCCCTTGAACGGCGTGTTGGTGCGCACCACGATCCAGGAAAACGCCAGCCCGATAGCGACGGCGATTATGGTTCCGCCGCCGCAGGCAACCAGCGTGTTGAACAGCGCCTCGCCGACATTGGGATTGCCGAGCACGGTGATGAAATTCGCGACCGAGAGCCGCGCCAGGCTGAAGCCTTCGACCACCGGATTGGTGTCGGTGAGCGCACCGAGCAGCAGCGTCAGAACGGGATAAATGACCAGAAAAGTCAGCACGCCGAGCAAAAACACGACCCACGCCGCGGCCAACCCCTGGCGACGCATGCCGTCTCCCCTGCCGTTCAATATGACGGGCAGGCGCTCTACCTGGGCATCCAAAACGCTTCCCCTCGGCCGGCTACCGGTCGTTTTTTATTGCCAAGGGTAGCATAACCGGCGGCTTGGAAGACAAGGCCAAATTGGGCAAACGGCCGGGGTGCCGGGGTAAAGTCGCGGCCGCCTTGACGGGGCTAAACTGCGGCGCGCGCTATTCGGTCAAAATCCGAAGCTTGGTACCCACGACTTAAAATGCCCCGCGACGCGCGTGCGGTCGGATCGCTATGGCAATGGCGTTCGTTTGTGGCATCGGAATATTTAGGTGGCCAATGGACGCATGTCAGACATTGATTGCCACCGGCGCCGAGTGGATCGGGTGCGAATGACCCGCCTGCGACATGCGCGGCTCAGGATTGTTGTGGAGCAAGATGATGTTCGTTTCGGATGTTCTTCCTTAATTGGTATTTTGAGGCACAGCGCTTTTGAGTCTTTTATTCCGACGCCAACTGTATCAGCCTTTTGGGAGTGGCCGGATATGGGGCGTGCCCACCCACGAGAGAAACCCCAAGGTGAACCTGTGAAACCGAAATTCCTGACGCTGCTATTCGCCTTGGTGACTTGTTCGTATGCGCTCGTTGGTGACGCCAGGTCCGCGCCTTTTCCGGTGCAGAACACCCCGGTGCACGTGCTGCGGTCGTGGGTTCTTATAGCCTGCACCCCGCATCAGCGAACCTACTGTACAGTAGCAAAAGGCGAGATGTACTCGTGCCTTAGCTGACGCCGACAGATCAATAGGGCGCAAGCCGAAGAACTCATACGAGGCCTGCGTCGATAACGAGCACCGGTGCATCAGCCGTTTGTGTGGCACGTAGTAATCGTATCTTTCCTGGTCTGCACTGCCGCTCATGAGGCCGAGATGCCTTCTCGATGAAGTTCGTAACCGTCTTCGCGGCCACGGTCAGTCCCGCCGGACTGAATTGATAGCCAAGAAAATCGAAGCCGCGTTGAGGGTGTCTTTTTCTTGCACCGCGAAATGTCGGCTAATGGCACTTAACAACCATTCGACCTCAAGCCTGAAATGGTCGCTAACGGACCTTAGCGGACAAACGTCGGACGGCCGCCACAATGGCTCGGCAGCGTATGACCCACATCGGTCATTCCGTGACGGCACGTTGTGCAGTCCGGTCGGGCCATCAGGCGACCTAATTGCCAGTGGGGATGTCGGTTGCAGGAACGCGCGACACGCGACGACGGCGTCGTCACTCAGTCTGGCGCGACCCTTAGCTTTCAGTTGGCGTGCGGAGTGAATATAATTACGCGCCGCTATCGCAGCGACGCCGGATTCTCAGCCGCCCATCGCGCTCGAAAGGACTCCCCCATGACACCTTCACCACGTCCCTTCTCCACCATCTCCGTCGCTGCCATCGTGCTTTCGGCAACCTTGAGTGTTTTACTACCCCCGGACCGTTCATTCGCTCAGTCGTCGCCACGATCTACACTAGGCATCACAGGTTCGAGCAATTCGTCACTACCCCTCCTAGTCCAATATAGTGTTTGCGAGCGGGCGGGTGGAGGACGATGTATTGACAATTGTGTGAAGGAATACGGCGGGGATCTTCATATGGCACGAAGGTGTTTAAAGCAATGTTATGTAACTTATCGATGTAGAGAATGATCGACTTCACTGAAATGCCGGCACTCTCGCGAGGGCATAACCCAGCGATGGCACATCACGGTGGTCTAGGAGGTCAATGCGTCCGCTCGTCTTCCACCGCACCCAGTGCCTGACGTACATCTCAAGTGGCGCGCAGGCTGAAACCGCGCGGCACTTCTGCTCGTAAAGCCGAGATGCTTTTCGATGAAGTTCGTAACCGTCTTCGCGGCCACGGTCAGTCCCGCCGGACTGAATTGATAGCCGAGGAAATCGAAGCCGCGTTGAGGGTGTCTTTTTCTTGCACCGCGAAATGTCGGCTAATGGCACTTAACAACCATTCGACCTCAAGCCTGAAATAGTCGCTAACGGACCTTAGCGGACAACGGCCCGTCTGAAGGATGGATGGCTACGCAGCGTTTGACCCACAACGGACATCGGTGCCTCGCGACAATGAATTGCCATGTAGCCTGACATGTTCTGGGAATGTCCTAGATTTCCAATTTGTTCTTATGCACGGCCCGGTACTGGCCGAAATTGGTCATCCACTCGGGTAATACAGACCACTAGCTCCAATCTCTCTTTCTTGCCATAATTTAGGCGGGGGAAAACCACACACACATAGGGCGGACCCATGACAACTTATTTGACGTCCAGGAATATCGCCTTAATTGCTGCAGGTGGTTTTCTTGCTGCCGTGTCTCTGAGCGGAACAGCGCAAGCCATCACCGACACAATCTTCCAGTACTCGTCGCCAAAGACCGCTTATTTTGGAATCCCGGCCGCGGCCTTCACGCCGAATAGCCTCTTCGACGATTACGTCAACACCGGCAAGTCCATACAAGCCTATTCAAGTAACGTGACGTGCTTTAGTGCCCCGGTTAATTTGCCGGACGGGGCGCTTATGTCAAAGCTCGTAGTTTGGTACTCATCGCTCGCGGGGTGGGGCTCCTTTTCGGTGGGACTCGTCCGCAATAAGTTGTCCGACGGCTCGGATGAAGCCATCCTCTCCAAGCAGCCGGTAACCACTAACGATGTGTATCAGCAAGCCAGCTTCACCATCACCGGCGCCTCGTTGAGAACGATCGACAATGCGCGTTACGTCTACCGCATGGATATGTGTGTGTCGGGCGCCAGCACGATCGACCCCAAGTTTTACTCGGCCCGCATCACCTACACCTACACAAATGCGGGTGACTAAGGCGACAGGCTAGCCGATCATGCCGCCCTCAATTACGGTGTAACGCTTGCGGCGAGCCCATGCGTTCGTCACTGGCGTGAACGGCTGTGTTGCAATCGCGGCATCCAGCAGGTCGCCAATTGTCCAAACGCGGTCAGCTACTCCAAATGCCATCGCGGGCGTGCCGCGCAGGCTTTCATGCACGCGGCAAAGATTGTAGTTGGCGAAATTGCAGCATGGCGGCGGCGATCCGACTGGTCGATAAGGACAAGCTGGCAGCCTGAGATAGGGTGGTTCGTCGCAGACAATGATAAGGCACTTTGCTTTTTTGCGTCGCAGCGAATGACACTAATGGCACTTAGCGGACAAATCAGTTTTGCCGGTTCTTGTCCGCTTTCGGACCATAGCGGCGAAGGGTGGATTCTGGTCTAGGCTGGTTTGTCCGCCTCCGACCCAAAGCTTCCGCAAACGAAAATCAAATAACCGTGCCGAACAGTTTTCCGATGCCGGCTGTGATAGCCATCGCCAACGCGCCCCAGAATGTCACACGGAGCGTGCCGCGGAAAATTCCTGCGCCGCCTGTTTTCGCCCCGATCGCACCCAGAAGGGCGAGAAAGCCTAACGACGCAGCGAACACGACCGGAACAAGGATACGCGCGGGCGACACGACAACCATCAGCAAGGGCATGGCTGCCCCTATGGAGAACGTTGCGGCCGACGTAAACGCGGCCTGCACCGGACGCGCAGTGGTCATTTCCGAAATGCCAAGTTCATCCCGCGCATGTGCGGCCAATGCGTTTTTTGCCATCAGCTGCTTGGCGACCTGGCGCGCAAGCGTTTTGCTGACGCCGCGTTTGACGTAGATCTGGGCGAGCTCTCCAAGTTCGGACGCCGGATCCGCCTTCAACTCCTTACGCTCGCGCGTGAGATCCGCGCGTTCGGTGTCCGATTGTGAACTGACCGACACATATTCGCCGGCGGCCATCGACATTGCGCCAGCCACCAGTCCGGCGACGCCCGCGATCAGCACGGCATTCTGGTCCGCGGCGGCCGCCGCGACCCCCACTATTAGGCTGGCGGTCGAGATGATGCCATCGTTGGCGCCAAGAACTGCGGCTCGCATCCACCCAATGCGGCTGACGAGGTGTGTCTCAGAATGCATTCGATAACGTCTATCATGTGCTGAGACTGTGCGACTAGCACCATCTCGATTTAAGGCCGCTTTTGGCACAAAGCGGTCAACGCGTCTTAGTTTTTCGATGTGTATAAAATGGCGCAGACTGCGCAGGCTTAGCAACCGTAAAATAAGCTATGCCAAATGCGGAAATGTATTGGCGGAAAGCCGATCAGAGTGCCCAGATGGCCGCGAAGGCCAGCGGGATGGAAATGCGCGATATTTACCGAGCCCAAGAGAAAGCATGGCGCAATATAGCGGAGCGGATTGAGCTGTTGGCTATACATTTAAAAAGGCCGCTGGATCGGCCGCAAATTGAAATTGGCGGCATCCATTGGTCGCTTCGCTTGTTGGGATCGGCTCTTAAACGTTTTGCTGGCCCGCTCTACTGAGCACGCGCCAATATTCGCTACGGCACTTCGCACCATTCACCGCTCGGAGTCCTGAAACAGGGCACCAAGTCAAATTCCGCGCGCTACGACGCCTTCAAGGCGACCGTCGCCGGTGCAGGGACAAGCGCGCGCCGGCACAGCCAATCCAAATTGGGGCGCACGAGCCGCATCAACTGGTCGGCATGTTTGCCGACCTCCGGCAGATAGCCGATGACGATATTTTCGATCAGATCGGGCGCCGTCACGTCGTCCATGCGGAGCCGCCGGCCCGTCTTGTCGATGCCGCCGCGCACGCAAGGCATTTCGGGTGTCACGCCGTGTTTGGCCAGCAACTCCTGCAGCTCCTGGCGCGGGTCCTTGCCGCTGCCGGCCAGGTGGCGGTAGTTCGGCCCGCCGATCGGCCGTGTGTGGCAAACTGTGACGGCGTCGACAATGGCAATGCGCGTCCAATCCGCAATGAGGGTGGGCCAATAAAAGTCCAGGCCCCAGCCGGACAGGTTCTCGTTGAACGTGGTCAGCAGCCGCTTCAGGCAATCGCGATCGAAGCACGGCGCCATGATCTCGACGAAATTGGTGAAGCGCAGTTCGAACGAGCGATTTCGCAGAGTGATGAGATGACCGAGGTGACTGTCGGGCGTCAGCGCCGGCTGCGACAGCGCCAGCCCATGCTTTTGCACGATGTCGAAGAACGAATTGATCCCGGCGCCGGTCGCGCGCAAGTCGTCGTCGGGCAGCCACACCCGCTCGTAGCCGAATACGTCCGGCGCGATGTCCTGGATGAGCGCGTGCAGCGCCGGCCATTTCGGACCTTTGGAATCGATGCGCCGCACGTCGTCCCGACGATAACGTTGTGGATCGTCACCAAAATAATTGACGATCAGATCCCAGTTGCGTTCGACATCGCCGCCGAGCCACTCCTCGTGCAGCGAGGCATCGCCCGCGCGCACGATCACCAGGTTGCGCCGCCCCGCCATTTAGCTCTCCACCATTACGTCCGCCGCGGTCGCCTGCGCAGGCACCAGCGCGGGACTGCTCCGCGCGGGCAGCTCTTCGCCATCGATGTCACCCAGCTCGGCCTTCTTGCCGGTCAGCATAGGCGCGACCTTTCGCTCGTACAGGTTCAACGCCGAACCGATCGCCTGGTGCATATCCAGATAGCGATAGGTCCCCAGCCGTCCGGCAAAAATCACGTTCGATTCGGCTTCGGCCAATTTCTTGTATTGGCTGTAGCGCAGCCGGTCGTCCTGCCGGCCGATCGGGTAATAGGGCTCGTCGTTGCGCGTCGCGAAGCGGGAATATTCGCGCATGATGATGGTGCGGTTTCCGTAACGGCGCTCCGGATGCAGATGTCTGAACTCGTGGATGCGGGTAAACGGCACATCGGCGTCGGGATAATTGACCACGGCGGCGCCTTGGAAATCGTCCATGTCCAATCGTTCGATCTCGAAATCGAGCGTTCGCCATCCCAGCTCGCTGAATTTGTAGTCGAAGTAGCGGTCGACCGGTCCGGTGAAGACGCACAACACGCGCGGATCGATATTTCCGCGCATGTCGAAATAGTCGCAGTTTTTTTTCACCTCGATCAGCGGGTGCCCCAGCATCTTGTCGAAGATCGCGGCATAGCCGCCGGTTGGCAGCCCTTCGTACAGGTCGGAAAAATAGAAATCGTTGAAGCTGGAGCGCACCGGCAGGCGCGAGATTATTTCCGCCGGCAACGAAACCGGGTCGCACTCCCATTGCTTGGCGGTATAGCCCTTGATGAACGCCTCGTAGAGCGGCCGGCCAATGAGCGAGATCGCCTTCTCTTCGAAGTTTCGCGGTGACTTGATTTTTTCGGCGGCGGCCTGCTGCTCGATAAGAGCGCGGGCGCCCACCGGATCGAGGTCGAGACCGAAAAACCGGTTGATCGTCATCAGATTGATGGGAACCGTATAAGTTTTTCCCTTGTGCCGCGAAAACACGCGATGCCGGTAATTGTTGAAGGCGGAAAACTGCGTAATGAAATTCCAAACCGTTTCGTTCGAAGTATGAAACAGGTGGGAGCCATACTCGTGATACTCAATCCCGGTTTCACTATCGATTTTTGAGTATGAATTGCCGCCGATATGGCTGCGGCGCTCGATCACGAGAACCGGCAGCGCCAATTCATTGGCGACCTTATAGGCAATCGTTGCGCCGCAGAATCCGGAGCCAACAACCACAAGCCGAGGCTTGTTCGCGTGAATGGTCATCTCGATGCTTGCGACCAAATGAAAAGCGGCATGCGCGTTGTCGCCGCGACCCGATCGTTAGTCGCGGCGGGGATTTCCCAGATATTTCATGGAGTAATATGGTTTTTAATTGGTTAATGCCGGAACCTGGACGGCCCCTCATTCCGCCGGGACCGGCGTTGCCGGCGCGGTGGGCGCGGTCGCACCGGCCGATGGCGTCGTCGGCCCCTTCAACGGGCGTTCTTCCAGTGCAATCAGGAATGCCATGCCGAACGTCAGCACCAGCGCGCAAGCCAGGAATACAAAGCGGAACGCAATGCCGAGTTCATGCGCAGAGGCCGCGCGCGCCAGCATGTCGACCGACATGCCGGCGCCGCCGCCCAGTCCGCCCAGCACGATAGCCCCCAGCACCGCGACAATCAGCGCGGAGAACAGCGCGCGAAAGAAATTGGCGGCGCCGGTGGCGATCCCCATTTGCGAGCGCGACACCGCGTTCTGCAGACAGACAGTGGAAACCGGGAATACCGTACCGAGGCCGCCGCCGATCAGCGTGAGCAGCATCAGCACCAGGGCCACCGGCATCGAGCCCGGCCAGATCGCCAGCGGGCCGAGCGAGGCGATCGCGATCGTGAGACCGACCAGCGGCATGCGCTTGTAATGCGCCACATGCATCATCATGCGGCCTGTGGCGGTCGACGATGCAACGGTGGCGCCCATCAGCGGGATCAGCGCCAGGCCGGACTCGCTCGCCGACAGATGCAGCACGACTTCGAAATACAGCGGCACGAAGATAGTCATGCCGACCAGCGCACCCATGTTGCAGGAGCCGGCGAGCGCCGCGCTGCGCACCACCGGATTGCCCAGCACCGTCAGCGGCAGGAACGGCTCAGGCGTCGATACCAGCCGCCAGGCGAACAGGCCCCAGAGAATTGCGGAAGCCAGCAGCAGCGCGCCGATCTGCGGCGTGATCCATTCGAAGCGCCGCCCGCCCCAGGACAGCGCGAGCAGCAGCGCCACCGACGCGCTCATCATCAGTCCGGCGCCGATCATGTCGAGCCGGTGCTTGCGCGGATGGAACGGCACCCGTTTCAGCGCGTTCGAGGTCATGCCGAGCGCAACCAGGCCAAGCGGCAGGTTGATCCAGAAAATCAGCGACCAGTCGAGATGCTCGGTGAGGAAGCCGCCGAGCACCGGCCCGCCGACCGATGAGGCCGCAAACACCGCGCCGATATAGCCCTGATAGCGGCCGCGCTCGCGTGGCGAGACGATGTCGGCGATGATGGCCTGCGCCAGCGCCATTAGCCCGCCACCGCCGAGGCCCTGCAGCGCGCGGCCGAGCACCAGCGCCATCATGCTCGGCGCCAGCGCGCAAGCGAGCGACCCGGCGATGAAAATGCCGATGGCGGTCAACATCATCATGCGCCGGCCGTAAATGTCGGAAAGCTTGCCGTAGAGCGGGGTCGAGGCGGTGCCGGTGAGCAGATAGGCGGTGACGACCCAGGACAGATCGTCGAGATTGCCGAAATGCCGCCCGATGGTCGGCAGCGCGGTGGCGACGATGGTCTGGTCGAGGGCTCCTAAGAACATCGCCAGCATGATGCCGAGCACGATTGCCCGGATTTCGGGATGCGTGAGCGGGCGCGGCTCGGGCTTGGCCGGTGCGTGCGGCCTATCCGTTGATTTGGATTTGGCTGGTTTCGGGCGCATGGCGCGCTTGATGCCGCGAGTGCTGTATCATTGCAATGGGGGCGAATGCGGAGGTGGTATGATCAATGAGGCACACGATGCGTATGATTCGACGATCGCTGCGATGGCTGCCGGTGCTTTTGGCGCTGACCGCTCCGGCCGGGGCGCGCGACGCCAAGCCCGCAACCTTGCCCGCGGGTTTCGTCTACCTGCGCGACATCGATCCCGGCATTGCCCAGGACATGCGCTATGCGACCAACGACAATTTCACCGGCCATCCGCTGCCCGGCTATGGCGCTCCCGAATGCGTGCTGCGGCGCGAAGTGGCGCTGGCCTTGCGCCAGGTGCAGGCCGAACTGGCCGCCAAGAACCTAAGCCTGAAGACTTATGACTGCTATCGCCCGACGCGCGCGGTCAGCGCGATGGCGCGCTGGGCCCAAGATGGCAAAGATAGTGGCGCGCGCGGCACGCCGACCAAACGATTTTACCCAACGCTGGAGAAACGCACGCTGTTTGCCTATGGCTACATCGCCCTGCAGTCGGCGCACTCGGCCGGAACGGCGATCGACCTCACGCTGGTTGCCCTGCCACCGGCGCGCGCCGCCGCGTTCGACCCGGCGGCGCATTACGGCCCCTGCACCGGGCCTGCCGCCGCGCGCGCGCCCGACTCAAGTCTCGACATGGGCACCGGCTTCGACTGCTTCGACACCCGCAGCCATACCGCCAGCGCCGCGATCTCGGCCGAACAGCAGCGCCGGCGCGGCCTCTTGCTGACGGCCATGCGCAAGCGCGGCTTTCACAATTATTTCCGCGAGTGGTGGCATTTCACCTATGGCGCGCAGCCGGCGCAGCTTTACGATTTCCCGATCGGGGCGCGGGTAAAGTGAGCCTTCACCGGCACGCCACCCCATCGCCCGCTTATTACTTTGACGGCGCTGGCTTGCGCTTCGCCCGCTTTTTAGTTTGACGGCGCCGGCTTGCGCCGGGCGCCTTTGGGCCATTTCCCCGGCCAACTCACAATATATTCCTCAAGCTTCGCGTCCGGCACGTCCTTCTCGCTGGCCGTGACGCGGCCGCGCACCGAGACGCCGGCTGCGTGCACCGTCTCGGGGTCGCCGGACACCAGCGGGTGCCACCAGTAGAGGTCGCGCCCCTCCGCCACCAGCCGATAGCCGCAGGTCGGCGGCAGCCAGGTCAGCCGCTTGACGTTGCGCGGGGTGAGCCGCACGCAGTCCTTCACGCGCGCCTGGCGGTGCGAATAGTCCGAGCAGCGGCAGGTTTCGCCGTCGAGCAGCCTACAGCCGACGTCGGTGAACACGGTCTGGTTGGTGTCCTCGTCGATCAGCTTATTGAGGCAGCAGCGGCCGCAGCCGTCGCACAGGCTCTCCCACTCGCGCGCCGTCATCTCGCCCATGGTCTTGGTGCGCCAAAAAGGGAGTTTTTCGTCAGACACTGCGGGGAATCCTTTTTGCCCTTGTAGCCGCTGATTTCGGTTCCGTCATGGCGAGTGGCCGTGCCCCCTCACCCGCCTTCCCTCGCTTCGCTCGGAAGGCGGCCTCTCCCCGCCTGCCGGGAGAGGTAAAGTAAGCGGGAGGGAGCGGAACCGCCCCCATTTCCCCGCAATTCCCGTTCACCAAGAGGGTATTAACCGCCCCCGCCGCATGGCCGGGCGGCTTCCGATCGGGTAAATTCGCTCTATCCGGCGCCTAGCCGGCGCCCCTCGAACCGAAGCGACATAAAGCCTTGCGCGACCTATTCCCCGAGGACTGGCGGCCCAATCTCAAGAAGTCGATGCTTGGCTTCGACGCCTGGGTCGATTCCAGCATCTTCCGCGGCGGCGCCGGCCTGCGCGAGGCCTACGAGCGCTTCTCCACCTTCATGGACCGCTTCCACACCGCCAGCTGGCGGCGCGGCCTGACCGAAATCGTCTCGGAAGGCGCCACTTTGGGGGCGGTCGGCGCCATCCTGATGCTGGCGCTGGCGGTGCCGGCGTTCCAATTGACCTCGGACGACGACTGGCTGAAGAAATCGGAACTGGCGGTCACCTTCCTCGACCGCTACGGCAACGAGGTCGGCTCGCGCGGCATCAAGCACAACGATTCCGTGCCGCTCGACCAGTTTCCCGACTCACTGATCAAGGCGGTGCTCGCCACCGAAGATCGGCGCTTCTACGAGCATTTCGGCATCGATATCGCCGGCACCATGCGCGCGCTGGTGACCAATGCGCGGGCCGGCGGCGTCGTGCAGGGCGGCTCGTCGTTGTCGCAGCAGCTCGCCAAGAACCTGTTCCTGTCGAACGAGCGCACGCTCGACCGCAAGATCAAGGAAGCGTTTCTGGCGATGTGGCTGGAAGCGCATCTCACCAAGAACGAAATCCTCAAGCTCTACCTCGATCGCGCCTATATGGGCGGCGGCGCTTTCGGCGTCGACGCGGCGGCGCAGTATTATTTCAACAAGTCAGCGCGCGACGTGAACCTTTCCGAAGCCGCCATGCTCGCCGGCTTGTTCAAGGCGCCGACCAAGTTCGCGCCGCATGTCAATCTGCCGGCGGCGCGCGCGCGCGCCAACGTGGTGCTCGACAATCTGGTGGATGCCGGTTTCATGACCGAAGGCCAGGTGTTCGGCGCCCGCCGCAATCCCGCCACCCCCGTCGATCGCCGCGACGAACGCGCGCCGAACTATTATCTCGACTGGGCCTTCGACCAAATGAAGAAACTCGTCGATACGTTCCCGAAATCGATGACCGAACGCGTATTCGTGGTACGCACCGCTCTCGACACCAACTTGCAAAAAGCCGCCGACCTGGCGATCGAGAATTCGCTGCGCCAATACGGGCAGGAATATCATGCCGGTCAGGCCAATTCGGTGCTGATGGAAACGGACGGCGCGGTGCGCGCCATGGTTGGCGGGCGCGACTACGGCGCCAGCCAATTCAACCGCGCCACCGACGCCATGCGCCAGCCCGGCTCCTCGTTCAAGCCTTACGTCTACGCCACCGCGCTCGAACATGGCTTCAAGCCAACCTCGATAGTGGTCGATGCGCCGATCTGCCTTGGCAACTGGTGCCCGCACAATTACGGCAACGGCTATCGCGGCTCGATGACGCTGATCACCGCGCTCACGCATTCGATCAACACCATCGCGGTGCGCCTGTCGGTCGCGGTCGGTGACGGCAACCCCAAACTCGGCCGCGCCCGCATCATCAAGACCGCGCGCGACATGGGCATCACGACGCCCCTGCCCGACACGCCGTCGCTGCCGATCGGCGCCGATGCCGTCACTATGCTCGAACATGTCGGCGCCTACGCCACCTTCCCCAATCTCGGCATAGCGGTGAAGCCGCATGCCATTCTGGAAGTGCGAACCGGCAATGGCGAATTGATCTGGCGCTTTGACCGCGATGGCACAAAACCACACCGCGCCTTGCCGGCAACGGTTGCCGCCGACATGATCAAGATGATGAACAGCGTGGTCGAGAACGGCACTGCCCGCCGCGCCCGGCTCGACGGCATTGCCGCCGCCGGCAAAACCGGTACCACCAACAATTATCGCGACGCTTGGTTCATGGGCTACACCGGCAACTTTGTCTGCGGCGTTTGGTTCGGCAATGACGATTATTCCTCGACCAACCGCATGACTGGCGGTTCATTGCCGGCAATGACTTGGCATAACATCATGGCCTATGCCCATCAGGGCATCGAGGTGAAACAGCTTCCCGGTGTTCAGGTGCCGCCGGCGCGCCCGCAGCCCGCGGTTGCCGTCGCCACATCGAAATCGAGCGAGCCTCCGCCGCGCCCGACCGTGCTGACAAAACGCGGTGCCGATATCCTCGTCCGCGTCGAGCGAATGATGGATGCCGCCAACCGCGCCTTGGGGCCGCCGCGACCGAGCGTCTCCACCGAAAAGAAGAAACAGGCTGAAGCCTCGAAAAAAGGCGACGCCCTCGCGGCCGCATTGGAGGGACGGGCGTTCGGCGGCCGCAACTGATTAGCCGCATCGCCACAGCCGGCGTAGTCTGCTCGACGCGAATCACGTTTCCTCACCCCCAGCGGATCGAAAAGTGCGGCTTCTACTCGGATCGCTGTTTGCTCTTGCTGTCGCCGCGGTTGTCGGCCTCGGCGCGACTTATTTTGCGCTGACGCGCGGCGCCGCCTTCGGCGCCTTGTCGATCGGCAGTTGGACCGCCCGGCCGAAAACAGGCACTTTGGATGCGGATCCCTATGCGCGGGCAACGCTCGCACGCACCGGCCAACTGCCCATCGCCCTCGGCGACGGCGTGTCGTTTACGTCTCAGACCGACGACAACGGCAAACTCCTCGATGGACGATGCGACGTGGTTATCTCAGGTATTACCCCGGCGGCACGTTTCTGGACGCTGACACTCTATAACCCCAATGGCGAGTTGGTCGCCAATTCCGTCAATCGCTACAGTTTCACCAGTCAGGAAATCGTTCGCCGCGCCGACGGCAGTTTCGAGATCGCGGTGGCGCCGCGTGCAAATGCGGGTAACTGGTTGCCGTCTGGCGGTGTTGAGCATTACGTGCTCGTGCTGCGCTTCTACGACACGGCGGTAGGAGTTTCGACAAAAGCCGGCCGCGAGGTCCCGATGCCGTCCGTCAGCACCGGGAGCTGCCCATGATCCGGTGGCTGCTCTTGTTCCTCGGGGGCGCGTTACTTGGCGGGGTCGTGCATCTCGCGACTATCATCATCTTGCCGCGCACCGCGACGCAGGATGCCTATGCGCGGTTAACGCAAATTGCACCGCTCAATACAGTGACCGCCCTGCCCGCGCCTACGCCGGAAAGCGCGCCGATGCCGTTCATGGATCCGGCATTCGCCAGCGCGGTCTGCCGCTACGATCTTTCGCAGGGACCGCTGAAACTCACCGTTCCCGTCAGTCTCGCCTATACGTCGGTCTCGTTCTACACGCGCTACGATGTGGCCTATTACGCCATCAACGATCGCGCCGCCGGCCGGCGCGTGATCGAGTTCGACCTGATGACCGCCGAGCAGCACAGCCAGATGCCCGAGGACGAAGAAATCACTGCGGCCGACCGGTTGATCGTGGAATCGCCCACCCTTACCGGCCTAATCGCCATTCGGGCGCTCGCGCCGGAACCGGGATTGATGCCGAAGGCGCAAAACACGATTGCGGCCGCGCAATGCAAGCGGCAGGAAGAACCGAAGCCTGCCCGATAGTCAGCGCGCGGAAGCCAGGCTTTTTTCACGCACCCAGGTCGGCGCCGAGCGGGTGCGGTAGCGCGCTATTTGAACTTGTAGTTGATTGAGGGAGCGTTCGACATCGACCGCTTGCGGCGACGGCGTCATGACGACCAAACGCTCAAGCGCAAAACGGTAGCCAGAAACGCGTTGCGCTAGTGTTGTACGAACCAGCGATACAAGCGACGCGTTTTCGTGGATGCGCCGGAGCGCGTTGTCGCGTTCTGCCGCGGGCAGATCGGAAATGTAGGCCAGGCTCTTCCGCCGTTTCTGATCGATATCGAGCACGCGTCCAGCGGTTTCGAAGAATTGCGGAATGCGCGTGACGTCGTTGCGAACATCGTCAGTGAGCTGGGAATAACGCGCCGCGGTCGAACCATAGCCCGACGACAGCAAGTGGTTCGCATAGGCTGTACGATCGTACGCCGTTCGGTGATTGGAGCCGATCACACCATACTCGCCGGCCACGGAATACCATCGCTGCCGGTCGTAGGGCTGCTCGATCAGCGGATAGGCAAGATCGCGAAGCTGGCGCTCGTCGTCGGTTGGCGCAAGGCTCGAAGGAAATCCCGGCTGTCCCGCGGTGGCATCGCGACTGAGCCAGTCATGCATGTCGTCGCGCACAAGCGTGGACCGCACTTCCCCGAAATCGCCGTTGGTGGTGCAGGCGGAGAGCAGCATCAGCGCGGCCAGCGCGGCCCAATGGCGCTGCCATAAGGCCTTTCGCGGCGGCGGCAAAATGTTCATTGAAGGGCTCGCGGCCGATTCCGCTCAGCGTGCGATACGGCGACGGCGGCGGCGGCCGGAGCTATTGCCGGTGTCGGGCTCAAGGCCATTTGAACCGTCCGGTCCGCGATCGATACGGATCACCGGAAGGATAATTACCGTCGCGGATTCGCTATTGCCATCGACGTAATTGCCGCCCCGACCATGGCTCGCCTCGTCGGGAAATCGAATGACTTCGCCCATTGCAGTCCCCTTTCCGCCCTGGCGCAGAGGCCCATTTGCTGGCGCATGACCGGTTCCGAAAGCCGCTTCCCGGCTTCGGGTTCATGCGCTCGGCCCTGCCGGATCGGCGCCTTCTGGCAATTAAAGGCGCTGCAAGGTTAACGGTCTGCTAACGCGCCCCGACTAATGTGAGCCGTCGTATTCCCGGTAAAGCGTAATCGTCATGGCGAAGCCCTCCGCGTACCCCCCTCTCGACGGCCTGGTCGATCTGGCATGCCGCGATGGCGTCGATATCCGCCCGACATTGCTACGCGTGATCACCGACCTCTATGTGCAGAAGCCGGCACATAGCGCCGAGGAAGAGACCCAATATGTCGAGCTCGCATTGGGACTGATCGAGGCGGTGGATGCGCCGACTTGCGTTGCCGTGCTGGCCAGCCTGTCGAGCTATGCCGCCGCACCGCCGGCGATTCTCGGCAAGCTGGCCGAATTCGTTTCGACGCCCGGCGCCGACAGCCCCGCCCGGCACGAGACCAAGACGGACGATCTGGCCGAATTGTTCTTTGCCGCCGGAGCCGAAGAACGTCGCCTCATTCTCGGCAATCTCGATGTGGCGGCGGATACGGCGGAGCGCCGCATATCGCCGGTTTCCAGCGAAGTCATCCGCCGCCTGGAAAACGCGGCGTTGCAGCAAAACACCGGCGAATTCAGCCGCATCCTCGAACGGGCGCTTGGCATAAGCCGGGATTTGGCCGAACGGATCGCGCGCGATCGTTCAGGCGAACCGATTGTGATCGCGGCCAAGGCGCTCGGCATGACCGCCGCGGTGCTCCAGCGAATTCTGTTGTTCCTGAACCCGGCGATCGGCCAATCGGTCGCGCAGGTCTATGACCTCGCCCGGCTTTTTGACGAACTCATGCCGGAGGCCGCCTCGCACATGCTGGCGATCTGGCGCAAGTCAGGAACGCGCTCGCGGCCCACGCATGAACCGGTGCATTGGGACGACGAACAACGGAGCGCCCGCTCGCTATCAACGCCGGCACGGCATCGTGCTGTCCGCGATAGCGACCGGCAGCCTGCACGGTTCAAGACCGGCGGGCATTAAGCCGCATCAAACCACCGCGTCGTCGAGGAAATGCCGCCCGGCACGATCCTCGACCTCGACGATCCATAGATCGGGGTCGTAGCGGATTTCGCGCAGCAGGCGTGCTTCGATATCGGCTTCGGCCACCGGGCCTTCGCGGCCGAGCATGATCGTGAATATCCGCTCCGCCGGCTTGGCCTCGTCGAACGCCGCCTGCGGCGCCGGACTATATAGAGTGCCGGTGCCGTCGAGGCGGTTGATCGTGATGAACACGGCGCCGGCCTCGTCGGCCCCCCGCCTCCGCACCGCCGCGAAGACCCCTTCGATATGGCAACGGCGCACATAGGCCGCCACCCAGATGCCGGATTTCAACCGCATGCTAGATTTTGCTGGCGCATGATCTGTTCCGAAAACCGGTTCCCACTTTTCGGGATCATGCGCTTCGTAGCACGCACCCTGGCCAGTCCGCTATTCACTCCAGCGGGCGGCCGGTCATGGCGGCAAGGTCAAGTACGAACCGCTCGGATATGTCGCCGGTCACCGGCAGCCGACGATCGCGCTCGAATTTTTCAATCGCCGCCCGTGTTTCCGGATCGAAGAGCCCGGTGGGCTTGATCTGGCCATAGCCGAAGTCGGCCAGCGCGCGCTGGATGGCAAGCACGCGATTGGAAGGCGCGATCAATTCGGCGATCGGATCGTTGCGCTTTGGTTCCGGCGCTGCCGCACGGCCGCTCTGCGCCTTGGCACGGGACGAAACGATGGCGCGCAGCAGGCTGTCACTCGCCTCCGGGCCTATCTTGAGACCCGACGCCTGGACAAACTCGCGCGCCGCCGCGTCGGTCTTGGCACCCCATATTCCGTCGACCGATCCTTCATAAAAGCCCTTGCGACCAAGCTCACGCTGGATATCCGAGATGAGCCGCGCCCGGCTCTGCGCCGAACCGTCTGACGCAATAATGGGCTGCGCGGGCGCCTGACGCGCGGCCGCGATTGGCCCCGCCGGATGCAGCAACGGCCGGGCCGAAAATATCGGTGCCGGATGCGGCCCTTTTTGCAGGAACAGCGCATTGGTGAAGACCGCGAATACCGCAACGGTCGCCATGACGATGCCGACAAATTCGCGCGGATGACGGCTGATCGCCGCCGCCAGCCTGCCAGCGCCGCCAAAGGCGACGGTTTCGTCACGATGGATCCGGCTACGCACTTCTCTTCACCTTGATATTGGCGGCGGCCGCGAGTTCGGCGGCGCGTTCGGTGACAAGCTTGATCGGATCGGCAGCGGGCCGGCTGCCTTCGCCATCGATCGGCAATCGCACGGTCACCCGTGTCCCCTCGCCCAGCCGGCTGCGGATGTCGATGTCGCCGCCGTGCAGGCGGACCAGACCCTTGACGATCGATAGACCGAGGCCCGAGCCGTCGTGCCGCCGGTCATAGGAAGCGCGCGCCTGAAAGAAGGCCTCGCCCAGCCGCGGCAGGTCGGCTTCGCCAATGCCGACGCCGGTATCCTCGACCGAGACGGCCAATTTCGGGCCATCGCACATGGCGCCGATCGTGACCCGGCCGCCGCGCGGCGTGAACTTGATGGCGTTGGAAATGAGATTGATCAGAATCTGGTTGAATGCGCGACGGTCGGCCACGACGTCCGGCAGGCCGAAGGCGATACGCGTCTTGAGCTCGACGCCGGCGTCGCGCGCCTTGAGCGCCAGTAGATCGCGGCAACTTGCAATCGCCTGTGCAGGTACGAATGGCTCCGGCGTGACCTCGAAATTGCCGGTTTCCATTTTCGACATATCGAGAATGCCGTTGACCACCGACAGCAAATGGCGACCGGAATCGTTGATCAGCTTGGCATATTCAAGTTTGCGCGCGGCATCGAACACCAGTGAATCGTTGGTCAGCATTTCGGAGAAGCCGATGATCGCATTGAGCGGCGTGCGAAGCTCATGGCTCATAGTGGCCAGGAAACGGCTTTTGGCGGCGTTGGCGCGCTCCTGCTCGGCTTGCGCGATCAAGATCGCGCGCTCCTGCGTTTTGCGTTCGCTAACGTCGCGCAGCACCGCGACCACTTCGTGTTCGCCCGCATTGGGGGCCTGCGTGTGCCGGTCGAGCGGCCGGCAGCGCATTTCGACCCATACGAAATGCCCGCCACGCGGCGGCGCATCGCGACCGCGGCGGATGCGGAATTCGGCCGAGCGGTCTTCGCCGAGCGCCGCCGCATCGGCAAGCGCGGTCAGATAGGCCGGCCGGTCGGCGACATGCACGCGGTCGAATAGGCCATGACCGGCAAGCTCGCTGGTGCGAATGCCAAACAGCGGCTCGGCCGCCGGGGACGCGAACAGGACTACACCGTTGCGACCGAGGCGAACGATCACATCGGTCATATTACGCGCCAGCAGCCGGTAGCGGTCCTCCTCGGCATTGAGCAGACGGAAGCTGGTGCGCGCCAGCGACTGCGCGCCAAGCGCAAGACCGGTGGCATAGAGCGCAGCCGAAATGATGCCGAGCGCCGCGAGCGCGCCGTGCTCGTTGGCAACAGTCGCCGCCGCCGGCAGCAGATCGGCGGCGCTGAGCGTCAGTAGCAACCCGGCGGCCGCGAGCGCGAATGCCGAGGCCAGCGCCACCACGCGGCGTGCGGCCGAAAGTGCTGCTTCCAGCGGCACCACCACCAGCCAGATCGCCGCAAACGAGCCGATGCCGCCGGTGTACCAGGCTACGACGGTGATCAGCCCGGCCAGGGCGAGCGAAGAGAACACTTGGGCGCTTTCATAGCGGCCGGTGCGCGAGAGAAAATAAGCGATCAGGATGGGCGCCACCAGCCAGCCGAACATGCCGACCTCGAACGCGCTCGGCACGCCGCGAAACACGATATAGACCGGAAAACTCGCCAGCGCGGCAAAGCTGCCAAGCAGGCGCGGCGCAATGAAGGCGCGATGGCGCGCCGCCGTCAACGCATCTTGGCGCGCCGCCGGGTGCACCAAAGCGTCAACATAGTTCCACACTGGCGTGAGGAAACTCACGATCCCTGTCCCACGTCCTTGCAGCAGACGCGCCCCTTTTTCGTTCCCTTTTTCGCGCGCAAACCTTAAGCCAGCCCGGCTTAAGCGAACGCTAAGGCGCTGCAGCAACGAGACCGATTGGGCTGTCGCAATGCCCATTCCGGCGCAATCGCCACAGCCAATTGCCGGTCATGGTGAAATATTGGTTTCCGCCGGAGTATTTTCGGCGCGGCGGCGTCTTGCAATTGTTACTGTCGCGGTAACCATGTCGGCCGCGTTGATGATCCAAAAAAGGCGAGGCCCGGCGATCGATAAATTTTTAGTCAAATTCGATCTGTTCAAATTTAAAGAAAATTCGCGTCGTATTCGCATCGACTTTGCCCAAAAACGTCGCTTCATCGCCAACAACAGCTTCAAGCCTGTCTGCTAGGTTTTGTTTTAAAGGCGGCGGAAAAAGTCGTCGGGGATAGTGGGTGGCGTCATGTTCTTCCTGTTGCGGATGGCGTTTTGGTTGAGCGTCGTTTGTGTGCTGCTGCCAAGCGGCGGCACTAAAGCGACCTCGCCGGATGCGCAGATCGACGCGACGCAGGCCATGTCATTGGCGGGCGCCGCGGTTTCCGACATGCGCGGCTTCTGCGACCGGCAACCCAACGCTTGCGAGGTCGGCGGCAAGGTGGCCGTCGCGATTGGCCACAAGGCCGAGGCCGGCGCCCGCACGCTCTACGAATTCGTCACCGCCAAGCTGAACGATAATTCGGGCTCTTCTGAAAAGACTGCCGCGAAGTTGCACCCGGCATCGGCGAGCGGCCAAGGGACGCTGAATGTGGCGCTGCAAAAAGCGCCGAATGGCACGCTGACCGCGGTCGACATGCAGCCGGTCTGGCATGCGCCGGTCCCTCTGCCGCCGCGCCGCGAGGCGCGGGCGGGCCGGCCTTCGGCTTAAAATCGTCGATTTATCGGTATTTTGGCGCGGGCTGGGACGCTCGCCCGCGATCTTTTTTGGTCATCGGCGTCGGCGGGCCTATATATCAGGCCGAAGCTCGATACACCGGGCACCGCTCAAGATGGCGCCAAAGAAACGCAACATGACCGCAATTGACGAAATCGTCGATAATTTCACGCTGCTCGATGAGTGGGATGACCGTTATCGCTATGTCATCGAGCTCGGACGCACCTTGGCGCCATTGCCCGACAGCGCTCACATCGACGCCAACAAGGTGCAGGGTTGCGCCAGCCAGGTCTGGCTGCTCACCCACGTGACGCCGAACGGCGCAGCCGGTCCGCTGCTCAGCTTCGAAGGCGACAGCGATGCGCATATCGTGCGCGGCCTGGTCGCCATCCTGTTCGCGCTCTATTCCGGCAAAAGCGCGCGCGAAATCCTCGCCACCGACGCCACCGCGCTGTTCGACCGCATCGGGCTGCGCGAGAACCTCACCCCACAACGCTCGAACGGCTTGCGCTCGATGGTCGAGCGCATCCGCCGCGAAGCGAATGCGGCGCTGGCGGCGGCCTGATCTGCCCCGTCATTCCACACCGAACACCGCGTCGTCAGCGAGCCAAATGCGAACCGGCGACTGCGCGCGTCCGCTGGTCTCTCCCGCGTAGCCATAGTGGCGGGCGAGCCGCTCGAGCGCGAGCTGCAGCACGACCTTGGCCGAACGCGCGGGCCAGGTGCGCTCGCGCTCGATATCCTCGAGACCTTTAAGAAAACAGCAGACGTCGAGCAGAAGGCCGGCAAATTCCGGGCCGACCCCATCGAGCGCCCGATGTACGCACTGGCGCGCGGCGACCATGGTCTCGGTGAAGGCACTGGCACGGTCGCCCCCGGAGCCGCGGCGGCCGGAGGCAAGCGGGCTCGCCCAGTTCGAGGTCGTGCGCGGCATCAGATTGGCGCGCGTGAATTCGGCGCGCAGACGCTCGCCCGCCTGGAACTGATGCGGCTCGATCATGGCGCGGCCGTCGCGGCCGCGCCGGCGCGCCAGCCAAGCCAGCGGACTTTCGCTCTCGTCGATGGTGACCTGAGCGCGGCCATGCTCGGTCGCGATCCGGTGTTGCGCCAATTTCAAATGCTGGCTGCGAAAGGCATCGATCATTGGCTGCGCAGATTCGCCCGCGCGCACGGCCGGCTTTCGAAGTGGGCCGCTCATCGACGCACCTGTGAGCGCAGATCGACAACGAGCGCGAGTTCACCGTAGACGTCTTCGAGCATTTGCAGCAACCGGTCGATCGCTGGATCGTCGCGCCGCTCCTCGACCATCTGACAGGCATGGGCGGCGGTCGTCCGGTCGCGCTGGAACAGCTGTCCGGTGCGGCTATAGTTCAAGCGCAGCACCACATGGGTGAGATACATGGCGCTTTGCCGGGCGAAGGCGACAGCGGCCGTGCGCCGCGACGGCGCCTGCAACTCGTCAACCGGCACCGCAAAGGCGGCCGCGATCGCCGCCTCCATCAGCCAGCAGAGACGGGCGGTGTCGTCACGCGGCGCAGGCCGCTGCCGGCGGCGGCGCGCTCTGCCATCGTGCGAATTGATCTGGCCTTCGAGCAAAGTCATCGGCGATCTCCTGACAAGGACTAACATCCCGATTATCTAGTTGACACCACAAGCACGACATGCTGTAGTGCGGCATCAAAGGATGATGGTCATGACCGCACTCTCCGCTCCCCATTTTACAAACGATGATGCAGCCCGCGCGCTGATTGAAAGCATCCGATGGCCATCCGGCCCGGTTTGCTCGCATTGCGGCTCGATCAATCACGCTTATGCCGTTACAGGCCGCGCGGGGCTCTACCGTTGCGCCGAACCTGAGTGCCGGAAGGATTTCACCTGCACCACTGGAACGGTCATGGAGCGGTCTAAGATACCGCTGCACAAGTGGATGACGGCCTTCTACCTGATGAATGCCAGCAAGAAGGGCATCAGCGCCCATCAGCTTCACCGCACGCTAGAGATCACCTACCAGTCGGCTTGGTTCCTTTGCCACCGCATTCGCGAAGCCATGCGCGATGGCGGCCTTGTTCCAATGGGCGGCGCTGGCGGCATCGTGGAAGCCGATGAAACCTATTTTGGCGATGTACCGGAATCCAAGCGCCATGTTTCACCAACACGCGCCAAAGAAGGCCGCGCTTTCACTAAGGGCGGGAGAATTGGCGTTGGCGGCAAGCGCGCCATCGTTTCGCTGGTCGAACGTGGTGGGCGGGTGCGCTCGTTCCACGTTGCCGTGGCCGATGGTGCAACTGTGGCCGCGATTGTGAACGAGAACGTGCTTCGCGAGACGCGGCTTCACACCGATGAAAGCCGCCTCTACATCAAGGTCGGTGCCAACTTTAAGGCCCACGAAACGGTGAAGCATCGCGCCAATGAATACGCGAGGGGCGACGTAACCACCAATTCAGTCGAGGGCTATTTTAGCATCTTCAAACGCGGCATGAAGGGCGTCTATCAGCACTGCAAAGAGAAGCATTTACATAGATATTTGGCCGAATTCGACCACCGCTACAATCACCGCGTCCGGCTTGGCTTCAACGATACCGACCGTATGAATGCCGCGATCAAAGGCGTGGAAGGCAAGCGCCTCACGTATCGTCAACCTCACTGAGCGGGTTTGGATTTATCAGCTAAAGCGCATTCTTGGCCGCGCTGCAAAGCGGCGAAAAAAGCGGTTGTGAATCAGCGAATCGGGGTAAATTGGTTGCGCCGGAGTGCGGAAACACCCCGGCGCAGAACTTAACCGCCGTAGCAGGGCGGTGCGCTAATCGCGCTTTTCCATATTGTCGCGTTCGCGATTCACGTCAAGCCTTGCGCGGCATTGGAGCTATCCAATGCATAGTGCCATCGTTGCTGTGGAAATACCAAACGACCCTAGTCGTATTAAATGGAAATCGTTTCTCGCCACTATCAAAGATTTGACCGGGAACCCAGCAGCTTTGCCGCTTGGCGAAAATGTTTGGCAAATAGACTTTCAACAATCGCCCGTAGCATTTTCAATTTTGATCCGGGGCGCCGATAGGCATGGCATGGCTTATAAAATCTTGCAGCTTGACGCCGCGCCTCAATGGCTTCTGGGCGTTCCAAGTCCCACGCCCAACTAGGCCCATAATGTGGATAATGGTTCATCCGGCACAAATAGGCTAGGTGGCCGAGTCTTGCAACGCACCATTAGCCGCGCTTTTTCTTCGCCTTCTTTCGTTGCGGTTTAGCTCGCGTTTTCGGAATATCTTTGAGTGGTTTTGGGGGCGTGTTCACGGCCGCCTTAAGCGTCGCCATGAAGCGGCGCTGAGCCTCGCGGTTGCTGTATTGATCGCTCGGAGTTTTTGTCATGGCGCTTCTCTTGCTCGAATTTGATAGCTTCCCGGAAGAAAAAGCCATCGTCGGAGAAATGCTGATGGCCTATGGCGAAATCGAATTTGCTCTCGTGCGACTGATAGGGACATTTTTTCAAGAAGATAACGATACTGCCGCCAGAATCCTTTTCCGTGTCAAGGGCGAAGGGCCTAGACTCGATGTTGCAGACGCCATCTTGCGTCCAGCGCGATTATATACTTTACAACGGACGCACAATCGGTTGTGTTGTGAGGGCGTGCGATGAATAAGCCCTCAAAGCGCGCTGGCGCGCCCATTAAAATTACAATCCAACTAACCGCCGCCGCCGTCGAAAAAGGTATCTAGCGTGTGCCAATTTGTTTCTAGTATCGGCGCACCATTCAAAATATTTTACAAGCTTAAGCAAAGTGGTTTTTACGGCTTGTTCTTTTTCATATGCCTCAAATACTATCTTAATAAAATTGAGCCTTTTTCCTTCTGTCATTTCGTAATAGGTTTTTACCGCAACTCTTTTCGGAGCTTCGCTTTTATCCAGATGATACTCAAATAGTTGAAATAGCTTATGCTCAAATTCGTTGAAATTGACTATCGCGACCGCTAGGGCGCATAGAAGATTGGACTCGGCCATATCGTACTTTGGCCAAACTTTTTTGGATCGCCCCATGCCCAAGTCCCCCGACCCACTAGCAGCAGCCAAGCGTATCATGGTGGCAGTCGTGAAAATGCCCCCGAAACCGCATTCCGAGATGAAAACAGGAGGGCGCAAAAAGGCCACAACAACTAAGCGCAAAAAGGCCACAGCATGACGCGCTGGGAATACGAAATCATTCGGATGGACACCCTCGATTTATTCAAGGGACATTTGGAATTGGCAGGCCGGCAAGGGTGGGAGGCAGTTTCCGCAAATCACGTCCTACAAGGGCCTGAAACGCTGGACGGAATTTTGTATCCGCCCCGGCACGTTTGGATAGCTGTGCTGAAACGTGCTATTGAGCCCAATTAAATAGAAATCGGCCCGGACTGCCATCCGAGCCGATAAAGCGGGCGTGCCGATGCCCTGCGCACTATGGCCATTTTAACCGGAGTGCTTTTGTATGTCTATCGAGAACCGTGGCGCCGCGCCGAATCGTAGAGTTGTCGCATGGCATCCTGTGTCAGCGGGATCGCCAATTGTAATCCGCCCTCTAATTGAAGGTGGAGTAGAGGTGGCCCTGTATTGCCGCCAAGGGCCACCCCTAGACATTGGATTGCATCGGGAGTCCGATAAGACCCCGGAGGAACAAGTTCGGCGAGTAGCTGCATTTCTGGCGCTGCCGGATCAATAAAGTCCATTTTATCCTCCCCTTTTGATATCGGAAGGGTAGCGCACTTTTCGGTTTTTCCAACGGCGTACCCACGTCCGTTTTCGACGCCGGGCGAGCCAATAGGATTTGTCGGGCTTAGTGAGGCAGTCGATACGTGAGGCGCTTGCCTTCGATGCCCTTGGCAATCTTAGCTACGCGCTCCACGTCATCCACTCCTAAGGCCGTCCGGTTGTTATAGCGGAAATCAAATTCTGCGAGATAGCGATGCAAATGCTTTTCGCCGCAATGTTGGTAGACGCCCTTCATGCCGCGCTTGAAGATGCTGAAATAGCCTTCAACTGAATTAGTAGTTACGTCGCCGCGCGCGTATTCCTTGGCGCTGTGATTGATCGTTTCGTGCGCGGCAAAGCCAGCCCCGACCTTCGTGTAAAGGCGACTTTCGTCGGTTTGGAGCCGGGTTTCCTTGGCGATGTTTGCCCTCACGATAGTAGCTATTGTCTCGCCATCGGCCACGGCAGGATGAAAGGAACGGACAGAACCACCGCGCTCGACAAGAGAGACGATAGCCCGTTTGCCACCGGGGCCAACCCGGCCACCCTTGGTGTAAGGACGACCTTTGCGTTGCGGAGACACGCGGCGCTTCGATTCCGGCACGTCTCCGAAATACGTCTCGTCGGCTTCCACAATGCTGCCGGCGCCACCGAGAGGACCGCTAAGTCCGTTATCGCGCATGGCTTCGCGAATCCGGTGGCACATGAACCACGCGGTTTTGTATGTGATTCCAAGCGTGCGGTGGATTTGATGCGCGCTGATGCCTTTTTTGCTCGATCCCAAAAGATGCATGGCAAGCCACCATTTCGTAAGCGGCACCTTTGACCGCTCCATGACCGTGCCAACTGTCACCGTGAACTGATCGTTGCAGGGGGCGCAGTAGTAGAGGCCGGGGCGCACGGACTTACCCTGCGCCTTCGTAATGCCATCCACGCTGCCGCAATGCGGGCATACAGGACCGTTAGGCCAGCGCACCGCCTCTAAGGCTTCGCGAGCCTTATCCTCATTCGTGAAGGCGGGATTTTGTAAATCTGCGGCCATGACGCTCTCCTATGGCCGCCATACTACTCCTAGGGCTTCCGTTGTCAAGTATATAATTGGGCGGCCGGCCGCCACGCGGCAAGGCCTCCGCGGTCAGTCGGCGGTCTTCGCCGCTCCAATTCGATGACGGATTACTTGACGCGGCGGCGGCGCTGCTGGCCGAGCCCCATTTGTTTGGCCAATTGCGAGCGAGCCGCCGCATAATTTGGCGCAACCATCGGGTAGTCGGCGCCAAGGCCCCATTTCTCGCGATATTGCTCGGGCGTCATGTTGTACTGCGTGCGCAAGTGCCGCTTGAGCGATTTGAACTTCTTGCCGTCCTCAAGACAGACAATATGTTCAGGCGTGATCGATTTTTTCACCGACACAGCCGGCTTGAGCGGCTCAGCGGGGGCCTCGCCGGATTTTCCCGACACGCGGGCAAGCGCTGCATGCACCTGACTGATCAGGCCCGAAATCTCGCCGGCCGGCACCGTGTTGTTGCCCACATAGGCGGAAACGATCTGCGCCGTCAGTTCAATGTAATTTCCGTTGGCTGTGGTGTCGCTCATCGATGCTGCCCCCGCTTTGGCGCGGCCGCCGGACCGGCGAGCCGCAGACGGCAAGTGACGAAACAAGTCACGAAACGAGTGACGAAAGACGTCACCCCGATTGGTCCGATTTGCTGATCGCAACGAATGACGAACTTAAATCCTATATTTGAACTTTACTATCGGACTTCAATCGCTGCAAGAAAAACTTGTTTTGAACTCCGGCTAGACTTTGATATTTGCTGTGATGTTATTGAATACGCGGGAATATCGGTGAGCCTCGACCTGCGCCGGCCGGCAGCGGGTTTCCCACAACGGCGCCGCCGCAAAGCAAAAATGCCGCCCGCGGCGCGCGCGAGCGGCACATATATTTGCGAGCGGATCTACGCGTTGTTTTCGAGGTGGCTGCGCAGCTCGTTGATCGAGGCAAAACGCAGTGTCCCTTGCGGCAGTTCGGCCTCGATCGAGCCATCGACATAGAGCGTGTAGCCCATACCATCGACCACGCCGGATTTCAGGATTGCCGCGGCGCGCGGTTCGTGTTCGGGACGCGGTATCGGCGCTTCTGGCTCAGCCGGCGCGCCAGCGTCTTCACGCTCAAGCGGATCGAATTTCGGTTCTGAACTGGCCTGGCTGTCGGCCGCGCTTTTGGCCGGCTTGGATTCGGCAGCAGGCCACATCGCATCGAAATATGCAGTATGGGGCCGACGCGGTTGCGCCTCGGCAGCCGGAACCGCTGGCGGCAACGGCGGCGGCCAGCCGGCATCGAATGCCGATTCCTGGCGCCCCTCAGCCATCTCGGATGGATTAAAGCCGGGCGGTGGCTCCAGCGGCGCGGGCGCGTCGATCCCTGCGCTGCCAGAAGTGCCGGCCGCCATCGGATGCCCGGGAGACAGAGAAACCTCGTCTTCCACCGTCACGGGCGGCTCGTCCGGGTTACGCAACACCGGGGCAACGGCCTGGGCCGAATACTCTTCGGCCGGCATGTCGGCAGCCTCCGAGCCGCCCATGCGCGCCTCGGGCAGGTACGGCTCGCGACTGCCGGAATCGGATCGCGGCCTGGGCGGGAACGGAATCCGGCCCGCCGCAGCGCGCGCGCTGGCCGCAGGTTCGACCATGACAAGCGGCCGACTGGAACGGATCGGCGTCCGCGTAGCCAATGCCTCATTGATACGTTGCAACTGGGCAACCGCCGCGCCCAGCCCGATGACAATCAGACCGCCGACGGCAGCTGTAACGCCGCCGCCGATAAGTGTGTTTCCGAAGCTGAATTCGTTGACCGGAATACCAAATCCGACCATCACGACGCCCACCACAACGGCAACGGCGCCGATGCCAAACAAAAGAACCGACATACGAGTTACGATCCTCTATTGAGCCACCGGGTTCGTCATCAGGCACATAATTACCAGCTAAACTCTTATAACGACAGAGAATTCTGGCTTTTTCGAAGGCTCGCTGCAACTGCTAATGTTAAAATACCAGGGAATGCCCTCAAACTTCATTAACGCTATGCGGCCGGACAGCCCCGCTCCGCCCCGATTGCCAGCGTCCCCGGGCTTAAAATGCCGGCAATAGGCGGCCCGTTCCGGTTCAATTGACCCAGGAACCCGCGCTAGATTCATGATTTGATCGCATTTTCTACGGCGATCCGCTCCCGCTTTGCCGGAAAATGCTCTTGCGGCCACAACACCCCCTGCAAGGCGTTGCCGCCGCCCCCGCCAGCGCCTAATTAATATAATTGAGGAACTTACCCGGGACGGGCCGGTTTCATTCCGAGACTGGTTTATTTCGCAATCAAACGTGTGTGGATCGAGGAGGACCCGATGTCATTCAAGCTGCCCGACCTGCCCTACGCCTATGAAGCGCTGGCGCCTTACATGTCGCGTGAGACGCTCGAATATCACCACGACAAACACCACAAGGCCTATGTCGACAACGGCAACAAGCTGCTGGAAGGCAGTGGGCTGGAGGGCAAATCGCTCGAAGACGTGGTGAAGGGCGCCTTCGGCAAGAATGCCGGCCTCTTCAACAATGCCGGCCAGCATTACAATCACATGCATTTCTGGAAGTGGATGAAGCCGAACGGCGGCGGAGACAAGATTCCCGCCAAGCTGAAGGCCAAGATTGATTCCGATCTCGGCGGCGTCGCCAAGATGAAGGAAGATTTCACGCAGGCCGGCGTGACCCAGTTCGGCTCCGGCTGGGCCTGGCTCACGGTGAAGGATGGCAAACTCAGCGTCACGAAAACCGCGAATGGCGAAAATCCGCTGGTTCATGGCGGCGTGCCGGTGCTGGGCTGCGATGTGTGGGAGCACTCCTATTACATCGACTATCGCAACCGACGGCCCGATTATCTCAAGGCCTTCCTCGATCATCTGGTGAATTGGGAATACGTCGAAGAGCTGTTCGTCGGCGCGACCAAATAACTTTCTCGGCTATTCGTTTGGCGAACATGCGGCCGGCAATCATCGTGGCCGGCCGCATGGCCATGGCGATCTTGGCGGCGGCCGCCTGCCCAATACGGCACGGGCTTGTTCTGACCTAATCCTTAATCAGTTGAGCTTGGCCAAAATATCCGCGATCGGGTTGTCGGTCCACGCCTGCGTCACGAAATCGCGGTGCCTGGTGTTCGAACTCGTCGACAGCAAAGCGACGCCTCCGCGCCAAAGATGGCCTTCGATATCGGTGCTGTAAGGCACTTTATTTTCGTCCAGAACTTGCGCGAGTTCGAGGTTCTGCCGGCGCGTCGAATGCGTATAGGCGCTCACGAAAAATACCGACGGCGACTTCTTGATCCACTTGGCAAAGTCGTCAATCTGGCCATAAAGCCCATCGAGCAGGACAACGCCGCGCAAACGTTTGCCGAGGCCGCCGTTGCGAATGCTCCAGGCTGCCGGCAAATAGCCGCCGCTATAGGCGACGATGATCACCGGTGTATTGGCAAACTGACTTGCCGTGACTGGATGGCCGTAGAGTTGCGCCAGTTTCTTTCCGGCCTCACCGACGAAGCGCGCAAATCCGCCCGGCAGCCAGAAACGGCCCGGGCTTGAGTCGGCCGCATTGACGGCAAACTGCGGCGCGACCAGCACGGCATTCATGCCGGATAGGGAAATCTGTTCCGGGACGTTCTGCCGTTGCAGGACGTCGCGGGTGAGGTTGGCGCCATGGCCGTGGAAAAAGACAACCATGACGGCGGGGCGATTGATATCGAACCCCTTCGGTATGTGCAGAAGAACCCGGCTGTCGTTAAAGGTCTGGTCTTCCCACATGACCGAGCCGCGTGACGTGCGATGACCTTTTTGATCGCCATTGACCACATTCAAGAACGGCCGGTCGGTTCCCGGTATCACGCCTTCGAAAGGAAATGGCGCGGTCGCAAAATCAATAAGCTCGGTTTTCGGCTGCGTGGTCGCCGCATTGTCCGAGGCACGGGGCCGTTGCTGCGCGCGAACGTCGCTTGGACGATTATGCGCGGCTTGAAATTGCGATGCGCTGTTGCGGGCGGACGCGCGTTGCGTCGTCAGGACATAGTCCTTCCAATCCGAACTGGCCCCCACCACGCCGGCGGAAAACGTAATGCTTGCCGTGAGCGACGGCTCGAATTGCCCTGCCTTCTTTGCGAGAGCGAGGCGCATGGCATCCCGATGCGGGTCATTTCCAGAGTTAATATTGCCGGATGGCCAGCGTGCCTCGAACGCGTCATAGCCGTGGGACGTCGCGGGCTGCGATGTGGCGCCGGCTTGCTGGGGCGGACCGACCAACAGAGCGACCGCCAGCATCAACAGCAGACCGGCCGCTGCGAACCACACGCTAAATGGGTAGCGACGCGGTTTATGGCGTGGCCTGTTCAATGCCGCACGGCCCGACGCTTGCGCCCGGCCGGCATGGCGCTCAGACCGGCGATTGGCGGGCGTTTTCCATGTTGGAGGAAAGCCTGCGGTTTCCGAATTATTCAATTCCATCTCCGGACCCAATCGCGATAGCTTGGTCGGCAATTGGTGCGAAACGTGGGCAGCGCGTTCGAATTTATGCGGTAAACCTTGCCAAAAGGTACGTTTTCAACACTTGATTGTATTTATCTTGAAATGCAATCACATTTAACCGATGCGATAGTTCACACGGACGGGTCAATTTTGGATTAATTGAGCGGCTGCCGGGGGCGTAGAGGGGTTGTGGGGGCGTATCGGTGAGGAGTCCAAACGTAAGCAAGGCCGTCGGGCCCGGCATTACGACGTTCGCGGCCACGGCCATCGTCATCGCCGACATGGTTGGCGTCGGCGTATTCACTAGCCTCGGCTTTCAGGTCCTGACCATCAATTCCGGCTTCTCGTTGATGTTGCTCTGGGTCGTTGGCGGCATCGTGGCGTTTTGCGGGGCGACTTGTTACGCCGAACTCGCCGGCATGTTTCCGCGTTCGAGCGGCGAATACAATTTTCTGCAGCGTACCTATCACCCGATCTTGGGATTTCTCGCCGGCTGGCTATCGGCCACGGTCGGGTTCGCGGCACCGGTCGCGCTTGCGGCGATGGCCTTCGGCGAATACGCCAAACCGCTATTGCCCGGCGTATCGCCGCTGGCGCTTGGCATCGGCGTGACCTGGCTGGTGACGATTTTCCATCTGTCCGGGGTCCGCTACGGTTCGGCGTTCCAGAATATCTCGACCGTCGTCAAGCTCATCCTTATTGTCATCTTTATCGTCGCCGGGCTTGCCGTTGGCACTCCGCAATCGATCTCGTTTGCACCGGCTACCGGCGATTTTGGCCAGATCATGAGCGCCGCCTTTGCCATCAATCTGGCCTTTGTGATGTACGCCTATTCCGGATGGAACGCGTCGACCTACATCATTGGAGAAATTCACGACCCGAACCGCACGCTGCCGCGCGCGCTGTTTGCAGGCGTCTCCATTGTGCTGGTGTTGTATGTGGCCCTGAACGCCGTGTTCCTCTACACGACGCCGGTCGAACAATTCGCCGGCAAGATTCAAGTTGCCATGATCGTCGGGGAGCATATTTTCGGCGCCCGCGGCGGCAGTATCGTCAGCGCGTTGATCTGCCTTGGGCTGATCTCGTCGATCAGCGCGATGATGTGGATCGGTCCTCGCGTCACCATGGTGATGGGAGAGGATTTTCCGCTGCTCCGGATATTCGCGCGCAAATCGAAATACGGCGTTCCTTCGTTTGCAATCGGCCTTCAACTTGTGATCGCGAACCTGCTGCTGGCAACGCAGAGCTTCGAAGCGGTGCTCGATTTCATCCAATTCAGCCTTACGCTATGCTCGTTTTTCGCGGTGCTGGGCGTGATCGTCCTGCGCTTCACCAAACCGGCGCAGCCACGGCCCTATCGTACGTGGGGTTATCCGGTGACGCCGATTATTTTCTTATCGGTCACGTTCTTCATGATGTACTACCTGCTTATCAACCGCCCGCTACAATCGCTGTCCGGCGTTGTCGTGATGTTAGCCGGCCTCGTCATCTACGCTATCGCCCAATACTATCCTGCGGTGCCCGCGACCCAAAAGGCGACCATCAGAAAATGAACAATAGATCGAGTCTGGCCACCGTCATTGTCGCAAGCTTCCTCAGCTTGGCAATCGGAGCCGCCCAAAGCGCGGAAGTCGCAAGTGCCGATGACACGGCGCGAATTCTCGCCGGCATGCCGCCGTCCGCCGGGTCGCCGCTTGCCAAGGTAACGCAAGAATCCAGCTGGCAACGGCACGCCAGATCCATGGATCACGCATTCGGGGAAATAAAAAGGCGCCAGGTGTCTCGCATCCGCAGCTGGGCCGGGACAAATCTCACCGAACCGAAGCCCACCATGCTGTACATGTTCAGTGGGCCAGATTTTCTGTATGCCGACGCGTTTTTTCCGCGCGCAACGACCTATGTCTTGAGCGGCCTTGAACCCGTGGGTCCTATTCCGGATTTGTTGAAGGCGCAGCACCGGTCGGTCCTGTCGACGCTTTCAAGCTTGCAGCATTCCATGCAAACGCTGTTGTCGTATAGCTTCTTCATCACCCGCAAGATGCGAGAGGACCTCCAGGCCACCGCGTTGCAAGGAACCATGCCGGTGCTGTATGCGTTTCTCGCGCGCTCGGAAAAACAGATCCGCAGCGTCAGCCTGGTCAACATCGACAGCCAAGGCGAATTGCAGACCGATAGCGGACCGAAATCGAGAACGGACGCGCATGGCGTGAAGATCGTCTTTGCCGACGCCGATGGCCGCGAGAAGACTTTATATTATTTCAACACCGACATCGGCAATTCCGGCGTCAAGAAAAGCGGCTTTCTGAAATTTTGCGACAAGCTCGGCGAAGCCGACAGCTTTGTCAAAAGCGCATCCTATCTCATGCACAGGGGTGAGTTTTCGCAAGTTCGCGATTTCCTGCTGAGCAGAAGCGCGCTTATATTGCAGGACGACAGCGGCATTCCGCTCAAATTTTTCGATAGCAAAAAGTGGCGCCTCACGCCGTTTGGCAATTACCTCCCGCCGGATGCGCCGTTCCGAAAAGACGGCCTCTATCAGGCAAAACTAAGCGAGCTTTTCCGAAGGGCCAAAGCCAAACCGATCGACTTCGGCGTCGGCTATCGCTGGCGTCCGGGTGAGTCAAATCTGTTGCTGGCGGTAAAGCTCCCCGCAGCGCCAAGCCAGTAGGCGTCGCAGCGACCGGGCAAAACTAGCGCGCACCGGCGTGTTCCACGTGAAATGGCCGCCACCGAGGCATGCGGCCGGCGCATAGCGGGGCTTGACGGCGATCCGGCCTGAGCCGGCATTGCTGCATTGGCGAATGCGCCGGACGCGGACCTGGGGTATAGCTGGGCGGCGGCCGGATTGGGCAAAGCACTTGCTTTCAGGCCGCCGTTACGGTCGCTTGCCGCCCATGATTTATTCTGTATCCATGTACCGACACGGAATGGTTTTGGGCGGGGGGACGATGCAGCGCGTAATCGGTATGGCCGCAAGGAAATCGGCAGGATGAAGGCGTTCGGATATGTCGAAGCCAAGGACGTCGCCCACGCCGTGGCGCTGCTCGCCGAGCACGGGGGCAAGGCCAAGGTTCTGGCGGGCGGCACCGATCTGCTGGTCGAAATCAAGCACGCGGTCCATAACCCGGAATTGATCGTCGACATTTCGCAGCTGCGCGAACTCAAAGTCATCGCTGTCGCCGATGACGGGCTTCACATCGGCGCGTTGGCGACGCACGGCGAAATCATGAGCTCGCCTGTTATCCAGACGATGTTCCCAGCGTTGGTCGAAGCCGCCCATTCCATCGGCGCGATGCAGACGCGCAACCTCGGCACGCTCGGCGGCAATCTGATAACTTGCGTTCCATCGATGGATAGTGGGCCGGCGCTGATGGCGCTCGAAGCGCTGGTGACGATCGCGGGCGCCGATGGCGAGCGGCAAATGCCCCTGGCCGAGCTGTTCGTCGGTCCGCGCAGGACCAGCCTTAAGCCGGGAGACCTGCTGATCGACATCGTCATCCCCAAAAAGAATCTCGACAAGCCGGCCGCGTTCGAGAAATTCGGTTTGCGCAAAGGCCAGGCGCTGGCGCTGGTCAATGTCGGGGCGGCGTTCTTCGTCGATAAAGGAAATTTCCGGGAGCCCCGGATCGCGCTCGGCGCGGTCGCTCCCACCGTCATGCGCGCGCCGAAGGCGGAAGCTTTTCTCGACGGCCGCAAGATCGGCGCCGAGGCGATGGCCGAGGCCGGCCGCCTCGCCGCCACCGAGGCAAAGCCGATCGACGACTTCCGCGCCAGCGCCGGCTATCGGCGTGATTTGATTGCCGTGCTGACGAAACGCGCGTTGGAGAATGCCTATGCGCTTGCCAATACTCTTGCCGGCAAAAAAGTGAGCGAGCCCGTTTCATGATCGACGTGACAATCTTCGTCAACGGCCAGACCCGCGACGCCACGGTTGCGCCGGAAACCACTTTGCTGACGCTGTTGCGCGAGCATCTGCATCTTACCGGCGCCAAGCTCGGCTGCGATGTCGGCGACTGCGGCGCCTGCACCGTGGTCGTCGACGGCATGGCGGTGAATTCCTGCCTGATGCTGGCCGGCCAGGTGAACGGCCGCAGCGTGACGACCATCGAAGGCCTGGCCACCCGCGACCGGCTGCACCCGATCCAGAAGGCGTTCGAGGATAGCGGCGCGCTGCAATGCGGCTTCTGCGGACCCGGCGCCATCATGGCGACCAAGGCACTGCTCGACGAGAAGTCCGATCCCGACGTCCAGGATATCCGCGACGCGCTCTCCGGCAGTCTCTGCCGCTGCACCGGCTACACCAAGATGATCGAGGCGGTGCAGGAAGCGGCCCGCGTTCTGCGTAGCGAAGCACGCAACCAGATCACTCACGCGCGAACTTGAAGGTCACAGCCCATGGATGACAAGACCAAGGTCGTGGAACGCGAGCGGCTCGATTTGGACGAGCAACTGCGCGGAGCCGACTTCGATCTACGGCTGCCGGCGACGGTGCCGCGCAAGCCGTTCCCGATCGAACCGCTGACGGTCGATGCGCGCCAGCAGACCCGCGCGGTCGGCCAGCGCGCGACGCGGCCGGACGGCCGTCTGCACGGCCTCGGGCAGACCAAATATATCGACGATCTCAGCTTCCCCGGCATGCTTCATGCGCGCATCAAGCGCGCCGGCATCGCGTCGGCCCGCATCAAGCGCATCGACACCAGCGCCGCCGAGGCCATGCCCGGCGTGCTGGCGGTGCTCACCGGCAAGGAGATCCCGGTCAATTCCTTTGGGCCTTCGTTGCAGGACCAGCCGGTGCTGGTCGACGAGTTCGTGTTCCACGCCGGCGACGGCGTCGCCGCCGTGGCGGCCGTCACCGAACAGATCGCCAACGAGGCGCTGGAAAAGATCGTGGTCGAATACGAGCCGCTGCCGGCCGTGCTCGATCCGGTCGCGGCCATGCGCGATGACAGTCCCAAGGTGCACGCGCCCAACAGCAACATCTATGCCAGCAAGATGATCCGCAAAGGCGACGTCGAGAAGGGTTTTGCCGAGTCCGACCACATTTTCGAAGACCGCTACAGCACGCAAATGATCGAGCACGTGTCGCTGGAGCCGCACGCCGCCATCGCCGACTGGGATGCCAATGGCCGCCTCACCATCTGGGCGACCATCGGGCGCATTACGCTGGCGCGTGGCGACATGGCGCGCACGCTGAAGCTGCCGATGAGCCGCATCCGCATTATCGGCACCGTCGTCGGCGGCAATTTCGGCGGCAAGAACGAGATCACGCAGGAACCGGCGCTGGCCTTGTTGTCGAAGAAGGCCGGCCGGCCGGTCAAAGGCGTGTTCACGCGCGTCGAGGAGTTCACCTCGACCACGACGCGCCACCCCATCATCATGGATTACAAGACCGGCGTGTCCAAGGAAGGCCGCATCCTGGCGCGCCAAATCAGGCTGGTGCTCGACGGCGGCGCCTATTGCTCGTGGAGCGAGACCACGCTCGGCAAGGCCTGCATCCTGGCGCCCGGCCCTTACAAGATCGACAACGTCGTCTCGGAGGCTTTCGTAGTCTACACCAACAAGACCATGACCGGGGCGATGCGCGGCTTCGGCGCGCCGCAAGTGTGTTTCGCCTACGAATCGCAAATGGATGACATCGCCAAGGCGCTCGGCATGGATCCGCTGGAGATTCGCCTGCTCAATGCCTTTGACGAGGGTTCGCCCAGTCCGACAGGGCAAGTGCTGCACAGCGTGGTGGTCAAGGAAACGCTCAACAAGGCGGCCGATCGTTTCGGCTGGCGGGAGCCGCGCTCATGAAACGGCGCGGACGCGGCGTCGCCTGCATGTGGTATCCGATCGGTTTTACCGTCTCCGCCAATGCGAGTGCCGCGGTGGTGAAAATCAATGAAGACGGCACCGCCACCGTGCTCACCGGCACGGTCGAGACCGGCCAGGGTTCGCTCACGGTACTTGCCCAGATCGCCGCCGAGGCGCTCGGCATCGCCACCGACGACGTGCATGTCGTCTCGGCCGATACCGACACGACGCCGATGGATACCGGCGCCATCGCGAGCCGCACCACCTATGTCACCGGCAACGCCATCTGGCTCGCCGCCGAAGCCGCCAAGGCGATCCTGTTCGAGACGGCGGCGCCCATGCTGGGCGTCAAGACCAGCCAGCTCGAGGCCAAGGACCGCAAGATCCAGGTGAAAAACTACCCGCAACGCGCGGTCGCCATCGGCGAGGTGGCGCATCGCTCGCAAATCGTGCTCGGCCAGCCCGCCATCGGCAGCGCCTCGTGGAATCCGCCGACCGTCGCCTTGGACCCGGAGACCGGGCAAGGCAAGCCGTTCGCCACTTACGTCTATGCCACGCAGATCGCCGAGGTCGATGTCGACGACGAGACCGGCGAAGTCGAAATCCTGCGCATCTGCGCCGCCCATGACTGCGGCACCGCCATCAATCCGATGCTGGTCGAAGGCCAAGTCGAGGGCGGCATTTCGATGGGCGTCGGCATGGCGCTGCAGGAGGAAATGCTGTTCGACGCCAAGGGGCGCCACGTCAACCCCAATCTCACCAACTACATCATGCCGACCTCGCTCGACATGCCGCCGATCGAGGTCGACATCGTGCAGGGCTTCGATCCGACCGGACCGTTCGGCGCCAAGGGCGTCGGCGAGCCGACCGCGGTACCGACGGCGGCGGCGATCCTGAATGCGGTGCATGACGCAGTCGGCGTGCGCATCACCTCACTGCCGGCCACCTCGGAAAAAATCCTGACCGCGATCAAGGCCAAACGCGCCGCCGAGATGAAACAAATTCCGGCCTAAGGCTTGCCGCGCTCAGGCCATGCCCTGCTCGCGCAGCACCTCGACCGCGATGGCGTGCGCCTGGTTGGCGGCGGGGATACCGCAATAGAGTGCGAGCAGCAGCAGCACCTCCTGGATCTGTTCGGGCGTGCAGCCGTTCTTCAAGGCGCCGTTGAGATGCACGCGCAACTCGTTGGGATGGCCGGCGCCCGCCATCATCCCGACCATGACCAGCGACTTCATCCCTGGCGGCAAAGCCGAGCGCTGCCAAACATCGCCATAGGCATAGGCATTGATGATGTGCTGCAGCGGCTTGCCGAATTCGCCCAACGCACTCATGCGCTTTTCGACCGCCTCGCGGCCGAACATATCGATGCGCAGCTTGAGGCCGCGTTCGTGCAAATCTTTGCTGTTCAAGTCTTTGTCGTCCATGGTGCGTTTCCTTTTAGGCGTCATGCGTTAGAATGGATTATGCCATATTTTCCCGCCCCTGCCCGCCGGCCCCTCCCATGATCGATGCCGCTGTCATCGGCCTCGGACGCTGGGGCAAGAACATCGTCGAATCCGTGCAGGGCAAGAGCCAACGCCTACGCTTCATTCGCGGCGTCAGCAAGGAACCCGAACTGGTTCGCGATTTCGCGGCGGCCAAAGGCTTCGAACTAACGACGGAATTCGAAGCTGCGGTTGTCGATCCTCGCGTGCAGGCGGTGTTCCTCGCCACGCCGCATTCCCTGCATGTCGAGCAGATTTCAGCAGTGGCCAAGGCCGGCAAGCCGGTCTGGTGCGAAAAGCCGCTGGCGCTCACCCGCAGCGAGGCCGAACGCGCCATCGCCGCTTGCGCCAAGGCTGGCGTTCCGTTCGGGCTCGGCAACAACAAGCGCTGCTTTTCCTCGATGCACGAGCTCAAGCGCGTGGTGGCGGACGGTGTCATCGGCGAGGTGCTGCACGTCGAAGGCAATTTTACCAATGAGCACTCGACACGCGTGAAAGGCGGCTGGCGCGACGATCCGCGCGAATCGCCGGGCGGCGGCATGACCGGGGCCGGCCTGCATGTGATCGACGCCTTGATCAATCTGGCCGGGCCGATCGCCGCGGTGGATGCGAAAGTCTTTGCGCAAAAGCCGCCGCCCGATCCGCGCGACGCGGCTGCCGCGATGGTGCAGTTTGCCAGTGGCGCCACCGGCCTGCTGGCCACCGTGCGCGCCGCGCCGATGTATTGGCGCATCATGGCGTTCGGCAGCAAAGGCTGGGCGGAAGCGCGCGACGAAACCACGCTCACGGTCGCGCGCATCGGCGAAGCGCCGGTTACCGAGACCTTTGCGCCGGTCGACTCGCTTGGCGTGCTGCTAGAAGCCTTCGCCGAAACCATCGAGACCGGCAAGCCGTTTCCGGTCTCGACCGCTGACATGCTCGACGTCGTCGGCGCCTTCGAGGCGATCATCCGTTCGATGGCGGAAGGCGAACCGGTCTCGGTAAAGCGCGGTTAGCTACTGCCGCGGAATGCCCGCCGCTTCGCGCACGGAATTCCAGCGCTGGTATTCGCTCGCCATGAATTGGCCGAACTCGTCCGGTGTCGAGCCCTTGACCACCACGCCGACCGCGACCAGGCGCTTTTTGACATCGTCTTCGTTCAGACTGTCGTTGAGCACCTTGTTGAGCTTGGCGATGACAGCCTGCGGCGTGCCTTTCGGCGCGAATACGCCGTACCATGTGGTGACGTCGTAACCCGGCAGCACGCCGGACTCGATGGCAGCCGGCACATTCGGCACCGCCGGAAAGCGCTCCTTGCCGGTGACCGCCAGCGCTTTGATCTGGCCGGACCGCACATGCCCGATCAATGCCGACACCGTGTCGAACAAGATGTCGGCATGCTTGCCGAGCACCGCGTTGAGGGCTTCCGGCGATGTTTTGAACGGAACGTGCAGCAAATCCACCTTGGCGATCTGCTTGAACATTTCGCCGGCGAAATGCTGGGTGGCGGCAAAGCCCGGGCTGGCGAACACGATCTTGCCCGGTTCGGCCTTGGCGGCGGCGACCAGTTCTTTCACGTTGTTGGCCGGGAAATCCGGACGCGTCGCGATCATCAGGCTGGCGGTCGCGACCTGGGTCACCGGCGCGAACGCGGTAAGCGTGTCGTACGGCATGCTCTTCTTGGTGACAGCGGCGATGATCTGACCCGCCGTCATGATGCCGAGCGTGTAGCCGTCAGGCGTGGCTTTCGCCACGACGTCATTGCCGATAATGCCGCCTGCGCCCGGCTTGTTCTCGATAATCACCGGTTGCCCGAGTTTCTTCTGCATCGAATCCGCCAAAATGCGTCCGATAATGTCGGCGCCACCGCCCGGTCCGAACGAAACCACCATGCGGATTGTGTGCTGCGGATAATCCTGCGCCGGCGACGGTTTTGCGGCGGCTATCGTCAGCAGGGCGGCGGCAGCCAGTGTCAGAAGCTTTTTCATGTTCATCCTCCCCGGTATTTTCTTGAAGTCGCTTCAGGTCAGTGTTTCATGCCCCGGCGGCGCACTTCTTTTATGATCGCACTATTATCGAGTTCAGCTTCGCCTGCCTTGACGCAAGCTTCAAGCGTATCGGCGTGGACTTGCAGCGACCGCAGCGGCTGCCCGAGGGCAGCGCCCTGATCCAGCATCATATGGGCGTCCTTCAGGGACTGCTTGACGCGGCCTTCCGGTGAAAAATCGCCGCGCACCATCTTACTCCCCTTGGTGTCCATCACCTGCGAATAGGACGCCGAGCCGCGCGCCACATCGAGGAAGGCGGCCGGATCGAGCCCGAGACGCTCGGCAAACACCAGGCCCTCGGCCAGCGCCAGACGGTTGAGGCCGAGGATGAGATTGACTGCGAGCTTGGCGCGTCCGCCGTCGCCGATCTTTCCGACATGGAAACGGCGCGCAAACAGCGCATCCAGCACCGGCGCCAATTCACCGGCAAGCGCGCTGTCGCCGCCGATCAAGGCGACGCCGTCGCCGCGCCGCACCTGGTCGCTGGTGCCGGACACCGGCACATCCAGATAGCGAATGCCGCGCGGGCTAATGCGCGCAGCCAGCGCCGCCACGCGATCCGGATCGCAGGTGCTCATGCACAGCACGATCTTGTTGGAGCCCTCGCCCAGGGCCGGCAGCAGATGGTTCTCAATGACGTCCTCGACCTGCTCGGTGCTGAACACGGCGACGATCACGCAGCGCGCGGGCTCGGCCAGTTCCTCGATCGAGCCGGCTGGGCGGCCGCCGATTTCGGCCAACCGCGCGCGCCGGGCGGAAGCGACATCGAAACCGCTGACCGGGATACCAGCGTCAAGCAGACGCTGCGCATAGACCTCGCCCATCAGCCCGAGGCCGATAATTGCTACCGGGGAATTGTCAGCCAATTCGTTCACCATGCGCGAAGGCCCAATATAGCTCGCGCGCCTTGCGGTAGAGCGGGCCGGGCTGCAAAGAGCGCTGGTCGATGCGGGTAATCGGCAGCACCTTTGAGGCGTTGCCGCTTGAAAAAATCTCGTCGGCCGCCTCGAAGTCGGCGTAGCGCATCACGGTCTCGACCACCGGAACGCCGGCGTCGCGCAGCAGGCCGATCACGCGCTTGCGCGTGATGCCGGCGAGAAACGTGCCATTCGCGATCGGCGTGTACACGACGCCGTCCTTGGCCGCGAACACGTTGGAATTGGCCAGTTCGGCGATGTTGCCAAGCATGTCGCGCACCAGGCAATTGTCGAAGCCGCGCGACTTGGCCTCGAACATGGCGCGCGCATTGTTGGGATAAAGGCAGCCGGCCTTGGCGTCGACCGGGGCGCTATCCTGCGTCGGCCGCCGGAACGGCGACAGCGTGACCGAGAAGCCTTCCGGCTTGCGCATCGGTGTGTCGTAAAGCGAGAGCGCAAAGCGCGTCGAGTCCGGATCGGGCGGCAGCGCCATCGGTCCGCCCCGCTCGGCCCAATACATCGGCCGCACATAGAGCGTGGTATCGGCGGCAAACTTCGTCATGCCCTCGCGGGTGAGGCCGACCATTTCCTCGACCGAAACGTTCGGTTTGAGAAACATGGTCTTGGCGGAGGCGTTCACGCGCGTGCAATGCAGTTCGATATCGGGCGCCACGCCCTCAAACACGCGCGCGCCGTCGAACACCGAGGAGCCCAGCCAGATGGCATGGGTGCGCACGCCCCACAGCGGCACATTGCCCTCATGCCAGCCGCCCTCGAAATAGGTCCAGGTCGTAGACCAGCCTGGTGTCTGCGCCATGCAACTCTCCCGACACGCGATAGTGACCCGTTACGGGTTTTCCTGTCCGGCTGCGTGCTTTACAAGCATAACAATCGGACCGGGAGGATACCATGTCGTCGATCTTCGTCTTTGACGCCTACGGAACGCTGTTCGACGTCCATGCCGCGATGGCCCGTTTTCGCGGTGAGGCGGGTCCCGACGCCGACCGCATGTCTGAAATCTGGCGCGGCAAACAGCTCGAATACACCTGGACGTTGACGCTGGCCGGCCACTACACCGATTTCTGGACCTTGACCGAGCGGGCGCTGGATTTTTCGCTGGCGCGGGTGCCCTCAGTGCCCAAAGCACTCAAGCCGAAACTGCTCGACGCCTATTTCAAGCTCGATGCCTTTCCCGACGCGCGGGCGGCCTTGAAAGCGCTCAAAGCCAAGGGCCACAAGACCGGCATCCTGTCCAACGGCTCGCCCAACATGCTCAAAGGCGCGGTCGACGCCGCCGGCATCGGCGGCGATCTCGATGCGGTGCTGTCGGTGGACAGCTTGAAAATGTTCAAGCCGCGGCCGCAGGTCTACGCCCTGGTCACCGATCACTATAAATGCACGCCAGCGGACGTGACCTTCGTTTCCTCCAACCGCTGGGACGTGATGGCGGCCACGTCCGTCGGCTTCCGCGGCATTTGGGTCAACCGCGGCAAGATGCCGGACGAATATCTCGACTTCCCGCCCAAGCGGACGCTGGCCGATCTCAATGGATTGGCGGAATTAGCCTAAGGGCATTGAGGCTGGCATGGTCCAGAACACTTACCTATATCCGCCTTACCCATGCCGCCGATTATTTCCATCGCCAATTTGTCGAAAACCTACGCGTCCGGGTTCCGGGCGCTTGAAGCTATCAATCTCGATATCAAGCGCGGCGAGATCTTCGCCCTGCTCGGCCCCAACGGCGCCGGCAAGACCACGCTGATCGGCATCGTCTGCGGCATTCTCAACCCCTCGCAGGGGTCGGTGACGGTCGACGGTCACGACATCATCAAGGACTACCGCGCCGCCCGCGCCATGATCGGGCTGGTGCCGCAGGAACTCACCACCGACGCGTTCGAGACGGTATGGGCGACGGTGAACTTCAGCCGCGGCCTGTTCGGCAAGCCGCGCAATCCGGGCCACATTGAGAAGGTGCTCAGGGAGCTTTCGCTCTGGGACAAGAAGGACAACCGGATCATGACGCTGTCCGGCGGCATGAAGCGCCGGGTGCTGATCGCCAAGGCGCTGTCGCATGAGCCGCAGATCCTGTTCCTCGACGAGCCGACCGCCGGCGTCGACGTCGAGTTGCGCAAGGACATGTGGCAGGTGGTGCGCGACCTGCGCGCCTCCGGCGTGACCATCATCCTGACCACGCACTACATCGACGAAGCCGAGGACATGGCCGACCGCGTCGGCGTGATCAACAAGGGCAAGATCATCCTGGTCGAGGACAAAGCCGAGCTGATGCGCAAGCTCGGCAAGAAGAAACTGATCCTGCACCTGCAGAAAAAGCTCGACGCCCTGCCGCCCGCGCTTGCAGCGCACAATCTATCGCTGGCGCAGGATGGCAAGGACCTGGTCTTCACCTATGACACGCAGCTTGAACGCACCGGGATCGCCACGCTGCTGGGCGATCTCAATCGCGCCGGCATCGGATTTCGCGACTTGCAGACCGAGCAAAGCTCGCTGGAGGACATTTTCGTCGGATTGGTGAGCGAGCGGCTATGAACCTGCGAGCCGCTTACGCCATCTACCGCTTCGAAATGGCGCGCACCGGGCGCACCATCTGGCAAAGCATCGTGTCGCCCGTGCTCTCAACCTCGCTCTATTTCGTGGTGTTCGGCGCCGCGATCGGCTCGCGCATCACCGAGATCGAGGGCGTGAGCTATGGCGCCTTCATCGTGCCGGGACTGATCATGCTGATGCTGCTGACGCAGAGCACGATGAATGCCTCGTTCGGCATCTACTTCCCCCGCTTTACCGGCACGATCTATGAAATCCTGTCGGCGCCGGTGTCGTCGTTCGAGATTGCGCTCGGCTATGTCGGCGCGGCCGCCACTAAATCGATCGTGCTGGGGCTGATCATCCTGGCCACCTCGTTCCTGTTCGTGCCGCTGCACATCGCGCATCCGTTCTGGATGCTGACCTTCCTGGTGCTGACGGCGGCGACCTTCAGCCTGCTCGGCTTCATCATCGGCATCTGGGCCGACGGCTTCGAAAAGCTGCAGGTCGTGCCACTGTTGCTGATTACGCCGTTAACGTTTCTCGGCGGCACCTTTTATTCCATCCACGTGCTGCCGCCGCTCTGGCAGAAGATCACTTTGTTCAACCCGGTGGTCTATCTGATCAGCGGATTCCGCTGGAGCTTCTTCGAAATCGCGGACGTCAACGTGGCCGTCAGCCTCGCCATGACCCTGCTGTTCTTGGGCCTTTGCCTGGCCGCCGTCTGGTGGATTTTCAAAACCGGCTACCGGCTCAAGAATTAACGGCCCTACGCTGGATTGCGTAAACTACGTGCCGAATTTCCGTGCCGGATTTGACGGCAATACTCGACTTATGCGGTATAAAAGCGCATTAACATGCCGACTTATCATTACTAGAATTCGCACGTTAACCTCCTATGCGCCGACCCCGTCGCGCTCGTGGCAAGAAAGGTAGACATTCATGGGGAATGCCGCGGACGAAATTATTAAATTGATCACAAGCCAAAAGAGCTACAGCGGCGGCCCGCTGCAATTGTCGGACGCGCTCGACAAGATCGGCTTGGATTCCATGGAAGTTGTCGCCTTGACCTTCGATATCGAGGAGAAGTTCGACATCGAGCTTCCGTTCAACGCGAACATGGATATTAAAAGCAAGACCGTGGCGGATCTCGTGCAAACGGTCGAGCAGCTGGTCGCGGCCAAGGCGAAAACGGCTTGAACAGGGTCGTCATTACCGGCCTCGGCGTCGTCTCTTCGGTTGGACGATCCACGCCGGATTATTGGGAGGCATTGCTGGCCGGCCGTTCGGGCTTCGCACCGGCGACGCTGGGCGCGGCCGCCCAGGCCACCACCAAGCCCGTCGGCGAAGTTAAAGATTTCGATCCGGCTGCGCATTTTGAAGCCTCGCCGCTTCTGCTGCTCGACCGGGTGTCGCAATTCGCCGTCGTCGCCGCGCGGCAAGCCGTGGCGCAGTCGGGGCTTGCGCTGAAAGACGAATTGGCCGAGCGGACCGCCGCCATCGTCGGAACCGGATCGGGCGGGCACACCACGGTCGACGACAACTTCCACCGTCTCTACAAGGACGGCGCCGCGCGCCTGCATCCGCTGACCATCCCCAAGGCAATGATCAGCGCTCCAGCGAGCCAGGTCTCGCTCCATTGCGGCATCAAAGGTCCGGCTTTTGCGGTCTCCTCGGCTTGCGCCTCGGCGACCCATGCCATCGGCCTGGCATTCCATATGGTGCGAAGCGGCAGCGTGACCTGCGCCGTAACCGGCGGCAGCGAGGCAAGCATCACCTTCGGCGCGATGAAAGGCTGGGAGGCCATGCGCATCATGGCGTCCGACACTTGCCGGCCGTTTTCCCGCGACCGCAAGGGAATGATCATTGCCGAAGGCGCCGCACTGCTCGTTCTTGAGTCGCTCGATCACGCGCGCAGCCGCGGCGCGGATATCCTGGCCGAGATTGTCGGCTTCGGCATGAGCGCCGACGCCAAAGATTTATTGGCGCCCGATGTCAACGGCATGGCGCGGGCGATCAGCGCGACGCTGTCCGATGCGGGCTTGGCGGCGGACCAAGTCGATTATGTCAACGCCCATGGCACCGGCACCGCCGCCAACGATAGCGCCGAGACCGCGGCCTTGCATCGAAGCTTCGGCGCCCATGCGCGCCAGCTTGCCGTGTCGTCGACCAAATCCATCGTCGGGCATGCGCTCGGCGCCGCGGGCGCGCTGGAATTTGTCGCCGCCATCATGGCCATCCGCGACGGCGTCGTGCCGCCAACCATGAATTATTTGGGACCGGACCCCGACTGCGACCTCGATTACGTGCCGAACGAGGCCCGCCGCATGCCGGTGCGCGCCGCCTTGAGCAATTCTTTCGCCTTCGGCGGGTTGAACGCCGTGCTGGCGGCCCGCCAATTCGCAGGCTGAGGCCATTGCGTTAATTTTCCACGCCGGCAAAATAAGCGGGCGGGCATGCGGTATGCTCGTAAAGCGGCTGTTCAGCCGCGGGAAAAATCGTCAGGGAGGTTTGCCGATGTCGCCGGTTATAAGGACTCTTGCGAGTTTGGCCGTTGCAACCGTGCTGGCGTCGCCGGCCGGCGCGCAGAGTCTGCTCACCGAAAAGAACGTTTCGCTGGCCATGGCGCAGGCTATCGCCAATGCCGCGCTCGCGCAATGCACCGGCATGGGCTTCAAGGTATCGGTGGTGGTCATCGATCGCGCCGGCCAGCAAATCGTCATGCTGCGCGGCGACGGCGCCGGGCTGCACACGCCGGAAGGCGCCGACCGCAAGGCCTACACCGCGCGCACCTATCGCTCGCCGTCGGCCAATTTCGCCAAGCGCGTGCAGAGCGACCCCAGTTACGCTCCGGCGATGCAATATACGCGAGTGCTGGCGCTCGCCGGCGGGCTCCCAATCAAGGCCGGCAATGAGGTGATCGGCGCTGTCGGCGTGTCGGGCTCGCCCGGCAAGGACGATGTCTGCTCGCAGGCCGGCATCGACAAGGTGGCCGATCAGCTCAAGTGACGATGCTGAAAGGCTTACGCTCCTGACAGCGCATCGAGAATCCGCGCCCAGGAGCGGATGCCCTTGTGATAGCAGGTCAGGTCGAACTTCTCGTTCGGCGAATGCACGCGGTCGTCGTCGAGTGCAAAGCCGACCAGCAGCGAGTCCATCCCCAGCACGCTCTTGAAATCGGCCACAATAGGGATCGAACCGCCGGCGCCGACCGCCACCGCCTTCTTGCCCCACTCCTGGCCCAGCACCTCGCGCGCCTTGGTGAGCGCCGGGCTGTCGAACGATAATTGCAGCGCCGCCGCCAGACCGAAATTGCCGAACTCAACTTTGCAGTCCGCAGGCAATCGCGCCTGCACGAAGGCGCGGAAGGCGTCCCTGATCTTGGCCGGGTCCTGCTGGCCGACCAGGCGGAACGACACTTTCGCCGACGCTTGTCCGGGGATGACGGTCTTGGCGCCCTCCCCGGTATAGCCGCCAATGATGCCATTGATCTCGGCGGTCGGCCGCGTGGTGATCTGTTCGATCAGCATGCGGTCCTTCTCGCCGGCTGGTGTTTTCAGCCCGATCGGCCCGAGGAATTTCTCCGGCGTCAGGTCGAGCGCCTTGAGATCGCCCTTGATGTCGGCGGGCAATTCTTTCACGCCGTCGTAGAAACCCGGAATCGTGACGCGGCCATTGTCGTCCCACATCGCGCCCAGGATCTTGGCCAGCAGGCGGATCGGGTTTTGCGCCGCACCACCGAATACGCCGGAATGCAGGTCCCTATCGGCGCAAGTGATCTTGACGTCCTCGTAGACCAGCCCACGCAGCGAGGTGGTAACCGCCGGTGTCTTTTGGTCCCACATGGCGGTATCGCAGACCAACGCCAGGTCGAGCTTGAACTCCTCGGCATTGTCGCGGACAAATTTGAACAGGTTCTGGGAGCCGCATTCCTCCTCGCCCTCGATCATCATGGTGATCGGCAGCGGCAGCTTGCCGGTGACCGACTTGAAGGCCCGGCAGGCCTCGATGAAGGTCATGGCCTGGCCTTTGTCGTCGCAGGCGCCGCGCGCGACGATGATCTTGCGGCCGTCGGGCAGCGTCTCGATACGCGGCTCGAATGGCGGCGTCTTCCACTGGTTCAGGGGATCGACCGGCTGCACGTCGTAATGGCCGTAAAACAGCACGCGCGGCCCGCCAGCGCCGTTCGCCGTGCTTCCATTCGCTTTGCCGACCACGACCGGATGACCGGCAGTCGGGCGGACACTGGTGGTAAAACCGATCGATGTGAGATCGGCGGCCACGTGCTCGGCGGCGGCCCGGCACTGCTGCTTAAAGGCCGGATCGGTCGAGATCGAGGCAATACGCAGCAGCGCGAACAGCCGCTCGACGCTTTGATCGATATCCTGATCGATGCGGGCAAGCACCGCGTCGAGTGCGCTCATGAAATGGCTCCTTGTTGGGCAAGCACATGATCCCCGAAAGCATATCCGCGACCCTGCTCGGGGATGGGGGCCGGTTATCCGGCAAGATCATGCGCCCGCAATATCCTATTTCCAAGCTAGCAACGCGGCCGCGGACAGCAAAGCGCCGTCTGGGGTCAATGCTGTGCCGGTTTACCGGACACGACCCGGCCACGGCCACCCAGAAGGCAGCCGATTTTGGTTTTTCGATTATTACTTTACGATCCCAGATGCCTATGGACTGGGCTGCTCGGCAAAATCAAAAAAATACTGGCAATTCAATGGATAATGCGAATGTTATTGCAGAATGACCGATTAAATTTTCCGATTTTCCTCCGATCGCCGGCAAGAATTCCATAATCCCATTCGCACTTCGCCGCCCCGTTGCCGGCATAAGCGCGCCGCCGGGCGAGACACGATGCGGGCGCCGGCCGGTGGTAAAATTTCGGCCGCGATCGGCGCTTCTCATTTTACTTGACACCCGCACGCAACGATGGTTGCGCGCCACGAAAAAACAAACGGCACTACATCTCATTGCACTTGTCATCGCCGTGAACGGCGTTCAATATAACGTCAATCCGCCGTCAGTGCGGGGGCGTGGGGAGAGCATGGAAGAACTGGTCGCACGTCTTGTCGCCAATGTCGGCGTCGATCGGACTGCTGCGGAAAAATCCGTCGGCATCATTCTCGACTTCCTGCGCACGGAAGGCCCCGCCGACAAGGTGCAGGCCCTCATTGACCGCCTTCCCGGAGCAAAAGCGCTGATGCAGGCGCAGCAGGATTCCGATTCCGGCGGCGGCTCATTCGCCATGGGTGGCATCATGGGCGCCGGCACCAAAATGATGGCGGCGGGCCTGAGCATGGGCCAGGTGCAAGGCGTCACCCGCGAAGTCTTGGCCTATACCCGCGAGAAGGCCGGCGAAGATGCGATCGGCGAGATCGTCGGCGCAATTCCCGGCTTGAGTCAGTTCATTTGAACCATCCGTTCGACTTTGTAGACTGAGCAGCGAAGCAGGCGAGGAGACGCGGATGTCCTACCCGATCACCGATATAGAGGGCATCGATGGCGAAGTGGCCGCGACCCTCAAGTCGGTGGGCATCCGATCGACCGAACGCCTGCTTGAACACGCGCGCACGGCGAAGGGACGCAAAGCGCTCGCCGAAAAAACCGGCTTCGACGAAAAGCAGTTGCTGTGCTGGGCCAATGTCGCCGACCGCATGCGCATTAAGGGCATCAACAGGGAATATTCGCAGTTGTTGCAGGCCGCCGGCGTCGATACCGTGAAAGAGCTCAAGTACCGCAACCCCGCCAATCTCGCCACCGCGATGGCGAACGCCAATACCAAGCGCAAAATGGTTCGCCTGTTGCCATCCGAGAAACTGGTGGGACGCTGGATCGAGAGCGCCAAGAAGCTGCAGCTCAAGATTACCTATTGAAATATCTCCTTCTCCCCGCTGGCGGCGAGAGGTGATCGAAGCGCTTCTTGACAGCCCGTCGGGGACCGCGCAAAGCGACCGGCATGGGGATCGCCCGCACCCTCGCGAATAACGCCGAAACCGCGCCGACACCGGCGCCGGACGCATTATCCTCGCTGCTTAAGCTCGGCCGTCCGCTGGTCATGGGCATCCTCAACATCACCCCGGATTCGTTTTCCGACGGCGGCCAGTTCCTCGATCCCGCCGCCGCCATCTCGCATGCCGCCGACATGGCCGCTCAGGGCGCCGACATGCTCGACATCGGGGCGGAATCGACGAGGCCCTATGGCGACGCCAAGCCGGTGTCGGCCGGCGACGAGATGGCGCGGCTCAAACCGGTGCTGCCGGCGGCGGTAAGCCTGGGACTGCCGGTGTCGATCGACACCATCAAGGCCGGCATCGCCGCCTGGGCGCTCGACCACGGCGCTGCAATCGTCAACGACGTCTGGGGCTTGCAGGGCGACCCTGACATGGCGAACTTGGTGGCGGCACGCGGCGTACTGGTGATCGTGATGCATAACCGCGAGCGCGCCGATCCCAATATCGACATTGTCGCCGATGTCGTCGCCTTCTTTTCCCGTTCGCTGGAGATCGCCGCCCGCGCCGGCATCGCACCCGAAAAAATCGTGCTCGATCCCGGCATCGGATTCGGCAAGACACCGGAGCAGAGCATCGTTTGCCTGGCGCGTCTGGCGGCGTTCAAACGCTTCGGGCTCCCTCTGTTGGTCGGCGCTTCGCGCAAGCGCTTCATCAACACCGTCGTCGCCTCCGCGCCGGACGACCGCATCGGCGGATCGATCGCCAGCCATCTGCTGGCGGTAAAAAACGGCGCACAAATCGTGCGCGCGCATGACGTCAAAGAAACCGTGCAGGCGCTGCGGGTAGCAGCAAGCATCGAGAGCGCCAAAGAAATCGAAAAATGACCGACCGCATCTTCATCAACGGATTGTCGCTGCACGCCTATCACGGCGTCATGCCCTACGAGGGCAAGGTTGGACAGACCTTCACCATCGACCTCGAGCTTGAGATCGATCTTTCCGCCGCCGCGCGCTCGGACAAGGTCATGGACACGGTGTCCTATGACAAGGTGGTCGGATGCGCGAGCGAAGTGTTCTGCGCGCAGAGTTACCGGCTGATCGAGACCGTAGCCGGCAAGGTGGCCGACGAGGTGCTGGCGAGGTTCCCGCGCGTGCAGTCGGTCAAGGTGACAATTCACAAACCGCACGCGCCGATCGCCGCCACCTTCAGCGATGTCGGCGTAACGCTGATGCGCGCACGGCACAATTCCAGGCCAAGAACTTCCAGCCAATGACCGAGGCATGGCTCGCGCTCGGCGGCAATGTCGGCAACAGCCGGGCCATTCTCGACCGCGCCGTGGCGCTGCTGTGCGACGGCAATGCGGTGCGCCTGACCGCGCGCTCGTCCGAATACCGCACGCCGCCCTGGGGCTTCAAGTATCAGTCGCCGTTCATCAACCTGTGCATCGCGGTCGAGACCGTGCTTAGCCCGCGCGACCTGCTGGCGCACGCGCAAGCCGTTGAGCTGCAGCTTGGCCGCGACCGCGCCCACGAAAAGCGCTGGGGCCCGCGCACCGCCGATATCGATATCATCGCCTATGACGGCCTTGCGGTGCACGAACTGGGCCTCACCGTGCCGCACCCGCGCCTGTTCGAGCGCGCCTTCGTGCTGCTGCCGCTCGCCGAAATCGCACCCGATCTGGTCATCGCCGGAAAAACGGTGCGCGACGCGCTGGCCGCCGTCGATCAAACGGGCATCGAGCGGCTGCTGCCGTTCCGCTAGAGGGCGGCCTCACAAAACAAGATCGGCGAACAATGTGCCGCCAATTTCCGATTTGTCCCGGTCAATACCGACAGACTCGGGGTGCGGTTGGACAGACTGTTAAGCGCCGATCGTCGATCGGCCGATGAGACGATCTAAGCGGAATCAGTTGGTGTTCTCGCGAGTGTATGAGCTGTTGGGCTGCTGCGCCGCGTTGTCCCGTCTTCGTGTCGCGGCACGCGAGCCGCGGGGGACCTTTCCGCCCAGCACGTAACGACCCAAATCCCGCTCATGCGCCGTGATCACCGAGAAGTGGTCTTCGCCATTTTTTGGACGGATATTAACCGACCGGCGGACGTTGGAGGAGGCCTCCGGCTCGCCCGTCGCATCGAGGGTCGCCACCAATTGGACCGGCACGCCCGCTCGGCCGAGTTCTGCGGCCATCGCCATGGCGGCGCTGCCGCCGAGCGAGTGACCGACGATCAGAATCGTGCGCAGCCGTCCGCGCTTGTACTGCGCGATCGCGTCCTGCGCGAGCGCCGGCCACTCACTATAATTGCTGACCGTCGTCGGAATGCCGCGCCGGCCGATCTTGCTGCCAAAATCGCTCAGCCCCGGCGACATGTTCAACAACCCGAGAAAAACATAGAGATGCGCGGCTCCACGCGGTTTTGAACCGTGATGAGCGCGCGGTTCGCCATAGCTTTGACCGGGCGATGCAAGGCACGCGAACAGCGGCACGCCGATCGCTAAAACACGCCACGACGACATAAGACCGATACGGCGCAACATGACAGCCCCTTTCGACGCTACAGACAGCCCCAAGGCGCGAATTAAAGCCCAGGTGGAGGATGTTGGACAAGTTGCCGATTGCGGTTGCAAGACATTGCCCACAGCACGGCTGCGCGGCCGAACGATCGGAGCGCCGGCAGGCTATTTGCTTTCGGCATTCTGTTTGTTCACGAGCGCACGCGCCGGTTCGGTCCTGCGGGCCACCACCAGGATTACGATGCCGACAATTACCACCGGCACCGTCAGCAGCATGCCCATCGTCAGACCGCCCCAGAGAAACCCGAGCTGCTCGTCAGGCTCGCGAAAGAACTCACAAGCGATACGGGCCACGCCGTAGCCGAGCGCGAACACGCCGGTAATCGTGCCCCGCCGCTTGAGTGCACCCGCCCGGATCAGAAGCGCGAGGACGACGAACAGTGCCAATCCCTCTAGCGCCGCCTCGTAGAGCTGGCTCGGATGACGCGGCGAAGGCCCGGCATCCGGAAACACCATGGCCCAAGGCACGTCGGTCACGCGGCCCCACAGTTCGCCATTGATAAAATTAGCGAAACGGCCGAGCAAAAGCCCGATCGGAGTAGCTGCAGATACAATGTCGGTAAGCGACAGCAGCGGAATTTTGCGCCAGCGCGAGAACGCCACCTCAACCAAAAGAATGAACAGCAAGGCGCCGTGGAATGACATGCCGCCCGTCCACGGCTCGACTATTTCAAGCGGGTGAGCAGCGAAATAGTCCGGGTTGTAGAAAATCACGTAACCGGCCCGGCCGCCGAAAAACAGCGCTGGCACGCACCAGAGCACGAAGTCGTCGAAATCATTCGCGGTCAGCGGCGCCGGCCCGCCCCACAGCTTTTCTGAACGCACCAAGGTCCGCGCGTAGAACCAGCCGGCCAAAATACCGACGAAGTAGGCGAGCGCATACCAGCGGATCGCAAACGGTCCGATATCGATGAGCACCGGGTCGAAAGCGGGGAAGGGAATGACGTAAAGGGGCATAACTGAAATTTGACCGGTACGGGTTGTCGGCAAGCGGATACAAAAATATACCCGACGGCGGTGCGTGAAAACAAGCATGGCCGGGCCAGACCGAACCGCGAATTGGAATGGCTGGGCGAGCGCCCGACAGCGTGCATTGGCGACGCCTGCTGGCGGGACGTTGTGTTGACGCAATCTATGAGTCATGGCACCGTTGAGACACGCAATGACTTTGTTGTCGAAGCGGGGCCGCATCCGGTGTCAAGCGCGATTAGGCGCGGAATCACGACGGATGCAATCGTGCGCTTGGCGGCGCCGGGGGCCCGCCATTACGGATTTAACGGCGGCAAAAATTCGGCCGGGGGGAAAGATGAAGCTGTTTGCCGGGTTGATGTCGGTTTTGATCTTGGGTGTGTCGGTCTCTCATGCTCAGGAGCGCCAGTCGCACTCCGGACATTTCAATCAGGCCCTGGCCGCCCTGCAGAATTCGAATTGGAGCGGCAAGTTTCTTTCGGTGGGCCCTGGGCCGGTGATCTGTCATGGGGCGATTACCGTCAGGTTTTTTTCTGAGTCGAATTCAGGCGGCGCGCAGGCGGTCTCGTACCGTCATAACGCCACGTTCTCTCCCGCCACTCCGTTCTTTCCCTTTTGCCAGACCATCGGGAAGGGAATGAGTGTCGTGGATTTGGGCAATTGTAGCGGCTCGCGAAAGGCGGCCGTTGAAAACGGAAAGAAAGTGATGGTGCCGGTCAGAACCATCATTGCGAGAAATGGCGGAACCAGCGCCGTTGTCAGTACGCCTTCTTGTGTTTCCGACGGCAAAGGGGGCTACAAGATCCAACGGGTTGAATATCCGGTGACGGCCCTTGAATTCACCGATGCTCGCAATCGAAATGCCGTGAAAATATCGATTGCACTTCCCGGTATCTCCCTCAATTATGACTTGAAGCGAGCCGGCCGGTGAGCGACGGCCTTCTGCGCTGCCCGATGCGGTTTGAGTTCCACCGCAGTTAACACTGCACGTTTACCAATCGCCTATCGATTTATTCTGACTGCGTTTGAGGCAGCATTCGCGGGCCAGTTCCCGTTAATCCTGGCTCAACGACATTTGCTCGCCCGCTGCGAACCGCCTATAATTCAGTGGGGCAAGGGTTCCCATAGCGAGCCGATCGCCGTTTGCCTTTGGCATTGAGGGAGTGCACGAGCTTGTCCGTGAGCGTGGTCGTTGACGATGGTTCGGGCGATGCGCTTCAGCGTGGCTCCGGGCCGTTCTATCCGTCGAGCGTCAAGGCCCCGTCCGACCCGTTGAAGCTGTTTCCCTTCCTGTTCAAGTTCATCAGCAATCCGCTGCTGGTGATTCCGGAGGCGGTCTACCGGGAAAAGATCGTTCAATACGGTCGCAGCGTCGGCCGTGTGGCCTGGGTCATCGATCCCGCCCTCATAAAGGACGTGCTGGTCGACCGCAGCGACCTGTTTCCGATAACGCCGTTGCAGAAGCGCGTGCTGGGTTCCTTGGGCGGCAATGGCGTGCTGACGTCGGAGGGGGCCGAGTGGCGCTGGCAACGGCAGCTCGCCGCTCCGCTATTCCGTCATACCGAGCTGCTCAGATACGTGCCGGCGATGACGAGCGCGGCCGAGTCCATGCTGGCGACATGGGCGAGCGATACGTCGGGCCGATATCGGGCCATCGACAAGGACATGACCGGCCTGACATTCCGCGTTATTTCCCAGACCGTGTTGCCCGGCGGGAACGACGTTATTGGCGCCGCCATTGAGCGGGCTAGCGGCGACTATTTCGGGCCTATCTCCTGGACTTTCACCTATCGATTTTTCCATGTGCCAACCTGGGTGCCGCATCCCGGGCGCCGGCGCATGCTGCGTGCCGAAAAATTCCTGCGCACAAGCGTGGCAGAATTGATTGCCGCACGCAAAGCTAACCCCGCCAACCGCAATGACCTGTTCACGCGGCTCAGCGCAGCCAAGCACCCGGAGACAGGCACGCCGATGGGCGATGACCTGCTGCTCGACTCGCTGCTGACATTCATGATGGTCGGGCATGAGACCACGGCCAAGGCGCTGACCTGGGCACTATATCTGCTGTCGGAGAGCGAGGATTGGGCTCAGAAGCTCAGGGACGAAATCGAAACGGTCGCCGGCAACGAGCCGATCGGCGCCGAGCACATCGACCGCCTGCAACTGACTCAGCAGGTGGTAAAGGAAGCCTTGCGGCTTTATCCGCCGGTTCCCTCGATCACCCGCCATGCGGCCACAGACGTCGAACTTGGCGGACAACGTGTCTTGGCCGGAACTCTCATAAACATTCCCATCTTCGTGCTCCATCGCCACCGGAGCATTTGGCGCGATCCCGATCGCTTCGATCCGAACCGTTTCGCCCCGGAAGCCGAGGCAAAGATCGCCCGCACCCAGTTCATGCCGTTCGGAGCGGGGCCTCGCACCTGCATCGGCTCGTCTTTCGCCATGATCGAGGCAATCGCCGTGCTCGCCACGCTGATCCGAGGCGCAAGCTTCCGTCTCAAGGCCGCCCACATGCCCACCCCGGTCTCCCGCGTCTCGCTCGGTCCCAAGGGCGGCATGCCGATGCGGGTGGAGGTGCGCAGACCAGCATGATGTCGGTGGCGCCAAGCTGACCGACACGTCGCTGTATGGGTTTTCCAGCGGGGACGCGGCCGCGGAATGGCGGAATGGGACGGGCCCGCAATTTGCTTTATCTCAATAGCGCGGCCATGCCGACTGTGCCATTTTCGCGTCCATGACCGATCAACTCACCCTCGCCGCCGAATTTTCGGCCACCTCTGAAACCGAATGGCGAAAGCTGGTCGAAGCCGCGCTCAAGGGCGCCTCGTTCGACAAGCGCCTCACCAGCCAGACCTATGACGGGCTGCGGATCGAGCCGCTTTATGCGCGCGCGGTGGGCGTCAATCCGGTCGCCGGGCGCGAGGCCGGCGCCGCCTGGACCTTGATGCAGCGCGTCGATCATCCCGATCCGGCGGCCGCCAATGCGCAGGCCCTGCAGGACCTGGAGAATGGCGCAACCGGGCTGACGCTGGTGTTCGCCGGTTCGGTCAACGCCAATGGCTATGGCCTGGACGCATCGCCCGAAACGCTTGCGCGCGTGCTCGACGGCGTGGAACTCGACGCCGGCATCACCATCGATTTCAACCTCAGCCCATCGACGCGCGCCGCCGTGCAGCATTTCGCCGCGCTGGTGAAGAGCCGGAAGTTTTCACCGGCGTCGGTCGAATTGCGCGCCAGCCTCAATCCAATCGGCGGCTTGGCCGCCACGGGCGCCAGTCCGCGGCCCTGGAGCGAGCTGTCGCGCAGCATCGCCTACATGGTGCGCGACTTGGCGGGCCAAGGCTTTGGCGGACCGTTCGCGGTCGCCGATGGACGCATCATCCACAATGCCGGCGGCTCGGAGGCGCAGGAACTGGCCTTCTCCATCGCCAGCGCGGTCGAATATCTGCGCGCGCTTGCCGGCAACGGCGTGCCGCTCGATGCCGCGCGCGGCATGATTTATTTCCGGCTGTCGGCCGACGCCGACGAGTTTCTCACCATCGCCAAGTTTCGTAGCATGCGAAAACTCTGGGCGCGCGTCGAGCAGGCCTGCGGCTTGACGCCGAAGCCCGCTTATGTCGCCGCCGAGACCGCCTGGCGCATGATGACCAAGCGCGACCCGTATGTGAACATGCTGCGCACCACGGTCGCGGTCGCCGCCGCCGGGCTGGGCGGCGCCGACAGCATCGTCGCGCTGCCGCACACCGCCGCGCTCGGCCTGCCCGATGCGTTCGCACGCCGCATCGCGCGCAACACGCAGCTCATTCTGCTCGAAGAGTCGAACCTGGCGAAAGTTTCAGATCCGGCCGCCGGCTCCGGCGCCATCGAGGACCTGACCAGCCGACTCTGTATCGCTGCCTGGTCGCTATTCCAGGAGGTCGAAGCCGCCGGCGGCGCCTGGGCCGCGCTCGAAGGCGGGCTGGTCCAGCATAAAGTCGCGGCCGTGCGCGCCGAGCGCCAAAAGGCCGCCGCCCGCCGCAAGGATGCCATGACCGGCACCAGCGATTATCCCAACCTGCACGAAACCGCCGCGGCCGTGCTCGACATTGCGCCGGCTGCCACACCCAAAGAAAGTACCGCCGCGCTCACCGTCGAGCCGCTGCCGCGCATACGCCTGGCCGAGCCGTTCGAAGCCTTGCGCGATGCGTCCGACCGCATTTTGGCGAAAACCGGCAGCCGGCCAGCGGTGTTCCTGGCCAATCTCGGCAGACTTTCCGACTTCACGGCGCGCGCCATGTTCGCAAAGAATTTCTACGAGGCCGGCGGCATCGAGGCGGTGAGCAATGATGGCTTCAAGGACCAAGCCGCGCTTGTCGCGGCCTTCAAGGCCTCCGGCGCCAAGCTCGCCTGTCTGTGCTCGTCCGACAAAGTCTATGAGACGCAAGCGGCCGAGGCCGCGCAAGCGCTGACTGTTGCGGGCGCGACCGTTCACCTTGCCGGCGGGCCCGGCGACAACGAGGCGAAATGGCGGCAGGCCGGCGTGAAAACCTTCGTATTCATGGGCTGCGACGTGGTTTCGACCTTGCAGACGGCGCATGATATTCTGGCCGTCAAATGAATCGGGTTCCCAACTTCGCCACCGTCGATTTCGCCGATACCGGGCCCACGCCAACAGGCGCCGCGGCAGCGCCCTGGATCACGCCGGAATCGATCCCGGTGAAGCCGGTTTATGGCGAGGCCGATCTCGCCGGGCTCGATTTTCTCGACACCTATCCCGGCAAGCCGCCGTTCCTGCGCGGCCCCTACCCGGCCATGTACGCGGCGCAGCCGTGGACCATAAGGCAATATGCCGGCTTCTCGACCGCCGAGGATTCCAACGCCTTCTACCGGCGCAACCTCGCCGCCGGGCAGAAGGGCCTCTCCATCGCCTTCGATCTCGCCACCCATCGCGGCTATGACAGCGACCACCCGCGCGTCACTGGCGATGTCGGCATGGCAGGCGTCGCCATCGATTCCATTTACGACATGCGCACGCTGTTCTCCGGCATCCCGCTCGACAAGATGAGCGTATCGATGACCATGAACGGCGCGGTGCTGCCGGTGCTCGCGCTCTATATCGTCGCGGCCGAGGAACAAGGCGTGCCGCACGACAAGCTTTCCGGCACGATCCAGAACGACATCCTCAAAGAATTCATGGTGCGCAACACCTATATCTATCCGCCCGGCCCGAGCATCCGCATCATCTCCGACATTTTCGCCTATACCTCCGCGGAAATGCCGAAGTTCAATTCGATCTCCGTGTCCGGCTATCACATGCAGGAAGCCGGTGCGACGCAGGATCTCGAGCTCGCCTATACGCTGGCCGACGGCGTCGAATATGTGCGCGCCGGCATCAAGGCCGGCCTCACCATCGACCAATTCGCTCCAAGAGTTTCGTTCTTCTGGGCGATCGGCATGAACTACTTCATGGAGATCGCCAAGCTGCGCGCCGCGCGCATGCTGTGGGCCAAGCTGATGAAACCGTTCAAACCGGAAGACGCGCGTTCGCTCTCTTTGCGCACCCACTGTCAGACGTCGGGCTGGTCTCTTGCAGCACAAGACGTGTTCAACAATGTCTCGCGCACCATGATCGAGGCTATGGCGGCGACGCAAGGCCAGACCCAGTCGCTGCACACCAATGCGCTTGACGAGGCGCTCGCGCTGCCGACCGATTTCTCCGCCCGCATCGCCCGCAATACCCAGATCGTGCTGCAGCAGGAAGCGGGTGCCACCCGCATCGCCGATCCCTGGGGCGGCTCCTATTATGTCGAGCGGCTCACCTACGATCTCGCGCGCAAAGCCTGGGCGCATATCGAGGAAGTCGAGGCGCTTGGCGGCATGACCAAGGCGATCGAGGCCGGCATACCCAAGCTGCGCATCGAGGAAGCATCCGCCAAGACGCAGGCCCGCATCGATGCCGGCATGCAGTCGGTGATCGGCGTCAACAAATATCAGCCGACCGAGGAAGCACCGATTGACGTGCTCAAGGTCGACAATTCCGCCGTCATGCAGATGCAGCTTGAAAAGCTCACGCGGCTGAAGGCCGAGCGCGACCCGGCGGCGCTCAATGAGGCGCTTGACGCGCTCACCCGCGCCGCTGACCGTGGCAACGGCAATCTGCTGGCGTTGGCCATCGACGCCGCCCGCGCCAAGGTGACCGTTGGCGAGATTTCCATGGCGCTGGAGAAGGTGTTCGGCCGCCATGTCGCCTCGATCAAGGCTATAACCGGGGTCTACAAGCGGGAGGTCGGCAAAGGAGGAACAATGACCGGCGCCGTCGAACGGGTGCGCATCGCCGTCGAAGCCTTCGAGGCCGCCGAGGGCCGCCGCCCTCGCCTGCTCGTCGCCAAGATCGGCCAGGACGGCCATGACCGAGGTCAGAAAGTAATCGCTTCGGCCTTCGCCGACTTGGGCTTCGACGTCGATATCGGTCCGCTGTTTGCAACGCCGGCGGAAGCCGCGCGGCAGGCGGTGGAAAACGACGTGCATATTCTTGGCGTGTCTTCGTTGGCCGCGGCCCACCTGACGCTGGTGCCCGAGCTCAAGAAGGAACTGGCGGCGCAAGGCCGCGACGACATCATGATCGTGATCGGCGGCGTGGTGCCGCCGCGCGATTACGAGGCGTTGATGCAGGCCGGCTGCGAGGCAATATTCCCGCCGGGCACGGTGATCGCGGACGCCGCCGAGAAGCTGCTCAAGACGCTGCATAAACGGCTGGGCCACGGGAAAAAGGCGGCGGAGTGACGGCTTTCAACGACGAGATGTGATACATTCACTCTTATGACAATAACCGTCGATCTTAGCCGCGACGAAATTATTGCGAGCCTTCGCGGGCTCGAAGCTGCATTGCGGAGGCGGGGCATTATCAGCCTCGCCATCTTCGGTTCACGCTCGCGCGGTAACGCACGGCCGGACAGCGACCTCGATGTGCTCATCAAGGTGGAAAGCGGGAGAAAGTTTTCATTGCTGGATCTTGTCGGCATCTCTCACATAATCGGCGATGAACTCGGGATACCCGCCAATATGTTCATGCGGCGGAGCTTGGACCCACAAATGGCGCAAACTATTGAACCAGATATCATTGAGATTTTCTGATGGTGGATCGGACATATTGGCGCCTAACTGACATGCAGGCCGCAATTGCTGAAATTCGAAGTTTGCTTGGCGGCAGAGAGATCGGCGTTCTCATTTCCGATCGTCCAACGCGGGCTGCTTTCGAGCGATTTCTTGAAATCCTCAGCGAGGCTTCCCGCCATATACCGGAAGACTGGAAAGGCGAATATCCGAACATTCAATGGAGACAAGTTGGCGACCTTGGCAATTTCATCCGCCACGCCTACCATAAAATTGATCTTGAGGTTCTTTGGTCAATTTACGAAAACGATCTTGATCCGCTAGAACTTGTGATCGACGAGTTAATTACGCGCTGCCGTCCTCCGAAACCGCAGGCTTGACCAGTGTCCGCGAGACCTTTTTTCTTATTGCTAGTCGCTTTACTTAGCACCCTGCTGTTGAGCGGCTGCATCGATTCCTCGGGCCCGATCCTGTCGGACGCGCAGCCGGTCCTTGGCCCGCGCTTGAATCTCCAGCTCTTCACCCTGCGCAAGGACCATGCGCACGACCCCGAAAAAGTCAGCTACACCTGGAACGGCGCTCTCTACGTTCATGCCGGCGGCGGCATTAAGGATGTCGCCGCGTTCTCGGTCTATCCGTTCGAAGCCGGCGATTCCATCATCCAGACGGTGCCGTCGCGGCCGGCGCAATCGACCGAATACGCGCTGCTGCACAGACTGGCCGAAGGCACCTACCTGGTGATCGCGATCGACGAAGCGGATGCCGACGAGGCGACCCGCGCCGCCTTTTGCAAGCATCCCGGCGGCGTCGCCTGCCGCATCGAGATGCGCGAGCAACTATTCGCATTCGCGCGCGCCACCGCGGCGCGGCGCAAGGACGCCGGCGGGCTGGTCATCCGGCTGCCCGATGGCCCGGCAAAGCCGGAACGTCCGGCCAAGCGTCGGCCTAAGTGAACCGATGGCGGCACGCACGCTTAAAGCCTCCGACCTCGCCGCCGGCATCCGCGCCGGCGACCGCGCCACCTTGGCGCGCGCCATCACGCTGATCGAGAGCAAGCGCGCCGACCACCGCCGAAGCGCCCATCATCTGGTGCAGGAACTGCTGCCCTTCACCGGCCAGGCGGTGCGGCTCGGCATCACCGGCGCGCCCGGCTCCGGCAAATCCACCACCATTGACGCGCTCGGCAGCCATCTCACGGCACAAGGCCGCAAGGTGGCGGTGCTGGCGGTCGATCCGTCATCGAGCCGCACCGGCGGCTCGATCCTTGGTGACAAGACGCGCATGGCGCGGCTGGCCGCCGACCCGCACGCCTTTGTGCGGCCCTCGCCCGCCTCCGGTACGCTCGGCGGCGTCGCCGCCAAGACGCGCGAGACCATGCTGCTGTGCGAGGCGGCCGGCTACGACGTGGTGATGGTCGAGACGGTCGGCATCGGCCAATCCGAGACCGCGGTCGCCGACATGACCGACTTCTTTCTGGTGATGATGCTCCCCGGCGCCGGCGACGAGTTGCAGGGCCTGAAGAAAGGCATCGTCGAGCTCGCCGACATGATCGCCATCAACAAGGCCGATGGCGACAATGTCGCGCGCGCGCGATTGGCGGCGGCCGACTATCGCGCCGCGCTCAATATTCTCAACCCCCATTCGGCCACCTGGTCGCCGCCGGTGCTCACTTATTCGGCGCTGACCGGCAACGGCATCGACGAATTGTGGAACCAGGTGATGGCGCACAAGGAGAAGATGACCGGCTCCGGCGAACTGGCGGCGCGCCGGCGCGAGCAGCAGGTGAAATGGATGTGGAGCATGCTGGAGGAGCGCCTCAGCGCGCGCCTGCGCAGCGATGCGGGCGTACGCGCCAAGCTGCGCCAGGCGGAAGCCGCGGTCGCCGCCGGCAAGCTCGCCCCGGCGCTGGCGGTGGAGGAGATCGCGCAGTTGCTGGGGGTGTAATGCTTGATTTTCAATTCGTCATTCGGGGACGGCCCGAAAGGCCGGACCCGGAATCCATTCTCCGCAGCGCTGCGGGTTATGGATTCCGGGCTCGCTCGCCATGGCGCGTCGAAGACGCGCGTAAACGCGCTCCAGGCTCGCGCCCCGGAATGACAAGAGAAACATGACCACCATTCTCGCCACCGGCTTCGGGCCGTTTCCGGGCGCGCCGTTCAATCCGACCAGGCCGCTGGTGCAAAGCCTCACCCGCCTACGGCGGCCGGCTTTGACGGACACGAAAATTATCTCGCACATCTTCCCGACCAGTTACGCGGCGGTCGACCGCGATCTGCCCAGACTGATCGCAAAACATAAGCCGGACGCGCTCTTGATGTTCGGACTGGCGACGCGCACGCCGCATCTGCGCATCGAGATCCGCGCGCGCAATACGCTGGCTTTGATGCCGGACGCGACCGGTGCCTCCTTGCGCCGCCGCGCCATCGCCGCCGGCAAACCCGCCGCGCTCGCCATGCCGGCGCCGGCGCGCCGCCTGCTCGCTTCCGTCCGCGGCACGGGCGTGCCGGCCGCGCTGTCGCGCGATGCCGGGCGCTATCTGTGCAATTACCTGTGCTGGCGCGCCGCCGAGGCGGCGGCCAAAAAGGGCGGCCCGCGTCTCGCCGCCTTCGTGCACGTGCCGAACATTGCGCGCGTGCCGCGCCGGCCGGCAAAGCGGCGCAGGATTACCCTCCGCGATCTTAACGCCGCCGGAAATTGCTTGATGGTTGCGCTTGCCGCGGCAGCAGGGCGTTAACCTAGGCGTGCGCAATATGCGCGGCATGGAGATTAATCGCCGCCGCCTGCTCACAGGCTCGTTGACCGGCGCCGCCGCGCTTGCAACGCCGGCGTTTGCCGCGCCGCTGTCGGCCTTGGGCCTCGACGCCGCGCATTTCGGCGTGCGTGCCGGTGCGCCCGGCGACCAGAGCCGCGCCCTGCAGCGCGCCATCGATCAGGCCGCACAAGGCCGCGTCCCGCTGATGCTGGCGCCCGGCGTCTACCGCGCCGGCGGCCTCACGCTGCCGGCCGGCGCCAGCCTTGCCGGCATACGCGGCGCGACCCGGCTGATCTTGACGCAGGGGCCGTCGCTACTGTCGGCCGAGCACGTGGACACGATTACGCTGTCCGGCCTCATGCTCGACGGCGGCGGGCAACCGCTGCCGGCGGGCCGCGCGCTCGTGCATTTCGACGACGCCAAAGCCATCCGCATCGCCGATTGCCACGTCACCGGCGCCGGCGGCAACGCCATGACGCTGCAACGGTGCGACGGCGACGTCACGCGCAATACGATTGCCGGCGCGGCGGATAACGCGCTGTTCTGCAACGACAGCCGCGGCCTCATCATCGTAGCCAACATCATCGCCAAGTCCGGCAATGGCGGCATCCGGCTTTGGCAAAGCGACAAGCGCCGCGACGGCAGCCTGATCGCCGACAATACCATCGAAGACACCCAAGCGCGCGCCGGCGGCAGTGGCGAGAACGGTAACGCCATCAATATTTATCGCGCCGCCGACGTGATCGTTCGCGGCAATCATATCCGCAATGCCGCCTTCTCCGCGATCCGCGGCAACGCCGCCTCCAATATCCAGATCGCCGGCAACAGTTGCGTAGCGCTCGGCGAGGTCGCGATCTATGCCGAATTCGACTTCGAAGCGGCGATCATCGCCGACAATGTGATCGATGACGCCGGCAGCGGAATTTCCGTCACCAATTTCAAGGAAGGCGGCCGGCTCGCCAGCGTGCGCGGCAATATCGTGCGCAATCTGCGGGCTCCGCGGCAGGACAGCTCGCCGGATGGCGCCGGCGGCGGCATCGGTATTGGTGTCGAGGCGGACACCGCGGTGACCGGCAACGTCATCGAAAACTCGCCGACCGCCGGCATCGGCATCGGTTGGGGACCCTATCTGCGCAATGTCGCCGTCACCGGCAATGTGGTGCGCCAAGCGGGCATCGGCGTCGCCGTGAGCGTCGTCGAGGGGGCCGGCAATGCGGTGATTTCGGGCAACCTGATCGCGGGATCGAAGCGCGGCGCCATCGTCGGCATGCAATGGAACAAGGCGGTGACCGGCGATCTCGCGATTGCCGGCGCCGAGCGCTACCCGCAGCTCAAGATTAGCGGCAACCAGGTGAGCTAGGTTCGTCCCGGCTCTCCGCTCCCCTCCCCCGCGAGCTCTTGCGAGTGGCGGGGAGGGTTGGGGGTGGGGGGAAATTCGCCGACCATGAAAGCGCCCCCACCCCGGTTCACATCGCTCATGCGATGCGAACCGACCCTCCCCACCGCTTCGCGGGGGAGGGAAAGCGCCGCCACGTTTAGGCCGGAAAGCGCCACTATCTGCACCCCATGCCGACCGCCCGCCCCTCCCGCCGAAAGCTCGTTATGCTTGCGATTATTGCCGTTTTCCTCGTCTCGATCCTCGCCCGCGCCGCGCTCTATGCCGCCGGCAAAGAGGCGCGCTCTTGGCGCGACGCCGACTGGTCGAGCACCGGCATGTTGCCGCCCGCTGCCGACTACAAGCCGGCGCGCGTCATCGTGTTCACCGGCAAGGCCGGCGCCTGGAAGGGCGTTTTCGCGGTGCATAGCTGGATCGTGCTCAAAGGCGCCAACGCCTCCGATTGGACGCGCTACGACGTGGTCGGCTGGGGCAATCCGGTGCGCCGCGACAACTGGCCGCCGGACGGCCGCTGGTACGGCAACATGCCGGTAGCAATTGCCGATGTGTCCGGCGCCGACGCGGAAAAATTGATCCCGCGCATCGAAGCCGCGGTGCGCGCCTACGGTTTCAGCCAGGCCGGCGACTATCGCGTCTGGCCGGGCCCCAACAGCAACAGTTTCACCGCCGCGATCCTGCGCGCGGTGCCCGAACTGGGCGTGGCGCTGCCTCCGAACGCGGTCGGCCGCGACTTCCGCGACCGAATCTATGCAGGACTCACCGACAGCGGCACCGGCGTCGAGCTCAGTCTCTATGGGCTGGCCGGCATCAAGCTCGGCTGGACCGAGGGCGTCGAAGTCAATCTGCTCGGGCTGGTGGCCGGGCTCGACCTGCGCCATCCCGGCCTCAAGCTGCCGGGCTTCGGCCGCATCGGCGTCGATGCGCCGGTGGCGAGCGCGCTGGCGCGATAGCGATCAATTCGCCGTCACAATCGTGTCACGGCATTTTGTCCCGCTACGCCTTTAGCCGGGGTGACGCGGACGCCGCGCCCGTGGCAAATTAGTTCGGACCAAGCGAGGATTGCCTGCCCCATGCGCGATACGCTGCCGCAGCTCGACAAGATTGCCTTCCCTGCCATCCGCCGGGGCAAGCTCAATACGCTGCAGGTCAATGTCGGCTATCGCTGCAACCAGTCCTGCTTTCATTGCCACGTCAATGCCAGCCCTAACCGCACCGAGGAAATGACCGCCGACGTCGCCGAACTGGTGCTCGACTTCGTCGAGCGGCGGCGCATCGGCACGCTCGACATCACCGGCGGCGCGCCCGAGCTCAATGCGAATTTCCGCCGCCTGGTGACGGGTGCGCGCAGGCTCGGCGCCAAGGTGATGGACCGCTGCAATCTCACCATCCTGGAACAGCCGGGCCAGCAAGACCTCGGCGAATTCCTCAGCGAGCATCGGGTCGAGGTGGTGGCCTCGATGCCCTGCTATCTGGCCGACAATGTCGAGCGCCAGCGTGGCAAGGGCGTATTCGACGCCTCGATCCGGGGCTTGCGCAAGCTCAACGCGCTCGGCTACGGGTGCGATCCCGAATTGCCGCTTAATCTCGTCTATAATCCGCAAGGCCCGGCGCTGCCACCGGCGCAAGGCGCGTTAGAGGCCGACTACAAGCGCGTGCTCGGCCAGCAATACGGCGTCGTGTTCAACAAGCTGTTCGTGCTTGCCAACATGCCGATCCAGCGCTTCGGCACCGCGCTTATCAACAAAGGCGAGTTCGACCTCTATCTGCAACTGCTGCAGGACGCCCATCTCGACGCCAATCTCGACGGCGTCATGTGCCGCGAACTGATTTCGGTCGACTGGAAGGGCTTCGTCTTCGACTGCGACTTCAACCAGATGCTCGATCTGCCGCTGCCGCGCGGCGGCGGCAGCCACGTGCATTTGTCCGACCTGCTCGACGACGACATCAAGGGCGACCCGATCCGCACCGCCGGCCACTGCTACGGCTGCACCGCCGGCCAAGGCTCAAGCTGCGGCGGCGCGCTGAAAGAACCGGCGGAATGAGCGCCGGCGCCGGCCCATGAAGCTCTCCATCGTCATGCCCGTGCTCGATGAGGCCGCCGGGATCGAAGCGGCGCTCAAGGCGTTGGCGGCCTATCGCCGGCAGGGGGTGGAAGTCGTTGTGGTGGATGGCGGCAGCCGGGACGGCACGGCGGAGCTTGCCCGTCCGCTGGCCGACCGCGTGATCTCGGCGCAACGCGGGCGTGCGGCGCAGATGAATGCCGGCGCCGCTGCGGCGGCCGGCGACGTTCTGTTATTTCTGCATGCCGACACTTGTTTGCCGGAAAACGCCGACCGCCTGGTGCTGGACGGACTTGCCCGATCGGGACGTGCCGATGGACGAAGCTGGGGCCGTTTCGACGTCCGCTTCGATAGCGGCGGCCTGCTCGCGATGATCGCCATCATGATGAACACGCGCTCTCGCCTGACCGGCATCGCCACCGGCGACCAAACCATATTTGTCACTCGTTCCGCGTTCGAGACGGCGGGCGGCTTTCCGGCCATCGCCTTGATGGAGGATGTGGCGTTGTCGGCGCGGCTCAAGCGCATGAGCAGACCGCTTTGCTTGCGCGCGCGTGTCACCGCGTCGGCGCGGCGCTGGCGCAAACATGGAGCGTTGCGCACGATGCTGCTGATGTGGCGGTTGCGGCTTTACTTTTTCCTTGGCGCCGACCCGGCGCGGCTGGCGCGGCAGTACGGCTATGCACCAGCCAAGCGATAACCGTGTTGCCATTGCCATCATGGCCAAGGCGCCGATCGCGGGCGCCACCAAAACCCGTCTGATCCCCGCGATTGGCGCGCATGCGGCGGCCGTGCTGCAGGAACGCCTGACCGAGCGCACGGTCGCGACTGCGCGGGCGGCAAATATCGGCCCGGTGACGGTATGGTGCACGCCCGATCCGAGCCATGCCTCGTTCTGCGACCTGGTCATACGCTACCAAGTGGCGCTGAAGCGGCAGGCCGACGGCGACCTTGGCGCGCGCATGCTCGCCGCCATCGACGGCCCGACGCTGGTGATCGGCGCCGATTGCCCGGCGTTCACGTCCGAGCATTTGCGCAGCGCCGCGCGCGCGCTGCATGACGGCGCCGATGTGGTACTGACCCCGGCGGAAGACGGCGGCTATGTGCTTGTTGGCGCGCGCGTGGCGTATCCGCAGCTATTTGCCGGCATCGCCTGGGGCAGCGCAATAGTGCTGACCGAGACGCGCACGCGCATTGCCGCGCTCCGCCTCGCCGCCGTCGAAATGCCCCCACTATGGGACGTCGATACCGAGGCCGACCTTGACCGGTTCGAGCGGCTGTTTCCCGAGATCGCGCTCTGACCGCAGCCTATTGCAGACGGATCAGCACCAGCCCGCACACGATCAGCAACGCGGCACCGATGCGCACCGGCCGCAGCGGCTCCTTGAGCACGACCACGGCGATTCCAGCGCCGAACAGCACGCTGGTCTCGCGCAAAGTTGCGACAATGGCGATGGGCGCCACCGTCATGGCCCAGATCGCGATGCCGTAGGAGAAGACCTGCAAGCCGCCGCCGGCGAAGCCGCGCAGCCAAAAGCGATGCATCGCCGGGATGACGTCGCGGCCGTCGCGGTAGAGCGCATAGGGCAGCATCACCAGGGCGATGCCGACGAACAGCCAGGCCGAATAGGCATTCGGGTTAAGCGATAGCCGGGCGCCGATGCCGTCGACCACCGAATAGGCGCAAATCGTCAGGGCGGTAAGGAGCGCAAAGCCGATGGCGCGCCGGTCGATCATGGCAAGCTCCCGGCCGCCGTGCGCCGACAGCAGGAACACGCCGGCAACCAGCGCGACGATCCCGCCCCAGCCGAGCAGGCTGAGTTTTTCGCCGACGATGAACGTGGTTGCCGTCGCGGTCATCAGCGGCGCCGAGCCGCGCGCGATCGGATAGACTTGGCCGAGGTCGCCGGTGCGATAGGCCTCGATCAAAGCGGCAAAATAAAACAAGTGAATGATCGCCGAGCCGATCAGCCACGGCCAGGCGGCCGCGGCCGGCAGACCCACCAGCGGCACGAACACCAGCGCCACCAGGCCGGAGCCGAGCGAGATCAACGTCGTGGTCGAAAGCGGATCGAGCCCGACCTTGATCAGCGCGTTCCAGCCGGCGTGACAAAGGGCGGCAAACAAAACAGCAAGGAAGACGACGTTTTCCACTAACCTTGCGTCCGGAAAACCGCAGTCTCGCCGTTCCCTCCCCCTGAAAGGGGGAGGGTCAGGGTGGGGGTCATTACAGCACGTAATTGACCCCCACCCCCCAGCCGTCGCAATGGCGCGTCGAAGACGCGCGTAAACGCGCTTATGGCGACGACAGGCGACCTCCCCCTTTCAGGGGGAGGTAAAGAAAACACATCGCTGCTCGCCGTCATCAATCACGCCTTGGCCGCCGCCGGCGCCCACAGCTTAGGTCCGGCGCGCGCATATTGTACCGGCCGCGCGACATCGGCACCCAGTGCCTTGGCGGCGTGCCAGCCCCAATGCGGGTCGTCGAGGAAAGCGCGCGCCAGCGACACCATGTCGACTTTGCCTTGCGCCACGATCTCCTCGGCATGATCGGGTTTGACGATCAACCCGACGGTGCGGGTGGCGATGCCCACCTCTTTTTTCACCCGCGCGGCGATCGGCACGTTGTAGCCGGGCTCGGCCGGATTGTGGATACCGGCGGCGACCCCGCCGGACGAGATGCAGATGAAATCGAGACCCTCGGCCTGCAGCGCCTTGGAGATAGCCACCGCGTCGTCAGCGGTCAGCCCGCCCTCGCGCCAGTCGCTGCCGGTAATGCGAGCGCCGAGCGGGACGTCCTTGGGCACGACCGCGCGCACCGCGCGCGCGATCGAGAGCGGGAAGCGCAGCCGGTTCTCGAATGAGCCGCCGTAGTCGTCGGTGCGCTTGTTGGAGATCGGCGACATGAAGCCGTGCGCCAGATAGCCGTGCGCCATATGCAGCTCGATCTCGTCGAAGCCGATGCGCAAGGACCGCTGGGCGGCGGAAACGAAGGCCGCGCGCACGCGATCCATGTCGGCTTGCGTCACCTCGCGCGGCGTCTGCCAGCCTTCGCCGAACGGGATCGGCGACGCCGCCATGGTCGGCCACGGATCGGCGTCGGCTTTGAGCGCGCCACCGCCGTCCCACGGCTTTTGCGCCGAGCCCTTGCGGCCGGAATGGGCGATCTGGATGCCGAACTTGGCGGTGCCGGCGCGGCGCGCCGACGAGATCACACGCGCCAGCGCGGCCTCGTTATCGTCGGAATAGAGCCCCAAGCAGCCGTGGGTGATGCGGCCGTGACGCTCGACATGGGTTGCCTCCACAACCACCAGCGCGGCGCCGGAATTGGCCAGCATGCCAAGATGCATCAGGTGCCAGTCATTGGCGCAACCATCGTCGGCAGAGTACTGGCACATCGGCGCGACCACGAGACGGTTGGCAAGCTGCAGACCGGCCAGCCGAATGGGCGAGAAAAGGGCACTGCTCATGGGATGAATACTCTGGATGTGGATGCAGGCGTGGCTTAGCGCTGCTGGATGGACTTCAGATAGTCAATGATGGCACCGACCTGGTCGGCGTCAAACTTGAATTCCGGCATATCCGGGTGGCCGGACATGAAGCCCTCGCCCAAGGCCTCTTCCAGGGATTCGATCGGATAGCGGGTGCCAAGGGTGCGGAATGCCGGGGCGCCCTTGTCGGGACTGTCACCGCTGCGGCCAATCGCATGGCAGGACGCGCAATTGCGGGTCAGCAAGGCTTCGCCCAGCTTGATATCCCCGGCGGCCACGGCTGGCTGCAAAACCGCGGCAAAGACCGCGGCAAGAACCGTCGCTGCGGCCAGGATTATCGGGACAATTTTCATGCCGCGTGGCGATGATCGTCGTCGTGCGCCGCTTGCTGTTCACCGTGCGGCCGCCCGACGATGTCGCCCCAGACCTTGGCCGCCCTGATCACGTCAAGCATGCGCAACGCGAAATACTCCTGGCTGTAGTAGTGCCGCCAGCGGCCGCTGCGATATAGCTCGGTGAAATACGCAAGCCGACGCTCGGCCAGATCGTGCCATTGACGCGCGATCTCGTCGAAGCGATGTCCGCCTTGCAATATCGGCATGAGCGGCCCGTAGCGAGCGCCAAATCATCGGCAGTCACGACCACGACAGGATTGGCGATGATCGGCAGTTGCACAATGACGCTACCGCACAGGCATGTGGATAACACCCGTCGTTTAAGCTGATTCGCCAGTGAATTAAAGGGATAGATCGCGTCCTAAAGCCGGATGCGCAGCCAATTGGCCAATTCGCCGATGATGCCGCGACGGAACAACAGCACGCAGGCGACGAATATCACCCCCTGGATCACCAGGACCCACTCACCCACAGCGGCGAGCTTGTACTGCATAATCAAGATCACAAATGAGCCGACGATGGGACCGAATATTGTGCCGAGGCCGCCAACCAGCGTCATCAGCACGACTTCGCCCGACATCGGCCAGTTGACGTCGGTGAGCGAGGCCAGTTGCAGCACAATCGCCTTGGTGGAGCCGGCAACGCCCGCCAGCGTCGCCGACAGCACGAAGGCTACCAGCTTGTAGCGGTCGGTCTTGTAGCCGAGCGAGATCGCGCGCGTCTCGTTCTCGCGGATCGCCTTGAGCACCTCGCCGAACGGCGAATGGATGATGCGATAGATGAACAGGAAACCGGCCAGGAAGATCACCAGCACGACGATATACATCGCCATCTCGTCGCGCAGGTCGATGACGCCGAACAGGTGGCCGCGCGGCACGCCCTGGATGCCGTCCTCGCCGCCGGTGAATTTCGCCTGCAGCGCGAAGAAATACATCATCTGCGCCAGCGCCAACGTTATCATGGCGAAATAAATGCCCTGGCGGCGGATCGCCAAGGCGCCGGCGAGCAGGCCGAGCAACGCCGCGGTCGCGGTGCCGGTCAGAATGGCAAGCTCCGGCGTGAAACCCCAGGCTTTGGCAGCGTAGGCGGACAGATAGCTGGCCCAGCCGAAATACAGCGCATGGCCGAAGGACAAAAGGCCGACATAGCCAATCAGCAGATTGAAGGCGCAGGCAAACAGCGCAAAGCACATCGCCTGCATGAGAAACAGCGGATAGGTGAAAAACGGCGCCACGATCAGCGCGGCAACCATAACGACGAAGGCGATAGTATCGGCTTGGCCGCGGAGCGCGGAAGGCTTTTTAGCGAGCGGCTCGGACACGCGCTGCTCCATCACGCTCTCCGCCCAAACAGGCCGGCCGGCCGCACCAAGAGCACGATCGCCATGATGACGAAAATAACGGTATTGGAAGCTTCCGGGAAAAATACCTTGGTCAATCCTTCGATCACGCCCAGCCCAAAGCCGGTGAGAATTGCACCAAGGATTGAGCCCATTCCGCCGATCACCACCACGGCGAACACCACGATGATCAGGTCCGAACCCATCTGCGGCGAGACGTTATAGATCGGCGCCGCCATCACACCGGCAAAAGCGGCGAGCGCCACGCCGAACCCATAGGTCAAGGTGATCATGCGCGGCACGTTGATGCCGAAAGCGCGGACCAAAGTCGGGTTTTCGGTGGCGGCACGCAAGTAGGCGCCGAGACGCGTGCGCTCGATCACAAACCAAGTGCCAAAGCAGATCGTCGCCGAAGCCACGATCACCCAGGCTCGATAATTCGGCAGGAACATGAATCCGAGATTGCGGCCGCCTTGCAGCGCTTCTGGCAGAACATAAGGCAGGCCGGCCGATCCCAGCTCATTGCGTGCGACACCTTCGATGATGAGCGCCAGACCGAATGTAAGCAGCAGGCCATAAAGATGATCGAGCTTGTACAGCCATTGCAGAAACAGCCGCTCGACAATCACGCCGGTGATGCCGACCAGCAGCGGAGCGACGATCAGCGCCGGCCAATAACCGAGACCGGAATATTTTAAAAGCAGGTAGGCCGTGAAGGCGCCCATCATGTACTGGGCGCCGTGGCTGAAATTGATGATGTTGAGCATGCCGAAAATCACGGCGAGGCCCAAACTCAACAGCGCATAGAAGGAGCCGTTGATCAGCCCGATCAGGAGCTGGCCGAACAGAGCCGACGAAGGAATGCCGAAGATTTCAAACATGCGAGCCTATTGCAGGTTGCCCTCATCCTGAGGAGGCGGCCATAGCAAGCGCAGCCTGCGTATACTTGGCTACGATGCCGCCGTCTCGCAGGATGAGGGCAGTAGTTTTGTCACTTCACCCTTCGAGACGCGCGCTTTGCGCGCTCCTCAGGGTGAGGTTACTTCCGTTCAGCCCTTCACCAGCGGGCAGTTACCGTCCTTGAGCGCACGGAATGCTTCGTCCGCCGGGATGGTTGCTTTCACTTTGTAGTAATCGCCGGGATGCTTGGATTCCGCCGGCGATTTGACCTCGAACAGATAGGCCGGGTGCATCTTGCGGCCGTCGGCGCGCACGGTGCCCTTGCCGAACAACACGTCGTCGGTGGGCAGCTTCTTCATCTCCGCCACAACCGCCTTACCGTCGGCGGCGCTCTTCAACGCGGTGACCGCCTTGAGGTAGTGCGTGATGGCCGAATAGACGCCAGCCTGCACCATGGTCGGATACTTACCCGCGGCATTACGTTCCGCCTGCCAGCGCTTGGTCCAGGCGCGGTTGGCGTCGTTCATGTCCCAGTACCAGGTTCCGGTCAGGGTCAGGCCTTGCGCGGTCGGCAAGCCGAGCGCGTTGACGTCGCTCACGAACACCAGCAATCCGGCGAACTTCTGGCCGCCTTTGGCGATGCCGAATTCGGCGCCCTGTTTGATCGCGTTGATGGTATCGCCGCCGGCATTGGCCAGGCCGATGATCTTGGCCTTGGAGGCCTGCGCCTGCAGCAGGAACGACGAGAAGTCATTGGTGTTGAGCGGATGGCGAACCTTGCCGACGATCTTGCCGCCGGCCTTCTCGACCGCAGCCGCCGTATCGCGCTCGAGCGCATGGCCGAAGGCGTAGTCCGAGGTCAGGAAGAACCAGGTGTCGCCACCGGTCTTCACAATGGCCGTGCCCGTGCCGTTGGCCAGCATCCAGGTGTCGTAGGTCCAGTGGATTGTATTGGCGTTGCACTTGGCGCCGGTCAGATCGGAGGCGGCCGCGCCGGAGACCAGGAACACCTTGTTCTTCTGGTTGGCGACCTGGCTGACGGCGAGCGCGACGCCGGAATTCGGTACGTCGACAATCACGTCGACCTTGTCGACATCGAACCACTGGTTGACCATCTGCGAACCGATATCCGGCTTGTTCTGATGGTCGCCGCTGACCAGATCGACCTTCACGTTCGGATTAGCCTTGGTGAAATCGGCAATCGCCAGCTTGGCGGCAACGACCGAACCGGGCCCGCCGACGTCGGCGTACAGGCTCGACATGTCGCTCAACAAACCGATCTTGACATTCACCTGCTGGGCGTTGGCGCCGCCGCAGGCCAGAGCAGCGGCGAGCGCCGCTAGTGCTAGGGTCTTTCTCATAGATACATTCCTTCTTGTTGTTATCAGCTTACTTAAATCAAACACCGAGATAGTCGTGCAGTTTTTCGACATTGGCATCCAGTTCCGCATTGGCGAACTGGTCAATGATACGTCCGTGTTCCATGACGTAGTAGCGATCCGCAACGGTCGAGGCGAAGCGGAAATTCTGTTCCACCAGCAAAATCGTGAAGCCTTTTTCCTTCAGCGCCCGGATGGTCTTGCCGATCTGCTGGATGATGACGGGGGCGAGGCCTTCGGTCGGCTCGTCGAGCAGCAGCAGCCGCGCGCCGGTGCGCAAAATGCGGCCGATCGCCAGCATCTGCTGTTCGCCGCCGGAAAGCTTGGTGCCCTGGCTCGAGCCGAGCCGTTCCTTCAAATTCGGAAATAATTCGAAGATCTGGTCGAGCGAAAGTCCGCCCGGCTTGACCACCGGCGGCAGCAGCAGGTTTTCCTCGACACTCAGACTGGCGAATACGCCGCGTTCCTCGGGGCAGAATGCAATGCCGGCACGCGCGATCTGCTCGGAGGCGCTTTTGATCAGCTCGCGGCCCTCAAAGCGCACCGAACCGGTGCGGTGGCCGACGATGCCCATGATCGATTTCAACGTCGTGGTCTTGCCAGCGCCGTTGCGGCCGAGCAATGTGACCACTTCGGCTTCGTGCACTTCGAATTTCGCGCCATGCAGGATGTGCGACTCGCCATACCAGGCCTGCAGGTAGCTGACCGCGAGCAGCGGGGTGGTCACGTCAAGCATGCCCCACTCCCATATAGGCTTCTCGCACTTCCGGGTTGTTCGATACTGCGTCGTAATTGCCCTCGGCCAGCACGCTGCCGCGCGTGAGCACCGTGATGGTATCGGACAGATCGGCCACCACCGACAGATTGTGCTCGACCATCAGCACGGTGCGATCGGCGGCGACGCGCTTGATCAACTGCGAGATGCGCTCAATATCCTCGTGCCCCATACCCGCAGTCGGCTCGTCGAGCAGCAGCATTTCCGGATCGAGCGCCAGCGTGGTGGCGATTTCAAGCGCGCGCTTGCGGCCATAGGGCAGCTCGACCGCCATCCAGTCGGCGAAATCGGCAAGACCGACATCGGCAATCAGTTCCATCGCGCGCTCGTTGTACTCGTCGAGCACCGAGGTCGAACGCCAGAAATCCAGCGAGCTGCCGCGCAAACGCTGCAACGCGATGCGAACGTTTTCCAACACAGTCATGTGCGGGAACACCGCGGATATTTGAAACGAACGCACCAGTCCGAGCCGGGCGACATCGGCCGGTTGCATGGCAGTGATATCGTGGCCCTTGAAGAGAATGCGTCCGCGGGTCGGGCTGAGAAACTTGGTGAGCAAATTGAAACAGGTGGTCTTGCCGGCGCCATTCGGCCCGATCAAGGCATGGATGGTGCCGCGCCGGACACGCAGTTCCACGCCATTGACGGCGACAAATCCGGCAAATTCCTTGGTGAGATCCTCGGTTTCGAGGATCATCTCATCACTCATAACGCAACCGCGCTCCGCCCCGCGTTTTCCTGGCGTCTCTATCACACGGCGCCGAGGGCTGCTAATGGTTTGGTATCCCGTTTAAATTACCGCCTGAACTGGGTCCATACCGCCGGTCATGCCTGCCCCTGAGCCCCGGACGCTCGCCGCGATCAACGAATGCTCCCGCGCCGGCTTTGTGGAGGCGCTCGGCACAATTTTTGAGCACGCCGCCTGGGTGGCGGAGGCCGCCTTCGTCCGGCGGCCGTTCGCGACTGTTGCCGCGCTGCATCAGGCCATGGTCGCCGCCCTGCGGCAGGTCGACGCAGAAACCCAGCTTGCCTTGATCTGCGCGCACCCGGAACTCGGCAGCCGCGTAGCGCGCGCCGGCCTCACCGCCGCCTCCCAGGCCGAGCAGGGCGGCCTCGGACTCGACCGGCTAAGCGAGCAGGAATTCGTCCGTTTTACCGAGCTCAACTCCGCCTATCGCGAGCGTTTCGGCTTTCCCTTCATCGTCTGCGTGCGCCGGCATACGCGCGATTCGATCCTGCGCCAGTTCGAATGCCGGCTGCACAATGATGCCGCCGGCGAGCGAGCGGCGGCGCTTGATGAGATCGCCCTGATCGCGCGCCTGCGGCTCAATGCGGCGATCGAGGGCCCCGGCAAGCCACGGACCGATGGTGAGCTCACCACCCATGTGCTCGATCTCGTGACCGGCCGGCCGGCGGCGGGCGTCCGGCTCGCGCTCTACGAGGTCGGCGCAAGCGCGCGCGGTCTGCTGCATGAGGCCGTCACCAACAGCCAAGGCCGCACCGAGGCACCCTTGCTCGCTGGTGCGCCATTGCGAATCGGCGGTTACGAGTTGGTGTTCCAGATCGGCGAGTATTTTGCCGGAGCGGGCTTTCTCGAACTGGTTCCGGTGCGTTTTTCGATTGCCGAGCCGGAGCGGCATTATCACGTGCCGCTGTTGGCGACGCCCTGGAGCTATACGACCTACCGCGGAAGCTAGCTCTTGAATTTCTTCGCCAACGCATCGGCGCTCGCGCGCAACAAACCGACATCGGCGCCGACCGCCACGAACAGATAGCCCCAGCCTATATAGCGGCGCGCCTCCTCTTCGTTGCTGGTGAGAATGCCGGCCGGCTTGCCTACTTTTTTCAGCCGCTTGCCGGCGTCCTCAATCGCCCTTTGCACATCCGCATGCTGCGGATTTCCGAGATGGCCCAACGAGGCTGCCAGATCGGACGGGCCGATGAACACGCCATCGACGCCTTCGATCTCGGCGATGGCCTCGATCTCGCCAAGCGCGGAACGGGTCTCGACCTGCACCAACACGCAGATTTCGGCATTGGCCTTGGTGAGATAACCCGGCGTGCGGCCATAGCGGCTGGCGCGCGCCGCCACCGATACGCCGCGAATGCCTTGCGGCGGATAGCGCGTGGACGCGACCGCGCGGCGCGCCTCCTCGGCATTCTGTACATAGGGAAACAGCAGCGTCTGCGCGCCGATGTCGAGGCAGCGCTTGGCCAGCACGGCGTCGTTCCAGGCCGGCCGGATGATCGGTGTGGTGGCGCTGCCCTGCATGGCCTGAAGTTGTCCAAGCAGATCGGGAATTTCATTGGGCGAATGTTCGGTGTCGAGCAGGATCCAGTCGAAGCCGGACTCCGAAACGATCTCGGCGGCGATATTGCTGCAAAGGCTCGACCACAGGCCGATTTGCAATTTGCCGGCGGCAATGGCGTGCTTGAAGGCGTTGCGTGGCATGTCGGTCATGATGTTACCCATATTTGCGCATGATCTTTTCCGAAAACCGGTAGCCACTTTTCGGGATCATGCGCTACACGAATTGGATGGCGATGCCGCCGAGGGTACCGAAATCGGCGTGCAGCGTATCGCCTTTTTGCGCAAATACCACGCGCGTGAAGGAGCCGGCCAGCACCAGGTGGCCCGGCTCCAGCGCGGTCCCGTGCGCCCCTAGCTTGTTGGCGAGCCAGGCGACGCCGAGCGCCGGGTGGCCGAGCACGCCGGCGGCAAGTCCGGTCTCCTCAATCTCGGAATTGCGGTACATAATGCCGCCGACCCAGCGCAAATCGACATCCATTGGACCGACGGGACGTCCGCCGATACAGATGCCGGCGGCCGCGCCATTATCGGCCACGGTATCGACGATTTTGCGCGGATCCTGCAGCCGCGCATCGACGATTTCGATTGCCGGCACGACATATTCGGTGGCGCGCAGCACGTCGGTCAGCCCCAGGCCGGGCCCCAGCAACCGCTTGCCCATTACGAAGGCCAGTTCCACCTCGACCCGCGGCTTGCAGTAATCGGCGTGGCGCACCTTGCCGCCGTCGGCGATCATCTGGTCGTCGAGTATAAAGCCGAAATCCGGCTCATCGATCATCGAGGAGCGCTGCATGGCCTTGGAGGTCAGGCCCACTTTGTGACCGATCAATTTGGCGCCGGCGGCGATTTTACGATTGGCCACAATGGTGGAAATTGCATAGGAATCGTCGATGGCGATGGCGGGAAAGGTCACATGCAGCTGGACCGCCTGTTTGCGTTCCTTCTGCGCGGCCATCAGAATGTCGGCGGCCTTGTTGCGGTCGGCATCGGATAACATGGCGGGGTTCCTCAAACGCGACCGCTATGGAGCATGACCCTCCGCTGGCGATCAAGCCCCTCCCCCGTCGGCTTTGCTGGAATAGACTTGGTTCGATTAATGAGCTTTGGTTCGATCAAGGAGTAGCCCTTGGCCTTTGACACCATCATCCGCGGCGGCACGGTCGCGACCGCTTCCGACACGTTTTGCTGCGATGTCGGCATCAGCGGCGGCAAGATCGTGGCACTTGGTGTCGATCTGGGCACCGCCCGAGAAATCGTCGACGTCACTGGCATGCTGGTGCTGCCGGGCGGCATCGACAGCCATGTGCACATCGCGCAAGCCTCGGCACCCGGCATCGTCATGGCCGATGATTTTGCTAGTGGCACGATGGCCGCGGCCTTCGGCGGCAACACCATGGTGCTGCCGTTCGCGATGCAGCAGAAAGGCGACTCGCTGCGCCAGGTGGTGAAGGACTATCACGCCAAGGCCGCCGGCCAGTGCTACGTCGACGTCTCCTTCCATCTCATCATCTCCGATGTCACCGACAACGTACTCGGCCAGGAACTGCCGGCGCTGGTCAATGACGGCTACACCTCGTTCAAGGTGTTCATGACCTATGAGGGCATGGCACTGTCCGACATGGAGATGCTCAAGGTCATGAGCGTGGCACGCGAGACCGGCGCGCTGGTGATGGTGCATGCCGAGAATTACGACGCCATCCGTTTCCTTACCGACCGGTTGGAGCAGGCGGGGAAAACGGCGCCGAAATATCACGCCACCTCGCGGCCGATTCCGGTCGAGCGCGAGGCGACGCATCGCGCCATTTCGCTGGCTGAGCTGATCGACGTGCCGATCATGATCGTGCACGTGTCAAACCGCGAGGCGATGGAGGAGATCGCGCGCGCGCGAAAGCGCGGCCTGAAAATCTATGGCGAAACCTGCCCGCAATATCTGGTGCTGACCGAGCAAGACCTCGACGGATTGAACATGGAAGGCGCGAAATATGTCTGCTCGCCGCCACCGCGCGACAAAGCGAGCCAGGTCGCCTGCTGGGAGGGCTTGCAGCAGGGTATTTTCTCGCTCTTTTCGTCGGACCACTGCCCGTTCCGTTATGATGACAGCCACGGCAAGCAGGCGCCCAAGGGTAAGACCAGTTTCCGCTGGGTGCCGAACGGCATTCCAGGCGTCGAGACGCGGTTGCCTATCCTGTTCTCGGAAGGCGTCGGCAAGGGCCGCATCACACTCAACGAATTCGTTGCGCTGACCGCGACCAATCACGCCAAAACCTACGGCCTCTATCCCAAGAAGGGCACCATCGCGGTCGGCAGCGACGCCGACATCGCGATCTGGGATCCGGCACGCAAGCTGACGATTTCGCAAGGCCTGATGCATGGCGGCTGCGACTACACGCCTTACGAAGGGCTCGAAGTCACCGGCTGGCCGGTGTCCACCATGCTGCGCGGAAAATTCGTGGTGCGTGACGGCAAGCTGGTCGGGAAGCTTGGCTGCGGCGATTATGTGGCGCAGGAGAAGTCGCCATTGGCGGCGGCGCGGGGAAGCACAGACAAATCCCCATAGGGCGGGGCCAAACGCCGAAACTGGAATTGAATGGCTATATTTGATATGTTGACGCTATGCGCCGCGACGATGTCATTGCCCGATTAAAGCAAGCCGAGCCCGCCTTGCGGGCGCGCGGCATCCGTCGCGCGGCCGTGTTCGGCTCTGTCGCGCGCGGGGATGAGCGGCCGGACAGCGATATCGATATCCTCGTTGAATTCGAGCCTGGGGCGGAAGGATCTATATACCAATATATGGGCCTCAAGGAATACGTTGCCAGCCTGTTCGATGGTCCGGTGGACGTGATCGACCGCGACGCGCTGAAGCCCCATTTGCGCGCGCCTTCTGCACGCGATGCCATCTATGCTTTCTGAGAAAGAAATCGGCTATCTCAAGGACGTGCTCCGCAACGTCGAGTTGGCCGAACGTTTCGCACAGGGACTCAGCTATGAAGGTCTGCGCGACAATGTGCAGGCAATATATGCTGTCATCCGCAGCCCTGAAATAATTTCCGAGGCCTCGCGGCGCTTGTCCGACGAATTGAAAGCACGGCACCCAGATATTCCCTGGCGCGAAATGGCCGTCGCTGGAAATTTCTACCGGCACAATTACGAAGAAATAACGTCTCTGCGCGTTTGGAAGACCTTGCGCGAGGACTTGCCACCGTTGCGCACCGTCATCGAAAAAGAACTGGCACAAGGCTGACTGCGCTACCGGTCAAAATTTGTCATGCCTCGCGCATGCGGGGCATCCGGCACGCCGTGACGCTTCGACTAATCGAAAGCTTCGCGTTTACTGGATCGCCCGCTTTCGCGGGTGACGACCGGCCGCGGCTAATGCTTCAACTTCGCATCGACCTTGAAGCTGGCTTGCGTCTTCGTGGTGATCTCATCCACCGTGACGCCGGGCGCCAGTTCGGTCAGCAGCATGCCGCCATCACCCTTGCGATCGATGATGAACACGCCCAAGTCGGTAATCACCATGTCGACCACGCCGGCGCCGGTGAGCGGCAGATTGCACTTTTGCAGCAGTTTCGGATCGACGCTGCCGTCCTTGGCCTTGGCGGTGTGTTCCATCACCACCACGACCTTCTTGACGCCGGCCACCAGATCCATGGCGCCGCCCATGCCCTTGACCATCTTGCCCGGGATCATCCAGTTGGCGAGGTCGCCGTTCTCGGCCACCTGCATGGCGCCGAGGATGGCGATGTCGATGTGACCGCCGCGGATCATGGCAAATGAATCGGCGGATGAGAAAAAGCTGGTGGTGGGGATTTCAGTGACTGTCTGCTTGCCGGCATTGATCAGATCGGGGTCTTCGTCGCCCTCGTAGGGGAACGGCCCGAAGCCGAGCATGCCGTTCTCGCTCTGCAACTGCACGGTCATGCCTTCCGGAATGTAGTTCGACACCAGCGTCGGAATGCCGATGCCGAGATTGACGTAGAAGCCGTCGCGCAGTTCCTTGGCGGCGCGTTCGGCCATCTGGTCGCGGGTCCAGGCCATGAGAGGCGTTCCTTTAAATTAAGTCTGAATCGATTTTTGAATTGCGCATGATCTTATCCGAAAACCGGTGCCCACTTTTCGGGATCATGCGCTAGACTTCCTCCCCTGTTCCAGCGGGCGCGACGCGCTTGCGCACCGTGCGCTGCTCAATGTGCTTCACCGCGTTCGGCACGTGCACGATGCGTTTGACATAGACTCCCGGCGTGACGATGTGGTCGGGATTGAGGTCGCCCGGCTGCACCAGGTGCTCGACTTCGGCGACCGTCATTTTGCCGGCGCTCGCCATCATCGGATTGAAGTTGCGCGCGGTCTTGCGGTACACGAGGTTGCCCTCGCTGTCGCCCATCCAGGCGTGCACGATCGACAGATCGGCGACGATGCCGCGCTCCATGATGTAGCGGTCGCCATCGAACTCACGCTCTTCCTTGCCCTTGGCGATATCGGTGCCGGCGCCGGTGCGGGTGAAGAAGGCCGGGATGCCGGCCCCGCCGGCGCGGATGCGTTCGGCCAGCGTGCCCTGCGGATTGAACTCGATCTCCAGCTGGCCGCCGAGATATTGCTGGGCGAACAGCTTGTTCTCGCCGACATAGGACGAGATCATCTTCTTGACCTGCTTGGTCTCCAGCAGCAGGCCGAGCCCGGCGCCGTCGACGCCCGCATTGTTCGATACGATCGTGAGATTTTTGACGCCACTGTCGCGGACGGCGAGGATCAGCGTCTCAGGGATGCCGCACAGGCCGAACCCCCCCGCCATGATCAACATGCCGTCCTTGAGGACGCCTTCCAACGCCTTGGCAGCGTCCGGATAAACCTTTTTCATGCCACTCCACCACTCTCCCGGGCCAGGTTGACCCTACTCGGATGGGAGAGAACATCAATTAGACGGTCGGACGCAAGCCTAGCGCGCAGGCGCGGGAGTCGCCGGAGGCGGCGTTATGTCGGTGACCGGGTTGCGCGGCTTTTGCGGTGTAACCGGTACTGCCGGTGCAGCGGGCGCAGCCGGGACCACCGCGGTTTTTTGCGGAGTGATCCCCGTCGGCAGCGGTAGATGGTGCGGGTAATAGGTCCAGACCACGAAAAGCGCGGCAAACGCCAAGGCCGACAGCAAGGCCGCCAAGCCGCGGTGGTTGAAGGAGAGCAAGTTGCCGACGTAGCTGGCCAGGAAGACAAGGATCGCCAGCACCACGACATAGAGCCAGTTCACGGCGGCAAGATCGATCGGCATGATACGTCATCCTCTGCAAGCTTTCGTGCCCGCCCCAGTGTAGCGCAGACCCACGATGCGGGTCACCTGTCATTCCGGGGCGCGCTTTCGCGCTGGCCCCGAATGACAAGATTGGGATACTTGGTTGGGATACTTGGTTGGGATACTTGGTTCGGATACTTGCCCAACGCGCGTTTCCCATTATACCAGCGGCGCCATGCCAAATCTTCTCATTCTCACCGAAGTCCAGGAAGCCATGCGGGCCCGCTATAAGGCCATGCTGCTGGAGCGGTTTCCGCAACTGACCATCAACGTGGTCGGCCATCATAACGATGTTGGGCCCTATATCGCCGACATCGACATCCTGCTGTGCTTTTCGCCGCCGATGGCCGACCATGTGGTGCGCGACGCCAAGAAGCTGAAATGGATCCAGGCACTCGGCACCGGCGTCGATAACATCGTCGACCTGCCCTCGCTCGGCAAAGAGGTGCTGGTCACCAATATTCGCGGCATCCACGGTTCGCCGGTGTCGGAAGCCACCATCGCCTATATGCTCTCGCTCGCGCGCAACATGCCCGGCTCCGTCCATGCGCAGGACAAGGCCGCCTGGGAGCGTTGGCCGTCGCAGCTGCTGGCCGGCAAGACCGTCGGCATCCTCGGTGTCGGATTGATCGCGGAATACCTAGCGCCGATCTGCAAGGCGCTCCATATGACGGTGATCGGTGTCAGCGGGACTCCGCGCGCGGCGTCCGGCTTCGACCGCATGGTCGCGCGCGACGACCTTGTGAAAGTCGCCGGTGAGCTCGATTTTCTAGTGGCGCTCGCGCCGCTGACGACTGAAACGCGCAACATCATTGGCGAAAGGGTCTTCACCGCAATGAAGCCTACCGCATACCTCGTCAACGTCGCGCGTGGTGGCGTCGTCGATGAGCCGGCGCTGATGGCTGCGCTCGAAAGCGGAACAATCGCGGGCGCCGCGCTCGATGTGTTCTCGCAAGAGCCGCTGCCGGCCAATAGTTCCCTGTGGAAGACCAAGAACTTGACGATCTTCTCGCATCTCGGCGGCTATTCGCAGGGCTATGAGGACCGCGCCATGCCGACCATCGCCGGCAACATGGCCAAGTTCTTCGCCGACGATCTCAAGAACATGACCAATATCGTACGCAAGCCCGCCTCTTGGGCGGATTAGTTTTGGGGAGATTGAAACATGGCTCTGTCCGAACGCCTCAACACCCCGATCTCCACTGCTGAGCTGGAGCGGCGCTGGCAAGCAGTGCGCGCGGCTATGGCTGCCGCAAAGATCGATGTGCTGCTGATGCAGAACAACAACGACCACATGGGCGGCTATGTGAAATATTTCACCGACATGCCGGCGACCAACGGCTATCCCAACACCGTGGTGTTCCCGCGCGACGACGACATGTCGGTAGTCTGCCAGGGTCCATTCGCCGGCTCCGAGACCACGGCGCAGGGTGACGTCAATTGGCGCGGCGTCAAAAAGATCATGACCACGCCGAGCTATGCCTCCGCCCATTACACCAAGGACTACGATCCCGAGCTTGCCGCCAAGGCGCTGGAGCCGTTCCGCAACGCCACCATTGGAATTGTCGGCACCTATCAAATGTCGTTTGCCCTGCTCGACTACGTCAAACGCACATTCCCGAAGGCGCGCTATGTCGACGCCTCCGACCTGGTCGACCAGATCAAGATCATCAAGAGCCCCGAGGAGATGGAACTGGTCAAGCGCGCCGCCGCGATGCAGGACGGCGCCATGGCCGCTGCCTTTGCCGCGGTCAAGCCCGGCATGCGCGACACCGAGGTGGCCGCGGTCGCGCAACATTACAGCCAGTGTCACGGCAGCGAAAACGGCATCTATCTCTGCGCCTCGATGCCGCTCGGCAAGCCATCGAAATTCGCCAACCGCCATCTGCAGAACCGCGTGATCCAGCCAGGCGACCAGATCGCGCTTCTCGTCGAGGATAACGGGCCGGGCGGCATGTACACCGAGCTCGGACGCTCCTGCGTGGTCGGCGTCAAGGTGCCGCAGGCGATGAAGGACGAGCTTGCTTTCTGCATGGAATCGCGCCGCATGACGCTTGACCTGCTCAAGCCCGGCACGCCCTGCAAAGACATTTGGGACGCCTTCAATGCCTTCATGCGCAAGAACGGCCGGCCGATGGAGGCGCGGCTTTACTGTCACGGCCAGGGCTACGATCTGGTCGAGCGCCCGCTGGTGCGCAGCGACGAGCCGATGACCATCGCCAAGGACATGAACATCGTCGTGCACCCGACTTACATTCACGCCGGTTATCTCAACTGGCTATGCGACAATTATCTGATCGGCGGAAACGGTCCGGGCGACCGGCTGCATAGGTTTCCCGAAGAAGTGGTCGAGGTCGGGTAGCGGCTTTTCCGACAGCGGCCCTTGACCGATAATCGTCAGAGCGGCAAGCATCTCCCCAAAGTCTGGTTCAAGGAGTTCCAATGAAAAAAACAATCGCGGCGATTGCACTCGCCGCTATGCTGGCGTTGGCCGGATCGGCCGTTGCGCAGAACTTTCCGGACCGCACACTGACCATGATTATTCCGTTTGCCGCAGGCGGACCAACCGACGTGCTCGGCCGGGTGATGGCGCAGCGAATGGGCGAACTGCTCGGCCAGACGGTGATCGTTGAGAATATTGGCGGCGCCGGCGGCATGACCGGCTCCAAGCGCGTGGCCGACGCCAGGCCAGACGGCTACACCATGCTGCTCGGCACGGTCGGCACCCATGCGCAAGGCCAGACGCTTTACAAGAAGCCGCTCTACAACGCCGTGACCGACTTCGCGCCAGTCGCGCTGGTCGCCGAGGTTCCGATCGTGCTGATCGCGAACAAGGATTTGCCCGTCAGCAATCTCAAGGAGTTCGTCGCCTATGCCAAAGCCAATACCGACAAATTGCAATTCGGTTCGGCTGGCGCGGGTTCAGCCACGCATCTCGGCTGCGTCGTGCTCAATACCGCGATGGGCACCAATATCGTGCATGTGCCGTACAAAGGTACCGGCCCGGCCATGCAGGACTTGATGGGCGGCCGCATTCACTTTCTCTGCGAAATCATCACCACAGCGAAGGCGCAGATTGATGGCGGCAGCGTCAAGGCTTTGGCGATCATGACCACGGAGCGTTCGCCGGCACTGCCGAACCTACCGACCTCACGCGAGCAAGGCCTCGACGTGCAGGCCTATACCTGGAACGCCATCTACCTGCCGAAGGGCGCGCCGGCCGCTATCGTCAAAAAGCTCAACGAGACGGTAATTGCGGCGATGACGACATCGTCGGTGCGCGACCGCTTGCAAGGGCTTGGCGCCATGATCGTGGCGCCGGACCGCCGCACGCCCGACTATCTCGGAAAATTCACCGCCAGCGAAATCAAGAAGTGGGAAGTGCCGATCAAGGCGAGCGGCGTGTCACAGTAAACTAAGACCGCCACGAATGCCGCAGCGGCCATGCCGCGGCGTACCCGAGAAGGAGTCTGACGATGGCTGACATCAAGATTCTCAATCCCGACGCGCTCGGCAAGCCGCTCGGGCAATACTCGCACCTCACCCGCGTGAAGGCGTCGGAATTCGTCTTCATCGCCGGCCAAGTCGGCGTCGACAAGGCCGGCAAGATCGTCAGCGAGGATTTCGACGCCCAGTGCGTGCAGACTTTCGCCAATATCGAGGCGGCGCTCAAATCGGTCGGCGCCGGCTGGGGCAATATTGTGCAGTTCACCACCTATTTGGTGCATTCGCAGGACATTGCGAAGTTCATGAAATACCGCCTGCGCGAATTTCCCAAGATGTTTGTGGGCGATGCCTATCCGCCCAACACGCTGCTGATGATCGACCGGCTGGTGCAGGAAGGCCTGCTGGTCGAGGTACAGGCGGTGGCGGCGCTCTGAGGCGACCGGTCTTTCCTTCCCTCCCCCGCAAGTGGGGGATGGCAGCAGCAAGCGAGTTGCGGCACCCGGTCTAGCCGCATACGGTTACGCCATGCCAACCTCGCACTTCCCTCCGCCCCTTGCCTGCGACAGCCACGTGCATGTGATCGGGCCGAAGAACCGCTTTCCGCTTGCCGCCGCGCGCCGCTACACGCCTAAGGACGCGCTGGCGGGCGAACTCGCCGCCATGCTGGCGCGGCTTGGCCTCGAGCGCGTGGTGCTGGTGCAGCCAAGTTTCTACGCCACCGATAATTCCTGCATGCTGGACGCCATGGCCCAGATCGAAGGCTCGCGCGGGGTCGCCGTGCTGCCGGGCGAAGTGCCGGACGCCGAGCTGGACGCACTCGACGAGCAAGGCATTCGTGGCCTGCGTGTCAATATCGCGACCTCCGGTACGGCACCGATCGACAGCATCCGCCGCGATATCGAGGCGGCGGCCCGCTTGTGCGAACGCTACGGCTGGCATGTGCAGATATTCGTCGGCGCCGACTTGATCGAGCCGTTGTCACCCACATTGCTCACATCGCCGGTCGCGACGGTGATCGATCATTTCGGATTGATCGGGCCCGACACTTCGCTCAAGGCGGAGTCCGGCCCCTTGCGTGCGCTGTTACGGCTCCTGCACTCAGGGAAAATCTGGGTAAAACTTTCCGGCGCCTATCGCATCGCCAACGATCCCGCCGATCCGCGCATCGACCCGCTGGCGCGCCGGCTTTGCGCGGTCAATCCCGAGCGCGTCGTCTGGGGCAGCGACTGACCACATACCCCGCGCCATGACATGCGCACCGCCGGCAGTGACGCGGAGCAGCCGTTCCAGACTATCGATACGCGCCGTTTGCTCGACCTGGTGCCGCGCTGGCTCGGTGACGATGCATTGGTGCAGCGCGTGCTGGTCAGCAACCCGGCGCGGTTATATGGGTTTTGAAAAACTCGCCGTTCCCTCCCCCTGAAAGGGGGAGGGTCAGGGAGGGGGCCGCTCGACGGCGAAAATGACCCCCACCCGCTCGCCTGCGCTACGCTTTGGCGAGCGACCTCCCCCTTTCAGGGGGAGGCAGAAGACACCGCCTCCGCCACCCGCTTGCCAAACGCGTCGGTACCGAGCGAGCCGCCCATGTCGGGCGTGCGGCCGTCCGGCTGCGCGATGACGCGGTCGGGCGCGGCGCCAGCACGCACCATTTTGTCGCCTTTTGGAGTGCCGGCTCAACTGATCGACGCAACACAGGCGTTAAATCTCTCCGCTGGCGTTTCGAATTGCAAGGTCTCCCGTGGCCGTTCATTGAGCTGGCGCGCCACTTTGTTTAGATGAGCTTGCGAATGCGCCGACAAGTCGGTGCCCTTCGGAAAGTACTGCCTCAGCAGGCCGTTGGTGTTCTCGTTCGACCCTCGCTGCCATGGGCTCTGAGGATCACAGAAGTAAACGTCGATATTGGTCGCCAACGTAAATCGGCGATGATCCGTCAACTCCTTGCCACGGTCCCAAGTCAGCGACTTATAGAGCTCACTCGGTAGCTTCTTGGCCTGCTTGATGAGAGCAGAGATGACCGTC
>JBBRAL010000007.1:0-92735 GCA_038206805.1 Hyphomicrobiales bacterium | reverse complement strand
ACGATATCTGCAACGACGTGCTCGGCTTCGGCCCGCTCGAGCCGTTGCTGATGCGCGACGACATCGCCGACATCATGGTCAACGGCTCCGGCACGGTTTACATCGAAGTCAAAGGCAAAATTCAGAAGACCAGCATTCGCTTCCGCGACAATCAGCAGCTGCTGAACATCTGTCAGCGCATCGTCAGCCAGATCGGCCGCCGCGTCGATGAATCTTCGCCAATATGCGACGCACGCTTGCCGGACGGTTCGCGTGTCAACGCCATCGTCCCGCCGCTGGCGATCGACGGACCCGCACTCACCATTCGTAAGTTCAAGAAGGACAAGCTGACGCTCGACCAATTGGTCAAATTCGGCACGATTACGCCGCAGGGCGCCGAGATCCTGGAGATCATCGGCCGCGTGCGCGTCAACTCGCTGGTGTCCGGCGGCACCGGCTCCGGCAAGACCACTTTGCTCAATTGCCTCACCCAGTTCATCGACGACGACGAACGCATCATAACTTGCGAAGACGCTGCCGAATTGCAGCTGCAGCAGCCGCACGTGGTGCGCCTGGAAACGCGCCCGCCCAATCTGGAAGGCGAAGGCCAGGTCACCATGCGCGACCTGGTGCGCAACTGCCTGCGCATGCGGCCGGAACGCATCATCGTCGGCGAAGTGCGCGGACCGGAGGCGTTCGACCTTTTGCAGGCCATGAACACCGGCCACGACGGTTCGATGGGCACGCTGCACGCCAACAACCCGCGCGAGGGCCTTTCGCGCCTTGAATCGATGATCACCATGGGCGGCTTTTCGCTGCCGTCCCGCACCATCCGCGAAATGATCACCGCCTCGGTCGATGTGGTGATCCAGGCCGCTCGCCTGCGCGACGGCTCGCGCAAGATCACCCACATCACCGAAGTGATGGGGATGGAAGGCGATGTCATCATCACCCAGGATCTTTTCATTTACGACATGACCGGTGAGGACGCACAAGGCAACATCCTCGGCCGTCACCGCTCGACCGGCATTGGCCGGCCGCGGTTCTGGGATCGCGCCCGCTATTACGGCGAAGAAAAGCGCCTGGCAGCCGCGCTCGACGCGGCGGAAGCCGCCAACGAATCCATGCGGGCCTGAGCGCCATGGACTCCATTGCCTTATTCTTTCTGGCATCGGTCGCCGTGGGCGGGGTGGCCTGGGTATTCGTCTACCCGATCCTGTCCGGCGAGCGCAAAGCCGAGCAGCGCATGGCGAATGTCGCCAAGCCCGAGGTGGTGGCGCGCGCCACGCGCGGGCCGCAAAAATCCCGCCGCGACGCCGTCGAAAGCACGCTCAAGGAATTCGAAGAGCGCCAGAAGAAAAGCAAACGCGTACCGCTCTCGAACCGGATCGCGCAGGCCGGCCTGTCGTGGTCGAAGCAGCAATTCATGATTATTTCAGCCGCCATCGGCGTGGCCTTGTTCATACTCGGGCTGTTCAGCGGAGCCGGCATGCTCGCCGGCGCCGGGCTCGGCTTTGCCGGCGCCTTTGGCATACCTTACTGGCTGTTGTCATATTTGAAGAAGCGCCGCGAGGGCAAATTCCTCAACGCGTTTCCCGATGCCGTCGACGTCATCGTGCGCGGCGTCAAGGCCGGGCTGCCGCTGCTCGATTGCCTGAAGATGATTACGATCGAGTCGCCCGAGCCGCTGAAGTCCGAATTCCGTGCCATCGTCGAGACCCAAGCCGTCGGCATCCCGCTAGGCGAGGCCTGCGGCAAGCTCTACGAACACATGCCGGTGCCGGAGGCGAATTTCTTCGGCATCGTCATTGCAATTCAGCAAAAGGCCGGCGGCAATTTGTCGGAAGCGCTCGGCAATCTTTCGCGTGTGCTGCGCGACCGCAAGAAGATGAAGGCCAAGATCCAGGCGATGTCGATGGAAGCGAAAGCCTCGGCCTCCATCATCGGCGCGCTGCCGCTGGCGGTGATGACGCTGGTCTGGATCACCAGTCCGCAATACATCGCGCTGCTGTGGACCGAGCCGCTCGGCAATCTCATGCTGGCCGGCTCCGCCTGCTGGATGGGCATGGGCGTGCTGGTGATGAAAAAGATGATCAACTTCGACTTTTAGAGTCCATGATCCCGAGAAGTGGCAACCGGTTTTCGAACAAGATCATGCGACAAGGAAAAAAATAGCCGATGATCGATTTATTTATCAGCTTACTCAACACCAAATCGATCACGATGCTGTTCGCTGCCGTGGCCGCGGCAGCCACGGTGTTGACTCTTGCGATGCCGTACGCGTTCGCCGATTCCCTCGGCAAGCGCATGAAGGCGGTCGCGACCGAGCGCGAAAGAATTCGTCAGCGCGAACGCGAGCGCATGACGCAGGACAGGCAGAAGGTCAGCCTGCGGCAGTCTCCGAAGCAGTCCATCAAGGCCATTGTCGAGCGTTTCAATTTGACCAAATGGGTCGGCCAGGAAGAGGCGCGGCTCAAGCTGGTGCAGGCCGGCTACCGCGGCAATGCGCCCTACGTGACCTACCTGTTCTTCCGCATGGTGACACCGGCGGTGGGCTTTCTGTTCAGCGCGTTCTATCTGTTCGTCGTGCTCGATTTCAACCAGCCGGCCACGGTCAAGCTCGGCATGTGTATCGCCGCCGCCTATATCGGCATGCATCTGCCGCTGATGATCCTGAAGAGCAAGATCCAGCGCCGGCAATTGTCGATTAAGCGCGCTTTTCCCGACACCCTCGATCTGCTGCTGATCTGCGTGGAATCCGGCATGTCGATCGAGGCCGCGTTCAAGAAGGTGAGCGAGCAGGTCGGCTCGCAGTCGATTGCGCTGGCGGAAGAACTGACGCTCACCACAGCCGAATTGTCCTATTTGCCGGATCGCCGTCAGGCCTACGAGAACCTGGCCAAGCGCACCGACCTGGAGGGCGTGAAATCCGTTTGCATGGCCTTGCAGCAGGCGGAGCGCTACGGCACGCCGCTGGCGAACATGCTGCGCGTGATGGCGCAGGAAAACCGCGACATGCGCATGTCGGAAGCCGAAAAGAAGGCGGCCGGCCTGCCGCCCAAGCTGACCGTACCGATGATCTTGTTCTTCCTGCCCGTGTTGTTCGTGGTCATTCTTGGGCCCGCCGCCATCAAGGTCATGGCGCTGCAGTAAGCGCGCATGGAATGAGATCGTCATGGCCGGGCATGTCCCGGCCATCCACGTTTTGCTTCATGGCTAAGGCGCGGATGCCCGGCACAAGGCTTGTGCTCGGGCCGGCCGACGGCCGGACCCGTGTGCCGGGCATGACGGTGGAGAGATCGGTGCAAAACTATTGGAAAGCGCTGATCGTCAGGTGCCGGCGTCGGGTGCCGGCACTTTAGGCCGTTGGCCCGTTTTCTTCCATTCTTTCTGCTGCGACAGCATCTGGCGCAGATAGCTGACATTGGCGGCGGCTTCGTCGTCCGGTAGGTCGGCGCGGGCGATCTTTTCGGCCTCGGCGAAGCGGCCTTGCAGGCCGACCACCAAAGCGAGGTTCTGCCGCACCTTCGGCGTAGCATCCGGCCGGCTCGCCGCTTGCCGCAGCGTGGCTTCGGCGCGCCGCAGATCCTTGGTCAGCGCGTAGGACAGGCCAAGGTTGGACGTCACGGAGGGTTCGTTCGGCACGATCTTGAGCGCGGCCGAATAATGCCGCTGCGCCTCGGCGTGCCGGCCGAGCTGATCGAGCACCGCGCCTTGCGCGTTGAGGATGTGCCAATCGGGATTGTCCGGGTTGTGCGCGCGGCTGAGCACATCGAGCGCCTGATTGAGGTCGCCGGCCTCGGCCAAGGCGCGGCCATAGGCGCCGAGTACCGCCATGTCGTTCGGATTGCGAATTGAGGCTTGCTCCAGCACCGCTACCGCCTGCGCACGCTGTTCGGTTGCGCGCAGCCCCTCGGCATACTTGATGGCCGCCTCGGCATCGCCCGGATTTTCCCGATAGCGTACGCCCCAGGCATCGAGCGATCGCCGCCAGTCGGCATCGCTGTGCGGCGCGGGGCTGCCGATCGAGCCGGTGGTGTCGGAGCTACCGGTGGTCGTGCAGCCGGCCGCCGACAGTGCCAGCACGGCTGCGACAGCGGCCGAGGCTAGCAGACGGGCAGCGCTGGCCGTTTTAAGGCGTAATTTAGGGGCCATGGGAATCCGGTGGTTGGCATTCCAGCGGCATTCCCGAGCAATAAAACGTTAACCCTAATGAGTGGTTAACCGACCGAAGGTCGTGGCCGGGCATAGCCGCCAAGGGAAGGCGTTGCTTCGCTCGCCTATGTCCTGGCCATCCACGCCTTTGATGTTGCGATGCTTTTAAGGCGTGGATGCCCGCGACAAGCGCGGGCATGACGGTGCTATAACATCGCCCCATGGACCTAGGCCTCTCCGCCGACGAACTCGCCCTCCAACAGCGCGCCCGCGCCTTTGCGCAAGGCGTCGTGCAGCCGCGCGCGGCGGCGATCGACCGCGACGAGCAATATCCCTGGGACATCGTGAAGGCGCTGGGCGATGCCGGTTTCCTCGGCATGACCATGCCCAAGGCGCTCGGCGGACAAGACCGCTCCTTCCTCGACGCCGTGCTGGTGATCGAGGAAATGGCGAAGTCCTGCACCGTCACCGCGCGCATCGTGGTCGAGACCAATATGGGCGCAATCTCCACGGTGATGGCCTATGGCAGCGAGGCGCAGAAAAAGCTGGCGGCACGCCTGGTGCTGGAAGGCGACAAGCCCGCCATCTGCATCACCGAGCCGGATGCCGGCAGCGACACCACCGCCATGACTACCCGCGCCGACAAGCGCGGCGGCACATATGTCATCAATGGCAAGAAGCACTGGATCACCGGCGCCGGCGTATCGCGGCTGCATCTAATCTTTGCGCGCGTATTCGACGAAAGCGGGCAAGACCTTGGCATCGGCGGCTTTCTCGCGCTGCGCGACGAGAATAAGGGCCTGCGCGTCAGCAAGCGTGAACAGACCATGGGCTTGCGCGGCATGCCGGAGGGCGAACTTACGTTCGAGAACCTCGAAGTGCCGGAGGCGATGGCGGTGCTGCCGCCGTCGGGTTTCCGCCGCGGCTTTGCCAGCCTGATGAACGCCTATAACAGCCAGCGCGTCGGCGCCGGCACCGTCGCCATGGGTATCGGCGCCGGCGCGCTCGACCTGGCGCTGGCATGGACGAAGACCCGCGAACAATTCGGCCGCCCAATCGGCGAATTCCAAGGCCTGCAATGGATGCTGGCCGATATGCAGACGCAACTCACCGCATCGCGGCTGATGCTCTATGCGGCCGCGCGCTCGCGCGGACCCGACGGCAGCGCCTTCCCGGATCCGATGCTGGCGGCGCAGGCAAAGATTTTCGCCGCGGAGGCCGCGATCAAGATCGTCAACGACGCGCTGCAGATGTTCGGCGCGCGCGGCTATTCGCGCGAACTGCCGCTCGAACGCATGGCGCGCGACGTGCGCATGTTCACCATCGGCGGCGGCACCGCGCAGGTGCTGCGCACGCTGGTCGCCTCGCGCATGCTGGGCTGGAAACTGCCGCAAACCCGCGACGGCTATGCGGCCAAATCTTCGATGCGCGACGCCGCGGAGTGACCATGCATCCGATTTTCGCACAAGCCGGTGAAGCGCCGGCGGTACCGATCTTGTTCGTCAACGCCGCAAATTTCGACGCAACCATCGAGAAAGTCGACGAGCGCGAGCAAACTTTCGTGCGCGCCGCTGGCTTCGAGCCCAAGCCCGGCCGCCATCTGCTCGTGCCGGCGGCGGATGGAAAGCTGGCCGGCGTGCTGTTTGGCATCGAGGCGGCCGACGACCCGGTGAAAGACCCGTTCCGGCCGGGCCAACTGGTAAACACCCTGCCCGCGGGCCTCTATCGTTTTGCCAACGCGCCGCACGATGCCCGCCTCGCCGCGCTCAGCTTCGCGCTCGGCGCCTACCAATTCAGCCGCTACCGCAAGGCTGACAGCCGCAATGTCCGGCTGGTGGTGCCGGACGGCATCGACGGCGACGATCTCACCCACATCGCCGAGGGCGTCACGCTCGCGCGCGATCTCATCAACACACCCTCCAACGACATGGGCCCCGACGAATTGGAAGGCGCCGCCCGCGCGCTGGCCAAGCAGCATGGCGCGGCCGTGCTGGTCACCAGTGGCGACGCGCTCGCCAGGAATTTTCCGCTGGTCGCAGCGGTCGGCGCCGGTTCGCCGCGCGCGCCGCGGCTGATCGATCTGACCTGGGGCAAGGACAACGATCCGAAGATCACCCTGGTCGGCAAGGGCGTGTGCTTTGACACCGGCGGCCTCGACATCAAGAGCGATACCGGCATGCTCAACATGAAAAAGGACATGGCCGGCGGCGCTACCGCCTTGGCGCTGGCGCATATGATCATGGCGCGCAAGCTGAAGGTGCGGCTGCGGGTGATCGTCCCGGCGGTGGAGAATTCCATCTCCGGCGCCAGTTTCCGCCCGCGCGACATCTATGCATCGCGCAAGGGCATCACGGTCGAGATCGGCAATACCGACGCCGAAGGCCGGCTGGTGCTCGCCGACGCGCTGACGCTGGCCGACGAGGACAAGCCGGCGCTGGTTGTCGATTTCGCCACGCTCACCGGCGCGGCGCGGGTGGCGCTCGGGCCTGAACTGCCGGCAATGTTCACCGACGACGATGCGCTGGCGGCCGAGCTTTGCAGCGCGGGCGCGGCCGAAAACGATCCGCTGTGGCGCATGCCGCTGTGGCGGCCTTACGATGCAATGCTCGATTCCAAGGTGGCCGATACAAACAACGTCAGCAGCGGTGGCCAGGGCGGCGCCATTACCGCGGCGCTGTTCCTACGCAAGTTCGTGACTGCGAAATCGTGGCTACATCTCGACATCTTCGCTTGGACGGCGGCGGCCAAACCGGGCCGGCCGGAAGGCGCCGAGTTGCAGTCGGCGCGCGCGCTTTATGCGATGCTGACGAAGCGTTACGGCGCATGAGCCACCAGGTCGTCGAACCGATCGCCGACTTGCGCCGCGATCCGGCGCACGAGGCCGCGCTCGATACGCAAGCGCTGTTCGGCGAACGCGTGACGATCCTTGAGACCACCGACGAGGGCTGGGTGCGGGGCCAGCTTACGACCGACGGTTATACCGGCTGGCTGTCGGCCAATGCCCTCGGACCGGTGGGTGCCGTGGCCACGCACCGGGTCTGTGTGCCGCGCACGTTTGGATTTCCCGGCGCGGATATCAAACTGCCGCCGATGATTGCGCTGCCGATGGGGGCGAGCTTACCTATCGTGCGCCAGACCGAACGCTTTGCGGTCAACGCCTATGGCTGGCATTTCCCGCTCGCCCATGTGACGCCGATCGCCGCCAAGCAACCAGATTTTGTCGCCGTCGCCGAGACATTGCTCGGCGCACCCTATCTGTGGGGCGGCAAGACCTCGCTCGGCATCGATTGCTCCGGGCTGCTACAAATCGCGTTGCATGCGGCCGGCATTGCCTGCCCGCGCGACAGCGGCATGCAGGAAGACGCGCTTGGAAAGGTGTCGCCGCTCACCGAGTTGCGGCGCGGCGATCTCATCTTCTGGAAAGGCCACGTCGCCATCGCGCGCGACGCGGCGACCGTCATTCACGCCAATGCGCATCATATGATGGTAGCGATCGAACCGGCCGCCGGCGCCATCGCGCGCATCAAGGCGGCGGGCAGCGACGTGACGAGCGTAAAGCGGATTTAGTCAGCACATCGCCTTGCCGCAGCGGCGCATTGCCTGAATCAAACCCTGCAACGGCTTGAGCCCGGGATGGCCCAGAATGGCGACGCCGCCGATGACATAGGCCGGTGTCGCGGCCAGCCCGGCGTCGGTACCGAATTCGGCGCTGGCCCGCAATACGTCGAGCGTGCTTTGAGTATTGGACAGGTCGGCGAGCTTTTTCGAATCGAGCCCCATGCCGACGGCTGTCGCCAATACGCGCGCGCCGTCGATGGTGCCGCGGTTGGCATAGACCAGGCGATGGAATTCTAGAAAGCGCTCCGACGTCAGCATTTTCGACGCCCCGATCTCGATCAAACCGCCCTGCACCGATTGCACCGACAACACCGCATAGGGCACCAGCACAAGCTTGAGTTTCTTATCGTCGCGCACCAGCGTATCGACATCGGCGGCGGCCAGCCGGCAATACGGGCAATTAAGGTCGTAGAATTGCACCAAAGTGACGTCGCCTTGCAGATTGCCGACAGCGACCTGGCCCGGCAGCTTGGCGAGCCGCGCCGACAGTTCGGGACTGAGGGCGAAATTGGCGATCGGGTCGCCGTTTTCGGCCTTGATCGGCAGATAAGCGGCGCCGAATTGCGCCGTCGCCGCGGTTGCAAGGCAGACGGCAAAAGCCAGAACGAGAGACATGATCCGCGTCATTGTGCCACCACGCCCTCGGGCGCCGTTTCCAGATTGAAGGCGGCGGCGAACAGCGCGCGCGTGTAGTCGCTTTTCGGATTCTTGAACAAGTCGGCGGCCGCGCCCTCCTCCACCATCTTGCCGTTGCGCAGAACCAGAAGTCTGCTCGCCAGCGCCGCCACCACGCGCAAGTCGTGCGAAATGAACATGTAAGTGAGGTCACGCTTCTTCTGCAGATCGCGCAACAGATCGACCATCTGCGACTGGATCAGCATGTCGAGTGCGCTGGTCGGCTCGTCGAGCACGATGAAGGTTGGCCCCAGTACCAGGGCGCGCGCCAAGGCGATGCGCTGGCGCTGGCCGCCGGAGAATTCGTGCGGATAGCGGAAGCGCGTTGAGGTATCGAGCCCGACATCGGTCAGCGCGGCCACCACCTGACGTTCGCGCTCAGCCTCCGGCATATGCGGATGATGCACCCACAGGCCTTCCTCGATGATGTCGGACACCGACATGCGCGGCGAGAGCGAGCCGTAGGGGTCCTGAAACACGATCTGCATGTCGCGGCGGAACGGCCGCATCTGCTTGAACTTGAGACCCTGGATGGTCTGGCCCATAAACACGACCGGGCCGTCGGACGAAATCAGCCGCAAGATCGCGAGACCGAGCGTGGTTTTTCCCGAACCGGATTCGCCGACGACGCCGAGCGTCTCTCCCTTGCGTATGTCGATGCTGATGCCGTCCACCGCCTTGATGTGGCCGACCACCTTGCGCAGCACGCCGCGCTTGATCGGAAACCACACTTTCAGGTCGTCGGTCGAAACGACGACCGGCGCGCCCGGTTTCGGCGGCGCCGGATCGGGCTTTGGCTCGGCGGCCAGCAGCGCGCGCGTATAGGGATGCTCGGGCGCGGTGAATACGCGCTCGACGTCGCCCTGCTCGACGATCTTGCCTTGCTGCATGACGCAGACCCGGTCGGCGATCTTGCGCACAATGCCGAGGTCGTGGGTGATGAACAGCATCGACATGCCGAGGCGTACTTGCGTGTCCTTCAGCAGTTTCAAAATCTGCGCCTGCACCGTCACGTCGAGCGCGGTGGTCGGCTCGTCGGCGATCAACAGGTCGGGTTCGTTCGCCAGGGCCATGGCGATCATCACGCGCTGGCGCTGGCCGCCCGACAGTTGGTGCGGATAGCTCTCAAGCCGGCCAGCCGGATCGGGAATGCCGACCTGATCGAGCAGTTCGAGGATGCGGACGCGCGCAGCCTTCCCCGTAACGCCTTGATGCAGCAACAATATTTCGCCGATCTGCTTCTCGATCGTATGCAGCGGATTGAGCGAGGTCATCGGCTCCTGGAAGATGATGGTGATGTCATTGCCGCGCACCTTGCGGATCTCGTTCTCCGGCATGGTCAGCAATTCGCGGCCCTGGAAGCGGACCGAACCGGACGGATGGTGCGCCGACGGATAGGGCAGCAGTTTCATCACCGACAGCGCGGTGACCGACTTGCCGGAGCCGCTCTCGCCGACCAGCGCCACGGTCTCGCCCTTGGCGATGTCGAACGAGACGCGGTCGACCGCCAGCACTTCACGGCTGCCAATGCCGAAGGCGACCGAGAGGTCGCGGATGGAGAGAAGTTTTTCGGCAGGCGCACTCATCGGAACGTCTTCCTCGGATCGAAGGCATCGCGCACGGCCTCGCCGATAAAAATCAGTAGCGAGAGCATCAGGGCGATGCTGAAGAACCCGGTCAATCCCAGCCACGGCGCCTGCACATTGGCTTTGCCTTGGCTCAGCAGTTCGCCGAGCGAGGCCGAGCCGGGCGGTAGACCGAAGCCGAGGAAATCGAGCGCGGTCAGTGTCATCACCGAAGACGATAGAATAAACGGCAGGAATGTCATGGTCGCCACCATGGCGTTCGGCAGCAGATGACGGAAGATGATGACCGCGTTCGAGACGCCGAGCGCGCGCGCCGCCATGATGTATTCGAAATTTCGCCCGCGCAGGAATTCCGCGCGCACCAGACCGACCAGCGACACCCAGGAGAACAACAACAGAATGCCGAGCAGCACAAAGAAGCCCGGCACCAGCACCGACGAGACGATCAGCAGCAGATAAAGCGACGGGATCGACGTCCATATCTCGATGAAGCGCTGGAACAACAGATCGACCCAACCGCCGAAATAACCCTGCACCGCGCCGGCGGCGACGCCGATCACCGAGGAGACAATAGTCAGCGCCAGTCCGAACAGCACCGAAATGCGGAAGCCGTAGATCAGCCGCGCCAGCACGTCGCGGCCGCCGTCATCGGTGCCGAGCCAATTCGCTTCGATCGTGCCGCAATGGGCGAAATTGTTTTTGATCGCGAACGCGCAATCCTTTTCGTTCAGCAGCCAGGTCGGCTTGGACGGAAACGGCGACGGCGGCTTGCTCACTTGCGTGTTGTAGGAGAAGCGCACCAGCGGCCAGACCACGGTGCCGTGCTCCTTGTTGATCAGGCCCATCAGATAGTCGTCGCGATAGTCGGCGGCGGTGCCGAACAGATTGGGATCCGGCGCCGTGGCGAAAGCGGTGTCGGGATAGGTCATTACCGCCGGAAAAAACGACTTGCCGTTGACGTGGATATAGATCGGTTTGTCGTTGGCGATGAATTCCGCGAACAGCGAGATCAGGAATATCGCCAGGAAAATCCATAGCGACCAGTAGCCGCGCCGGTTGGCCTTGAAACTTTCCCAGCGCCGCTTGTTGAGCGGCGACAACGTGAAACGACGAAAAATCACCGGCTGCAGACTACCGACCGGCGTGTCCACTGCCTTTTCCGAAAGTTCTTGGCCGGCGCGCAGGTCCACCTCAGACCTCTCGCGTCTCGAAGTCGATGCGCGGGTCGATCCAGGTATAAGTCAGGTCGGAGATCAGGTTCACCCCCACGCCGATCAGCGAGAAAATGAAGAGGGTGGCGAACACCACCGGATAGTCGCGGTTGAGCACGCTTTCGAAGCCGAGCAGGCCGAGGCCGTCGAGCGAAAAGATGGTCTCGATCAACAGCGAGCCGGTGAAGAAGGCATGCACGAACGCGCCGGGAAAGCCGGCGATAACGATCAGCATGGCGTTGCGGAACACGTGCCCGTACAGCACCTGATTGCGCGCGCAGCCTTTGGCGCGGGCGGTGAGCACATATTGCTTGCGGATTTCGTCCAGGAACGAGTTCTTGGTCAGCAGCGTCATGGTGGCGAAGGCGGAAAGCCCCATCGACACGATCGGCAGAACCATGTGCCAGATGAAGTCGGGGATCTTCTGATACCACGTCAGTTGCGACCAGTTCTCCGAGAACAGCCCGCGCAACGGAAAGATATCGAAGAACGAGCCGCCGGCGAACAGGATGATCAACAGGATCGCGAACAGAAAACCCGGGATTGCGTAGCCGACGATGATCACGCTCGATGTCCAGGTGTCGAACTGCGAGCCGTCGTCGATGGCCTTGCGGATGCCGAGCGGTATTGAAATGAGATAGGTCAGCAATGTCATTGTGATGCCGAGCGACATCGAGACCGGCAGCTTCTCCTTGATCAGCTGCAAAACGCTGACGTCGCGGAAATAGCTGTTGCCGAAATCGAAGCGCGCATAGTTCCACAGCATCAGCATGAAGCGCTCGGGCGCCGGCTTGTCGAAGCCAAACTGCTTTTCCAGCTTCTTGATGAATTCCGGATCCAGCCCCTGCGCGCCGCGATACTTGGAACTCACGGCGTCGACCTGGCTGCCGCCCTGCGCCATGCCGCGGCTGCCGAAGTCGCCGCCGGGCGAACCGGAGATGCGCGAGGTCGCGCCGGTGTCGCTGCCGGAGAGCTTGGCGATCACCTGCTCGACCGGCCCGCCGGGCGCGAACTGCACCACGACGAAAGCCACCAGCATGATGCCGAGCATGGTCGGGATCATGAACAGGATACGGCGAATGATATAGGCGGTCATGGGCCTCTCACTATGTCATTCCAGGGCGCGGTGAAAGCACATATCCGGCTAGCCCTTCCGTTCCAAATCTGCCGCCTTGTCCTTGTCATACCACCAGGTTTCCGGAATGCCGCGGGAGTAGCGCGGTTTGGCGGCGGGGCGAGCGAACACGTCCCAATAGGCGATGCGGTGGGAGGCCAGGAACCAGTGCGGAATCCAATACCGCCCGGCGCGAATGACCCGATCGAGCGCCTTGCAGGCGGTGGTGAGCTCAGGCCTCGTCTTGGCGGCAATGATGATATCGACCAGCGCGTCGACCGCCGGATCGGCGATGCCGGCATGGTTCTGCGAGCCTTTGATCGCGGCTGCCTGCGAGGTGAAATAGGTTCGCAGCGAATCGCCCGGCGTAGAGGAAAAGCTGAAGCGGTCCACGGTGACGTCGAAATCGAAGCCGTCGACGCGGGCGCGGTATTGTACCGGGTCGACAATTCGCAGCGTGGCGCCGATGCCGAGAACTTCGAGATTCTTGATATAGGCCAGATGGTGCGGCGTGAAGCTCGGCTCGTCGCTCAGGAATTCAATGCTCATCGGCGTTCCATTCGGCAGCACGCGCTTGCCGTCCTTGAGCGCAATACCGGCCGCCTCGAGCAATTGCACGGCGCGGCGCAACCCGCGCCGGTCCTGGCCGCTGCCGTCGGTCACCGGCGGCACATAGGGCTCTCCGAACACTTCGTCCGGCACTTTGCCGCGGAACGGTTCCAACAATGCGACTTCGGCGGCATCCGGTTTGCCGACGGCCATCAAGGGCGAATTCTGGAACACCGAATGGGTGCGCTTGTAGGCGCCATACATGATGTTCTTGTTGGTCCATTCGAAATCGAAGGCGTCGATCAGCGCTTCGCGCAACCGCCTGTCCTTGAATTTCTCGCGCCGCATGTTCATGAACCAGCCTTGCGCGCCCGATGGCGTATCGTCGGGCATAATTTCGCGCTTGACGCGGCCGTCCTTGAAGGCGGGGAAGTCGTAACGCGTCGCCCAGGTACGCGAGGTGAACTCCTCGCGGAACAGATAGTTCTTGGCGGTGAAGCCGACAAAGGCGACGTCGCGGTCACGGTAATATTCGTAGCGCACCGTGTCGAAATTGCTCTGCCCGACCGAGACCGGCAGCGCGGCGCCCCACCAGTCCTTCACCCGCTCGAACTCGATGTAATGCCCGACGTCGAAGCGGCCGACCTTGTAGGGGCCGCTGCCGAGCGGAATGTCCAGCGTCGACTGGTCGAATTCCTGTTTGGCATAATAGGCCTTGGAAAAGATCGGCAGGCCCGCCACGAACAGCGGCACGTCGCGGCCACGTTTGGCGGCAAAGCGCACCTCCACCGTGCGATCGTCGATGGCTTCGGCGGTTTTGAAGTCACGCATCAACTGCGCGACAATCGGATGACCTTTGTCCTTCAACACCGCCAGCGACCAGGCCACGTCATGGGCGGTGAGCGGCGTGCCGTCGTGGAATTTCGCCTCGGGACGCAAGGCGAAGCGGTAGGTCAGCCCGCCGTCGGAAATGGCAACGCTGCGCGCCGCCAGTCCGTACATCGCGTCGGGCTCGTCGCCCGAACGCACCATCAGCGTCGCGAAGGTAAGATCCATCCCGAAGGCGCCCTCGCCCTTGAGGATATAACTGTTGAGCGAATTGAACGTGAGAAACGAACCGTTGTAGCCGCGGCTGCTTATGGCTTCCGAATACACTCCGCCCTTGGGCGCGGCCGGATTGACGTAATTGAAATGCGCAAAGTCCGCCGGATAGATCAGATCGCCGAACGCCGACATGCCGTGACGGCCGGCCTCTTGCGCGCGCGCCGGCGCATTGAATTTCGTCGCGGCAACAAACGCTCCAGCGCCAACGAGGAGCGCCTCACGCCGCGACAAACGGCTCCCTCCCCCCTTGTGGGGGAGGGTTGGGGTGGGGGGTAATTGCTTTTGCTTCGACATTCGTTCCTTAGGCGCGCCACCCCCACCCGGCGAGCATCGCTCGCCGACCTCCCCACAAGGGGGAGGTGAAGAAAGCAATTAAGATTTCTGCGGCACTTTGGCCGCCTTGTCCGCATCCCACCACCAGATCGACGGGAACGCCGCCAGCCCGTATTTCGGCATGGCCGCCGGACGGCCGAAGCGGTCCCAGCGCGCCGAGCGCACCTTGCCATAGGTCCATTGCGGCACGGTGTAGAAATTCCACAGCAGCACGCGATCGAGCGCCTTGGTGGCGGCGACCAGATCGGCGCGGTCCTTGGTGAAGATCACGCGCTCGATCAAGGTGTCGATTGCCGGGTTCTTGATGCCGATCAGATTGCGCGACCCGGGTTGACTGGCCGCCGCCGAACTCCAGAAGCCGCGCTGCTCGTTGCCGGGCGAGAGCGATTCACCCCAGGACGCAACGATAATGTCGTAATCCCATTGCCGCAGCCGGTTCTCGTATTGCGCGGCATCGACCATGCGGGTGCTCACCGTCATGCCGATACGTTCGAGCGAAGGCTTGTAAAACAGCACGAAGCGCTCGGTCGCCGGATCGTCGACCAGAAATTCAATGACGTAAGGTTCGCCGGTCTTGGCGTTGACCAGTTTGGTGTTGCGGATCTCGTACCCGGCATCGCGCAGCAGCTTGAGCGCCTCGCGCAGATTATCGCGCACCGCCTGCTGACTGCCACCAACCGGATTGCTGTAAGGCTTGCTGAACAGATCGGGCGGCACCTGGTCCTTCACGGTTTGCAGGATTTCCAGCTCCTTGCCATCGGGCAGCCCGGACGACGCCAGCTCGGTGCCCTCGAAATAGCTGGCAATGCGTTTGTACTGACCGAAGAATATCGTCCGGTTCATTTCTTCGAAATCGAAGGCGAAGTTGAAGGCGCGGCGCACGCGCGCATCCTTGAATTTGTCGCGCCGGATATTGAAGGCGAAGGCCTGCATGACGCCGAGATTGCGGATCGGGAATTCCTCCAGCACCACGCGCTTGTCGCGCACGGCGGGGAAATCGTAGGCAGTCGCCCAGTTCTTGGCGCTGTTCTCGGTGCGCCAGTCTACCTGGTCGCCCTTGAACGCCTCCAACGCAACCGTGGAGTCGCGAAAATATTCGAAGCGGATCTGCTGAAAATTCCGGGTGCCGACAATGACGTTGAGGTCCTTGCCCCAATAGTCGGCCACCTTCTGGTAGACGATCGAGTGGCCGGGCGCCAAATCCTTGACCCGGTAGGGCCCCGAGCCGAGCGGCGGCTCCAGCGTGGTCTGAGTCACGTCGCGTTTCTTGCCGGATTGATCCGTGCCTTGCCACCAATGCTTGGGTAGTACCGGCAACTGGCCGACGATCTGCGGCAGTTCGCGGTTACCCGGCCCGTCGAAGGTGAAGGTGATTTCGCGCTCGCCGGTTTTTTCCGCTTTGGTCACGTGCCGGTAGTAGGCGCCGAGCTGCGGGCTGTTGGCCTTGAACGCATCGAACGAGAAAATCACGTCGTCCGGCGTCACCGGCTTGCCGTCGTGCCAGCGCGCATTGCCGCGCAAGCGATAGGTGACCGACGAGTAATCGTCCGGGTGGCTGACCGCTTCAGCCAGCAGGCCGTATTCGGTGGAGACCTCGTCCAGCGCCGGCGTCGTCAGCGTTTCATTGGACAACTCGGTACCCATGGCGAGACTGCCCTTCACGCCCGCCACCACCGTGTTGAAATTATCGAAGGTTCCGAACGCCACCTGGCGCACCGTGCCGCCCTGCGGCGCGGCCGGATTGACGTAGTCGAAATGCTTGAAGCCTTCCGCGTATTTCAATTCGCCGAACAGCGAGAGCCCGTGCTTCCAGCTCTTGGTCTGGGCCGCGGCGTTGCCGGCAAACGGCCCGGCGCCGAGCGCGCCCAATGCGGGCGCCGCGAGCGTGGCGGCGGTGGCGCGGATGACGGACCGTCTGGTCAAGTTCATGCCAAAAGTTCCTTCATGAAAACACCTCCGGCGCTAACCGGCGTGCGGGTCACGATGCAATCGCGGGTGATTATGTCGGTTTTCCGGCCCGCCACCAGCGGCCTGCCGCCGCAGGCCGGCAAGAGGCGCCCATAACGAAACGGCCGGGCTTGGCCCGGCCGTTATCTGAATGTCTCGCCTTCGGCCGGTTAATGCTTGGCAGCCGGTGCCGCACCTGCCTTTGGCGCTTCCGCCGGCTTGGCCGCCGGCGCCGCCGGGGCGTTGTCAGCCGCTTTTGGCATCGGCATCGGGCTGTCGGAAAGCGTATGCAAAAAATCGATCACGTCGGCGCGTTGCTGGCCGCGCGAGAGGCCGGCGAAAGTCATGTTGGTACCGGGGATAACGCCGCGCGGATTAGCCAGGAACGCATAGAGCTCGCTGAAGGTCCAGGTGCCGCCCTTGGCCTTCATAGCGGCCGAATAGTTGAAGCCAGCCTCGGACGCACGCGCCCGGCCGACGATGCCCCATAGATTGGGGCCAACCCGGTTGGGGCCACCCTTCTCGAAAGTATGACAAGCCTGGCACTGTTTGGCGGTCGCCTGACCCTTTTCCACCGATGCACTGGCCAACATGGCTTCCATCGGCTCTTCGGGCGCCTTGGCCGCGGTCTTATCGCCCTCGTCATGCAGCGCCTTGACCGCAATCGCATAGCCGGGCTTGGCCGGCTTCTCGGGTGAAAAAATGGCGCTGGCGCCGATATTGAGCGCGAGCACGATCAGGCAGGTGCCAAGAATGGCGCCTAGGATTTTGTTGAGTTCGAAGGAATTCATCGGAAAACGGCTCCCGAAGCGGGGCGTGGCGGTGCGGAACTAGGCTCGCCGCCATGCTTTCGGCGGCGGCGGACAGATACCGGTTTGCCGCGGGCGTGGCAACCCGTATAAGCGCCCCGGACTGTCGACATCATGTCCAGCCCGGCCAACTCCGCCGTCCAAACCGATGCCCAACACCGTCATCCTCATCCCGGCCCGCATGGCCTCCTCCCGCCTGCCCGGCAAGCCGCTGGCCGATATCGCTGGCACGCCGATGATCGTGCATGTACTGCGCCGCGCGCTAGCCGCTGGCGTCGGCGAAGCGGTGGTGGCAACCGATTCGGAGGCAATCCAGGCAGCTGTGGAAAAATCGGGCGGCCGCGCGGTGATGACCCGCAGCGACCACGTCTCGGGCTCCGACCGCATCTTCGAAGCGCTGCAGGCGCTCGATCCGGAACGCCGTGTCGATATCGTGGTCAATGTGCAGGGCGACCTGCCGACCATCGATCCGGCCGACATCCGCGCGGCGCTGGACCCGCTGTCCGACCCGGCGGTCGATATCGCCACGCTCGCAGCTGTCATCGCCGATCCGGCCGAACGCAGCAATCCGAACGTGGTCAAGGTGTCAGGCGCCACGGTCGCCCCTGGCTGCTTCCATGCGACGACATTCACGCGCGCCGATGCTACCGGTCCTGGTCCACACTATCACCACATCGGCCTTTACGCCTATCGGCGCGCCGCGCTGGAGCGCTTTGTCAAACTGCCGCCCTCCGCCAATGAGCGGCGCGAGAAGCTCGAGCAACTGCGCGCGCTTGACGCCGGCATGCGTATCGATGCCGCCGTCGTAAAGAGTGTGCCGCTCGGCGTCGATACGCCGGAGGAACTGGCGAAGGCGCGCACAATGCTCGCCGGTTGACTCCGGTAGCGGGGTCTGCGCAAGGATCGCCGCGATAGGCGACGAGGTAAGTCATGGCGAAGAAAAAGATCATATTCCAGGGCGAACCGGGGGCGAATTCCGATATCGCCTGCCGCGAAGCCTATCCGGACTACGAACCAGTGCCCTGCCCGACTTTCGAGGATTGCTTTTCCGCGTTGACCGCCGGCGATGTCGATCTCGGCATGATCCCGATCGAGAACTCGGTCGCCGGCCGGGTCGCCGACATTCATCATCTGATGCCGACCTCGCATCTGCACATCGTAGCCGAGTGGTTCCTGCCGATCCGCAATCAATTGATGGCGCCGAAAGGCGCCAGTTTGAAAACCATCAAGACGGTGCAGAGCCATGTGATGGCGCTCGGCCAATGCCGGAATGTCATCCGCGAGCTCAAGCTCAAGCCGGTGGTTGCCGCCGACACCGCCGGCTCGGCGCGCGAAGTTGCCGAAGCCAAGGACTCGAGCCGCGCGGCCATCGCCTCGCGGCTGGCCGCCGATATCTACGGTCTCGACATCCTGAAAGAGAATGTCGAGGACGAAAGCAATTCGACCACGCGCTTCGTCGTGCTGTCGCGCGAGAAGAAATGGGCGCAACCCGGCAATGGTACGAATAAGAGCAAGATCGTCACCAGCTTCGTATTCCGGGTGCGCAACCTGCCGGCCGCGCTCTACAAGGCGCTCGGCGGCTTCGCCACCAATGGCGTGAACATGACCAAGCTCGAGAGCTACATGGTCGGCGGCAATTTCTTTGCCACCCAATTCTATGCCGATGTCGAGGGTCACCCGGACGACCACGCGCTCGTGTTCGCGCTCGAGGAGTTGGCGTTCTTCTCCAAGGAATTGACCATCCTCGGCGTCTATCCGGCACATCCTTACCGCGACACTTTCAAGGAAGAGAAGGATTAGGCGTTGGGCGGGGCAGCATGAGCAACGAGGCGCAGAAAGTCGCGCTGGTAACCGGCGCCGCGCGCGGCATCGGCTTGGCGACCGCCAAGCGGTTCCTCGCCGAGGACTGGCGCGTTGCGCTGCTCGACATCGACGTCGCCAACTTGGATCGCGCCTATGCCAGCCTGGCAAAGCCCAACACGACCATGACTATTCATTGCGACGTCGCCGACCCCGACGCGGTCATCGCCGCCATGGCGAGTGTCGCGAAGCGTTTCGGCCGCCTCGATGCGCTGGTCAATAATGCCGGCATCGCCATTTTCAAGCCGATCCTCGATGTCACTTACGAAGACTGGTCGCGCGTGCTGGCGGTCAACCTCACCGGCCCGTTCCTGTGCACACAGGCCGCTGCGCCGCTGATGCGCGACTCGGGCGGCGGCGCGATCGTGAATATCACCTCAATCTCGGGATTGCGGGCATCGACCCTGCGCACCGCCTACGGCACCAGCAAGGCGGGCCTGGCGCATTTGACCAAGCAGCAGGCCGCCGAACTCGCCGCGCTCGGCATTCGCGTCAATGCGGTGGCGCCGGGCCCGGTCGATACCGCCATGGCCAAGGCGGTGCATACGCCGGAAATCCGCGCCGACTATCACGACCACATGCCGCTCAACCGTTACGGTCTCGAATCGGAACTGGCAGAGGCTATTTTCTTTTTGTGCAGCGAGCGCGCAAGCTACATCACCGGCCAGGTGCTGGCGGTCGATGGCGGCTTCGACTCCACCGGTATCGGCCTGCCGACGCTGCGCAAAGAGGGCCGCAACGGATAGCAGCCGAATAGGCTGACAACGCGCGCCAACGCGCATTCACTGTAATTCCATAAGCAGATACCTTTGATGCGCCCGGCCGCAATCGCCGGCAGCGAAATACTCTTGAAAATATAGCGGACAGGCCCCTGCCGCGGCGCGTTGGCCGGTATGGCGGCCAGTTTCAATACATCGCTGAAAAGGAAATTGAGGTGATCAATATTGTACAGACAACTCCATTGGCCGTGAGCAAAAATATACACGTGTTTATACGTACTTTTTCCCCGACCGCGTTAAAGGAACTACCGACATGCGCCTGCAGGAATTTGCGTCAGTCAGTCTTGAGCCACAGGATGCCTGCCCGGTATGCGGAGCAATGATAGCGCTTGCGGAAATCGTGCCTCATCCCCACCAGGTAGGGCTGGAGATTCAAGGCTTCAACTGCAAATGCTGCGGGCCGGTAAAATCGTTGGTTGTCAAAAGCCGCCGGATGAAAGAGCGGCTTTCTTGAGACGACTAGCCCCGCTCGCGCTCGTAACGGGCGACAAAGCGCGGCGAGAACTTGCGTAGGCGCTCGATGTCGATACGCCCCGAGCGCGTGATGTAGCTCATGGCGAATTCGACCGGCGCCAGCGCCATATGCTCGCCGAAGCGCTCGTACCATTCGGCGCTGCCATTGGCGCCGGCGACGATCTTTTCCAGAATCGGCCGCCTGGCCGATTCGAACGCCGGCAGCGCTGCCGCAACGTCGTCGCTGTGCGCGGCCAGTGCGCGATTGAGCGCGATGGCGTCTTCCATGGCGAGCCGCGTGCCAGAGCCGATGGAAAAATGCGCGGTATGCAGCGCGTCGCCGATCAGCACATGTTTGCCACGGTGCCAGCGGCCATTCCTGACCAGCGGGAACCGCCGCCAGATCGAATTATTGGAAATGAGCGGGCGGCCGTCGAGCGCGTCGGCAAAGACCTTCTGGCAAACGCTGCGCGATTCCGATTCTTCCATTCTCTCGAAGCCGGCGCGGGCGAAGGTCGCCTCGTCCACTTCGACGATAAAAGTGCTCCGCCCCGGCGCGTAGCGGTAGTGATGCGCGTTGAAGTCGCCGATCGGCGTGTGGCGAAAGGTCTGCGTCAGTGTGTCGTAGACCTTGGCTGTGCCGAACCAGGCAAAACGATTGGCCATATAAGTGACGCTGGCGCCGAATGCTTCCGCGAATGTCCGCCGCACCAGCGAATTAACGCCGTCGGCGCCCACGACCAGATCGGCACTATCGATTTCCTCTAGCGACGTTACCGTCCGGCCAAACTGAGGCTCAATGCCGACCGAGCGGACGCGCGCCTGCAGCAATTGCAGCAATTTGAGCCGGCCGATGGCGGCGAAGCCGACGCCGTCGATGACGACACGCTCGTTTCGGTGAACCAGCGCGATGTCGTCCCACTGCTCCATCTGCGGCGCGATCGCCGCAAAGGTCTCAGGATCGTCTTCCTTGAGGAATTCCAGCGCCCGGTCGGAGAACACCACGCCGAAGCCGAAAGTGGCGTCGGCCGGGTTCTGCTCGACAATGACAATGTCGGCGTCGGGACGCCGGCGCTTCAGCAGGTAACCGAGATAGAGGCCGGCCGGGCCGGCCCCAAGAATGACGATGCGCATGATGCAGTTATTGCAAACTGTGACGCCCGGCGAAAGCGGGGCTTCCAGTATCCGCCGGGCCTGTGACCCTCGCGATGCCTGTGTTCACAGGATGCCCCGCTTGCGCGGACGGTGGCCGGCGTAGATGATGGCAGCCATGCTGCAGACCGCCCTTGCTCTCACGTTCCACATCCTCGGCGCCACGGTCTGGGTCGGCGGCATGTTCGCGGCCTATGTCTGCCTGCGCCCCGCCGCCGGCACGCTGGAGCCGCCGCTGCGCCTGAAGCTGTGGCGGGTCTTCTTTGCAAAATTCTTTCCCTGGGTGTGGGTCTCGGTACTGCTGCTGCTGGGCAGCGGCTATTGGATGCTGGTATCGACCTTTGGCGGCTTCGCGCACGCCCCGCTCTATATCAATCTGATGCAGGCCCTCGGCTTGGTGATGGTCGCGCTGTTCCTCTGGCTGTTTCACGGGCCCTGGCTCAAATTCAAACGCGCCGTCGACGCGCAGGACTGGCCGGCCGCGAGCACTCAGCTCAACCGCATCCGCCAGATCATCATGATCAATATGCCGCTCGGCCTAGTCGTGGTGGCGATCGGCGGGACGGGAAGGTTTTGGGGGTAACCCGCCTCATCCTGAGGAGCATTGCGAATGCAATGCGTCTCGAAGGATGGGCGACCTATGCTTCGTGACGCCCGCCTTCGGCGGGCTCCTCAGCATGAGGCCGATTAGATCGTCTGATTATACGCGCCGACTTCCGGATGCGTGCGCAGCACGGCATCGACCGATTTGAACATTTCGCGCATGCGCGCGTCCGAGGCCGGGCTCTCCACCACCACCACCAGCTCGGGCTTGTTGGATGAGGCGCGTACCAGGCCCCAGGTGCCGTCCTCGACGGTGACGCGCACGCCGTTGACAGTGACAAGATCGCGGATGGCCTGCCCGGCAAACTTTTCGCCCTTGGCCTTCATTGCCTCGAAATGCGCCACCACGGCATCGACCACGCCGTATTTGGTCTCGTCGGCGCAATACGGCGACATGGTGGGCGAGCCCCAGGTCTTCGGCAGCGCCTTGCGCAGGTCGGCCATGCTCTTTCCCGGACTGCGGTCGAGCATGTCGCAAATCGCGAGCGCCGAGACGAAGCCGTCGTCATAGCCGCGGCCGAACGGCTTGTTGAAGAAGTAGTGGCCGGACTTCTCGAAACCGGCCAGAGCCGACAGCTCATGCGTCCGGCGCTTCATGTAGGAGTGGCCGGTCTTCCAATAGTCGGCCTTGACGCCATTCTTCAGCAGGACCGGATCGGTGGCATAGAGGCCGGTCGACTTCACGTCGACCACGAAGGTAGCTCCCGGATACAGGCCCGACATGTAGCGCGCCAGCATCACGCCTACTTTGTCGGCAAAGATCTCCTCGCCGGTGTCATCGACGACGCCACAACGATCGCCATCGCCGTCGAAGCCGAGCCCGACGTCGGCCTTATGCGCGAGTACCGCGTCGCGCATGGCGTGCAGCATCTCGAGGTCTTCCGGGTTCGGATTGTATTTCGGGAAGGTGTAGTCGAGCTCGGTATCGAGCGGCACCACCTCGCAGCCGATGGCCTCGAGGATGCGTTGCGCGAAGGCGCCGGCGGTGCCGTTGCCGCAGGCCGCCACCACTTTCAGCTTGCGTTTGAGCTGTGGCCGCTTGGTCAGGTCGGCGATGTAGCGGTCGGGGAAATTCTCCACGAATTCGTAAGAGCCGCTGCCCTTGAGATCGAACTTGGCGCCCAGCACGACTTCCTTGAGCCGCGTCATTTCGTCCGGCCCGAAAGTGAGCGGCCGATTGGCGCCCATCTTCACACCGGTCCAGCCGTTGTCGTTGTGCGAGGCGGTGACCATGGCGACGCAAGCCACGTCCAGCTCGAACTGGGCAAAATAGGCCATCGGCGTGATGCAGAGCCCGATATCGTGCACTTTGCAGCCCGCCGCCATCAGTCCGACGGTGAGCGCCATTTTCACCGAAGCCGAATAGCTGCGGAAATCGTGGCCGGTGACGATCTCCGGCTTGACGCCCATTTCGCGGATCAACGTACCGAGGCCCAGTCCAAGCGCCTGCACGCCCATCAGATTGATTTCTTTTTCCAGCAGCCAGCGCGCGTCGTATTCGCGAAAACCGGTCGGTTTCACCAGCGGCGACGACTCGTATTCGTAGGTATTGGGTGTCAGCACGGATTTCGGTTTCGGAAACATCAGGTCCTCAAATCGGCGCTCGGGATCAAGGCCGTTCCATACCCCAACGCCGCAAGCCGGCAAAGCGATCCCTTGCTGTCATTCCGCGGCGGCACGAAGTGCCGGGCCCGGAATCCAGGGGCGACAAGAGCGGTACATTGTGGCTCTGGATTCCGGGTTCGCCGCCTACGGCGGCGCCCCGGAATGACAGGAAAATTACTGCTCCAGCACCATGCGGCCATTGGCATATTCGTAGCGCTTGAGCCGCGACAGGAATGAGACGCCGAGCAGGTTCTGCCCCAGGACCTCGTCCGGCAGCACCAGCGCCGGCACGTCGTAGACCGTGATGCCGCCGACCTCGACGCGGTCGAGCTTGGCAGGTGCGGCCTTGATCTTGCCGTTGGCGGTGGAGACGGTGGCGGTGTAGTCGCTGCGCATCGGACGACTGCCGGCCCGCGCGGCATCGGATTCGCGCATGATCACCAGCGAGGCGCCCGTGTCGACCATGAAGTCGATATAGCGGCCTTCGATGCGGGCTTCGACCTTGAAATGACCCTGGCGGTCGGCGTCGAGCGTCAAGCTGCGGCCGGAATGCACCGGCTGGCGCGGCTCATCGGGCTGTAGCGCGGCCGCATGCAATGGCGGCTTAACGTCAACCGCCTTGTCTGCGAGGCGCGCGAGGTAGCCGCCGACGATCAGCACCAGGGATGCAAAGATTAGGATTAGACGCATGGCATTGGCCCGAATTGTCCAGGATAAAACTTCACATGCCGGCGCCCAAAGCGGCCTTAACACGGAACCGAACGCTGCGACGCGCTTTTTCGGATGGTGAGCGAACGGTTAATTCCTTCGCTGCAAATGGGGCTATTCGCAACGACGCTTTCATTCGCCGCGCCGCTTGGCGCGCCGCGTGGCCGGCGCCGTGAGCGGATTGTCCGGCCAGGGATGCCGCGGATAGCGCCCGCGCATCTCCGCCCGCACTTGGGCATAGCTGCCGCGCCAGAAGCCGGGCAGATCGCGCGTCACCTGCACCGGCCGGTGCGCCGGCGACAACAGCTCGATCACCAGCGGCACACGCCCGCCGGCGATCGACGGATGCCGGGCCAGACCGAACAGTTCCTGTACGCGGATCGACAATTTTGGCCCTTCCTCCACCTCATAGTCGATCGGTACATGCGAGCCGGACGGCGCGATAAAATGGGTCGGCGCCTCGGCGTCGAGTCGGCGGCGCAGCGTCCAGGGCAGCAGCGCGGTGAGCGCGTCGGACAATGGCTCGGCTGAAATCTCGGCTCGCGCGGTCTTGGCCGTCAGCAGCGGCTCCAGCCAGTCGGCTGCGTTGCGCGCCAGACCCTCATCCGACAGATCCGGCCACTCTTCCCCTTCCGCACGACGCAGAAACTGGACGCGATAGCGGAATTGCAATGCCGGCTTGCTCCAAGGCAGCTTGTCGAGGCCGAGCCCGACGATGCCTTGCGCCAAAGTGTGCGCACTGTCGGCGCCGGGCACGACCTGCTTGATCTGCTCGGCCAGCACCAGCGCACCCAGCCGCTGGCTGCGGCGCGCGCGCAGCGATGCGGACGCCGGGTCGAACGTCATCGAATTTCGATCCTCGATCTTCCCGACAAAGCGCATTTCGATCTCGGCCAGCGTGATGGGGGCCGCCAATACGACGCGGCTGGCTGCCGCAGCGCCCGTGAGCTCGGCCACTACCAGGAACGACTCGCGCGCCAGCGCCGAGGCTTTATTAATTGCTCCGCCGCGCCCGCTGGCCAACAGAAATCCGCCGCTGCCACCGCCGCGATTTTTTGCGATGCGGTCCGGGTAAGCCAACGCCAGCAACGAGCCGGGCGATACATCTTCACCCTTGCCTCGCTCGTCGAGCGTGCCGACCCACCGCTTCACCATCGCGCGCGCCTCCTCGGCGCGACGCGAGCGATCGCGGCGGAACTGATCGAGCCGGTGGCGCAGATCGACATCGTCGCCGCCGAGACCGCGTTCGGTCAGTACCGCGGCAATGGCCGCTGCAAGCTCGCCGGCGCCTTCCGCCGCGGCATCTACCACCATGCGCGCCAGCCGCGGCGGCAGCGGCAGGGCGCGCAGCCGGCGGCCTTCCTCGGTGATGCGGCCAACCGCGTCGATGGCGCCAAGCTCGGCCAGCAATATCCTGGCCTCATTGAGCGCCGGCGCCGGCGGGGAATCGAGAAACGCCAATTTGGCCGGATCGGCCACACCCCATTGCGCCAGATCGAGCACGAATGACGACAGGTCGGCCGACAGTATTTCCGGGCGCGTATAGGCCTCGAACGATCCGGTCTGCGGCTCGTCCCATAGCCGGTAGCAGACGCCCGGCTCGGTACGCCCGGCGCGGCCGCGGCGCTGGTCGCACGCCGCGCGCGACACCCGCACGGTCTCAAGCCGCGTTAAGCCCACATCCGGCTCGTAGCGCGGCACTCGCGAAAGGCCGCTGTCGATCACCACGCGCACGCCCTCGATGGTGAGCGAGGTTTCCGCAATCGATGTGGCCAGCACCACTTTGCGCCGCCCCGCGGGCGAAGGAGATATCGCGCGGTCCTGTTCGCGGGCATCGAGCGCCCCGTAGAGCGCGACGATATCGACGTTTGCATCCGCAATTCGCTCCTTGATCAGCGCTTCGGTGCGGCGGATTTCGGCCGCACCCGGCAGAAACACCAAAGCCGAGCCGGTTTCCGCGCGCAGCGCCCGAGCGACCGCATCCGCCACTTGGCGCTCGATGGGGATTCGCGGATCGCGGCCGAGATAATGCGTCTCGACCGCGAAGGCGCGGCCTTCGCTCGCGACCATCGGCGCGCCGCCCAAAAGCGCCGCCACGCGCGCGCCGTCGAGCGTCGCCGACATGACGAGCAGCTTGAGGTCCTCGCGCAGGCCCTGCTGCGCGTCGCGCGCCAACGCCAGGCCCAGATCGGCATCCAAAGACCGTTCATGAAATTCGTCGAACAGCACGGCGGCGATACCCTCAAGCGAGGGATCGTCGAGCACCATGCGGGTAAACACGCCTTCGGTGATCACTTCGATGCGTGTGCGCTTCGATATCTTGGAGCCGAAGCGCACGCGCAGGCCCACCGAGTCGCCGACCTGTTCGCCGAGGGTCGACGCCAAGCGGCTGGCGGCAGCGCGCGCCGCCAGCCGGCGCGGCTCCAGCACGAGAATTTTCTTATGGGCTGCCCACGGTTCGTCGAGCAGCACCAGCGGCACGCGCGTGGTCTTGCCGGCGCCTGGCGGCGCCACCAGCACGGCGGCATCATTCGCCGCGATCGCGGCGGTAAGACGCGGCAGCGCGTCGTCGATGGGTAAAGGTGTCTGGAAGCTGCGCATTCAATTCCGGTGTCGTCAATGTCTTCACACCCGCTCATTCCCGCGGAAGCGGGAATCCAGATTAGGTCTCAATCTCGGCCCTGGACCCCCGCTTTCGCGGGGGTGAGCGGAAAGTAAATCGCTATTGAATTCAATAGTACCGGGTCCCCCGCTTGCGCGGGGGACAAAAACTTTTATTGAACGCTGCTTCCGCAATCATTTGCGCGCCCGCCCGATGCTCTCATAGACGAAACCGTGGCGCGTGACTTCCTCGGGCCGGTAAATATTGCGCAGATCGACCAGCACGGGCCGCTTCATTGTTGTTTTCAGCCGCGCAAAATTGAGCGCACGGAACTGCTCCCATTCGGTGACGATCACCAGGGCTTCCGCCTTTTCAGCGCAGGTATAAACACTATCGCAGTACGTCACATCGCGCAGTACCCGCTTCGCTTGTTCCATGCCGATCGGATCGAAGACGCGTATAATCGCGCCGTTTCCCTGCAGGGCGGCAATCAGCGGAATTGAAGGCGCCTCCCGCATATCGTCTGTATTCGGCTTAAAGGTGAGGCCGATAATTGCGATCGTTTTCCCGCGAACGCTGCCGCCGATCGCCGACGCGACCTTTTCGGCCATCTTGCCCTTGCGCCGGTCGTTGACCTTGATCGTTGCTTCCACGATTTCCAGCGGCGTCGCGTGATCCTGCGCCGTCTTGAGAAGCGCGATGGAATCTTTTGGAAAACACGAGCCGCCAAAGCCCGGGCCGGCATGCAGGAATTTTGTGCCGATGCGGTTGTCGAGCCCAATGCCGCGCGCGACCTCCTGCACGTCGGCGCCGACCTTCTCTGCCAGATCGGCGATCTCGTTGATGAAAGTAATCTTGGTGGCGAGGAAGGCGTTGGCGGCGTATTTGATCAGCTCGGCGGTGCGCCGGTCGGTGAACAGGATCGGCGCACGATTGAGCTGGAGCGGGCGGTAGAGTTCGGTCATCACCTCGCGCGCGCGCACATCCTCGGCGCCGACCACGATACGGTCGGGGTGCTTGAAGTCGCGGATGGCGGCGCCTTCGCGCAGGAATTCCGGGTTCGACACCACGGCGAATTGCGCGCCGGTACGCGTTTCACGAATGATGCGCTCGACCTCGTCGCCGGTTCCCACCGGAACGGTCGACTTGGTAATGACCACCGTGAAGCCGTCGAGCGCGCCCGCGATCTCGCGCGCGGCGTCATAGACAAAGCTCAAGTCGGCATGGCCGTCGCCGCGGCGCGACGGCGTACCCACCGCGATGAAGACCGCGTCGGCGGCCGCGACCGCGGCAGGCAAATCGGCGGTGAATTTGAGACGGCCGGCGCGCGCATTGGCGGCCACCAGTTCGCTCAGGCCGGGCTCGTAGATCGGCACATCGCCGCGCTCCAACGCGGCAATCTTGCCCTTGTCCTTGTCGACACAGGTCACTTCGTGGCCGAAGTCGGCGAAGCAGGCCCCGGAGACGAGGCCGACATAGCCGCTGCCGATCATGGCAACGCGCATTTTCCGTGTCCGTTGCGAAAATGGTTAACCGTTTCCGACCGAGGCCGGCGGCGTCTCCTTAGCAGAGGCGGCCCCGAGTAGCGAGAGCCGCCCAAAGGGGCGCATTTTGTGCAATCGCGTAAACATGACGGAAACCGTTTCTTGCCATAACTGCATCATGCAAGGCGTTCAAATGAACGATGGGCGGATCGACTGGGTCGATTACGCCAAGGGCTTCTGCATCGTCTTTGTGGTGATGATGCATTCCACCCTTGGCGTGGAAGCCGCTGTCGGCAAGGATGGCTGGCTGCACGGCCTGGTCGAATTCGCGCGGCCATTCCGCATGCCCGACTTCTTCATGATCTCGGGGCTGTTCCTGGCGCAGGTTATCGACCGCGACTGGCGCACTTATCTCGACCGCAAGGTCGTGCACTTCGCCTATTTCTATCTGCTGTGGATGACGATCCAGTTCGTATTCAAAGCGCCCGAGATCGCCGACGCGGCCGGCGCGTCCGGGGTAATTCGGCTTTATCTACTGTCGCTGATCGATCCGTTCGGCACGTTGTGGTTCATCTATCTGCTGCCGGTCTTCTTCGTGGCAGTGAAGCTCGCACGCCGCGTCCCCGTTGCGGTCATCTGGATCGTGGGTGCGGCGCTGGAGATCGCGCATATCGAAACCAGCTGGATGGTGATCGACGAATTCGCCGCCCGCTTCATTTATTTCTACACCGGCTATGTCTTCGCCCGCCATGTCTTCGCATTCACCGCTTGGGCGCAGGCGCGGCCGTGGCTGGCGCTCGGCCTCCTCGCGCTGTGGGGCCTGCTCAACGGCGTCATGGTGCATCTCGGCTACGCTTCGCGACCATTCTTCTCGTTGGGCCTCGGTCTGATCGGCGCCGCCGCGGTGGCAACCGTATCGTCATTGATGGCGTTGCACGACGCATTCAAGCCGCTGCGCTATTGCGGCCACAACTCGATCGTCATCTACCTCGCGTTCTTTCTGCCGATGGCGGCGACGCGCACGTTGCTGATAAAGACCGGGTGGGTGCCCGACGTCGGCACCCTATCGGCGATCGTCACGGCAGCGGGCGTCATCGGCTCACTGGCGCTGTTCTGGGCGGTGCGCGGCACCTTCGCCAATTTCCTGTTCGAGCGGCCGGCAAAGTTCTGGCTGGTGCCAAAGGCGACCAAGCCGCGACTGGCGATGCAGCCGGCGGAGTAGCAGTCCACAAGCCCGCCGCGCCGCATTGATTAAGCCCGTCCGACGGCCCACATTCGGGCCATGTCAGCAAACTCGAAATCCAATTCGACAGCCAAGTCCAAAGCCGCGCCAGCCAACCCGGCCGCGCGGCCGCTGAAAAAAGGCGACCACCTGTTCCTGGTGGACGGCTCCGGCTACATTTTCCGCGCCTATCACGCGCTGCCGCCGCTGACCCGCAAGTCGGACGGGTTGCAGGTCAACGCCGTGCTTGGCTTCTGCAATATGCTGTGGAAGCTCCTGGCCGAGATGAAGGACGACAAGCCGACGCATCTCGCCGTCGTGTTCGACAAGTCGGAAAAGACCTTCCGCAACACGCTCTATGCCGAATATAAGGCGACCCGGTCGGAAACGCCGGAAGATCTCATTCCGCAATTCCCGCTCATCCGCGAGGCAGTGCACGCCTTCGAGATCTCCTGCCTGGAACAATCGGGCTTTGAGGCCGACGACCTGATCGCGACCTATGCGCGGCTCGCCAGTGAAGCCAAAGCGACAACGACGATTGTCTCCTCCGACAAGGACCTGATGCAGCTCGTGGGCTCCGGTGTCACCATGTACGACACCATGAAGGACCGCCGCATTGGCGCTGCCGAGGTGATGGAGAAATTCGGCGTCGGCCCCGACAAGGTGATCGAGGTGCAGGCGCTGATCGGCGATTCATCCGACAATGTGCCGGGCGTGCCCGGCATCGGCGTGAAAACCGCGGCGCAATTGATCGGCGAATACGGCGACCTGGAGACGCTGCTCAAGCGCGCCGGCGAGATCAAACAGGACAAGCGCCGGCAATCGTTGATCGACAATGCCGAGCTGGCACGGCTGTCGAAGCGCCTGGTGACGCTCGACCGGAACGTGCCGCTCGACGTGCCGGTCGACCAACTCGCGGTGCACGAGCCCGACTACAAGCATCTCATCGCATTCTTGAAGGCGATGGAATTCAACACCATCACGCGCCGCGTCGCCGAAAAGGCCGAGATCGATGCGTCGCAGGTGGAGGCGGATGCGAAGCTTTCATCTTCTTCGCCTCCCTCGCTCGCGGGGGAGGCCGGCGAGCCATTAGCGCGTTCACGCGCGTCTTCGACGCGCTATGGCGCGCCGGGAGGGGGAAGTTCCGATCTGTTCGCGCCCCCTCCCCAACCCTCCCCCGCAATCGGGGGAGGGAGAGCGGGCGCCGAGCCAGGCACTCTCACCCCCATCTCGCTCGCCGCCGCGCGCGCCCATGCCGCCCGCAACAGCAAGATTGACCGCTCGAAATACGAATGCGTGCGCACGCTCGACCGGCTCAAGGCCTGGATCGCGCGCGCGCACGAGATCGGTGTGGTCGCGGTCGATACCGAGACCACCAGCCTCGATCCGATGACCGCCGAGCTTTGCGGTTTCTCGCTGGCCGTGGCGCCGAACGAGGCCTGCTACGTGCCGATCGGCCATCGCGAAGGCGGATCGGCCAAGGGCGGCGACCTGTTCGCGCCGGAATCAAAGCTCAGCGCCGGTCAGATTGCGGAAGCCGCCGCGCTTAAAGCACTCAAGCCGTTGCTTGAGGACGGCAGCATACTCAAAGTCGCGCAGAACATGAAATACGACTGGCTGGTGTTCGCGCAGCGCGGCATCGAGATCGAAGGCTACGACGACACGATGCTGATCTCCTATGTGCTGGATGCCGGCAAGGGCGGCCACGGCATGGACGATCTTGCCAAGCGCTGGCTCAATCACGACACTATTCATTTCCAGGATGTCGCCGGCTCCGGCAAATCGCAGGTGACGTTCGATCACGTCGCCATCGACAAGGCGACCGAATATGCCGCCGAGGATGCCGACGTGACGCTACGGCTGTGGTCGGCGCTGAAAGCCCGGCTCGCCGCCGAGCAGGTCACGACTGTCTACGAGACATTGGAGCGCACCATGCCGTCGGTGCTGGCGCGCATGGAGCGGCGCGGCATCTCGATCGACCGCCAGGTACTCTCAAGGCTGTCCGGTGAATTTGCCCAGAAGCAGGGCGCGCTGGAGGAAGAAATCAAGACGCTGGCCGGCGAGCCGCTCAACCCCGGTTCGCCGAAACAACTAGGCGACATCCTGTTCGGCAAGATGGCGCTGCCGGGCGGCACCAAGACCAAGACCGGGCAATGGTCGACCGGCGCGCGCGAGCTGGAAGAACTGGCCGAACAGGGCCACCAGTTGCCGCGCAAAATTCTCGACTGGCGGCAGGTCTCCAAGCTGCGCTCGACCTATACCGAAGCGCTGCCCAATCACGTCAATCCGACGACCAAGCGCGTGCACACTTCTTACGCGCTCGCCGCCACCTCGACGGGGCGGCTGTCGTCGTCGGAACCGAATTTGCAGAACATCCCGGTACGCACCGAGGAAGGCCGTAAGATCCGCCGCGCCTTCGTCGCCTCGCCCGGCATGAAGCTGGTATCGGCCGACTACTCGCAAATCGAGCTGCGGCTGCTGTCGGAAGTCGCCAAGGTCCCCGCCCTGACAAAGGCGTTCCAGGACGGCGTCGACATTCACGCCATGACCGCGTCGGAAATGTTCGGCGTGCCGGTCAAGGATATGCCGTCCGAAATTCGCCGGCGCGCCAAGGCGATCAATTTCGGCATCATCTACGGCATTTCGGCCTTCGGCCTCGCCAACCAGCTTTCCATCGAGCGCGAGGAGGCCGGCGCCTATATCAAGAAATATTTTGAGCGCTTCCCCGGCATCCGCGACTACATGGACGAGACACGCGAATTCTGCCGCACCCACGGCTATGTGCTGACGCTGTTCGGCCGCAAGTGCCACTACCCCGACATCAAAGCGAGCAATGCCTCGATCCGCGCCTTCAACGAGCGCGCCGCGATCAATGCGCGATTACAGGGCAGCGCCGCCGACATCATCCGCCGCGCCATGATGCGCATGGAGCCGGCGCTGGCGGCCGCCAAACTCAAGGCGCAGATGCTGTTGCAGGTGCACGACGAATTGATCTTCGAAGTGCCGGATGGCGAGGTCAAGAAAACCATCCCGATCGTCAAAAGCGTAATGGAAGAAGCCCCGCACCCGGCGATATCGCTGCACGTGCCGTTGCAGGTCGACGCCCGCGCCGCCGACAACTGGGACGAGGCGCATTGAGCAAACGCGCTCACTTATCCTTCAAAAACGCCTGAAAGCCCGGATTTGCCTGTAGCGCATCGGCGCCGGCGCGCGCGACTTCGTCCACCGTCGCGGCTGGCAGCGTAAACGACGTCGGCACGTCGTTGAGACGCTTGGTGCGGGCTGCGTCAAATTGCTCGAACGACACCCGCGCGATGGTGAATTTCAAGTCGCGGCAGCTCCAGCCGCCGCTCTTGCCGCGCAGTCGCACGACTTCATCCTGCTTCAAGCCGCAGCGCCAACGGATCAATTCATTTCGCCAATCCTTCAGGGTCGCTTCGAAGGCGGTATAGCTTGATCTCGTATTGGCCTCGATAATGGTATCCATTACCGCGCCGACCAGATCCTTGCCAGAGGGACCGTCCAACGTCTGCGACCAATCGCCCTGCGGGCCGCGGCCGGAATCCACGACTATGAACAGGAAGCGCCGGAGCTTGACGGCTTCTTCCGGCCGCAGCGGCCCAAATGGGGTGCCCACCGATGCGCGCGCAATGGTGATGCCGCTGAGGCCGTAATTGTCGACCAGGCCACCGTCAAACAGCTTGATGTACTTCACCTTGCCGGTACGGGCACGCTCCATCGCCTTGGCGAAGGAGTGCAGTAACGGCGATTCGGCCGGGTTATTGGCCGCGCGTAAAAACCGCTCCGGCAATGGCGTTTGGCATTTCCCGGGAAAAGGTTCGATGATGATCGGCGCGAATACGCCGGGCACCGCCGCGGAGGCTGCCACCGCCGCGGCGATCGGATACTCGGTCAAGTCGCTGCACATGGCCGCGAATGTCGCGGGCGCGAACAGAAATGGCGTGCGGCTGTAAACGTCGGTGGCATTGATCAGCACGATCGGCCGGTGTCCAATCAAAGCGCCATAATTGGCGTCGTGATAGAGATGGGCGTTGAACCAGTCGCGCAGCTTATTGTCGGTATTGACGCCGCCGCCCAGAGCACGCCCGATATTGATCAAGCTGATATTGGTCGTTAGTTCCGCCATCACGTCCTGGGTCAAGTATTGCTCGCGGAAGTCGTCCAGCGCCGCGCGCCCCTTCAGGCCGTAATAGGCGGCGATGATGGAGCCGCCCGATACGCCCGAGACGATCTGGACGTGATCGAGCAGATCGCCACGTCCCGCAGCGCCGGGCGACGGCGTTCGCGCCAATTGTTTAAGCGCGCCGTAAGCAAACGCCGCCGCGCGCGTGCCGCCGCCGGAAAACGCCAAGCCGATGACGGTACCGTCATCGCCGGCGCGCTGCTTCGGGTCACGCTCGGCCGCAGCCGCTTGCGCAAAGGTGCCGGCGAACGGATTGGCTGACGGCGTGTTGAGCGGCAGGTTATGAACGGTCGCGCAGGCGCCCAAATTGAGCGCGATCGCTGCCGCAAGAAGCACGCACCTTATACGCATCGGTCCCCACCGCCGGAACTCGGACCGCTACTGCCCGCGGCATCGCGGTCCACTCAACTCCAAGCGCCCCGCCGGTCATTCTATGGAACACCGGTATGACTGTCACCCGCTTCCAGCAGCGGCTTCATAACAGCGTAAAGAGCGTTTTTCGCCTCGAAGCCGATGCCCGGGATGTCCGGCATGGTGACGCGACTATTGGTCACAGCGCAGGAATCGGCAAAGCCGCCGAACGGCGCGAACACCTGCGGATACGACTCATTGCCGCCCAGCCCGAGGCCGACCGCGATATTGAGCGCGAACTGGTGGCCGCCATGCGGCACGCAGCGCCGCCGCGACCAGCCGTGCGCCGCCAGCATGTCGAGCGTGCGCAGATATTCCACCAGTCCATAGGACAGCGCCGGATCGAATTGCAGCCAGTCGCGGTCGGCGCGCAAGCCGCCGTGGCGGATAAGGTTGCGCGCATCCTGCATGGAGAACAGGTTCTCGCCGGTCGCGAGCGGCGGCGCATAGCGGGTGGCAAGCGCTGCGTGCAGCAGATAGTCGAGCGGGTCGAGCGGTTCCTCGTACCAGCGCAGCTTGTAGGGCGCGATGGCGTCGCCGCAGGCCAAGGCCTCATCGAGATCGTAGCGGCCGTTGACGTCGACGCAGAGATTTTCGCCTTTGCCGCCGACCACCCTGAGCGCGGCCTCGATGCGCTTGATGTCGTCGGCGAGCGGAACGCCGCCGATCTTCATCTTCACGCATTGATAGCCAAGATCGAGATAGTGCTTCATCTCGTCTTGCAACGCAGCGATGTCCTTGTCGGGATAATAATATCCGCCGGCGGCATAGACCCAGGCGGTCTTGTCGGCCTGGCCATTGTTGTAGCGATCGGCCAGCAGGCGCCACAGCGGCACGCCTTCCGCTTTGGAGACGGCATCCCACAGCGCCATGTCGAGCACACCGACCGCCACCGAGCGCTCGCCGTGGCCGCCCGGTTTCTCGTTGCGCATCATCGCGTCCCAGGCCTTGGCTGGATCGATAAGCCCGCGCGCGTCGACAATGGCGTCGGGCTTGGCGGACTTCAGCCGCGGGATGAAGCGCTCGCGCAGCAACCCCTGCGGCGCATAACGGCCATTCGAATTGAAGCCGAAGCCGACGACAGGTTTTCCGTCGCGCACAACATCGGTGAAGATGGCGACCACGCTCGCGGTCATCTGCGAGAAGTCGATATAGGCGTTGGCGATTTTCGACGAGATCGGAACGACGATGTCGGTAATGCCGGTGATGCGCATGATGCTCTCAATTTGTTAGCGGCGCATTCCCTTACCGCCGGATCGCCGCCAGCGCCAGTTACCCGTCATGGCCGGGCTTGTCCCGGCCACTCACGTCTTGTTTAAGTCGTGGATGCCCGGCACAAGGCCGGGCATGACAGCAAAAAACGCGCCGATGTCCCGTCTTGCCATTGCCCTCGCCGCAATCTTCTTGCCCACGGCCGCCAACGCCGCGCCGGCGCTTGACGGCGCATCGATGGGCTGGCCGTGGGCACTGCCTTTCGCCGGAATTCTCTTGAGCATCGCCAGCGGGCCGCTGCTGTTTCCTAAAATCTGGCACAGCCATTACGGCAAGATCGCCACCGGCTGGTCGCTGGTGACGCTCGCCGCCATCGCCGCCATGTTCGGTGCGTCGGCCGCGCTCGCCGCCATGGTGCACGCGCTGCTGGCGGAATATATGAGCTTCATCATCCTGCTGTTCGCGCTCTATGTGGTGGCCGGCGGCATCATGATCTCCGGTACCTTACGCGGCACGCCCTTGGTGAATGCCGGCATCCTGCTGCTCGGCACCGCGATGGCGAGCGTGGTCGGCACCACCGGCGCCGCCATGATCCTGGTGCGGCCGCTGATCCGCGCCAATGCCGGCCGCGCGTATAATGCGCATGTAGTGATCTTCTTCATCATCATGGTCGCCAATATCGGCGGCGCGTTATCGCCGCTTGGCGATCCGCCGCTGTTCGTCGGCTTCCTGCGCGGCGTCGATTTCTTTTGGACCACGACGCATCTCGCGATTGAGACGGCCATCGCCGCTGCGCTGGTGCTGGCGATGTTCGTGGCGCTCGATTTCTGGCTCGCGCGCAAGGAACCAATATCTGCGCCAGCCGCCCCTTCACCTTTGCGGTTGCGCGGGCTGATCAATCTGCCGCTGATTGCCGGCATTATCGGCGCCATCCTGCTGTCGGCAGTGTGGAAGCCCGGCGTGACGATCGCGATCTACGGCACGGCAATCGAGCTGCAGAATTTGGTGCGTGACGGCGCGCTGGTCGCGATCGCGCTCGCCTCACTCTGGCTCACGCCCGAGGAGCACCGCGTCGCCAATGATTTCACCTGGGCGCCGATCGCCGAAGTGGCCAAGCTGTTCGCCGGCATCTTCGTCTGCATCATTCCAGTGCTGGCGATGCTGGAGGCCGGCCACGATGGACCGTTCGCCTGGCTGTTGCGCGCCGTCACCGAGAAGGACGGCTCGCCGCACGAGGTGGCCTATTTCTGGCTCACCGGATTGCTGTCTGCCTTCCTCGACAACGCGCCTACCTACCTGGTGTTCTTCCAGCTCGCCGGCGGCGATGCCGCAGCGCTGATGAGCAAATTCGCGCCCACGCTGGCGGCCATTTCCATGGGCGCGGTCTACATGGGCGCGCTGACCTATATCGGCAACGCGCCCAATTTCATGGTCTATGCCATCGCCACCGAACGCGGCGTGAAAATGCCGAGCTTCTTCGGCTACATGCTATGGGCCTTCGCGGTACTGTTGCCGGTATTCGGCCTGCTCACTTTTATTTCCGTCGGTTCATAGGGCCGCTCATTCCCGCGCAAGCAGGAATCCAGAGTTACACGCAAAGAACTGGACCCCCGCTTTCGCGGGGGTGAGCGGAGAAAAGCAACTACCGCCGCTTCTTCTTCGAAACCTTGCTCTTGCTCTTGCTCTTGCTCTTGCTCTTGGTCGCGGCCGGCTTGCCAGCCGCCTTCGCCGGTAGCACCGCGATCGCCTCGACTTCGAACAGCGCACCCGGTCTCGCCAGTTGCGAGATCGCCACCGTGGTCGAGGCAGGCGGCGCCTTGGTATTGAGGAAGCTGTCGCGCACCTCGCGGAAAATACCGATGTGCGACATATCGACCAGATAATTGTTGATCTTCACCACGTCATCGAATGTGGCGCCGGTCGAAGCCAGTGCAAATCCCAAATTCTCGAACGCCTTTGCACATTGCGCGCGGAACTCGCCGGGGCCTCCGACCAGCTTGTTGTCGAGGTCGAGGCCGAGCTGGCCCGCGATGAATATCAGGCGGTTCGGCCCCGTCGCCTCGACCACATAGGTGTAGCCGGGCGGCTTGGCCAACGTCTTCGGATTGCTGAAACGGACATTACCAGCCACGATCATTTCTCCCCTTTTGCTTGGCCTTGAGCTGGCCTACCTGCGAATTTACGCCGCAGGCCGGCGCGTTGACAGGGGGCAAAGCACAGTCGAGCGTGCCGGCGCAGCAATGAGGGTGCACCGGAGCCGCGGCACACGCGGGCCGCGCCCCAGGGGAGCGCAGGCCATGTCCGCACACGCGGTTTCTCACGTCTATTTCGGCCTCAATCCGATGTGGGTTTCGACCTGCATCCTGGCGGCGACCTATGCCGTCATCATGTCGGAGAAGGTCAACCGCGCCATTGTCGCCCTGGCCGGCGCCGGCGTCATGATCATCGTCGGCGTGCTGGAGCAAGAAGAGGCAATCAAGGGCGTCGACTGGAATACCATCGGCCTTCTGACCGGCATGATGATCCTGGTGTCGGTGTCGCGCCGTTCCGGCGTGTTCGAATTCGTGGCGATCTGGTCGGCCAAAGCCGCCAAGGCGCACCCCGGCGGCATATTACTGCTGCTGCAACTCGCCACCGCCGTGCTGTCGGCGCTGCTCGACAACGTGACCACCGTGCTGCTGATCGTGCCGGTGACGCTCGCCATCACCAAGACGCTGAAGGTGCCACCCTACCCGTTTTTGTTCGCCGAGATCATGGCGTCGAATATCGGCGGCACCGCCACTTTGATCGGCGATCCGCCCAACATCATTATCGGCTCGCAGGTCGGCCTGACGTTCAACGATTTCATCTATCATCTCACGCCGGTCATCCTGGTCGTGTTGGTGGTGCAAGCCATCATGATTTATGTGATTTGGGGCCGATACCTGAAGGCAACGGCCAAAGCGCAAGCCACGATCATGGCCATGCGGCCGATTACGGCGATCAAGGACTGGCGCCTGCTCAAGCAATCGTTGGCCGTGCTCACCGCGGTGATGGTCGCTTTCGTGCTGGCGCGGCAACTCCATTTGGAGCCGGCCACCATCGCGCTCACCGGCGCCGCCATATTGATGCTGCTCGACAACTGGGCCCATCATTCCGAAAAGGCCGCGCATAATATCCACGCCACTTTCGGCGACGTAGAATGGATCACTATCTTTTTCTTCATCGGCCTGTTCATCGTGGTGCACGGCGTTGATGCTGGCGGCCTGCTGCATCTGCTCGCCACCAAACTTGTGGCGGCGACTGGCGGCAATCTGGCACATGCCGGATACGCCATCTTGTGGGCCTCAGCTATCCTGTCGGCCATCGTCGACAACATCCCGTTCGTCGCCACCATGATTCCGCTGATCAAGAACATGGCGCCGTCGTTCGGCGGCGAGGCCAATATAATGCCGCTGTGGTGGTGCCTGTCGCTGGGTGCCTGCCTGGGCGGCAACGGCACCCTGATCGGCGCTTCGGCCAACCTGACGGTCGCCGGCATTTCCGAACGCAACGGCGTGCCCTTCCGCTTTTTGACGTACACATTATACGCCGCGCCGATGACCTTGGTCTCGATCGCTATATGCAATGTTTATGTCTGGTGGCGGTATTTCTGACGTCGGCTGAAGGCTATCTTGACTCGCTGACGCCGTTGCCGGAGTTTCCTGCCGGGGTGCAGGGTGCAAACGGCCACGAGGCCGAGTACCCATGGAATTCTGGGGGAGCTCGGCTATGACCGCGCACGCGGTATCTCACGTCTATTTCGGCCTCAATCCGATGTGGGTGTCGACCTGCATTCTGGCCATCACCTACGCCACTATCATGTCGGAAAAGGTCAATCGCGCGATAATAGCGCTGGTCGGCTCCGGCGTGATGATCCTGGTCGGCGTGCTCGATCAGGACGAAGCGATCAAGGGCGTCGACTGGAATACCATCGGCCTGCTCACCGGCATGATGATCCTGGTGTCGATCTCACGCCGCTCCGGCATGTTTCAGTATCTGGCGATCTGGTCGGCGAAGGCCGCCAAGGCTCACCCCGCCGGCATATTGTTCATTTTGCAGATCACCACCGCGGTACTGTCGGCCTTCCTCGACAACGTCACCACGGTGCTGCTGATCGTCCCCGTCACGCTGGCAATCTGCACCACGCTGAAAGTGCCGGCCTATCCTTATTTGTTCGCCGAAATATTTGCATCCAATATCGGCGGCACCGCCACTTTGATCGGCGACCCGCCCAACATTCTGATCGGCTCGCAGGTCGGTCTCGCTTTCAACGATTTCGTCTATCACCTGACGCCAGTGATCCTCATCGTCATGACGGTGCAGGCGGTCATCATTCATTTCCTCTGGGGCAAGGATTTGAAAGCGTCCCCCACCGCTGAGGCGCGGGTGATGAAGATGAAGCCGGAGGATTCGATCGAGGACTGGCTGCTGCTCAAGCAATCACTTGTTGTCATCACGATCGTGATGGTCACCTTTGTGCTGGCGCGACCGCTGCATCTGGAGCCGGCCACCATCGCCTTGCTCGGCGCCGCCATTCTGATGCTGCTCGACAACTGGTCGCATCATTCCGAGAAGGCCGCGCATAATATCCACCGCACCTTCGGCGATGTGGAGTGGATCACCATCTTCTTCTTCATCGGCTTGTTCATCGTGGTACACGGCGTCGAAGTCGGCGGGTTGTTGACGCTGCTTGCCAACAAGCTGGTGGCCGCGACCGGCGGCAACATGGCACATGCCGGTTACGCCATCCTGTGGGCATCGGCTGTCCTGTCGGCGATCGTCGACAACATCCCATTCGTCGCCACCATGATCCCACTGATCAAGAGCATGGCGCCGGCCTATGGCGGTGCCGACAAAATCGAGCCGCTGTGGTGGTGCCTGTCGCTCGGCGCCTGCCTGGGCGGCAACGGCACCCTGATCGGCGCCTCGGCCAACCTGACGGTGGCCGGCATCGGCGACCGCAACAAGGTGCCGTTCAGCTTCATCACCTATACGCTCTATGCGTTCCCGATGATGCTGGTGTCGGTGGCGATCTGCCAAGTCTATGTGTGGTGGCGATACTTCTAGCGACGGCAGCTAACCCGACATTTACCACCCTGCCTAACCCGACCTTTACCGCACTGCGCTTTGCTCCGTGAACCTTGCGGGCAGCGGCAGCGACCCATGGCGGGCGCAACTTTTCGCGCGTCCGGACGTTGAGTCATGCGCGTTTCGCGGCAGGCCTGCGAAGCGTGAACAAAAGCAGGGGTTTCGATGGCTGCCCGTGGCAAAAGAGCACTAGTGGGCGTCGCCGCCGGGTTTCTCAGCCTCGGCCTGCTGACACTGAGCCTGTCCACGCCAGCCTCCGCGCAAGGAATTTTCGAGCGGATTTTCGGCGGTTTGCGACGCGTCATCGAAGCACCGTCCCGGATGCTGCCGAATACGCAAGCGTTCGTCGATCCACTCACCGGCGTGGGCAACGACACCGATCCGCGGCAGCAACTGCGCGTCGAGACCGGCCCGGCAAGAGCCTTTTGCGTGCGAACCTGCGACGGCCACTTCTTTCCGGTGCAAGCCCATGCCGGCTTGAGCGCAGCCGAATCGTGCAAAGCGTTCTGCCCGGGTAGCCAGGTGCGATTATATTCCGGCGGCAATATCGACTACGCGGTGGCGAGCGACGGCAGCCGCTATGCCGATCTCGACAATGCATTCGTCTATCGCAAGAAACTGGTGGCCGGCTGCACCTGCAATGGTCGCAATGCGTTCGGGCTTGCCCATATCGATGTGAACACCGATCCGACGCTGCGGCCAGGCGATATCGTGGCGACCAAGACCGGACTGGCGGCCTTCACCGGCGTCAAAAATCATGTCGCCGACTTCACACCGATCGGGGCCTATCGCGGCCTTTCCGAGACCGCGCGCGACAAGTTGTCCGCGGTGAAGATCATGCCGCCGGCCCCAAGCGCAGCAGGAGTCACGATGGCGACGATCCAAAACGCCACCGACCGTGCGCGCGACGATCGCCGCCGCGCTCAGCTTGAGAGATAGCCGGCGACCTCCTCGCCCAGCGACAGCGACGACGTGAGCCCCGGCGATTCAATTCCGAACATCTGCACCAGGCCCGGCAATCCATGTTGCGCCGGTGCGTCGATCAGGAAATCCCCCTGCGGCTCGTTCGGCCCGCTGAGCTTGGGACGAATGCCGGAATAATCCGGCGACAAAGACCCCTCCGGCAGGCCAGGCCAGTAGGTGCGGATGCGGGCATAAAACAGGGCGGCGCGCGCCGGGTCGACGTCGTACTGCTCGCGCTCGATCCATTCCACATCCGGTCCAAAGCGCATGCGGCCGCCCAGGTCGAGCGTGACATGAACGCCGAGGCCGCCGACGATCGGCGTCGGATAGATCAGCCGCGAGAACACCGGCCGCCCGGCGAAGGTGAAATAATTTCCCTTGGCCAGCACCAGCCGCGGCACGCGCGTTTGCGGATAGTCATCGATCGATCGCGCCACCGCTTGCGCCCGCAAGCCGGCGCAATTGGCCACCGCGTCAAAGGCGAATTCGCCGCCGTCGCGTCCGCCGAAGCGCACCCACCATTGTCCGTCTTTGCGCTTAGCGCCGATCACCGGCGTATTGACCGCGATGGCGCCGCCGGCGTCTTCGAGGTCGCCGCGCAGCGCCAGCATATATGCGTGGCCGTCGATGATGCCGGTCTCCGGCGAATGCAGCGCCCCGATACAAGACAATTCCGGCTCCAGCGCCCGCGCCGCATTGCCGCCAATCAGCTCCAGGCCCTCGACCCCATTGATTTGGCCCTGCTTTTCGATCGCGCCGATCTTGTCGAGTTCGGCCGCATTGGTGGCAACTACCAGTTTGCCGCATTTGCGGTGCGGCACGCCGTGCGAGGCGCAGAATTCGTACAGCCAACGGCGGCCCCGCACGCAGTGGCGGCCCCGCAGCGTCCCGGTCGGGTAATACATGCCGCCATGGATGACTTCGCTGTTGCGCGACGAAATACCGGTTCCGATGGTGGATTCCGCCTCCGCCACCACCACCTCATGGCCTTTACGCGCGGCGGCGCGGCCGACCGCCAGCCCGACCACGCCGGCACCGATTACCAGGACTTGCATGCCACTTCCGGTCTCTGTGCAGGATTCTGCAATAAAACGATCATCCAGCGCCTGCCCGCATGCTTAAGGGCATAAACCATCATTTGCACAAGAATCCATCTTAACGCTTATCGGCGATCGACCTTGACCCAGGCCGGGCGTTGGGCAGATTTGCCCGCTATATCCTCGAAAAAGGCGGATTCAGACAATGCGGAAAACGGCATTGACCTTGGTGGCGGCAGTCGTGGGCGCCGTATTGGCGGGCCCGGCATTGGCCGCCTCGTGTCAGAATACCGGCAGCTATGAGCGCTGGCTCGAAACCTTCAAGAAGGATGCCGCAGCGGCGGGCATCTCGGCGCGGGTGATCGCCGCCGCCGCCCCGCACATGACATTCGACCCGGCGATTGTGCGCCGCGACCACGGCCAGTCCGTGTTCAATCAGACCTTCCTGCAATTTTCCGACCGCATGGTGGGCGGTGGCCGGATTCCGAACGGCCAAGCCAAGATCAAGCAGCATGCCGCGCTGTTCGCCAAGATCGAGAAGGAGTATGGCGTGCCGGCGCCGGTGCTGGTCGCGTTCTGGGGGCTGGAAAGCGACTTCGGCGCCAATTTCGGCAACTACAAGATTATGAGTGCGATCGCCACGCTCGCCTATGACTGCCGCCGCCCGGACTTCTTCCGTACGCAATTGCTGGATGCGCTGCGCATTGTCGAGCGCGGCGATCAGCCGGCCGATGTGATCGGCGACTGGGCCGGCGAATTCGGCGGCTTGCAGTTCACCGCTTCCGACTATCTCAAGAACGCCGTCGACTTCGACGGCGACGGCCGCCGCGACCTGGTCCACAGCATTCCCGACACGATGGCCTCCGGCGCTAAATTCCTGGTCAGCCTCGGCTGGCAGCGCGGCCAGCCCTGGCTGCAGGAAGTACGCGTGCCGCAAACCCTGCCTTGGGACCAGGCCGACCTGGCCATCAAGCATCCGCGCTCGCAGTGGGTGGCCTGGGGCGTGAAGGCGGCGCACGGTTCGCTGCCGTCAGACGATCTGGCGGCCTCGATGATCCTGCCCATGGGCCGTCACGGCCCGGCCTTTCTTGCCTATCCGAACTTCCAAGCCTTCCTTGGCTGGAACTCGGCCTATGTCTATTCCACCACGGTCGCCTATTATGCCACGCGTCTGGCGGGTGCACCGGTGGTGAGCCACGACGGCGCCAAACTGGCGGAAACGCTTTCCACCGAGCAGGTCATGGAGTTGCAGCGCCAGCTGCTCAAGCACGGTTATGCGGTCGGCGAAGTCGACGGCAAGGTCGGCTCAGGAACCCGCGGCGCGGTCAAGAAGGCGCAAATAAAAGTCGGGCTGCCGGCCGATTCCTATCCGACCGCCGAATTGATCGAGCGGTTGCGCGCGAGCCAGACCAGCGGCGCCAAGCGGTAACCGCTGACCGCAGCATCGACTGCTAGAGCGACATTTCGCCGCCGGGCCGCAGGGCTCGGCGGCGTTTCGCGTTCTTGCGCCGCGGCATCGATCAAAATCAAGGCGCGCAAACGGCAACATTACCCGACGTTCATGTTCGACCGTAAACGCACAAGCAGTATTCACCCGACCGACGGAACTCAAATGCCCGGCCGTTAGTTCAAGTAGGGACCGAGATAGGTTCAGAACTAATTCATCAAGACGGCGAACGAGGACGGGTTTCATGAGAGTTTGTATTGGGCGTTTAGTGGCGATATTGGCGCTGGCTACGGCGATACCGTTGAGCGCGCTCGCGCAAGAGCACGCCAAGAAAGGCGGGGCAGCGGCGCCCCCCGCAAGAGCGGCGCCGGCGCGCGCCGCGCCAGCCGCGCGAGCACCTGCGCCGCATGCGGCCCCGGCGGCGCGCATGGCACCATCGCGACCGGCACCGCAGCGCGCGGAACGACCACACGTCGCGCCGCAACGCTCGGCGGCACCGGCGGTAAACCGTTCAGCGCAGCAACCTCGCCACCAAGCGCAACCGCGTTCAGCCACGCCGCAACGGAACAAGCAGGCAGTCACTCCGCAGCGGAACAAACAGGCGGTCAAGCCGCAGCGAAACAAGCAAGCGGTCACGCCACAGCAGAACAAACAGGCGGTCGCGCCACAGCGGAACAAGCAGGCGGTCACGCCGCAGGCAAACTCGCGCCAGGTTAGACGGCAAGAACAAAAGCTGCGCCAGCGCGAAGACCGCGCCTTGCGTTCGCTTCCGGCGAAACAGCGCGCCGCCAAGCGCGACCAAATTCAGCACGCGCGCAAACAACGCGCAGCGGAGCGCCAGCGCAATGCTCAATCGAAAACCCAAACCTCGCCCAGCCTGGCCGCCACGCAGAACACGCGCATACGCACCGGTCTGCGCCATAATGGCCAGGCACGCGTGACACCAAAGGCGGCGCGGCAAGGCCGCTTCGCGTCGCGCTTCGCCACGGCCCGAGGCATCAATGCCGCCGGCGTTCGTGGCTCGCGCTTTGCCGCCCGCCAAGCCTGGCGGCACGGCCAGCGCGCCGGCTTCGTGCCGTGGTACGGTCCGGTGTTCTGGCCTTACGCCTATTCCGACGTGTTCAACTATGCGTTCTGGCCGGGCGGCTACGATAACGGCTACTGGGCTTATGCCTATGACGACTTCTTCGACGGCGTGTTCTGGGGCGAAGCCGGCCCGCCGCAAGAATACGTGCAAGAATATGCTTATGCCGAGCCGTCGATATCGTCGGTGGAACGCCCGAGTCACGCCGCGGTGCAGGCACTGTGCAAGCAGCCTGGCAACGGCGTCACCGCTTGGCCCTTCGCCGAGATCGAAAAGAAGGTCGGCCTCAATGTCGAGCAGAAGCAATTGCTCGGCGATGTGCGCAGGGCCGGCAACGAAGCCGCCGTCGTGTTCAAGGCGTCATGCCCGCCGGAGAACGCCTTCCCGCTGACGCCGCCGGGCCGTCTCACCGCCATAACGGCGCGGCTCGACGCCACACTTGGCGCCGTGCAGACAGTTAAGCCCGCGCTGGAGACGTTCTACAGCTCGCTCTCGGACGAACAGAAAGAACGCTTCAACGAAATCGGGCCGAAACAGCAGACCGCCGACAGATCCACAACGGGTCAGGCTTCGGCCGATGATGGCAAAAGCTGCAAGGACCAGAAGCCCGGCCTGACCAATCTGCCGATCGAACGGGTCGAAGACGCGGTCAAGCCGACCGACGCGCAGGAAGCCGACCTCAAGCGGCTCGACGACGCCACCGCCAAAGCAGTCTCGATCATGCAGGCGGCCTGTCCGGAAGACGTAGCGCTCACCCCGCCGGGCCGGCTGGAGGTGATGGAGACGCGGCTCAAGGCCATGATCGAAGCGGCCAACACGGTGAAGCCCGCGCTCGACAGCTTCTATACCTCGCTCTCCGACGAGCAGAGGGCGCGCTTCAACCGCCTTGGCGGCGAGCTTGCAAAAAAGGGCGGCTGATCGATTTGGGTCACGCTTTAATTAATAAAGGGCGGCCGCGAGGGCCGCCCTTTTAACGTCGGCGGCCGTTTGGAACCGCTCAGACCCGCGCCAGCAGGAAGCACAGCGATTTGAACCAATCGGTCAGCAATCTGACGATCCGCGCCGCAATATGTTAGCATCGCGCCCATGACCGACTGGCCCAGGATCAAATCGCGGCGCACCACCAAGGTGTCGCCCTGGATGGAGATCATCGAGCGCGAAGTGGAATTCGCGGCCGGCAGCCCGCCTGAGCTTTACCACGCGGTCGGCCAGCAGGATTACATCGCCATCGTGGCCATGACGCCGGACGGCCGCATTCCGATCGTACGGCAATACCGGCCGGCGCTGGAGTGCTTCACCTGGGAACTACCGGCCGGGCTGGTGGACAAGGGCGAGGCCGCTGCCGACACCTGCCGGCGCGAGCTGATGGAGGAGACCGGCTACCCCACCCGTTCGTTGCATGCGCTCGGCGATTACGTGCCCTGCACCTCGCGGCTGTCGAATCGCATCTATTCATTCTTCGTGCAGACCGGGGAACGCGCCGAACCGCATGCTACCGAGGCCGGCATCGAAACCAGGCTGGTGACGCCGGCGGAACTGGCCGGGTTGATCGCCACCGGAGAATTCGTCCTGCAGCTTCATATCGGCGCCATTCTGCTCGCCGGCCTGCGCGGCCATATCGACCTTGGCCCCTTCCAGACCCCCGGCGGGCCGTCCAAAGGCTAGTTTTCGGCCTGAAATTCCAGTCCGGCAATTTTGACTTCCATCAATGCGGCAGTTTGGAATGTAACGAATCTTGCCTCGACAACCCCCCTGGAACCCCGTTAGAAAAGGTCCAGTGCGGGGCGGGAAAGTAGTAAGGGCATGAATTACAACGATATTTTTTCATCCGCTTTGGCCACATTGCGGAATGAACGCCGGTACCGGGTGTTTGCCGACCTCGAACGCATCGCCGGCCGCTTTCCACACGCCCTTTGGCACTCCCCGCAAGGCCCGCGCGACGTCGTAATCTGGTGCTCCAACGACTATCTCGGCATGGCCCAGCATCCCAAGGTGATCGGCGCCATGGTGGAGACCGCGACCCGCATGGGCACCGGCGCCGGCGGCACCCGCAATATCGCCGGCACCAACCATCCGCTGGTCGAGCTGGAGCGCGAGCTCGCCGACCTGCACGGCAAGCCGGCCGCCCTGGTATTCACCTCCGGCTATGTCTCGAACCAGACCGGCATCCCGACCATCGCCAAGCTGCTGCCGAACTGCCTGCTGCTGTCGGACGCGCTCAACCATAATTCGATGATTGAAGGCGTGCGGCAGTCCGGCTGCGAGAAACTGGTCTGGCGGCATAACGATGTCGGCCATCTGGAAGAGCTGCTCAAGGCCGCCGATCCGAAACGCCCGAAAATAATCTTGTTCGAGAGCCTCTATTCCATGGATGGCGACGTGGCGCCCGTGCATGCGATCTGCGATCTGGCCGAGCGCTATGGCGCCATGACCTATGCCGACGAAGTGCACGCGGTTGGCATGTATGGGCCGCGCGGCGGCGGCATCTGCGAGCGCGAGGGCGCGATGCATCGCGTCGACGTGCTCGAGGGCACATTGGCCAAGGCGTTCGGTTGCCTCGGCGGCTTTATTACAGGCAGCAAGGAGATGGTCGATGCGGTGCGTTCCTACGCGCCCGGCTTCATCTTCACCACCGCGCTGCCGCCGGCGATCTGCGCCGCCGCCACCGCGGCGATCAAGCATCTCAAGACCTCGCAATGGGAACGCGACCGCCATCAGGACCGCGCCGCCCGCGTCAAGTCGGTGCTCAATGCCGCAGGTCTGCCGGTGATGCCGTCAACCACGCATATCGTGCCGGTGTTCGTCGGCGACCCGGAAAAGGTCAAGGCGGCGAGCGACATGCTGCTGGCCGAGCACGGCATCTACATCCAGCCGATCAACTATCCGACCGTCCCGCGCGGCGAGGAGCGCCTGCGCATCACGCCGTCGCCCTATCACGACGACGCGCTGATCGATCGGCTGGCGGAAGCGCTGGTCGATGTATGGGACAAGCTCGAACTGCCGACCCGCAAGCAGGCGATGGCGGCGGAATAACCCGCCCTGTCATTCCGAATGCCGCAAAGCGGCGATCCGGAATGACGAGAACTAATCAATCCTCGAACGGTGGACGCTTTGGCGGCGGCTTGACCGCGTCGTCCACCGCCTTGCGCGCGGGCGCGGCGCGCCGCGCCAAAAGCGGCATGGCCAGCGATACAAAGAAGATGCGCACGAGGTGATGGGCGCCGACATAGACCGGGTCGAGATTGAGCGCCAGCGCGAGCAGCATCATCGCGTCCACCGCGCCGGGCGCGTAGGCGATCATCACCTCGCCGATCGGCAACCCCAAGAGCCCGACCAGTGCGGCCGCGAATATCGCCGTGACCGCCACCGCCACGGCGAACGAGCCGAAGGCGGCGCCAATAAACTTCGCCAGCAATCGCAATGGCGTACCGGCGAAGCGCGATCCGGTCACCGCGCCGAACGCGACCATCACCGTGTTGGTCACCCACCACGGCATCACCACATGAATATATCCGCTGCCATGCAGCGCCGCCGAAGTGAGCATGGCGCCGAACAGCAGACCGCCGGGAAACCTGATGAAAAAGGCAGCGATCGAAACGGCGGCCGAGGCGGCGATCAGGATCGCGAGTTCGCCGAGCTGCGCGGGATCGAACGGACCGCCGACGCCGCGGCTGGCATGGCCGACGAGGCCGAGCAGCGATAGACCGGCCGGCAGGCCGACCGCGATGATCACTACGCGTACGGTCTGCACGATGGCGATGGCGCGCATATCGGCATCGAGTTCGGCGGCGAGCCCCATCACCTGCGACAGGCCGCCCGGCGCGGCGGCGAGGTATGCAGTTATCTTGTCCCAGCCGTGCACCACGCGTAGGTATGCAGCGCCGCTGATGCTGATGCAGACCATGCATACGACCAGCACGCCGATGCTCAGCGGATAGGTCGTCATGCCGTTCAGCGTCGCCGGTGTAACCACGGCGCCGAGCGAAATGCCGATCAGCACCAACAAAATGCGCATCGGCTGTATCGGGATCAGCATCGGCCGCCCGGCCAGCGAGGCGCAGGCGACCGCCAGAATCGAGCCCGATAGATAGCCGGCGGGCACGCCTGCGAGCCCGAGCGTTAGTCCGCCGGCGGCGGCAAAAGCAAGCGTTTCCGCGACATGGCGGAATGTTGCGGCGCGTGTGATGGCTGGCGGCACGGACAAGATCGGCGGCTTTCGCGGGGCCAATAAGCGCCCTTGGCACTTTAGCCCATTGTGCGAGATCAATGCCGTGCGCACGCGCTCACGTCAAACGGCGAAGTAACGTGCCGCTGTTATTCCGGGGCGCGGCCGCTCGCCTGCGCCGCGGGCCCGCGCCGCCGTCCGGTTGTCAAAACAACAGATCGCGCGTGAGTTCATCGAGATAGCGCACGGCCGACAACGCTTCGCTCAGCGCGTCGCGCTGCGCGCGGCTCAACCGCTTGAGCGAGACCTTGTTGCCCGGCGGCAGACCGCCCCGCATGTCGGCAAGCTGCTGCATGAGAATGAGATCGAGGAACACGCCTTGCGCGCGCGCTAGCGCGCCGAGGTCGCGGGCGCCGCCGCGATCGAGGGTTTCGATCGCGCTGAGCCGCGCCGGCGTCGAGCGCTCCAACACGCGATGGCAGATCGCCAGCACACGCGCGGTGGTCACGATGCCGAACAGGCCCGCCTTCTTGAGATCGATGCGGCCATTCTCGCTACGAATGCCGCCCCAGAAGTTTAAGCCCGGCTCCACTTCGCCGGCCGCCGCCGCCAGCAGTTTGGCGAAACCGGCATTGCCATGCGCGGCGTCGAATGCCGCACGCCATAATTCGGATGCCAGCGCGACGTCGCCATGCACGCCCACCAGATCGAAGAAGATGTCGACCGACAGCAGGTCCGCGGGATCCGAGCGCGTGATCCAGTGCTTGATGCGCGCGCGCCAGGTCGCCATCGAGCCGCGCCAGGCTTCGTTCTTAGCCATGACGCCGCCCTTGCAATAGGGCACGCCGACCTCGTGCAGGATGTCGGCGACGATGCCGCCGAGCCGCGCGAACCATTGGTCGGCGGCCTCGCCGGGCGCGCCGTCGGTAAACACAATGGCATTGTCCTGATCCATGGCGAGCAGGCTTTCGCCGCGCCCGGCCGAGCCGAGCACGCACAGCGCATAGCCGCAGGGCGGCTCGCCCTGGCCGTCCGCCAGCATGCGCCGTTCGGCCAGCACGCCGGCGCGGCGGGTGAGCGCGCCGAGTTCGCGCGAAATCACCGCGGCAATGACAAGCGCGCTCACGCCTTCAGCAATCAGGCCGTTGGCCGCTTGCGGCAAACGCGCCCAGGCGGCGCCCAAGGCCGGCACGTCGTCGGCCTGGTCGATGGCGTCTCCGAGGATCGAGGCCTCTTGCGCGCGCAGCCGCAGCAGGTCGCGCGACGTGACGATGCCGCAGACTTCGCCGTTCTCGTTTTCCACGCCGAGATGACGCAATTTGAGCCGGCTCATGCGGCCGAGCGCGCGATAGACGAATGCGGTGGCCGGCACGGCGATCAGCGGCTTGCTGGCGAAATGCGCAACCGGCCGGGTGAGCGCCTGCGCGCCCTGCTCGGCCAGCGCACGCAACACGTCGCGTTCGGTGACGATGGCGGTATCGCGCGCGCGCATCGCCGTCCCGGCGCCGGCGGCAACGACCAGAAGCGAGGAAACCTTCTCGCGCGCCATGCGTTGCAGCGTATCGCCGAGCAGGACATCGGCCGCGATGAATTTTGGCGGCTTGCTCATTACGTCGGCGACGCGATGGCGATAGGCATATGTATCGATACGCGCCAGCGCGCGTTCTGCGCGCGCCTGCGGCGCCGCCACCGCTTGCTCCCAGCCGGCGCGATGCTGGTCTTCCAGCACGCCGGTGAGCGCGAGGCAGGCCTGCTCGGCCTCGGCCAAGGTGCGGATATTGCCCTCACGCAGCTTCGGCAGCAGCGCGAGAAAAATCTTGGCGGTAATGACGGCGTCGGCGACCGCCGAATGGCGGGCCTCGATTGTCACGCCCAGCCAACTCGCCAGATGTTCGAGCGTGTAGCCGCCGAGATGCGGCTCGGCCACCTGCGCCAGCAGCCGGGTATCGAGCGTGCGCGGCGCGCGCCATGCCAGGCCCGCCCGTTCGCATTCGCGCTTGAGCACGGCAAGATCGAAACCGAGCGTATGTCCGATCAGGATGGCGCCCGACATCGCGGCCGAGACCTCCGGCCAGACCGCGGCAAAGCCCGGCGCCGAGGCCACCATCGCATCGTCGATATGATGGATTTGCATCGCCACCGCCGGGATCGGCTCGCCCGGATTCAGCAGCCGGCGCAATGCCGCTTGCCGGTCAAGCTTTCCGGCCTTCAGCGGCACCGCGCCGATCTCGACAATGCGCGCCTTGCCCGGATCGAGGCCGGTCGTCTCCGTATCGATGACGAAGGCGTCAAGTGCGATCAGCGGCGTTGCATTGCTGACTGTTGGCACAGCCCGACCTCATCGGCGCGGTTGCGTCAGAACCTCGACCAGCGCTGTAACATCCGCACGCCGTACGAACACTTCGTGCACGTTGCACAAGTTCGATTTTAGATAATTATGAATCGTCGGCTCATCTTTGGCGCGCAGTTTTTCGTGGATCGGCATCGCCGCCACATAGCGGTCGATAAATCGAGCCGGAATGTCCATCGCCCGTTTGACCGGATGGAAGCTCAGCAGACTGAAATCGTGCTCAAGCCCGACACGCAATTGCGCCCAGTCTTCGGCGCTTAATGCCGGCGGCGCCGGATAGCGGTCGAAGGCAGTGAGCGCGCTGGCGGTCAAGCCTTGCAGCATAACGGCGCGCCGGTCGCCGGCCGCCGGCCGCAACAGGCCTTCCACCGCCTCGCCGACCATGGCGAGCATCACGGGAAACGCCAGCCAACGCGATTTCTCCAGTTCGGCCAGGAAGGTCTTGTCGTCGAACAAGATGTTGCCGAAAGGGCCGGCCCGCGCCCGCGAATATTCAAAGAGCCCCTTCTGCGCCAGGAAGGCGGACTGGGCATCGAGAAAATCCACCAGCACATCGCGCGTAACGATCGGCGCGCCGCGGCGGAACATGTCGAAAAAGCCCATTGCTTGCTTCCAGCCTAGTTGCCCGGCTTCGCTTGGTAATCCTTTTAACCCCGATCCTAACCTAGACCAGCTAATTAGCCGGCGGCAGGCGGTTTTGGGCGCGCCTGGGGGGTTGCCGCTCGCGATGGACCTCAAGCGCGTTATGTGGTGACTTAAGGCCGTTAAAAGCCTTCCCTTGCCGGGGTTTAGCCCCGATCTGGAGCCGAGCATGCTGCAAGGCTGGGTCGTCATCGCGGTGGCGCTTGCCTATATCGGCCTGCTGTTCCTGGTGGCGAGCTACGGGGACCGCAGCCGCGGACTTGGGCGCAGTCTTGGCCGCGGTTTTGGCCGCGGTCTCGGACGCGAGGGCCGCGCCCGCCTGCTGATCTATCCGCTGTCGCTGGCGATCTATTGCACGTCATGGACCTTCTTCGGTTCGGTCGGCTCGGCCTCGTGCACCGGCTACGAATTCATCACGATCTATATCGGCCCGGTGCTGATGATCGGGCTGTTCTCGCCGCTGCTGGTGCGGATCGTACGGCTGGCCAAGACGCAAAACATCACCTCGATCGCCGATTTCATCGCCGCGCGCTACGGCAAGGGCCAGGCGGTCGCCGCCCCCGTCGCGCTGATCGCGATCGTCGGCACCATTCCCTACATCGCGCTGCAGCTCAAAGCGGTGTCGTCCTCGCTCGAAACCATCCTCGCGCATATCACGCTGGCAAGCGATGCCGGCCGGCCGCTATACGGCGACATCGCGCTGCTTGTGGCACTGTCGATGGCAACCTTCGCGGTGCTGTTCGGCACCCGCCATATCGACGCCACCGAGCACCAGGACGGCCTGATGCTGGCGATCGCGACCGAATCGATCGTCAAGCTGTTCGCATTCCTGGCGGTCGGCATCTTCGTGACGTTCTGGATGTTCGGCGGCCCAAGCGCCTTGTTCGAGGCGGCACGGCAAAGCCCGCAGACGGCGGCGCTCTTCCTGCACGAGCCGCCGTTCGATACGCTGGTCGCCACCACGCTGTTGTCGTTTGTGGCGATCATCCTGCTGCCGCGGCAATTCCATGTGGCGGTGGTCGAGAACAACAACGAAGGCGAGATCAAGCGCGCCGTCTGGCTGTTTCCGCTCTATCTGGTGCTGATCAATCTGTTCGTGGTGCCGATCGCGCTCGCCGGCCTGATCACCTTCAAATCCGGCACGGTCGACAGCGACATGTTCGTGCTGGCGCTACCGCTACAGGCGGGCTCCAACGTGCTCACCATCGCCGCCTTCGTCGGCGGGCTATCGGCCGCCACCGCCATGGTGATCGTGGAATCGGTCGCGCTTTCGATCATGGTATCGAACGACCTGGTCATGCCGCTGGTATTGCAGCGCCGCGGGGCGCTGCTCGGCCAGCGCGAGAACGTCGGCTCGCTGCTGCTCACGGTGCGGCGGCTTTCGATCTTCGTCATTCTGCTGCTCGCCTACGTGTATTACCGCTTGGCCGGCGATGCGCAGCTTTTCGCCATCGGCATTCTCGCGTTCGCCGCGATTGCACAACTGGCGCCGGCGTTTTTCGGCGGCTTGTTCTGGCGGCGCGCCACCGCCGCTGGCGCCATCGCCGGCATGAGCGCCGGCATTCTGATGTGGGCCTATACGCTGTTGCTGCCAACCTTCGCCGACATCGGCGTCGTCGGCCAGCGCGTGCTGACGGATGGGCCCTGGGGATTGGTCATGCTGCGCCCACAGCATTTGTTCGGACTCGAACTGTCGCCGCTGGTGCACGGCGTGGTCTGGAGCCTGACGCTCAATATCCTTTGTTACATCGGGTTTTCGCTGCGGCGCGAGCCCACGGCTATCGAGCGGCTGCAGGCCAATACATTCGTGCCGTCCGACCTCACGCCGATAGCGCCGAGCTTTAGGCTCTGGCGCTCGTCGGTGACGGTGGATGAACTTACCACCACGATCGCGCGCTATCTCGGCGAGCAGCGCACCCGCGCCGCGTTCGAGAGCTTCGCGGCCACGCATCGCATCAGCCTCGAAGCCAAGGACGAGGCCGATTTCCGGCTGGTGCGATATGCCGAGCACATCCTGTCCTCGGCGATCGGCGGCGCGTCGTCGCGGCTGGTGCTCTCGCTGCTCTTGCGCAAGCGCACGGTCTCGACCCAGGCGGCCTTGAAACTGCTCGACGACGCCAATGCCGCGATTCAGTACAACCGCGAAATCCTGCAGACCGCGCTCGACCACGTGCGCCAGGGTATCGCGGTGTTCGACAAGGACCTGCAACTGATCTGCTGGAACCGCCAGTTCGGCGAAATTCTCGACCTGCCGCCGAGCCTGATCCGCGTCGGCATCGGGCTTTCAGAGATCCTGCGTTTCAACAGCCGGCGCGGCAATGTCAGCCCCGACCGCATCGGCGACTTCGTGCACGCGCAGATCGAGCGCTACGCCGCCGGCAGCGAGCCGTTCCTGGAACGCTTCGCGGAGGGCATGGTGATCGAAGTGCGCGCCAACCGCATGCCGGACGGCGGCATCGTCACCACCTTCACCGACATTACCCCCAGCGTGGAGGCCGCCGAGGCCTTGGAACGCTCCAACGAGACGCTGGAGCGGCGCGTGCGCGAGCGCACCGAGGAACTCACGCTGCTCAATGTCGCGCTGGCGCGCGCCAAGGGCGAGGCCGACGCCGCCAATATTTCCAAAACCAAGTTCCTGGCGGCGGCGAGCCATGACATCCTGCAGCCGCTCAACGCGGCACGGCTATACGTCACCAGCCTGATCGAGCGTGGCGGACGCGACGACCGCCGCCTGATCGACAACATCGATGCTTCGCTCGATGCGGTGGAGGAAATCTTCGGCGCGCTGCTCGACATGTCGCGGCTCGACACCGGCGCCATGCGCCCGGATTTCGCCAGCTTCCGCATCGACGAATTGATGCGCCAGATCGAACTCGAATTCGCGCCGATGGCCGCCGCCAAGGGCATCGAACTCAAATATGTGGCGTGCTCGCTGGTGGTGCGCTCCGACCGCCGGCTGCTGCGCCGGCTGGTGCAAAACCTGGTTTCCAACGCGATCAAATACACGCCGACGGGACGCGTGCTGGTCGGCTGCCGGCGGCGCGGCAACGACTTGCGCATCGACGTCTACGACACCGGCGTCGGCATTCCGGAATCCAAGCGGCGCGATATCTTCATCGAATTCCATCGGCTTGATCAGGGCGCCAGGATCGCGCGTGGCGTCGGGCTGGGATTATCGATCGTGGAGCGCGTGGCGCGCGTCCTTGGAAGCGCCGTCGAACTCGATTCGGCGGCCGGCCGCGGCTCGCATTTCGCGGTCGCCGTTCCGCGCTCGAATGCCGCACCGGTCGAGCTGCCGGCGCGCGATGACACCCGCATCGACCCCGGCCAGCTCGCCGGCACCACCGCGCTCTGCATCGACAACGAGCCGTCGGTGCTCGACGGCATGGAGACGCTGCTGCACGGCTGGGGCTGCGCGGTCATCAAGGCGCCCGACCTTGACGTTGCGCTGGCGGCGATCGCCGAAAGTCCAACCCCGCCGAACGGTCTGCTGATCGATTATCATCTCGATCACGGCAACGGCATCGAGGCGATCGCCGCGCTGCGGGCGCTGTGCGGCGACCTGCCGGCGATCCTGATCACCGCCGACCGCTCGCCGGCCGTGCGCGAGCAGGCGCGCGCCGAAGGCATCCAGGTGCTGCACAAGCCGATCAAGCCGGCGGCATTGCGCGCGCTGCTGGCGCAATGGCGCGTGCTGCGGGTGGCGGCGGCGGAGTGACTTTCTTATCCCTCCCCGCTTGCGGGGAGCAAAAAGAAGGTCACCCTTCCGCGCTGGCGCCTTGCGGCCATTGGCCGCCTTCAATCTTGGCGGCGGCGATCACGGCTTGCGTGCGGCTCTCGACGCCGAGCTTCTGCAGAATGGCCGAGACGTGCGCCTTCACCGTCGCTTCGGAGACGCCGAGCTGATAGGCGATCTGCTTGTTGAGCAGTCCCTCCGACAACATCATCAGCACGCGCACCTGCTGCGGCGTCAACGTCGCCATGCGCGCCATCAGTTCGGCCGCCTCGGCATCGGCGCCCGCGCCGGCGGCGAGATCGACGTCGGGCGGCGTCCATACGCCGCCGCCCAGGATTCGCGAGATCGCCGCGCGCATGGCATCGACGCCGAGCGTCTTGGGAATAAACCCGGAGGCGCCGAACCCCATGCAGCGGCGGATGGCGGTTGGATCGTCATTGGCCGACACCACGATTACCGGCACGCTCGGATATTGCGCGCGCATATACATGAGACCGGAGAAGCCGCGCACCCCCGGCATCGTCAGATCCAACAGAATGAGATCGACATCGCCGTCGCGTTCGAGCAGTTCGACCACCTCGTCGAACGTGCCGGCTTCCGCGATGTCCACCCGCTCCAATAGACCGGATACCGCCTCACGCAACGCGCCGCGAAACAGCGGGTGGTCGTCGGCGATCACCAATCGATACTGCAAAGCTTCGCTCAACCGGAATGATCCTTTGGCCCTATCGGGACGGCCGCCAAACTATCGAACGCACGGCTTATGATATCCAATAAACTCATAGCGCGTCTGGCGACCGTGCGGCCGAATGCAGCATAGTGCAGTGCAGCATCAATAGGAGCCGAAAAACGGCGGTGGATGGAAATAAAAATTCCTCGCCAAAACAGTACCCTTTGCGGCTAGATTAGCCGAAAGTCTAATAAGGCCGCCCAATCGGCTAATGTTACGTTTAGTTAATGGTCCTACCCGGCTGCAAGAACGGGAGCGACCGCGGCAAGCTAGGGGTGCCGCCAGCAACTTCCATCGAATCCCCTTCTCCGACCAATTCCGAACCGCGCGCGCGGTCTCGGGGCATTTCTAGGGAGGAAGGCAACAAATGGCTACACCACAAGAGAACACAGAAGCGCACTGGACGCGAACGCGAAACCTGATGTTCAAGCACCTCGCGGCGTGGTTGTTCTTCGGCTACATCATCCACTTTTTCGTCGTTCCGCTGAACAAGATTCACATTCCAATTCTTGGCTTCCCGCTCGGCTTCTACATGGCTGCGCAGGGCTCGCTGATCGCGTTCGTGGTCATGTTGTTCCTGTTCGCTAGGCAACAGAACAAGATCGACCAGGAACACGGCTTCGCCGAAGACGAGTGAGGGGGAACAAAACAATGGCAACTCAAACAGCCGGCAGTTCGGATTTCATCAAAAATCTCGGACGCATGTACGGCACTTATACCGGCGGCTTCGTCGGTTTCATCATCCTGCTCGCGGTCCTCGAACAGGTCGGCGTACCGAACAAAATTCTCGGCTATCTGTTCGTGGGCTTCACGGTCGCGGTCTACGCTGTCATCGGCGTGATGACCCGGACTGCGGAAGTTTCCGAATATTACGTGGCCGGCCGCCGCGTGCCGGCGTTCTACAATGGCATGGCGACCGGCGCCGACTGGATGTCGGCGGCGTCCTTCGTTGGCATGGCCGGTACGCTGTTTCTGCTCGGCTATGACGGGCTCACCTGGGTGCTCGGCTGGACCGGCGGCTTCGTGCTGGTGTCGATCCTGATCGGACCGTATCTGCGCAAATTCGGCGCCTATACCGTGCCCGACTTCATGGCGTTCCGCTTCGGCGGAAACTTCGCCCGCTTCATCGCGGTGGTCGTGCTGGTGTGCTGCTCCTTCACCTATGTGACGGCGCAGATTTACGGCACCGGCATCATCGCCTCGCGCTTCCTCGGCATGAAGTTCGAGATCGCGGTGTTCGCAGGGTTAGCCGGCATCCTGCTGTGCGCGATGCTGGGCGGCATGCGGGCGGTGACCTGGACGCAGATCGCACAGTACATCGTGCTGATCATCGCCTACCTGACGCCGATCGTGATCCTGTCCACCAAGCATTACGGCATCCCGATCCCGGAACTGACCTACGGCACGGCGATCGCGGAAATCACGGCGCGCGAGCAGCAGATGCTGGCGAGCGGGTTGACGACGGCGGCGGCGCTCAAACCGCACATACAACCGTTCATCAACTACAGTCCGCTCAACTTCTTCGCCATCTGCTTCTGCATGATGGTAGGCACGGCGTCGCTGCCGCACATCCTGATGCGCTACTTCACCACCCCCTCGGTGCGTGAGGCGCGGCAGTCGGTGGCGTGGTCGCTGCTGTTCATCTTCTTGCTGTACTTCTCGGCGCCGGCCTACGCGGCGTTCTCCAAGCTCGAGGTGTACACCAACATCATCGGTCGCAACGTCGACCAAGTGCGGCCCTGGTTGTTCAACTGGGGCGAACTGGGCCTGATCCAGATCTGCGGCAAGAATGCCATCAGTGCCGACGCCATCATCGCGGCGTGTAAGGCGATCGCCGGACATCCCGGCATCGTCAGGTTACAGGACTTCGTCATCAACACGGACGTGATCGTGCTCTCCACCCCGGAGATCGCCGGTCTTCCGTATGTGATTTCGGGTCTAGTGGCCGCCGGCGGCCTGGCGGCGGCGCTCTCGACGGCCGACGGCTTGCTGCTGGCCATCGCCAATGCACTGTCCCACGACGTCTACTACAAGATGCTCGACCCGGGCGCGCCGACCATGCGTCGGTTGACCGTAGCGCGTATCCTGTTGTTCTTGGTGGCCGTGCTGGCAGCTTATGTGGCGTCCACCAGACCGGCGGATATCCTGGCCATGGTCGGCTGGGCGTTCTCGCTGGCAATGGCTGGTAACTTCCCGGCGCTCATCATGGGCGTTTGGTGGAAGCGGACCACGGCCGCGGGCGCGGTCTGCGGGATGCTCGCGGGCTTCGGCCTCTGCATCTTCTACTTGGTGACCACCCGCTACTTCCCGGGCGCGGGCGTGAAGTACTTCTTCATGTCCTCACTCACCAATCCGGTCAGCGGCGCGCCGCTGGTCGATGTTGCCAAGGCACTTGCGGCGCCGAACGGCATGGACCACTGGGTGGCCGCCAGCCACCCGATGGCCAGCAAGGTCGGCTGGTTCGACCTCAACAACATCGCCTGTGGATTGCTGGGCATGCCGCTCGGCTTCCTGGTGATCTACGTGGTCAGCCTGCTCGGCAAGGAGCCGTCGAAGGAAATGCAGGCCTATGTCGACGAGATCCGCAAGCCGCGTGGCCGCACGGTTCTCGAAGAAAAGACCTGACCGGCGTAACGCCGACACGATCGGAGCGGGGCCCTACGGGGCCCCGCTTTTTTTCCGGCGAGCGATCGGGTAGCGTCTTATAAGGAGCTACGTGTCGTGATACCGAGCGGCAACCTACTTTCGTCGTGGATTTACTTGGCGCCGAATTTCATTCTGGCGGCGCTGATGTACACACTGTTGGGACGAGCGCTGCTCGGGCTGTTCGTGCCGCCGGAATCGCCGAACTATGTCTGGCGATTCTTCTGCCGCGTCACCAATCCGGCAGTGGCCGCCGTCGCATGGGTGACGCCGAAGGCAACGGCGCCGGTGGTGATTTGGCTGTTCGGCGTAGTCTGGCTGTTCTGGCTGCGGGTCGGCCTGCTCTACCTGTTCTTGTTGCTGGGCGCGGCGCCCAAAACCGGTTGATGCCCGACATGGAGCGTAACATTTACTATATCGGCATCGCCTTCTTCGGCATGGTCAACGGTATTTTCAATCAGATCGCGCTGCTGTTCGCCTTGATCCATGTGCAAGTCCTTGCGCCGGCGCTGCTGTTTGGCAGCACCGCGCTCACCTTGATGTTTTCCTCGCTGATGGTCTCGACCGCCACCATTATCCTCGCCGGTATTCCGGCGGCCATCTATGAACGGATCGTCGGTGCCAAGGACGACTCGACCCCGGCGTCGTTGTGGATCTGGCTCACCGGCACCGCGCTGTTGACGCTGCCGGCGATCGGCAATTTTTTCCAATACGGCCTGTAACACCCGGTCTTTTCCGAATCCGGCCGGCGGCATCCGTTGTTGGATGATTCGATAATGCCGGTTCGGGAGAAATTGGCACGGCATTTGCATTTTATTCGGGAGCTGGTGGTCCGACAGGAGGCGGCCATGATCCCGTTCAGGCGGTTTGCATTTTTCACGGTGGCGCGCGATTCATGTTTTGTCGCCCTGGCGGCCGCAACCATGATGGTGGGCGCCAGCTTCGAGCCCGCGCTGGCGTTCAAAATCGGCGCCACCATTGCGCTGATTTTCTCGTTTGGCCTTCTGATCCGCAGCTACCTGCTGACCGAAGAACGCTTCCTGCGCAGCGAGACCTGGCGCGCGCTCAGGCCCGATGAAAGGCCCGCGGGAGAACACGGCCGGCATTGGGCGCGGGCGCAACTGGAAGAATTGCTGCTGCGCTTCGCCAAGGCATCCTCCGCCATCGCCGGTCTGCTGTATTGCTCGGCGCTGGTATTGTCGGCAGGCGGCGGCCATGGCGGTCTGTGACACCGTTTCGTGACTGCCCGAACCGGTATTTTGCGCTAGCATTATTCGAATCGGACCGAGGGCGGTTCGGGGGGCGACATGGAGGAGATGCGGCGGATCGCGTTCGAGACCGTGCAGCGGGCCTGCCTGTTCGGCACGCTGGCGATTTTTTGCGTCATGGTCGGCATGTCGTTCGAGCCGCGGCTGGCGTTCCAGGCCGGCGGCACGCTGACCACGCTGATGGCGATTGTGCTTATCTATAAGGCGCGCGAGGCGCTGACCAAGGATTACCGCAAAACCGAAATGTGGCTCTATCTGCCAAAGGATTTCCGGCCGCCGGAAGCCTATGCGCAATGGGCAAGCTCCACGATATTGCGCGATACCTATCTCACCTTCGCGCTGTGGACCTCGGCGATCGCAATCGCCATGTGGGCGGTGGCGCTGATATTCTCGCTATTCGGCGTGACCGGCACTTATGTGACCGGCACCTATTAGGCGCGGCTTATTTCCGGCTGCCGACGAATTGCAAAATAACCTCGCGGCTGTGGGCCTGACGCCGGTGCTCGACCAGATAGATGCCTTGCCAGGTACCGAGCGCGAGCCGGCCTTGGACTACCGGCACATGCAGCGAGACACCGTTGAGCATCGCCTTGACATGCGCCGGCATGTCGTCTGGCCCTTCGACGTCATGAGTCCAAGGTGCGTCCTCCGGCGCCATCCGGTCGAGCGCGGCGATCAAGTCCGTTTGCACGTCGGGGTCGGCATTCTCCTGGATGGTGAGCGACGCCGACGTGTGACGCAGATAGACCAGCAAGGCGCCTTCGCCCGCGCCGAGCTGCGCGATGAAGGCAGCCGCATCGCCGGTGATCTCAGTCAAGCCCACGCCGGCGGTATCGACGCGCAGCATCGCGGTCGCGATCAGCTGCGGCGTCACTTCGGTGATGGGAGAGAGTTGGCTGGGCACGGAGGTACTAACTGGTCCGTTATTGCGGAATGTCTAGCGTTCAACTCCGCTCATTCCCGCGCAAGCGGGAATCCAGACTTGAGCGGCTAACCTGGGTCCCCGTTTGCGCGGGGACGAGCGGAGGAATGTGCCGAGAGCAGCTAACCCTTGCGCATCTCTTTCTGGAAATTCACGATCATGTCCACTAGACGCCGCCACGCGTCTTCGAGAGCCGCGCGGGCGCGCGCGACATCCTCCTCGCTCAACAATTTGATGGTGATTTCACCACTCTTGTCGGCGGGCGGCGTCAGCTCCGCCGGCGGCCGTGGCGGCGGTGTCCGCAAGCCTGCGATCTCCGTCTTCAGGCTAGCGACCTCATCCTGCAAGCGGGCGATCTCCTTTTCCAGCGCGGCGCGATCCTCCGGCACCGCCTGGCAAGCCCAGCCCACGGTATGCGCACTGCAGAACGCGAGGTGCCCGGACGAATTATCCAGCCGCAGGAAGCCGTCATCGACGCGGTTAAAGCTGTAGCGGGCAGGCGCGGCCGGCTGCGCGTCATTCTGCGCCTGCGCCAGCGCGGGCGAAGCGGCACAGCCAAGCGCCACCGCGATGGCAAGCCTGATGGTCCACATGACGTTTTTCCTCCGACTGGGCCGCTGCACACCCCCAACCATATCACTCGGCAGGCCTCGACTAAACTGCGCCGGCCACCCGACCTATTGACCGGCATACCGCAGTGCACACGCCGGCCGTCATAGCGGCCGGAAATTTATGCTTTTAGCAATTGATATCAAATACTTATGCCGCAGGGTGCCTTCCTTGACTCGACCCAACCCGAACAGTATGGTCCGCGCGGCTTTTAGGGCGGCGGAACACGAGCGAGGCCTTTAAATCCACGCGGGTCGAAAGCATGGCTGACGGCACGCGCGGCAATAAAGGCGATCGCAAAGAACCGCCGGACGACGAGGCTGCTCTCTCCGCGAGGCTCCAGCGTCTCGGCGACCGGCTCGCATCGGCGAACCGATCTTCCGAAAACGACAACGGTCCTCGTCAAACCGCCGACGCGTCGGGCTACGCTCGCGGTTTCCGGATGTCGACCGAACTGGTGGCCGGCGTTGTCGTGGGTGCGTTGATCGGCTGGCTGCTCGACCGCTGGCTGGGAATTTCGCCTTGGGGGCTCATTGTGTTTCTGTTGCTCGGCTTTGCCGCCGGCGTACTAAACGTGATGCGGGCGGCGGGCGTCGTTCGCGACAATAATCTGACCGACTAGAGCGTTCGAAAAGATCTATGGCTGCCGATCCAATCCATCAATTCCAGATCATCGATATTTTTCCGATCATCAAGGTCGGAAATACCGAGATTGCTTTCACCAATTCCGCCGCCTTCATGCTGGCGGCGGTGATCGGCATCACGGCCTTCCTGGTGATCGGCACCGCACGGCGCAGCCTAGTGCCGTCGCGTCTGCAATCGGCCGCGGAACTGTCCTACGAATTCGTCGCCAGTACCGTGCGCTCGACCGCCGGCGCCGAAGGCATGAAGTTCTTCCCGTTCGTCTTCACGATATTCATGTTCATCCTGGCCGTGAACATGATCGGGCTGATCCCCTATGCCTTCACCGTCACCAGCCACATCATCGTCACCGCCGCCTTGGCATTCACGGTGTTCCTGACCGTGCTGGGCTACGGGCTATGGCGGCACGGCCTGCATTTCTTCAACCTGTTCGTGCCCAAGGGTGTCCCGATCTACATCCTGCCGTTGATTGTCTTCATCGAGGTCCTGTCGTTCATCTCGCGGCCGATCTCGCACAGCGTGCGTCTGTTCGCCAACATGCTGGCCGGACATATTACGCTCAAAGTATTCGCCGGCTTCATCATCCTGATGGGCGGCAGCCTGGGCGCCATCGGCTGGGCCGGCGGTGTTTTGCCGTTCGCCATGATCGTCATTCTCACCGCGCTTGAGACGCTGGTGGCATTTCTGCAGGCGTACGTTTTCGCCATTCTCACCTGCATCTATCTCAACGATGCTATTCACCCGGGCCACTGAAGGCCCGAACCGATAAGCAGAACCAGAAGGAGTTCGTTATGGATCCAGTGGCAGCAAAATACATCGGTGCGGGCATTGCCTGTATCGGCATGGGCGGCGCCGGCGTCGGCGTCGGCATCATCTTCGGCAACTATCTGGCCGCCGCCATTCGCAATCCGTCGGCCGCGCAGGGCCAATTCGGCAACCTGATCTTCGGGTTCGCCATCACCGAAGCGCTCGGCATCTTTTCGTTGCTGATCGCGCTGCTGCTGCTGTTCGCGCTGTAATGAAAGCGCGCGCCAATAGGCGCGCGATCTGACGATGGCAGAGCCAACACACACGACCAGCACCGGGCACGCCCCGGCCGGCGAGCACAAAGGCGCGTTTCCGCCTTTCCAGTCGCAGACCTTTGCCTCGCAATTGGTCTGGCTCGCGATCGCCTTCGTGCTGCTTTATGTGCTGATGGCGAAAGTGGCGCTGCCGCGCGTCGGTGCGATCATCGAGAACCGGCAGAAACGCATCGCCGACGACATCGCCGACGCCGGTAAGCTCAAGACCCAGTCCGACGAAGCGGTCGCGGCCTATGAAAAGGCGCTGGCCGACGCCCGCGCCCGTGCGCAGGCCATCGCCAACGAGACCCGCGAAAAGCAGACCGCCGCCGCGGATGCCCGCCGCAAGACACTCGAGGGCGAGCTCAACGCCAAGCTGGCGGAGGCCGAAAAAACCATCGCCGCCACCAAGCAGTCTGCCATGTCGAACGTCCAGGCCATCGCCGAGGACGCCACCCTCGCTATTGTCGAACGGCTGATCGGCTTAGCGCCGAGCGAAAAGGCGGTCGCCAAAGCGGTCGCAGACGCGCTCAAGAATTAGCGCTTGATCCCGAAAAGTGGGCACCGGTTTTCGGACAAGATCACGCGTCAACTAAAATGGAAACGCCCATGCTGTTCGAACCGGAAACTTGGGTGGCGCTGGCCTTCGTGGCCTTCGTGGCCGGCCTTGGCTATATCGGCGTGCACCGGATGCTGGCCAAATCCCTCGACGACCGCGCCGGCCGCATCAAGGCGGAGCTCGACGAGGCGCGCAAGCTCAAGGACGAAGCGGCCCAACTGCTGGCCGACTACCAGCGAAAGCGGCAGGAGGCCGAAAGCGAGGCGCAGGAGATCATTTCCGGCGCCAAGGCCGAAGCCGAGCGGCTCGCGGTAGAGGCTAAGGCCAAAATCGAAGAATTCGTGGCCCGGCGCACCAAAATGGCCGAGACCAAGATCGCCCAGGCGGAGGCGCAGGCGGCAGCCGATGTTCGTGCCGCCGCCGCCGACGCCGCCATCGCCGCCGCCGAGCGACTCCTCAGCCAAGAGACCAAGGGCAAGCTCGCCAGCGATCTGATCGCCAGGGGCATCGAGGACGTTCGCAAAAAGCTTAATTAATATAAATGCTTAGCAGCATTTTGCCGGCCCAGGCGGGGCGCCGCCGGTGGCGGCGGCATGTCCCGCATCGCGAAACGGCCTATGCAAGCTGGCGCCGGAGTTTTCCCCACAATTCGTATTGAGAGTGTGCAAATACGACCAGTTGTGTCCGGAGGTCTTTTCGTACCGCCTGCCCGCATCTATCCTGGCCGACACTGATTCGGCTGTATTGTCGCGTAGCTGTTTGCGTCAGTGATTCGCCCACATTTTTCATGATTGAGCCGGAACGTCCGGCCGAGGCATCGGGGGACCCGTGGTCATCTTCGATTGCAACGGCGTTCTCGTCGATAGCGAGCCGTTGGCAACAGCAGTCGTATCGCAGGAGTTCATGCGCGCCGGATTCGCGCTGACGCCGGATATTGTCGCGCGCTATTTCACCGGCCGCCGACACACCGACATGTTCGCCGAGGTCGAGAAGGCCGCCGGCCGCAAGCTGCCGCAAGGTTTTGCCGCATCCGTGGCCAGCGCGACCTTGCGCCGGTTCCGCGCCGAACTGCGCGCGACCAAGCACGCCGCCTACGCGCTGTCCTGGCTGCGCGGACCGAAATGCGTAGCCTCGTCATCCTCGCTCGACCGCATTCGCGTGAGCCTTGAGTCCACCGACTTGATCCGCTTCTTCGAGCCTAATCTGTTTTCGGCAAACGACGTCGGCAAGGGCAAGCCGGCGCCCGATCTGTTCCTGCATGCCGCCGGCAAGATGCGTGTGCATCCGTCCGAGTGCCTCGTGGTGGAGGATTCGCCGGTCGGTGTCGCCGCAGGGGCCGCTGCCGGCATGACAGTGATCGGATTTGTCGGCGGCAGCCACGCCGGCGGCCAACTCGCCAATCATCTGCGCGCGTCCGGCGCCCACGCCGTGATCTCCGACATGCGCGCGCTCAAGAGCACGATCATCGAACTAAGAGGGTGGTAGCTACCAACCCGCTCGTCCCCGCGAAAGCGGGGATCCGGTCCTGACATCATTTACATTGCGACTAAATTTCTGGATTCCCGCTTACGCGGGAATGAGCGGAGTATTGGTCGATGCCAGTAGAAACCGATCAACTCTGCTTCGGCTTGGCGACAGCTTTCGGCTTTGGCTTCTTGGCCGCAGGTTTCTTCTTTTCCGGCACCGCGCTCGCCGGATCGAAGCCGACATAGGCCACGTAGGAATCGATATTCGCCAGCGGCACCGGCAGCGGAAACGCGATTTCGGATTCGATATGGGTAAAGGTGACTCGGTCGATCGCGGCGGTCATGGTCACCGGAATATGCACGAGCTTCGACACCACGGCCCTCGGATTGACGCCTTCGTGCACGACGGCGATGCGCAGCGGCACGTCGACCGTGCCGGGGCTGCCGGCCGGGCCGGTGATGACGCGGCCTTCGACGCCGACCTTCATGGTCATGACGCCGGCATTCACGTGACATTCGCGCGCGGTGCGGATGATGCTGCCTTGATAGCGAACGTCCAGCGCCGACGGCTCGCCGCCGCCGGGTTTGCTGCCGATCAGCAAGGTCGCCGCGCCGATGCGCACATCGACGCTTGGGCACTCGACATCGGTGGTCACTGCTGGGGCAACGCCGCCGGCGCTTGTCGCGGTCCCGCCGCCGGTCGTGGCTTTCGACGACGAGCCGAACATGCTGGTGCCGCAGCCCCCCAGCGCCAGTGCCAGCCCCAATAGCACGAGGACGGTCTTGCCGCTTCGCAACATATGTTCGCTTCGCTCCCCAGGCATTTCCCGGCCCCGGCTTTTTGACGCGTTGTTCTTTGGCATGATCTTATCCGAATATCGGCTTCCACACACCGGTCATGCCCGAGGGCATGTATCCCGGAATCATGCGCTGGCCGAGCTTATAGCAAGCCAAGCGTGGCAACCCCAAGGCGGTGCTGCTCAATCCGGATCGTCGTTGAGCCGGGCATACAGCAGGTGGTCCTGCCAGACCCCATTGATGCACAGATAGCTGCGGGCATAACCCTCGCGCTTAAAACCGGTCTTTTCCAGCAAGCAGGTCGATGCGGTATTGGCCGGAATACATGCCGCCTCAAGCCGATGCAGCCGCAGCGTCCGAAAGCAGAATGGGATCAAGGCGCGCACCGCCGCGGTCATATAGCCTTTGCGGGCGAATGGCGCGCCGACCCAGTAGCCGATGGAGCCTGCTTGCGCGACGCCGCGGCGGATATTGGCAAGCGTCAGCCCGCCGAGCAGCGCCTGGTCATCGCTGCGGAAGATCAGAAACGCATAGGCCAGGTCGCTGCGCTGATCGTCGGCATAGCGCTTGAGGCGGCGGCGGAATGCGCCGCGGGTGAGATCGTCTTGCGGCCAGGTCGGCTCCCAGGGCGTCAGGAAGTCGCGGCTGGCCTCGCGCAAGGCGGCCCATTCGGCGTGATCGCCGCCTTGCGGCACGCGCAGCATGACGCCGGCGCCGGCGATGGCCGGCATGGTTTCGCTGAAGCTGACGGTGCGGAAGAACGCCATGGCTGTATCTGGATAACGCTCCCCGGTCAGGCCGCTCGGCGAACAAGGCCTTCGGCGATCGCCGCCGTGCTTGCAAGCCCGTTGCCGGGGCCGAGCGCGGCGATTGCCGGTCTGCTGCGTCCGATCAATATGCGGCCGGCGGCGCGCGCGCTATCGACCGTCACGGCATCGACCTTGGCGACGATTTCGTCGAGCGGGATCGGCCGGCCATAGGCCAGCATCTGGCGCGCCAGCTGACCGAGCCGCGCCTCCGAGCTTTCCAGCGCCATCAGCAGACCGGCCTTCATCTGCGCCTTGGCGCGGGCGATTTCGGTCTCGTTGAGCGTCTCGGTGGCGTTGGCGATCTGGTCGATCACCACGCGCATCAATTCAGGCGCGTCGGCCTCGTCGGTGCCGGCATAAAGCCCGAACAGTCCAGTGTCGGAATAGGGCATATGGAAGGCATGGATGGCGTAGCAGAGCCCGCGCTTCTCGCGCACTTCCTGGAACAGGCGCGATGACATGCCGCCACCGAGCACACTGGTGAACACTTGCATGCTGTAGAGCTGCTCGTCGGCAACCGCCAAGCCTTGCAACGCTAGCGCGATATGAACCTGCTCGAGATCGCGGGTCTCGACCCTGGTGCCGCCGCCGAATGTGGCCTTCTCCGGCACCGGCGCGGCCGGTCCAATGAAACTCGCGAACTTCTTCTCAGCCTCCTCGACGATTTGCTTGTGCTCAATCGCGCCGGCGGCGGCCACCAGCATATCGGGGGCGCGGTAATTACGCGTCAGATAGGCGCGCAGACGCTCCGGATTGAACGAGCGCACGGTGGCCGGCGTGCCGAGAATGCAGCGGCCGACCGACTGATTGGGAAACGCCGTCGCCTGCAGGCGGTCGAACACCAGATCGTCGGGCGCATCCTCGGTGGCGCCGATCTCCTGCACGATCACGTTCTGCTCGCGCCGCAATTCCTCCGGATCGAAGATAGGATCGGACAGAATGTCGGACAGCACGTCGAGCGCGAGCGGCACGTCGGCCTTGAGCACGCGGGCGTAATAGGCGGTGCTCTCCACGCTGGTCGCGGCATTGAGATCGCCGCCAACCGCCTCGATCGTCTCGACGATCTGACGCGCGTTGCGCCGGCTGGTGCCCTTGAACGCCATATGTTCCAGCAGGTGTGAAATGCCGTGTTCATCGGCCTTTTCGTCGCGGCTGCCGGAGCCGATCCAGACCCCGAGCGTGGCCGATTCCAGATGCGGCATGCAGTCGGTCACCACCGACAGACCGGACGCAAGACGGGTCACTTCGACGCTCATGCCACTGCTCCTTCACGCGCGGCACGCGAGGCCGACGCCACGTATCGTTCCACCGCCGCCTGATCGACCGGAAGCACGCTGACGTGCTCGGACCGCTTGGGCAGATCGGCAAGCCAGTCGGGCAGCGCGGGTTTGACCCCGCAGGCGGCCGCAACCGCGATGGGAAACTTTGCCGGATGCGCGGTCGCCAGCACCACCATCGGCACCGAGTGATCGCGTGTCTCTTTTTCCGCCACCGCCAGAGCGATCGCCGTGTGCGGGTCGGCGCAGTAGCCGGCCTCGCGCATCCAGGCCCTGATCGTGGCAGCGCATTCCTGCTCGTCGGCCCGGTCGGCGGTGAACAATGCGCGCATCTGCTTGAGCGCGTCGCTCGGCACCGTGAAGCGGCGCGACTGCGCCAGCGATGCCATCAGCGCCCGCACGGCCGCGGCGTCGCGGCCGTTGGTCTCGAACAGCAGCCGTTCGAAATTGGACGAGACCTGGATGTCCATTGACGGCGAGGCGGTCGCCACCACGCCGCGCGTCTCGTAGGCGCCGGTCGCGAAGGTGCGCACCAGGATATCGTTGACATTGGTCGCCACCACCAGCCGGTCCACCGGCAGTCCCATGCGGGAGGCAACGTAGCCGGCATAAACGTCGCCGAAATTTCCGGTCGGCACGGTGAACGCCACTTTCCTGTGCGGCGCACCGAGCGCGACCGCCGCCGTGAAGTAATACACCGTCTGCGCCACGATGCGCGCCCAGTTGATCGAATTGACGCCGGACAGGCGCACGCGGTCGCGAAAGGCATGGTGATTGAACATCCCCTTCACCAGCGCCTGACAGTCGTCGAAGGTGCCCTCGATCGCCAGCGCATGCACGTTTGAATCCGACAGTGTGGTCATCATCCGCCGCTGAACGTCGGAAATGCGGCCGTGCGGAAACAATACCACCACATCCACCTGGGCGCGTCCGCGGAAGGCTTCGACCGCGGCGCCGCCGGTGTCGCCCGAGGTGGCGACCACGATTGTCGTGCGCTCGCCGCGCGCGCGCAGCACATAGTCCATCAGCCGCGCCACCAGCTGCATCGCCAGATCCTTGAAGGCGAGCGTCGGTCCGTGGAACAGTTCCAAGACGAATAGACTGGCGCCGAGTTGCGTGAGCGGCGCGGTGGCCGGATGGCGGAAGCTGCCATAGGCCTCGCGCGCCATGCGGGCGAGATCGGCTTGCGCAATGCTGTCGCCGATAAACGGCCGGATCACCTCGACGGCGACCTCGGCGTAAGGCTTTCCGGCAAACCCAGCGATGGTGTTGGCGTCGAACGCGGGCCAGGTCACCGGCACGTACAGGCCGCCGTCGCGGGCGAGCCCGGCCAGCATGACCTCGACGAAATCGAGTTCCGGGGCTTCGCCCCGCGTTGAGACGTAACGCATTGAATTAACTAGATTTATGGTTCAGCCATGGCCGTTCGAGGCACAGTAGCCTTGCGCGGAGCCTTGCACAAGAAAACCCCGGTGGCAGCGCATTGAGCCGAACCCGTGCGGGCGGACGGGTGACCGTTGACCAAAATCAATGCGAAACGGAAATATTTCCGCCCTGATGGCGGCCAGGAACCCAGGAGGATTTTATGCCGATTGGCGACAATCGCTCAAGCGGGAAATCCGCGTCCGCTGACGAATACCAAGAACTCTTGTCCTGCCGGATGGCCATGCTGGGGCTCGATCTCACCGCGATCGAACGTGGCTATCGTGAAGTCTTCGACAGCATCAAGCGCCGCTGCACGGACTGCGGCTATCGGGAAGCCTGCGCGGTGGACATGAAACGCGATCCCAACAACCCGGTGTGGGAATCTTATTGTCCGAATTCGGATGCATTCAATGCTCTGAGCGAGGCCTGCTGGGTAACGTACTAACCTCACGCGATACAGAGCGCGGCCCTCACCCCCGCCGCCGTAAACGTCCCGCCAGCCACACCACGTAGACGCCGGCCAAGGCGAGCGCCAGGCCGAACCAGGTGATGGCGTATTGCAGGTGATTGTCGGTCAAGTTCACGTCGAGCTTGCCCGGCTTGGGCAGGCCGCCGGGCGGAACTGGCGCCTCCAGATCGATATAGAACGGGGCGGCGCTGGCCCATTTCTTGGCGGCGGCCATACCGTTGGGGTCGCGCAAATACCAGACATTGCCCTTCGGGTCGGCGGCCGGCGTGAACAGACCGGCGGTTTCCGGCCAGCGCATGACCCCGACCAGCTCGATGGTGCCGTGCGGCGCGCCGGCCGCGCGGGTGGCGGGATCCTTGGCATCGGCCGGCACAAAGCCACGGTTGACTAGGACTATGCTGCCGCCGGCGAGCTGGGCCGGCGCGAACACCCAGTAGCCCGGCCCCTTGACGTCGGGACGGAACGGCGAGCCGGCGGTGTAGACCAGCGCCTCTTGGCCTTGGAGAAATTCGGCCGGAAACGTCACATGGGTATATTCGCTGCCGGCCTGCACGAGGCGCGGCCAGCTCGCGCGCGGCGGCAGGTCTTGCGGCGCGCGCGTAATGCGCGCCGTCACCGTCGCGATCAGATTTTCCTTCCAGGTCTTGCGGTCGAGTTGCCAGACGCCAAGCCCGATCAGGATGGCAATGCCGACCAGGGTGAGCACCGCCGGCTCGATCGCACCGCGGTGTTTGGCATAGCCCACGTTCACCCGTCGCCCCGGCGCTGCAGCCGGCCTTCCGCCGCCTTGTGGTGGTATTGCAGCGCGATCAGCAGGCCCTTGATCGGCCGCAACGGCCCCAGCGTCACGATCAAGACCAGCGGCAGCCACAGCATCGCGTGCAACCAGTATGGCGGTTGATAGGCGACCTCGGTGATGAGCGCCGCGAACACGACGATGGCGCCCCCGATCAGGATCACGAACACCGCCGGTCCGTCGCCGGAATCGGCGAAGCTGAAGTCGAGACCGCAGTGCTCGCAGGCCGGGCGCAAGGTCAGAAAGCCCTGGAACAGCTTGCCCTCGCCGCAGGCCGGGCAGCGGCCGCGCAGACCCCGGCCGATCGGCAGTGCGGTCGGCGGTGTGCGATCGTTCATGGCTCTACCTTAAACAAAAAGGGCGGCGTCGCCGCCGCCCTTTCGTGACAATACGGTTGGCGGTCAATGCCCGTGGGCGGCGCTGGCGCCCGCGCCCCACACATATATGCAGGCAAACAGGAACAGCCACACCACGTCGACGAAATGCCAGTACCAGGCGGCAAATTCGAAGCCGAGATGCTGCTTCGGCGTGAAATGACCGGCAATCGCGCGCAGCAGGCAGACGATCAGGAAGATCGAGCCGATGATCACATGCGCGCCGTGGAAGCCGGTCGCCATGAAGAAGGTCGCGCCGTAGATGTTGCCGCTGAAGTGGAAGGCAGCGTGCGCATATTCGTAGGCCTGCACGCAGGTAAAGGTGAGGCCGAGCAGGATGGTGAGCGCAAGGCCCCATTTCAGCCCCTGCCGGTCGTCTTCCAACAAAGCGTGATGCGCCCAGGTCACTGTGGTGCCGGAGGTAAGCAGGATCAACGTATTGAGCAGCGGCAGGTGCCAGGGATCGAAAGTCTCGATGCCTTTCGGCGGCCACACGCCGCCGGTGACCGCCATGCGTCCGATATCATGTACTTCGCCGGGAAACAGCGCGATGTTGAAATAGGCCCAGAACCAGGCGACGAAGAACATCACCTCGGATGCGATGAACAGGATCATGCCGTAGCGGTGCGAGATCTGCACCACACGGGTATGAAAACCATCGAACTGGGCTTCGCGGATCACGTCGCGCCACCAGGCGACGAACGTATAGAGCGTGCCGATGACGCCAACCCCGAACACGAAGGGCGCGGCGGCGTACATATGGTGCATCCAACTGATGGCGCCCACCGCCAGGATAAAGACGGAGGTGGCGCCGACGGCCGGCCATGGGCTCGGATCGACCAGGTGGTAATCGTGGTGCGGCTTGGCGTGAGCGTCGGCCATTTCGTAGTCTCCTTGGAACCTTCGTAGCTCTACAGTTTACCCGTCTTGTTAGCCGTCTTGCCGTCCGGCGCCTCGGCTAGCGGCGGCGCCGGATCGCGCAGCCGATAGAAGGTGTAGGACAGCGTGATGGTGTTGAGATCGTTCTGGTCGCGATCCTTGGCGATGGCGGGATCGACATAGAACACCACCGTCATCTCGCGCGTCTCGCCCGGCTTCATGGTCTGCTCGGTGAAGCAGAAGCAGTTGATCTTGTTGAAATAGGCGCCCACCTGCGGCGGCGAGACGTTGTAGGACGCCTGCGCGGTGATCGTGCGCGCCGCTTCGTTGACGACCTTGTAGTGCACGGTCGCCACCTCGCCGATGCGAAGCTTGATCTCGTTCTGCTCCGGCTCGAATTTCCACGGCAGGCCGGGCATGACATTGGCATCGAAACGGATGATGAGCGTGCGGCCGAGCACATGGTCGGGCGCGCGTTCCGAAACCAGCGGCGTGCCACCAAAACCGGTAACCTTGCAAAACAAGCTGTAGAGCGGGACCGCCGCATAGGCCGCGCCCACCATTGCAGCCACGAACACCCCGCAGGCGGCGGCGATCATCAAATCGCGCCGAAGCCGTTTTTTGTCGTTGCGGGGTGCGTTCGCGGTCATATCGGGCGCACCATGACGCCGGGTCCCTTTACCAGCGTCATCACATAGAACAGGATGACCAGGGCGCCGAGTGCCAACGCTATGGCGATCGAGCGCGAACGCCGGGCGCGCTTTTGCGCCTCGGTGAGCACGATGCCTTCGTCTTTATGCCGCTCTTTCATCGCCAGCCCAACTTTCACGCCGCCAATCGGGCGATCAACCCGCCCCAGCCGCGCTCGACCAGAAGCACCGCGAACAGGAGAAACAGATACAGGATCGAAAACGCAAACAATTGCTTGCTGGCGCGCTCTACAGGGCGGCGCTCGCGTAGCACTTGCCAGGCCAGCGCCAGCATGATCGCGCCGGTCACGATGGCCGTCACTCCATAAAGCGCGCCGGCAAAGCCAAACGCCCATGGCGCCACGCCGAGCGGCGCCAAAATGAAGGTATAGAGCATGATATGGCGCCGCGTACTGGCGTCGCCAGCGACCACCGGCAGCATCGGAATGCCGGCGCGGGCATAGTCGTCGGTGCGGGTGAGCGCCAGCGCCCAGAAGTGCGGCGGCGTCCAGAACAAGATGATCATGAACAGCAGCACCGGTTCGAGCGACAGCGAGCCCGTTACCGCCGCCCAGCCAATCATCGGCGGGAAGGCGCCGGCGGCGCCGCCAATCACGATGTTCTGCGGCGTCGAGCGCTTGAGCCACATGGTGTAGACGATGACGTAAAAGAAGATGGTGAAGGCGAGCAGGGCCGCGGCGAGCAGGTTCACCAGCAGGCCGAACACCACCACCGCGAAACAAGCGAGCGTAAGCCCGAAGGCCAGCGCCTCACCCGGCTGCACGCGGCCCATCGGCACCGGGCGGCGCTGTGTCCGTGTCATCAGCGCGTCGATGTCAGCGTCGTACCACATGTTGAGCGCGCCGGATGCGCCGGCACCAACCGCGATGCAAAGCAGCGCGGTGAACCCGGTCAGCGGATGCAAGCTACCCGGCGCGACCGCCAGCCCCACCAGCGCGGTGAACACGACCAGCGACATCACCCGCGGTTTCATCAGCGCAATATAGTCGCCGACGGTCGCGAGACTTGGTTCAGCCAAAGCTGGACCCAAGCTTGGATGACCCAAGACCGGACCGCGGAGTTCTGCACCTTCGCTGATGAGCGACATGAGTTGCGCGCGCCCGCTTGCTATTTAATCCGCGGCAATGTTTCGAACTGATGGAACGGCGGCGGCGACGACAGCGTCCATTCCAGCGTGGTGGCGCCCACGCCCCATGGATTATTGCCGGCCACGCGCTTCTTCATGAAGGCTTCGGCCATGCCGAAGAAAAACACCACCACGCCGAAGCCGGCGATGTAGGCGCCGTATGACGAGACCTCGTTCCAGCCGTGGAACGCGTCGGGATAGTCAACGGTGCGGCGCGGCATTCCAGCCAGGCCCAGGAAGTGCTGCGGGAAGAAGATGATGTTCACACCGATGAAGGTGATCCAGAAATGCAGCTTGCCGATGGTCTCGTTGTACATGTAGCCGGTTATTTTGGGGAACCAGTAGTACCAGCCGGCAAAAATGGCGAACACGGCGCCGAGCGAGAGCACGTAGTGGAAGTGCGCGATGACATAATAGGTGTCGTGCAGCACGCGATCGACGCCGGCATTGGACAGCACCACGCCGGTGACGCCGCCGACGGTGAACAGGAAGATGAATCCGATCGCCCACAGCATCGGCGTGCGGAATTCGATCGACCCGCCCCACATGGTGGCGATCCAGGAGAAGATCTTCACGCCGGTCGGAACCGCGATCACCATGGTGGCGGCGATGAAATAGGCCTGCGCGCCGGTCGACAGGCCGACCGTGTACATGTGATGCGCCCACACCACGAAGCCGATGGCGCCAATCGAAACCATGGCATAGGCCATGCCGAGATAGCCGAACACCGGCTTCTTGGAGAAGGTCGAGACGATCTGGCTGATCATGCCGAAGCCCGGCAATATCAGAATGTAGACTTCCGGGTGGCCGAAGAACCAGAACAGATGCTGGAACAGCAGCGGATCTCCGCCAGCTTCGGCCGCGAAGAATGTGGTGCCGAAATTGCGGTCGGTGAGCAGCATGGTGATGGCGCCGGCCAGAACCGGCAGAGCCAACAGCAGCAGGAACACCGTCACCAGGATCGACCACACGAATAGCGGCATCTTGTGCAGTGTCATGCCGGGCGCACGCATGTTGAAGATCGTGGTGATGAAGTTTATGGCGCCGAGGATTGACGAGGCGCCGGCAAGATGGATCGACAAGATAACGAAATCCATGGCCGGACCGGGGTGGCCCGAGGTCGACAGCGGCGCGTAGATCGTCCAACCGGTGCCGGCGCCCAGTGCGCCCGGTTCGCCTTCGACGAACATCGACATGATCAGCAGCGCGAACGAAGCCGGCAGCAGCCAGAACGAGATGTTGTTCATGCGCGGGAACGCCATATCCGGCGCGCCGATCATCAGCGGCACGAACCAGTTGCCAAAGCCGCCGATCATCGCCGGCATCACCATGAAAAAGATCATGATCAGGCCATGCCCGGTGGCAAACACGTTGTATTCATGCGGGGTCGAGAAGATTTGCAGACCCGGATTTTGCAGCTCAAGCCGGATACCAATCGACATCAAGCCGCCGATGACGCCGGCCACCATGGCAAACACCAGGTACATCGTGCCGATGTCCTTGTGGTTGGTGGAGTAGACGAAGCGCCGCCATCCGGTCGGGTTTGCATGATGCTCGTGCGCATCGTGAGTGTCGTGTGCCGCTGCATTGCTAGCCATCGTTATTGTCCCTCGACCCTTATCGTTGTCGATCGTGCTAATTTGCGCCGTCGGCCACAGTCACCGCGGCCGGACGAACGCCGTTATCGTTGGCGTATTTCTTTTTCGCCTGGTCGATCCAAGCGGTGTATTCTTTTTCACTGACCACACGGACGGCGATCGGCATGAAGGCATGATCTCTGCCGCAAAGCTGCGAGCACTGGCCGTAATACATGCCTTCGCGTTCGGCCTTGAACCAGGTCTCGTTCAAGCGGCCGGGAATAGCGTCGATCTTGATTCCGAATGCCGGCACCGAGAACGAGTGGATGACATCGGCGCCGATGACCTGCACACGGACGACTTTGTTGACCGGAACCACCATTTCATTGTCGACGGCGAGCAGCCGTGGCTGGCCCGGCTTGAGGTCCTTGTCCTGCACCATCAATGAGTCGAATTCGAACTTGTTGTCCGGGTAGCTGTAGCTCCAGAACCACTGCTTACCGGTCGCCTTCACCGTGATGTCGGCGGGCGGCACCTTGAGCTGATAGAACAGAAGGCGGAACGAGGGCACCGCGATCGTCACCAGGATGAGGACCGGAACCACGGTCCAGAGCACTTCGATGGTGGTGTTGTGGGTGGTGCGCGAGGGGACCGGGTTGCTGCGGGCGTTGAACTTCACCGCCACGATCACCAGCAGCGCCAGCACGAATAGCGTGATAGCCACGATGAGCCACAACAGGAAATCGTGGAACCAGACGATGTCGTCCATCACCGGGGTGACGGACTTCTGAAAGCCGAGTTGCCACGGCTCCGGCTGGCCGGTGGCGGCCAGCGCCAATCCCAGGCCAAAACCTAGAACGGTCACGCTCGTGACCACGAATACGATCAACCGCTTGAGCACCAGCATTGTCGAATGCGCTCCCTCGACGAGAAAATCGGCCTTGGAGAAAGGCCCCTTTTTGCCGCCCACCGCAGGCAAGATGTTCGGCTCGGCCCCCGCTGAGCATGGCATTTTGCCACGGGCGTGGCAGCTATGACGTTGCGGCGGACCGGGGGAAAATCCCGGCCTCTCAAACCACAATTCCGGCCCAGCCGCAATGCGCCTCATAAGCCGCCGGATGCGACAAACGGCGTATGCTGGGGACAGTTTGGGCGCCGTATTTATGCCACGGCGCTGGCGCCATGGATGTGCCCCCGGCCGGACACTTCGGCTTTTGGGCCTTGTCGGCTTTTGGGCCTTGTCGGCTCTTGGGCGCTTGGGGTCTTGGGCCCTTGCTTGACAGCAAGGGCCGGGGCATGACCCAACGAGATCGAATAAAATGGGTGGGGAACAGCGATTCGGGCTTGAGCCGCCTCGGCGGCTGGGGTCCGCTTCGGCCGCGGGTCCAAAGGCGGGACTGCTACCCTGAGGGATCGAGCGATGGGCATTTTCGAGCAGGGCCGGCATGTGCTTGCGCGCCGGATTTGGCAATGTGGCCGCGCTGGCGCGCTGGCGCTGGCAATCGTGCTGGCGGCCTGGCCTACCGGCCGCGCTTTGGCCCAGGGCGCTGTAAAATCGGTGCATAAGGACTGGCAGATTCGCTGCGATACCCCGCCCGGCGCCAAGGCCGAGCAATGCGCGCTGATCCAGAGCGTGACCGCGGAAGACCGCGCCAATGTCGGCCTGACCGTGATCGTGCTCAAGACCGCCGACGCCAAGAGCCGGCTGATGCGGGTGGTGGCGCCGCTCGGCGTGCTGCTGCCGTCGGGGCTGGGCCTGAAGATCGACGCCGCCGATATCGGGCGAGCCGGCTTCGTGCGCTGCCTGCCCAACGGCTGTATCGCCGAAGTGGTCATGGACGACGAGCTGGTCAAGAAACTGCGCGCCGGCAAGAGCGCGACTTTCATCATTTTCCAGACGCCGGAAGAAGGCATCGGCTTTCCGATGAGCCTGGCCGGGTTCGGCGAGGGGTATGATAAGTTGCCCTGAACGCGGTAAAATCCGGCGCTGGCGGAGCACCTTACGTGAAAATTGGATTTGTGGGCTTGGGCGCCATGGGGCAATTGATTGTCCCGCGCCTGATGGCTGCCGGACATAAAGTCACCGGCTGGAACCGCTCGCGCGACAAGGCCGCGCCGCTGATCAAAGCCGGAATGGCCTGGGCCGACACGCCACGCGCGGTCGCCGAAATATCCGAACTCGTGTTCTCCATCGTCACCGACGCCAAGGCGGTCAAGGCCGTCGCGCTCGGGCCGGACGGCATCGTGTCGGGCTTGGCCAAAGGCGGCATCTATATCGACATGAGCACGATCGAGCCGGACGAGAGCCGCGCCGTGGCCGCGCAATTCGCCAAGGCCGGCTGCATCATGCTGGACGGTCCGCTGTCGGGCTCGCCGGTGACCGTCGTTCAAGGCAATGCCTCGATCATGATCGGCGGTGACGAGACCGCCTTCGAGCGCGTCAAGCCCGTTCTATTGGCGATAGGCCCGAAGGTGACGCGCATCGGCGGCAACGGGCTGGCCTGCCAGATGAAGATCGCGGTCAACCTTCTGCTGATGGTCGAGGTGATCTGCTTCGGCGAAGCGGTGGCGCTGGCCGAGAAGGGCGGCGTCGCCCGCGACGTCGCGCTCGACGCCATGCTCAAGAGCGTCGCGGCCTCCCCTGTGTTGGGCTATCGCGGGCCGTTCATTCTCGACGGCAAGATGCCGGACGTGCCGCTCGCCGACGTGACGCTGCAACAAAAAGACATGCTGCTGGCGCTCAATCTCGGCCGCACGCTCGGTTCGCCGGTGCCGCTGGCCGCCGCCGCCAACGAGATGATGAATGCCTGCCGCGGCCTCGGCATCGACGGCAACGATTTCGTGGTCGCGCACCAGGTCTATCGCCGGCTGGGTGGGCAGTCGTAACGGAGCGCGCAACCAGCCGCGAGCGTGGGCATGGCCAAAGAACTTCTCATCCTGACGACCGGCGGCACCTTCGACAAACGCTATCCAGAAGGCCAATGGGTGACGGAATTCACCTTTCCGCCCTCGCAGCAATCGGCCGTGACGGAAATCCTGGCGCGCGCCCGCATGGCGCCCGACAGTGTCGAGATGGCCTGGCTGTTCGCCGAGGACTCGACCAGGATCACCGACGCGCAGCGCGAGATCATCGCCACGCGCTGCGCCGACGCCGTTGAGACGCGCATTGTCGTCACGCACGGAACCGATACGATGACGCGCCGTATCGATCCGGCCACGGGCCACATATCGATGCAGCCTTGCACCGCCGAGGTCATTGCCGCGCGCCACCTGAAAAAAACCATCGTGCTGACCGGCGCGGCGCAACCGGCCGTGCTGCGCGACAGCGACACCGATTTCAATCTTGGCCTTGCCGTCGGGGCGGCCTTGACGGCGGCGGCGGGCGTCTATGTTGCGATGAACGGCCTTGTCCTGGCATGGGACCAATGCGTAAAGGATATCGACGGACGATTTAGAAAAATCGAGCCGGCTGCGCTTTTGGGAAGACAAGAATGACCCAAGGAGAATTGCATGACGTCATCGGCTGAAAAATTCGGACGCGCTTTGGGCAAAGCCGTGAAGGGCGCCGCCGACGTTTTGAACGCGGACAAAAAAGACCCGGTGATGTACCGCACCAATTTGCGCGACGTGCCGAAGGTCGAGGGCCTCAAGCGCGACGACGGCTGGGTCGACATGCAGGTGCAGTTCCTGATCGACAAGAAAACCGCCGATGCCGATCACGTGGTCGGCTGGACCGTGCTCAAGCCCGGCGCCCGCCATGAGAACCACCGCCATCATAACTGCGACGAATTCTTCATCGTGCTGAAGGGCCACGGCATGATCTACACCGACAAAGGCGACACGCCGTCGGCGCAAGGCGACGTGGTCTATTCCCCGCGCGGCTGCTGGCACGGCTTCAACAACACCTCGGATGAAGACGTCGTGCTGGTGTGGGGCTGGATGGGCGCCGGCTCGATCGAGGCCTCAGGCTATGAAATACACCCCGAGAGCCACAAATGACCGCCTATTATGTCGGCCAGCATGAGATCGACGACGATGCGGCTTTTGCCGTCTACCTCGCGCAGACGATGCCCTTTATCGAAAAGCACGGCGGACGCTATCTGACCAAAGCCGGCACGCACGAGATGCTCGAAGGCAAGCGGCCGAGCCGCGTCGTCATCGTCGAATTTCCGACCAAGCAGGCGATCAAGGACTGGTACAACGATCCGGGCTACCGGCCGCTGATTCCGAAGCGGCATGCGGTCACGCGGAGCGTCATGATCGCGGTCGAGGGTCATTGAACCCATGGGATCATCCGCTGATCAAGAAAAACATGCCCCGCAGCTCGCGGCGCGGCGGGCAGCCGCGCGCGACGTGGTGATTGCCATCGAAGGGCTCTAGCAAAAAACGGCGGAAGGCGCGATCATGCCAATGTTCGGCCAAGACGAGATCGAGGAATCAGCCCGCCTCATCTACCGGTACATGCCGCCGACGCCGCAATATGTCTGGCCGCTGCTGTGCCGGCGCACCGGCGCTTCCGTTTGGGTCAAGCATGAAAACCACACCCCGACGGGCGCTTTCAAATTTCGCGGCGGCATTACCTTCATCGACTGGTTGAGACGGAGCAACCCCAAGGCCGGCGGTATCGTTACCGCGACACGTGGCAATCACGGCCAGAGCCAGGCCCGCGCCGCGACGGCGGCGGGGCTCAAGGCAAAGATCGTCGTTCCGCATGGCAATTCGGTCGAGAAGAATGCAGCGATGCGTGCGTTCGGCGCCGAACTCGTCGAATTCGGCCGCGACTTCGACGAAGCGCGCGTCGAGGCCATGCGGCTGGCCGAGGCGGAAAATCTCTTTCTGGTGCCACCCTTTCACCGGGAGCTCGTTCGGGGCGTGGCGACCTATGCGCTTGAACTGTTCACCGCGGCGGCGAACCTCGACACGGTCTATGTGCCCATCGGCTGCGGCTCCGGCATCTGCGGCATCATCACCATACGCGATCTGCTCGGGCTGAAAACCAAGGTCGTGGGCGTGGTCTCGACCGAGGCCCAGGCGGCCAAGCTTTCGTTCGAGAGCGGCCGCCTGATTGAGACAAACTCCGCCGACACCATCGCCGATGGCATGGCGGTCCGCGTTCCCATTGCCGAGGCATTCGCGATATACGCGCAAGGCGCGGACCGAATCGTCGCGGTCAGCGACGACGAGGTCGCAGAGGCGATGCGCATCTACTACCGCGACACCCATAATCTGGCGGAAGGCGCCGGCGCGGCACCGCTCGCGGCGCTACTCAAGGAACAAAATGAGATGCACGGCAAGGAAGTTGGCGTCATCCTGTCCGGTGGCAATGTGGACTTAACTGTTTATGCCGCCATCCTTGCGGGCAAGGTGACCTGAGCAGGTCTTTTGTGCCAGAACGCTTTCGGGGATAGCCGCACGCCGCTGCGCCGGGACGGTAATGAAGGAAACGAGCCGCACATGAACCCCTGGGACCATCCACTCATCAAGAAGGGCATGCCCCTGCAACTCGCGGCGCGGCGCGCGCGCATCGCGGCGGGCGAGAAGCCGCTCGGCTGGAAGGTGGGCCTGGGCGCGCCCGCCAGCATGCAGAAAATGGGCCTGCAGGCGCCCTTGGTCGGCTTCCTGATGCAACGCGCGCTTTTGCTGTCCGGCAGTACGGTGTCGTTTGCGGGCTGGACAAGGCCGGTGGCGGAGCCGGAAATCGCCGTACGCATGGCGAGCGATCTCGGCGGCGGCGCTACTTCCGCTGCGGCGCTGGCGGCGGTGAAGGAAATTTTCCCCGCCATCGAGCTGGCCGATCTCGATCCGTTGCCGACGCCGGACAATCTCGACGCCGTGCTCGCGGGCGACATCTTCCAGCGCCATGTCATCTTGTGCGGCAATACGCGGCCGAGCGGCAGCGTCGCGGGCCTCACCTCGCGCCTGATCCGGCGCGGCGCGGAAGCAGCACGCACCACCGATCCCGAGGCTTTGACCGGCAAGCTGACCGACATCGTCGCCCATGTCGCCAATACGCTGGCCGCCTTCGGCGAGAAACTGTCCGCCGGCGACGTCATCATCACCGGCTCGATTACGGCGCCTATCACGATCGACCCGGACGAGACGGAACTCAGCCACGCGCTCGATCCGATCGGCGCGGTGTCGGTGAGTTTTTCACGGGAGTGAACAGCCAAAGGCAAAACCCGTGATCCCCTGGTCCCACCTCGATAGGGCACAAATCCCCGGCGGCGGCGAACTCCGCCTGCTGCGGCGCGGCGCCGAATTCTCGATCAGGCTCGGCCACAATGAACTAATGAACAGCCGCCTGAGTGCTTCAGAGGAAGCGCTGGCGACATTCGCGTGCGACAAGATTCGAGACCGCGAGCGCCCGCGCATCCTGATCGGCGGATTGGGCATGGGCTTCACGTTGCGCGCCGCCCTCACCGTGCTCGGACCACAGGCCCAAATCGTCGTCGCCGAACTGGTGCCCGCTGTGGTGGCCTGGGCGCGCGGTCCGATGGCGCCGATTTTCGGCGACAGCCTGGCCGACTCACGCGTCGATATCCGCGAAGCGGATGTGACCGATCTGATCCGATCGCACCCATCGGCCTACGACGCGATATTGCTCGATGTCGATAACGGGCCCGAGGGCATGACGCGCAAAGCCAATGACGGACTCTACAATCAGGCCGGATTGAGCGCCGCGCATGCCGCGTTGCAGCCCGGCGGCGTGTTGGCGGTATGGTCGTCGGCGCCGAATCCGAAATTTTCCCGGCGGCTGGCCAGGACCGGTTTTGCCGTGCGCGAAATTCCGCTGCGCGCCAAGGGGCCGCACGGCGGCGCGCGGCATTTCATCTGGATCGCAACGCGCGATGCGGCAAGCCGTCCGGCGGCGGCGCCATTGTCGTCAACTCGATCCCGCCGCCGCCGATCGCGGCAGTAACCGCGCGGTTCGTGCAAAATTAACTGGATTCATTGCGCGCCGCGCCGCGGTTTTCGCCGGTTATTTTGATCGAAATCAAGACAGCGAGCCGCCGCGCTACTATCAAATAAGATTTCATGAATATGAAGACGCACCACCCGGATCGATGCGCGGGCGACCGGCGCAGGGCAATGGAGTTTGGCAGATGACGAATTGGCCGGAGCATACCAAAGAACTGTCGGCGCACATGCGAACTTTGCGGAGCGACGCGCCGGAGGTCATGAAAGCGTTTTCCGGCCTGGCGCAAGCGGCGCTGGCGCCGAAGGCACTCGACGGCAAGACCAAGGAACTGGTCGCGCTCGGCATCGCGGTGGCGATCCGCTGCGACGATTGCATCGGCTTTCATGTCAAGGCGGCGCTGCAGCAGGGCGCCTCGCGGGCAGAAATTGCCGAGACCCTCGGCATGGCCATCTATATGGGCGCGGGCCCCTCGGTAATGTATGCGAGCCACGCCATCGACGCCTTCGAACAGTTCAACAAGCCCGCGAGCGCGCCGGCCGCGACGGCGGCTTAAGCAGGTCAAACGCCGCAGTGTTTTCCGTCACCTCTTCCACAGGGACAGAGAGCGGGCTGTGTTTGTCGTAACGGATTAACGCATCTCAAGCACCAGCTTGCCCTGCAGATGGCGCGCTTCGCTGATCCGGTGCGCCGCCGCAGCGTCGGCCAGCTTGTAGGTCATGATCGTCGGCGGCCGGATTGCGCCGGCCGCAAGCAGCGCCAGCATACGCTCGAGATGCGCGCGGTCGCGCTTGACGTCGGGGCGAAGCGTTGCAAAACCCGGTGGCGGCTGAAAGCCTTCCGGCGCCGGCGCGATCCACACCAGTTTGCCGCCCGGCTTGAGCACGGCATAGCAGCCGGCCCGCACCGCGCCGCCGACGGTGTCGAACACCACGTCGCAGATCGGACCGGTCTTGCTGAAATCCTCGGCGTTGTAGTCGATCACCTTGTCGGCGCCGAGGCCGCGCACATAAGCGTGGTTGCCGGCGCTGGCGGTCGCGATCACCGTGGCGCCCAGATGCTTGGCGAGTTGCACGGCAAAGCCGGCAACGCCGCCGGCGCCGCCTTGGATCAGGATCGTCTGTCCGGCCTTGAGATGCGCGGTGTCTTCGATCGCCGTAATTGCGGTGAGGCTGATGAGCCCGAGCGCGGCCGCCTGGATATGACTTAGTGAAGCGGGCTTGCTGGCGACAAGTGCCGCCTTGATAGCGAGCTTTTCTGCATATGTGCCTTCGATACCCGCGTCGAGCACGCCGAACACGGCATCGCCGGGCTTGAAATCGGTGACGCCCGCGCCCACGCTACTGACGACGCCCGAAAAGTCGCGGCCCATGATGTGAGGGAACTGATTGAGCTGGTAGCGCCCTCCCCCGCGCCGCACCTTGTAATCGGCGCCATTGACGGATGCCGCGTGAATATCGACCACCACCTCGCCGGGTCCGGCCACCGGGTCCGCGGCCTCGCCATAGCGCAGCATCTCCGGTCCGCCATGGTTCGTCAGTAACATCGCTTTCATGAATTCCTCCAACGAGACCTGGGTATACTACACCGACGGCCGATCCGGATGCTACCGAGTTCACTTACGCGCTCGATCCGCTCGGCGAAATTTACGAGGCAGCGAGCGGCATTTGCCACGCTCATCAGCTTCGTCGTCCGCGGCGAGACCGTTCAGGCCAATGTGGAACGTCATGGTCGATAAACCTGCCAGCGATCGCATCCCCGAACTCGATCGACTGATTGATGAAAAACTCGCTGCTATCGCCGAATGCATCGGTCAGGAGCGAGGCATGGGCGACTTCAAAAATCTCCCGGAACAGCAGCAGGACTCGTTGCTCGACGATGCCTTTGAAAAAGTAGCGGAGTGGGAAGCGGCGGCACATACAGTAAAGGCGCTGCCCTCGCAGAGCAAACTGCAGCGCCTCTTGCAAGAGCATCGCGAACTCACACAGGAAATGCTGTCAATATCTCGCGAGATCGATCGCCTGGACCATGGCTCAAACTGAGGTCATGTGATGGGGCATCAGCGCCGCATCTCCTGGCGCTGATGTTTCAAGGGGGATCACCGGCGGATTCGCCCAGGCGCAGCGGACACGTGCCGGGCAACGCTCGTCACTGCCTATATTTTTGCGCCGTACGCAACATGCCCGTCAATACTCCGGCGCAACGCGTCCCGGTCGACCTTGCCGGTACGGCCGGTCGGCAGCTCGGAACCGAAGTGATAGACATCCGGTCGCTTGAACCCTTCAATTCGGCTGGCAACCCAGCTGCGAAGCTCGGTCTCGTCGAGCGGGATTTTCGCGCGCGGCACCACCAGCACATGAATGCGCTCGCCGACAACATCGTCTGCGATGCCGACCGTAAGCGCGGCGGCGACCGCGGGATGCTGCGCAATAAGTCCATCAAGCTCCAGCGGTGAGACCTTCGCTCCTGCGCGCGTGATCAGGTCCTTGCTGCGGCCGACCAATTCGACCGTTCCGTCCGGCCGAATGCGCGCGAGATCGCCGGTGCGGAAATAGCCGCCGGAAAATGCGTCGCGTGTCAGTTGCGGTTGATCGAGATAGCCGTTCATGATGAAGGGCGTCAAAATCTGCAACTCGCCGACGTCGCCCGCAGACACTTCAACACCGAGTCCATCGGCAATCCGAAAACGTTCGCTCATTGAAACGCGACCTATCCCGCCGGCAAACGCCTCGCCAATTCCAGTGGCGATGAAAAAGTCGGAGCTGGCAGTTTCGGTCAAACCGTAAATATCGATTATCGCCGCCCCCGGCAGGACATCGCGAATCCGGTGTCCCAACGCCGGGCTGAACGGCTCGCCACCGGTGTAAATGCACTTCAGCACAATGCCGCTCCTGGCGAGCGAGGTCGGTGCCACGTCGTTCGCCAGAATCTTGCGCAGCATGGTCGGCACGAAGGCCACATCCGTTATGTGGTGCTCCGCAAGATCGGCCATGACGGTCACGGGATCGAAGCGCTGACACATGACGACGCAGCCGCCTTTCAGCAAAGTGAGCAGAGAAAACCAGATGCCAAACACGAAAGTTATGCGCAGAACCAGCAGTGCGCGCGTGTTGGACGAAAATCCAAGCACGCTGTCGATCTCGAATAGTTTACGGCCAAAAGCGCTGTGACCGAGCACCACCCCTTTCGGCGCGCCGGTCGAACCCGAGGTAAAAATGATTATCGCCGCGCCGGCGAGCAGCGGCCGCGCTGGCGGCACCTCGTGATCGTTAAGCCGCACCACCTTGCCATGACGTGAGACCATCAGCCGGGCGCCGACCGCCGCACGGGTGGCCTCTGCGACCGCGGCCGGCGCGTTGCGGTCGAGTGGCACGACCACGCCGCGGGCTGCCCATACGCCGACGAATGCCAGGATATCCTCCGGTTCGTTGGCGACCGCCACCAGAACCGGTTCGTCCGGGCCTATTCCTTGGTTCCGTAGCGCCTCCGAAATCGAACGCGCGCCGGATGCTAGGTCAGCATAGCTGAAGCGATGCTGACCGTCTTCGAGGGCGACCGCATCGGCAAATCGACCGCAAGCGTCGAACAGCAGAGCGTCGAGCCGTTCAGTCACTGGGTTTGACCGAAGCGCGCGTCGCGCCACGCGATAGCTGCCCGCAATCCGTCGCTACGCGCGATTTCCATAAAGCGCTTCTTGTCTGCACTGCCCTCGCCCTCGATTGCCAGATCGATATCCAGCGCTTCCTGCAGAGCCTCGTTCAGACCCATGATCTCGAACTGCCGATTGATGGCACGCTTCGTCCCTTGCACCAGTACCGGATCGATCACGGCAATATGGCGGGCGAGCGCCAGCGCCGACGATCCCACTTGGCCCGCGGGGACCAAGCGATTAATGAGACCGATGTCGAGCGCCTCGCGTGCAGGCATACGGTCCATACCGCTCAAAATGATTTCCTTGGCGCGCTTGGGGCCCACCAGCCACGGCAAGATCATCACAACAATGCCGGCGCCGAATTTCAATTCTGGCTCACCGAAAACGGCGTCCTCCGAAGCGATGGTCATGTCGCAGCACAGTGCGAGCTCGCAGCCACCCGCCAGACAGTAACCGCTGACAGCGGCGATGGTCGGCTTGCTCAGCGACCAGAATCTTGTGATGGCCGAAAAATCGCGGTCGAGAATGACACGCCATTCCTGCAAGCCGGATGGCCGCGCCGCCATCTGCTCCTTGAGGTCGAAGCCGGACGAGAAATTCCCGCCGGCACCGGTGACCACCAGCGCCCGCACGCCGGCATCATTCTCGACTATGTCGAGAGCCTCTTGCAGCTCGCCGAGCATCTGCTTGTTGATGGCATTGAGCAGCTTGGGCCGGTTGAGGGTCAACAAAGCGACCGATTGGTCGACTTGCAGCTCGATCGTTTGAAAAGTCACGCCCATATTTTTGTCCGGCTTCGGAAAACGCCTACTCTCACACGCTAGCAAGCCCCTCGCAGAATCGCCACAGACGCCCTATCTGATAGCATGAGGGCGCCACCGGAGTTTTACCCATGAACCCTGCCATTTCCTCCCTGCTCGACCGCGCCGGTCTCGACCGCGCTAACGTCGGCAAACTGATCGCGCGCGGGCTGGAGGGCGCCGACGACGGCGAATTGTTCCTGGAATACGCCCAGGCCGAGGTCCTTGTGTTCGACAATGGACGGCTCAAGCAGGCGACCTACGACACCTCGCAGGGTTTCGGCCTGCGCGCGGTCAAGGACGAGGCAGTCGGCTATGCGCACGCCTCAGACCTGTCGGAGGCAGCGCTCGCTCGCGCCGCCGAAGCGGTGCGCGCGGTCAAGGGCGGCCATAGCGGCCGCTACGCCGAGCCGCCCGGCCGCAGCAACGCGAAGCTCTATGGCGACGACAATCCGCTCGGCGAACTGGCCTTCGAGGCCAAGGTGAAATTGCTGGAGACCATCGACGCGTATGCACGCGCCAAGGATGCGCATGTGCGGCAGGTCACCGCCAGCATTGCCGCCACCTGGCAGGTCGTCGAAGTCCTGCGCGCCGACGGCGAGACCTATCGCGACATCCGCCCGCTGGTGCGGCTCAACGTGTCGATCGTCGCCGGTGACGGCGACCGCCAGGAATCGGGCAGCTACGGCGTCGGCGGCCGCGAGGCTTATGCGCGTTTCATTACGCCGGACGCCTGGAAGGGCGCGGTCGACGAAGCGGTGCGCCAGGCGCTGGTCAATCTCGACGCGGTGGCGGCGCCGGCCGGCGAGATGGACGTGGTGATGGGCTCGGGCTGGCCGGGCGTGATGCTGCACGAAGCGGTCGGCCACGGACTGGAAGGCGATTTCAACCGCAAGAAGACCTCCGCCTTCGCCGGCTTGATGGGCCAGCAGGTCGCGGCCAAGGGCGTCACCGTGGTCGACGACGGCACCATGCAGGCGCGCCGCGGTTCGCTGTCGATCGACGACGAAGGCACGCCGACCAATCGTACCGTGCTGATCGAGGACGGCATTCTCGTCGGCTACATGCAGGACCGGCAGAACGCGCGGCTGATGAACATGAAGCCAACCGGCAACGGCCGGCGCGAATCTCATGCCCATGTGCCGATGCCGCGCATGACCAACACTTACATGCTGGCCGGCCAGCACGACCCGAAGGAGATCATCGCCTCGGTGAAGAACGGGCTCTATGCGGTCAGTTTCGGCGGCGGCCAGGTCGACATCACCTCGGGCAAATACGTGTTCCAGTGCACCGAGGCCTACAAGATCGAGAACGGCAAGGTGACCGCGCCGGTCAAGGGCGCCATGTTGATCGGCAACGGGCCGACCGATCTGCACCGCATCAGCATGATCGGCAACGACTTCGCGCTCGATCCCGGTATCGGCACCTGCGGCAAGAACGGCCAGGGCGTGCCGGTCGGCGTCGGCCAGCCGTCGCTGCGCATGGATCGGATCACGGTCGGCGGCACGGGTTGAACCGGCGCGCGTGAGGGAACGACAGTGTCGCTAACAGCACGCGTGATCGCGGCCGCAATCGCGTTGGCCGCGCTGAGCGGCATGGCCGATGCCCAGCTTGCGCCGCAATGGGCGACCTGCACCGGCAATCCGGAAATCGAATGGGACCTGCAGATCAAAAGCTGCAGCGCACTGATTGAGTCGGGCGCCGAGACCAAGGAAAACCAGGCGATCGCCTATTACAATCGCGGCTTGGCGTATGAAAACAAGGACGACTACGCGCGCGCCATCGCCGACTACAGCGATGCGATCCGGCTAGATCCGAACGACGCCGATGCTTACTTCTATCGGGCTCTCGACAAGGGAAGACTCGGCGACAAGGCCGGCGCCGAAGCCGATATGGCGGCGGCCAAGCGCATCAATCCGAACATCGGCAAATAGCCGCCGCGAACCCGCACGCGGCGGACTTACCCGGGGTCGGCCTGAAAGCGCGCTAACGCACCACGCCGGAAATGCAGCACGGCTTGTGGTGCGGGCGCGTGATCTTTGATTTCAGATAGCAGCGCGCGCTGACGCCGCCATAGCCTGGCCGCAGATAGGTCCAGGCGCGGCAGCGGTTCTCGCCTTCGCAGGCCGACTTGCAGGCGGCGCCGGAGGAATCCGCCGCCATGTCGAAACTGCGGTAGTCGCCGCCGTAGCGATCGATGGAGAATTCGGTCGGGCCCTTGCGCAGCTCGATCACGCCGGCGCCGCGCACGCCCGACACGCAGCATTTATCCGCCACCCGCGCCGGCACCCTGCTCTTCAGCCAGCAAGTGGCGAGCGCATTTTCGGTGCGCGGATAGGAGAAGCTCCAGGCCCGGCAGCGCGCCTCGCGTTCGCAGCGCCCGGCGCAGACCGCCGGGTCGCCGGAACGGATCTGGAAGTTCAAGTAATCGCCGCCGCGGCGGTCGAAACCGCTCTGGGCTTGCGCCGGACCGGCCAGTGCAAGAGCCGCCAGCGCCATGACTGCCTGCGCCATGACCGCCAGCCACAGCGCGCCCCTTAAATTGACCGGAAACCGCATGCGAACCCGCTCGACCCAGGGAAGGTCCCTTGACGCCCCAGCGGCATGTTAACGCACCTGCCGCCGATTGTGCAGGTGCAGCATGACAGGGGCCGCGACACAAGACAAAATACCGCGACCAAGGGGGAGGTTTAGTTGCCGCCGGGAATCTACCTACCCCAGCGCCGCGATGCGCTGGCATCTATACGCGCGCGCCTTGTCGCCTGTGATCGTTATGATCTTGCGGTCGTGGCGCTATTTGCCGTTCTGCTGGTGCTGGCTTTCACCACCTACGGCTCCTATGCGATCTCCATCGACGAGGAAGTCCAGCAGCATTACGGCGAGCTGATCATTGCCTATTACGCCAGCGCCTTCAAAGATCAGGCGCTGTTCCACTACGACAACCTCTATCTCTATGGCGGACTGTTCGACATCATGGCGGTGCTGGTCCAGCGCGCCCTGCCCTTTATCGAACCCTATGTCGTGCGCCATTTGCTCTGCGCGCTGATCGGCATTGCCGGCATCGGCGCCGCCTGGGTGACGGCGCGATTGGTCGCCGGCCCGCGCGCGGGCGCCATCGCCGCTTTCACGCTGGCGGCATGCGGGCCGTGGTATGGCTCGATGTTCAATCACACCAAGGACATCCCGTTCGCGGCGGCGATGATGGGCGCGGTCTATTTCCTCTGCCGCGCGGCACGCTGCCTGCCGCGGCCGCGGTACAGCGACGTGATCGGCTTCGGCCTGCTGCTCGGCGCCGCTCTCGGCATGCGCGTGCTCGGCCTCTTGCTGGTCTGTTATGCCGGCCTGGCAATTCTGCTGAGCATGATGCAATCGCGCGCCGGACCGAAGAGCGATCGCCTCGGCTTTTTCGCGAAATCGGTGATCGCATTGAGCCCGGCATTCTTTATCGGCTACGTGACCATGCTCGCGGCCTGGCCATGGTCGGCCCTGGCGCCGCTCAACCCGATCCGCGGCTTGATCGATTTCGGCAATTTCCATTATGATATCCACACTATTCTGAACGGCCACGTCTACGAAATGGGCGAGGTACCGCGCTGGTACGTGCCGACCTACCTGCTCATCAAGCTGCCGCTGATCATGTTGGTCGGCGCCGCAGTCGCGCTGTTGTTCACTGTGCGGCCCGGCGACGCCACGCCGCAGGCGCCGGACCGGCGTACGGAAACCGTCCTGCTCGCCTTCATCGCCGCGTTTCCGGTGGTCTGCGAGGTAGTCGATCACGGGCCCGCCTTCACCGGCCTGCGTCATTTCCTGTTCGTGGTGCCGGTGTTCGCCGTGCTCGCCGGCATCGGCTTCGATTGGCTGCTCACCCAGTTCGAGGCCCGTCACCGCTGGCTGATGAGCGGCGCAGCGGCGGCGATTGTCGCGTCGCTGGCCTGGAACGCCAGCGTGCTGATACGCCTGCATCCCTATCAATATCTTTTCTACAATCCGCTGGTGGGGGGCCTGCAAGGCGCGTCCGGACTTTACGTGACCGACTACTGGGTCAACATCATGCCGGAGGCGGTCGACAACCTCGAAGCCTACGTCGACAAGCTCGACGAGCACGGCGACCGCTCGCACATTTATATGGTAGCGGTATGCGGCGAGAAATTGCCGTTTCAGAAGGAAGCCAATTCGCGTCTGCAATGGACCGCCGATTGGAAGAAGGCGGAATTCTTCATCGCGCCCACGCACATGAATTGCGACCGCGTGCTCGATGGTAAAATCATCACGACCATCTCGCGTCTGGGCGCGCGCATCGGCGTGGTCAAAGATCGCCGCGCGTTATTAAACCAGGATGTGGCCATCAGCAGCAAGCATTAGCCTCTCGAATCGCAAATACGTCATCGGTCTTTACAAACGCTGATCTAAAATTTTCCGCACCGTGGCTGCCAGATCGCCAAACGTGAACGGTTTGCTCAGCAGATTTACACCGGCATCCAACTTGCCGTGATGGACGATGGCGTTACGCGTATAACCGGTCGTGAATAGAACCTTCAAATCTGGCCGAAGCCGTTGAGCCTCATTTGCAAGCTCGCGACCATTCATGCCTTTGGGCAACACAACGTCGGTGAAGAGCAGTTCGATCGATGGATCACAGCTGATAATTTCAAGCGATTCATTCCCCGAGCCAGCTTCGATGACGCGGTAGCCGAGTTCCCGCAAGGCGTTGCCGCTAAATGTTCGCAGCGCCGGATCGTCTTCAACGACCAATATTGTTTCAAGTCCGCCGTCTGGCGAGGGCGCAGCGGCCGCAGCCGATTTTTGCGTATCGTCCTCCCCCATTGCACGCGGCAGATAAAGCTTGACCGATGTCCCCTGGCCGATTTCGCTGTAGATACGAACATGGCCGCCGGTCTGGCGTACGAACCCGTATACTTGGCTCAATCCGAGACCGGTGCCTTTGCCAATTTCTTTGGTGGTAAAGAAGGGCTCAAATACTTTTTCCATCGTTTCAGGGCTCATGCCGTGACCGGTATCCGACACCGCCACTAACACGTACTGACCCGCTTCAATGGGTTCGGGAAGACCCGCGACATAGGTCTCGTCCAAAAATATATTTGCGGTTTCAATCGTAAGTTTGCCGCTATCAACCATGGCGTCGCGCGCATTCACCGCTAAATTAATAAGCGCGTTTTCCAGCTCGCCGGGGTCCGCCATAGCACGCCAAAGACCGGCCCTTGCGACTACTTCCAAGTCGAATGCCTCACCCAGCGTACTTTGCAATAAGCCTGCGAGATTGGAAATTAGCCGATCTATTTCCAGGGGTTTGGGATCGAG
>JBBRAL010000006.1:0-100021 GCA_038206805.1 Hyphomicrobiales bacterium | reverse complement strand
GTCAAGAGCGGCTTGCAGGGCGCGACTTCTGCCGGCCCGGTGGGCGGCGGCAGTGCTCTGGTCACCTACGGCGATGTTGGCGAATGGGCCGGCATCTTCCGCGTGCAGCGTAACTTCTATCCCTGATCGTCCGATCAAGGTTAGCTAGTTTGGAACCCCCGGCGGGAAACTGCCGGGGGTTTCGTTTGTGGCGGGCCCGCTTGCATCGCTTCGTTGAGGCGGCTAGAGCATTTTCCGGCGAAGTGGGAACCGGTTCGCCGTAGAAAATGCGATCAAATCAAGAATCTAGAGCGCGTTCCTGATTCAACTAAACCGGAATGCGCTCTAGAGCCGTATCGTATTGAATTGAATCAGAGGCTGGCCCTAACATCTTGCTTGAGCATGATCACTTCCGACCTTGCTTCGCCCGCCGAAGCGGGCTTCGCGAAGGCGGGAAACCAGTTCCCTCTTTTCGGGATCATGCTCTAGGGGACGCGTTGCAGCTCGACCGGGTTAGGCGTGCGCGACCGGTAGGGGTTATTGTCCCGATGCTCACGTCGTATCCGGCAAGCCGCCCTGCCGATGGCATTGTGGGCCGGCGGACGGCCCGGAGTGCGTGATGGTCAGCAGAGATCAACGGCGGCTTCGATTGCGGGATGCCGTGCGGGCGGTGTCGACGCATGGCATGACTCGCCAAATGGGGATTTGGGCGACGATCGCCGCGACCCGCCTGCTGCTCGATGTGTTGGAGGGTCGCTCAAGCCAGCGCGCCGGCCTCGCTGCCAAGCGCGCGGTGGAAATCTTCGAGTTTTCATTGAAGCAACATCCGCCGGAGGCCCCGCTCGCCTGCGCGCGCGGATGCGCGTTCTGCTGTTACTCGTTTGTCAGCGCGACCGCGCCGGAAATTTTTCTGCTTGCCAAGACCGTACGCTCGGCACCGGAACGCGATCAAGCCGCGGCGCTTGAACGTGTCCACGCCACGGATGTCGTCACGCACGGGCTCAGCAAAGCCGATCGCTTTGCCAAACGGCAGCCATGCTCGATGCTGGTTGCCAATGAATGCTCGGTTTATGCCGGGCGTCCACTGGCTTGCCGGGCCTTCGCCTCGTTCTCCCTGCCAAAATGCGAGATGGCTTTCCAGACCGGCAGCGAAGACATTCCGATCCCGGGCATCAACATGGAACTGCGGCGTAATTGTAATCAAGCCTTGTGGAGCGCGCTCTCCTTTGCCGGATTTCCCTTTGCCGGCTATGAGCTCAATCGAGGCCTGCTGACGGCGCTGGAAACGCCGGACGCCGAGCGGCGCTGGCTGGCCGGCGAGGATATTTTCGCCGGTGTCGCCACCGACGACATGGCCGAATTGGCGGCGAGCAACCCACAGGCGAAGCTCTTGCTGACGGTCATCGCAATGCTGGCCAGCGGGCGCGAGCCGCCGCCGAACCCCTGGATGCAGTGAAGCGCGATCGATCGCGGCCTATGCGCGCGCGCCATCGCAGTTTGCGCAGAAGTCGGCAATCCGCGCGATCGTGTCGTCTTCCGCCAACAAGGGCGCGTGGCCCTGATCGGGCACTTCGAGCGTCTCCATGGCCGTTCGCCGCGCCGCCATCGCCTCGACCGTGGCGGCCGAGAGAATGTCGGAATTGGCGCCGCGGATCGTCATCACCGGCACGTTGCGGAGCGCGTCGAATTCCTTCCACAGCGGCGGCAGCGGCCGATCAAAATCGACGCCTTCCAGCGTGCTGGCGAGTTTGCTGTCGTAGGTCGGCACTAGCGCGCCATTCTCTTCGCGGAACGTCCGGTGGGCGTTGGCCAGCCAGTCCTCGCCCGTCAGCTTGGGAAATTGCGCGCTGAACAGCCGGCGCAGGATCTCGGCGCCTTCGTCATAGCTTTGCGGCTGCGGCAGCTTGCCGACATAGCCCTTGATCCGCATCAAACCCTTCGGCTCGATCACCGGGCCGATATCGTTGAGGACGCAGCCTGCAATGGCGTTCGGCCGCAACGCCGCCAGCAGCATGGCGAGAATGCCGCCGCGCGAGGTGCCGACGATAATGGCAGGCAAGGCGTCAAGCGCGGTGACCACCGCGAGCACGTCGGCAAGCTCGACCTGGAAGTTGTAATGGGCCGGATTGCGGTCGTATTCGGAGGCGCCGCGGCCGCGATAATCGAGGGCGATCACGCGGCGGGGATGGCTGGGGTGGCTGGCGAGGGCGCCAGCCAACGCGTCGAAGTCGGCGCCGGTGCGGGCGAGCCCCGGCAGGCAGACCACGGGCAGTGCGGGCGTGCTGCGGCGGCCATGGCTGCGGGCGTGCAGGCGCAGGCTATCGGGGGCGGAGATGAAGATGGAGAGGGGGGCTGAAGCGGGCATGGCGCGGCGATTGTCGCGGTTACCGGATCGCACCGCAACTCGGGCTTGCCCGAGTTTCGCATTATTTGATGTTGCGGAAGTCGGGTAAACCCGACTTCCGTTGTCAAGCCGGGCGACGAGCGAAATTATTCGTCGCCCTGGGAAGCGAGCGAGGCGGGCCATCGCAAGTCGGCTATTGCCGACTGGGGTGGCGGCTACCTCAGGTAAACGGAGACGAGGTGGAGCCCGGCTAATTCGTGCCGCCGCGCTTGATGTCGGCTTCGATCACAAGCTTGCTACCGCCGCCGAAACGCGCGCGGTAGACCTGCAAGTTCTCCATGATCCGCTGCACGTAGTTGCGCGTCTCCGCGATTGGGATGCGCTCGGCCCAATCGACCGGATCGATCTTGGGATCGCGTGGATCGCCATAGGCGGCAATCCACTGCCGCACCCGCCCACGGCCGGCATTGTAGCCGGCGACGGTGAGAATATAGGAGCCGTTATAGCCGCCGAGCAGAATGGCGAGTTCGGCCGTGCCCATTTGCATGTTGTAGACCGGATCGCTGAGCAGCCGGGAGCGGCTATAGGTCGCGTTGAATTTCTTGGCGGTATCGATGGCGGCGCCAGGCGTCACCTGCATGAACCCCATGGCGTGGGCGGTCGAAACGACCTTCTGGTTGAAATCGCTCTCCTGGCGCGCGATCGAGTAGGTCACCGCAGGCTCGACCGGCGGTGCGATCGGCTTGTAGTCCGGCAGGCCAACGGTCGGATAGGCGTAGTAGTCGAGCGGCATTCCGCGCCCGAAGCCGCCTTTGCCGAGCTGCAGCATCGAGCGGCCGTCGCCATGCTTTGCGGCGACTTCGGCCAGCATCGCCATGCCGGCCATATCGCTGGCGCTATAGCCGAGCTCGGCATAGATCGACGCCAGCATGTCGCGCTCGCCCAGCGCATAGAGAATTTCCACCGCGCGCACGATTTCGAGATTGTGGAGAACTTTGCGCTCCTCGGCGATGAATGAGGGCGGGCCGCGCAGACCCAGATCGGCGATGCCCAGCCGCGCGCGCGCCAGTTGGCCGTAATAGGTCGCGGTGTGCTGGGCGGCCGCCTGGTAGAACGCCGCGGCCTGCGCGCGCTGGCCCATGGCCTCAGCCGTGCGTCCCTGCCAGTAGCCGCCACGCGCCAGCGCGTGCGGATTGATCGTGCCTTCGTTGATATGTGCGAAATGCGCCGCGGCGGCGACCGGATCGTGCAGGAAGCGCAGCGCGATCCAGCCGGCGGTGAAATGCTGGTCGACGCGGTAATTGCCGCGCGTCGGCGAGGCGGCATCGCGCGCCACCCGATAAGCGGTTTGGGCGTCGTGGTCGTCGAGCAGTTTGCGTACCAGGATGCGCCGTACCATCCACCATTGATTGAGATCGACCTGCGCCTCCGCGCTCCTCGGCGCGGTGAGGATCAGCTTGCTGGCTTCTTCCGGTTTGCCGTTATTCATCAGCCATTGCACACGGGCAAAAATATAACCGGGCTCATGGCGCACGGCGGCGGGCACCGCGTCGAGCAGCGACTTGGCGTTGCCCGCTTTCTTGAATACTGCCGCGCGGGCGCGGGCGACAGCCAATTCGTTGCCGCCGAGACGTCCGGCCGCGCGCAAGCCCGCTTCGACATCGCCGGCATAGAGCCGCCGCTCCATGCGCGCCATGTGGTCGGCGCGCGTCAGCAGATCGCCGAACATGTCGATGACTTTTCGCTCGACCTCGGCGCTGGCTTCGTCGTCGCGCCAGGCGTGGCGCACCAGCGCCTGTGCTCCGGCTCGATCGCCATGGGCGAGCAAAGCGCGCGCCAGAACAAAGCTGCCCTTGGCGGTGGCCGGCTTATGGTTGGCGAAAAAAGCGCGCACCGTGGCGTCGTCGAGGTTGTCGTTCCACAGCGCGGCCTCGGCCCGCCGGCGGAACAGCGGCGTGTGCGGCCAACTCGGATTGGCCTGGAGAAACGCGGCGTAGCGCTGGAAGCTCGAATTGGTGTTGTCGCTGCGCAGGATCGCCCATTCGGCGAGATTGCGGGCGACCGGATCGCTGAGCGATTTTTGCGCGGCATCGGCGGCGGCGACGTTGCCCTTGCGGGCGGCCTCGATCACTTGCTTGACCAGGGCGATATCCGAGGCCGAGGTGGACGTTGTGGATGCGATGGCAAACGCGCCCGAGACCGGGCGCGCATGCGGTTTGAGCGTGGCGCTGATGACAGCCACCGCGCCGTGCAAGCCCACATTGGCCTGGGCGGAGGACGGCGGGCCGCTGGAGCGGCCGGTGGGGCGTCTTGGCGGCAAACGGACGTTGTGGACCACCGGTGTGGCCATGGATGCCTTGATGGCAGGTATCTTGGCGGCAGAGCCCTTGGCCGTATGAACAGCCGGCCGCGGCCGCGGCAATGGAACTTTTTTGGATGCGGCCATGGCGGATTCGGCGCCAAAAGCACCTGCCGCCGCCAGCATCAGGGCTATGCCAAAGCTTGTGTCCAGCCGGTTCCAATTAAACGTGTACATTCAACCTGTTGCCTAGCCTTTTCCGTCGTCCTGGCAGCCGACTCAATGGCGGTCCAGGGCCTAACCAATAGGCCAATTTCGTTACGATGGGGATAGCCCCGAAACCGCGTTCCCCTGTGGACCCTGACAGGGGCAAAAGCAGGGCGGCCGCCGTTTCATCAAGCCAATTCATTGAGCCATCTACCGGAAGGGCTTTCATCGATGCGGGCGACCCGATATCTATGGGTTGAATACACCCCCCGCGGAGATGCCGTGCCATGACCGCCAAGACGAGCCCAAAGACGAGCCCAAAGACGAGCTTTCGAGGCTCGTTCACCGCGCTAGTCACGCCGTTCAAAAACGGCTCGCTCGACGAAAAGGCGTTCCGCGATCTGGTGGAATGGCAGATCGGCGAGGGCACCAACGGTCTGGTTCCGGTCGGCACCACCGGCGAGAGCCCGACGCTGTCGCATGACGAGCACTATCGCGTGGTGGAGTGGTGCGTCGATCAGGTCAAGGGCAGGGTGCCGGTGGTCGCCGGCGCCGGCTCTAACTCGACCGCCGAGGCGATCGAATTATCGCAGCACGCCGAGAAGGCGGGCGCCGACGCGGTGCTGGTCGTGACGCCCTACTACAACAAGCCGACGCAGGAAGGGCTCTATCAGCACTACAAGGCGATCAACGACAAAATCGGCATCCCGATCATTATTTATAACATCCCCGGCAGGTCCATTGTCGATATGTCGGTCGACACCATGAAGCGGCTGTTCGAGTGCAAGAACATCGCCGGCGTCAAGGACGCCACCGCCAACATGGCGCGCGTGTCGCAGCAGCGCGCCGACATCGGCGAGGATTTCAACCAACTTTCCGGCGAGGACATCACCGCGCTCGGCTTCATGGCGCATGGCGGCCACGGCTGCATTTCGGTGACCTCGAATGTGGCGCCGCGGCTCTGTGCCGAATTCCAGGGCGCCTGCCTGAAGGGCGACTTCGCGACGGCGCTCAAGCTGCAAGACAAGCTTGCGCCTTTGCACACCAATCTGTTCGTCGAGACCAGCCCGGCACCGGTCAAATATGCCATGTCGTTGATCGGCAAGTGCAGCGAGACCGTGCGGCTGCCGATGGTGCCGGCGAGCGAGAAGGCACGCCTCGCGGTGCGCGAAGCCATGGTGCATGCCGGGCTGATCAATTAGCGCCCGGCGGTTTAAGCCGATGCTCGATGAGTTCAAGAAATTCGCGCTGCGCGGCAATGTGGTCGATCTTGCTATCGGTGTGATCATCGGCGCGGCCTTCGGCAACATCGTGCAGTCGCTGGTCGGTGACGTCATCATGCCGGTCATCGGCGCCGTGAGCGGCGGGCTCGATTTTTCGAACTACTTTGTGCCGCTCTCGTCCAAGGTCACGGCCGTCACTTTGGTGGAGGCAAAAAAGCAAGGCGCGGTATTGGCTTGGGGCAATTTTCTCACCGTCACGCTTAACTTTATCATCATCGCGTTTGTGCTGTTTCTGGCGATCCGGGCGATCGGCCGGCTGATGGTAAAGGAGGCCGAGAAGGCGCCGCCGGTGTCGAAGCAAGAACTCTTGCTCACCGAAATCCGCGATCTGCTCAAGTCGCGCTGAGCAAGCCTCAGCAAAATTCAGCCAGCGACCAAAGCGGAATGCTCGCTCTGGCCTTCAGTGAGGCCGCGCGCCTTCATCCAATCGTAAGTCCGTCCGAACAGCATCGAGTCGTAATAGTCGACGTGCTTGTAGCGCACGAAGGCTTTCAGCAATTCGTTCGGCTTCAAGGCGCCTTTGGTGTGCGCCGCGACGTGGTGGGCGTATTTGTAGAAATCGGCATTGATGAGATCGACCGCCAAATTTTCCGCGTCGTAATAGGCCTTGCGTTGCTCGGCGCTGAGGTCGGCGGCAATCACCTCGCCGCCGCGATAGAATGACGCCGCGATGATATGGGCGCCATCCTTGAGGCCAAGGCTGATGAACGGCTCCATCACCGTGACGACGCGATAGGTTCCGTCTTTAAGTCCCGCGTAGCGCTTCTGCGGCAGGCCGCCGCGCGCGATGTTGACGTGTTTGGCGCCGATGGCGCTTTCAAGCATTTGCAGCGTGGTGTAGTGCGATCCGGTCAACTCCTGCACCACGACTGGGATGTCGGAGAGATCGCGCGGCACTTGCAGCGTCTCATCGAAGGTGATGATCGCCTGTGCTGCCACCGAAGCGCGCAGCGCCGCGATATTGCCGCCGCGCTTGCCTTTTTCCAGCCGATCGATGCTGGCCCATTCGCAGACGTTATAACTGTCGGCCGAGCCGCAATCGAACATCTGCTCCTTCATTCGCGCCATGACGGGAAATTCGACGCTATCCTTTTCGCGGTCCGCATAGGTTGCGGTAAAGCGAACGTCGAGCCCGGCTTTATCGAACAGTTTTTCCTCAATGCCGACAATGACCGGAAGATCGAAGACCGGGTTGTTCGGAGCAATCCTGACGAGCGGTTTGTCCTGGGGCATCGGAATGGTGTCCTTTATATCGCTGGGGTCACAGCCGCGAAAAGCGATGATATCAATTCGCCGGCCAACCCGGAAGTCCTAGGTTGCAGCATCAGTGCGCTGAAATTCCAGCGGCTTTGGCAAGGTGCGCATTGATCGCGAGCTCCTCACCAACGAACTTGCCAAAATCTCCAGCATTCATCGCCATCGGCTGCACGCCGAGCTTGGCGAGCTTTTCGCGGACCGCGGACCCTTGCAGCGCCTTTTCAATCTCTGCGTTCAACTTGTTGACAATGGCGGGCGGCGTCTTGGCGGGGGCAAACACACCGATCCAGAACCTGTAGGCGGAATTTTGGTAGCCGGATTCAAGTGTTGTGGGGACATCGGGGAGCGCGGGCGCGCGGATCGGGCTGCTGACCGCCAGCGGCAAAACCTTGCCGGCCTTGATGAGCGGTAGCGCCGCCGAAACCGGGGCATAGTACACATCGACACGGCCGGTCATGACCTCGATCATGGCTTCTGGGGCGCCCTTGAAGGTGATCGCCTGCGCCTGGAAACTGGCGCTCAGACGAAACCGCTCCATCGCCAGGTGGATCGGGCTGCCAACGCCAATCGACCCGAAGGTAATTGGTCGCTGCTTTCCGAGCGCGACCAGTTCTTGAACGGTCCGGATATTCTTCGACGGCGCGATGACGAGTACGAGAGGTAGATTTCCCAGCGGCGCGACCGCGGCAAAATCCTTGATAGGATCGTACGGCATGTTTGCGACGGTGGACGGCGCAATGATGTGAGCCGAGGAATGCGCCAAAAGCGTGTAGCCGTCGGGGTCCGCCATGGCGACGGCGCGCGCGGCGATCGTGCCGCTTGCGCCCGGCTTGTTTTCCACAACGATTGGCTGCCCGAGCTGAGCCGACAATTGTTCGAATACAATTCGTGGAATGATGTCGGCCGCGCTTCCGGCACTCAGCGGTATGATCGCGCGGATCGATCTGTCTGGCCACTCAGCGGCACGGCTGGCAGTCATGGAGACGAGGCCGGCAATTACGATCGCCAAGACCAGTGCCGCTCGGTTGCGCATGTCCGCCCCCTAGAAATATGCTGCTTCTCGAATGCAATCCATCTTACGCTAGGATCGAAGACTGATCTACATTCCTCGTACAAGCAAGAATGGCATGATAACGACGGCGTTGGGACCGGCGTGTTGAGCGGTGAAGCAGGCATGAAAAGTGACGGCAATCCTGTGCTCATTGCGGGCGGCGGCCCCGTCGGATTGCTATGTGCTTGGATGCTTGGCCAACGGGGTTTGCGTGTCCGGCTGTTCGATGACAATGCCGGGCCGCAGGCCGACCCGCGCGCCGCCACCACCCATCCGGCGACGCTTGAATTGCTCGCCGAAGATGGGCTTGCAGAGGATATGGCTAAAGTCGGACTGGTGGCGCCGATCTTCCAGTTCTGGGACCGGCCGAGCGGCGAACTGGTGGCGCAATTCGACCACGCGCTCCTTAAGGACGACACGCGGTACCCCTATGTCGTGCAATGCGAGCAGTTTAAAACCGCCAAGCTTATTCTCGACCGCTTGCGGAAATTTCCGAACGTCGATGTGCTGTTCGACCACGAGGTCGTCGACGTCGCGCACACGGACCGTTCGGTCACGATCGACGTGCGCGGGCCGGACGGGGTCAAATCGCATGCCGGCAGCTATCTCATCGGCGCCGACGGCGGCCGCAGCGTGGTGCGCAAGCAGTGCGGAATTGCGTTCGATGGCTTCACCTGGCCGGAGCGCTTTATCGTGCTCACGACCCCTTACGATTTCGAGGCCGAGCGGGGTTTTTGCTATCGCAGCTATTTTGCCGACCCCGGTGCCTGGTGCAATTGCTTCAAGGTTTCGGCCGACGGCCCGCCCGGCCTGTGGCGCACGGTGTTCCCCGCCGGCCCGGAGCAAGCCGAAGCCGACATCATGAGCGATGCCGGCGTGCAGGCGCGCATTCAATCGTTTTTTCCCGCGCCGCGGCCTTACGAGATCGTACATCGCAATCTGTACGTGACGCACCAGCGCGTAGCCGAGACATTCCGCAAGGGGCGGGTGCTGCTGGCCGGCGACGCCGCGCACGTCAACAACCCGATCGGCGGCATGGGCCTCAATGGCGGCTTTCAGGACGCGGCCAATCTGTCGGAAAAGCTCGCGCAGGTCATTCTCGACGGCGCACCCGGCGAATTGCTCGATCTTTACAGCCGCCAGCGCCGTACCGTCGCCGTCGAATTCGTGCAGGAGCAATCGATCGCCAACAAGAAACGCCTGGAAGCGCGCGATCCGGATGCGCGCCGGCGCAATCTCGGCGAATTGCGGGAAATTGCGGCCGACCCGGCGCGCGCGCGGCAATTTCTGTTGCGTAGCTCCATGCTCACAAGCCAGAAACGCGTCGCGGCGATGACGCTGACCGCGGCATGAGCAGCAAAATGAAACTCGCCGTGCCTGACATGATTTCGAATTCGTACTTTCCGGCCGAGGCCGCGATCGAGCTCGGCTTCTTTCGCGAGGAGGGGCTCGACGTCACGCTTGAGATGATCTTTCCGGTCGACAAGGCCTACATGGCGTTGCGCGACGGCGCGGTCGATTTTGTCGGCGGTTCGGCCCATTCGGCGCTGGCGGCTTTTCCGCAATGGGACGGCGTCAAGCTGATCTGCGCGCAGGCGCAGGGCATGTACTGGTTTCTGGTCATGCATAAGGACTTTGGCGCCGAGCGCGGCGATATCGGCGCGGTCAAGGGCAGGAGCATCGGCGCCGCACCCTGGGTCGACATGGGCCTTCGGCGGTTGCTGATCGCGGCCGGCATCGATCTCGCGCGCGATGGTGTCAGGATCGCGCCAGTGCCGGGGGCGGTGGGCGCCGGCGTCAATTTCGGCTTGACCGCGGCCAAGGCGCTGGAGGAGCGCAAGATCGACGGCTTCTGGGCCAACGGCATGGGCGCCGAAGTGGCCGTGCGGCGCGGCATCGGCACTGTCGTGCTCGACGTGCGGCGCGGCGACGGGCCGCAAGGCTGTTTCGACTACACCATGGCGTCGATCGCCACCACGGACGCCCTGATCGGCAAATCGCCGGAGGTGGCGGCGGCGGCGGTGCGCGCCATCGTCAAGACGCAAGACGCGCTGAAGAAAGACGTCACGCGCGCGGCCGAGGTTGGCCGCAAGTTGTTTCCGCCATCGGAAGCCGAATTGATCGTCGGGCTGATCGCCCGCGATCTGCCGTATTACGACGCCTCAATCTCGGAATCTTTCGTGGCCGGCATGAATCGATTTGCCCGCGACCTCGGCATCCTCAGCGCGGAAGTGCCCTATGACAAAGTCGTTGCGACGCAGTTTCGCAATCTGTGGAAGGCTTGAGCAGCTAGATTTCGCCTAGCGTTATTTGATCTCGACCATACCGACCTGATTAACCAGGCTGTTGGCGGTCACCGGATTGCCGTCCGGCGTGACGTCCATGTTGCGCACGATGTCGCCGCCGCCGGGTATCGCCCAACTCTGAAATTTCTCCGTCTTGGGATCGAAGCGCACGATCGTGTTCGGCTTGGCGAAGGATTCATTGTACCAGAGTGCGCCCTTGGTGAAGACTACTCCGTAGGGCTCGGATTTAGGTCCGCTGGGCGATTGCCACTCGGTGACCTTGCCGGTGGCCGGGTCGAGCCGGCCGAGAAAACCGCGGGCGAAATCCGTGTACCAGACGATGTCGTCGGGCGAAATCGCGATGCGGCGCGGACGCGCGCCGGGGTCGGGCAGCACGTATTCCTTGATCGCCATGGTCTTGCCGTCGATGGTGGCGATCTTGTTGGCGCCGAACTCGACAAAGTGCACGACGTTCTTGGAATTCACCGCCATCCCGTAGGGCCGCGAGTTCGGCGTGGGTGGCGTGACGAGCTTGACCGCGCCGCTCTTGGGGTCGAGCCGGCCGATGAAATTGCCCTGCTGCACGGTGAACCACAGGATGCCGTCGTGATCGAAAATAAGCGTGTGCGGGTCTTTCGCCGCCGGGTCCGGCAGCGTGTATTCGGTCACCAGGCCGGACTTAGGATCGAGCTTGCCGATGAAGCTTGCGACATTGCCGGTGAACCAGATATTGCCGTCCTTGTCCTCGGTGAGGCCGTGCGGCCCGCTGTGCGGCGTCTTGAGCGAGTATTCCCTGATCGCGCCGGTCTTTGGATCGAGCCGGCCAAGCTTGTTGGAAAGCTGCCCGGACCACCAGATCGCACCATCTTTCGCCGCCAGCGGGTCGTGCGGGCGCGACCCCAGCGTCGGCACATCCCACATCTTGATTGTGGCCTGAACCGGACCGGCAATCACGGCGGCCGCCGGGCGCGGCCGCTCCGGAAAGTTCTTCATCAGATAGGTGGTGACCGTTGGCCAATCCTGTGGCGCGATCGGTGCGTTCATGTTCTGCATCATGTGCTGGAGCATGTTCCAGCCGGCCGGCGAGTAGCCGGCGCGGATACGGTTGATGGCATGGCAGCCACCGCAGGTGGCGACGACGATGTCCTTGCCGGGACCGTCGGGAAAACTCTGCGGGGCAGGCTGGCTCCAGGCCGCCGACGCGCCGCACAGCATGGTGGCTGCAAGAATAGGCAGAATTGACCGTTTCGACATGACGCCTCCCCCGCGCTGCGCTTCTCGGCTTGATTCGGGCGCATCGGCGGCGGCGATCTTGTCGGCCGGTTGCACACAACGTCAAGCTGGCAATGGCTTATTTTAGGCCGGCCCGGCGCTTGCCAGCGCTGTTGACCGCAACGCCTGCATTTGATCGATTGCCGCCATGGCCGCTAAACCCGAACGCCGCTTGAAAGCAGTCGCCGAGAACCGCAAAGCGCGGTTCAACTACGAGATCGGCGAGGTCGTCGAGGCCGGCATCGTGCTGACCGGCAGCGAGGTGAAATCCTTGCGGCTCGGCAAAGCAACAATCGCCGAATCCTATGCCGACGCGCGCGACGGCGAGATCTGGCTGATCAACGCCAATATCCCGGAATATCTGCAGGCGCATCGCTACAATCATTTGCCCAAGCGGCCGCGCAAGCTGCTGCTGCATCTGCGTCAGATCAACAAGCTGGCCGGCGCGGTCGAGCGCGAGGGCATGACCATTGTGCCGCTCCGGCTTTATTTCAACGAGAAGGGGCGGGCTAAGATCGCCATCGCGCTGGGCAAGGGCAAGAAGCTGCACGACAAACGCGAGACGGAAAAGAAGCGCTCCTGGGAGCGCGAACGCGGCCGGCTGATGCGGGATAAGGGTTGAGCTCATGGCAGGGCAACGCCGCATCGGCATGCTGATCTTTCCGCGCCTCACCCAGCTCGACATGACCGGGCCCTACGAAGTGCTGGCGCGGCTGCCGAACACCATAGTCGACCTGGTGGCGCTTAGTCTCGATCCGGTCACCACCGACCGCGGAATGCAGATCGTGCCGACCGTGACTTACGAGACCTGTCCGCCGCTCGACGTGGTGATGGTGCCGGGCGGGCCCGGCCAGCAGGACCTGATGGAAGACGAAGCGGCGCTGGCGTTTCTGCGCAAGGCCGCGGCGTCGGCGAAATACGTGACCTCGGTGTGCACCGGCTCGCTGGTGCTGGGCGCCGCCGGCCTGCTCAAGGGCAGGCGCGCCACCTGCCATTGGGCCGCGATCGATCATCTGGTCCCGCTCGGCGCTATTCCGGTGCGCGAGAAAGTAGTGGTCGATGGCAATATCGTGACCGGCGCTGGTGTGACCTCCGGCATCGATTTCGCGCTCACGCTCGCCGCCATTCTCGACGGCGAGCCGGTGGCGCACGAAATCCAGTTACAAATTGAATATGACCCGGACCCGCCGTTCAATTCCGGCTCGCCCAAGACGGCTTCGCCGCAAACGCTTGCTACGGTGCAAGCGCGCCTGACGAAATTGAACGACGAGCGCAGGGCGGTCGCCCTGCGGGTAGGACGCAAGCTTGGCGTTGCGCCCGAATAAACGGCGCGCCGTTGCTCCGCCGGTTACTGGATCACGCCGCAGGCGATGCGAGCGCCCGCGTCACCGGCCGGATCGCTCTTGTAGTCGTCACTGCCGGCATGGATGACGATGGCGGAGCCATTGGCGCCGAACACCGAGTTCGGCTTGCCTTTTTCGAGCGTGATGTTGGCATTCACCACCTCGACCGTTAGGTCGCCACTTTGCGGGATGTGCAGATTGGGCATGTCGCCGGCGTGATAGCCTTCCGCTGCCAGCATGCCGTGCTTCTTGCCGCCTGGATTGAAGTGGCCGCCGGCCGAAGTGAAGGGCGGTTCGCATTTTCCGACCGCGTGAACATGGAAGGCGTGCTCGCCGGGTGGCATGCCCTTGACCGAAACATTGATCAGGACGCCGTGCGGGGTCTGGGTTAGGTTGGCCGAGCCGACCGCCTGGCCCTGGGCGTTCTTCAATGGGGCGGTCGCGGTTTGCGCCGATGCTGCCACAGACGATATCGCAAACACGATCACGGCGAGGCCGCCGGCTCGCAGCAGTCTATTGAATTTCATGTTGTCGCTCCCTGATTGGCGTTTTCCTGGCCGTGCCGAGCCTATAGTATTCGGCACCGGCATTCGCGCCTTCCGCTTCACCTTGCCGTAACAACTGGAACCGGGCAAGCCATGTCACGGATTAAACTCGATCACTGCGTCATCCACGTCTCGGAATGGCAGCGCTCGAATAAATTCTACACGCAGGTGATGGGCGCCGAACTGGTGACGCGGCCGGTCGGCTTTGCCTATCGCTTCGGCGACAAGCAGCTCAATGTGCACGGTCCGGGCGTGCAACCGGCGGAAGTGGCGCGTCTGCCGGTGCAGCCGGGCAATAGCGACCTGTGTTTCGAGTGGGCGGGCGCGATCGAGCAGGCCATCGCGCATCTGAAGACCCACGGCATTCCCGTCGAGCGCGGTCCGCTGCAGCGGTTCGGCGCCAAGGGACCGGGCACCTCGGTCTATTTCCGCGATCCCGACGGCTCGCTGATGGAGTTTATGAGCTACGGGGAAAACAAATGACCGAAGCGCCTGGTATGCATAATCCGAATGTTCTGCCGCCAAATATTCCGGCGCCGCAGGACGACGGCGCCGCAATGCACCTCGCCGGGATGAAACTTCCCGATCTGGCGCTCACGGGAACGGATGGCGCACAAGTCAATCTGTCGAGGCTCAAGGGCCGCACGGTCGTCTACATCTATCCTCGCACCGGCGTGCCGGGCGTCGATTTGCCGCCGGGCTGGAATGAGATCCCGGGCGCACGCGGCTGCACGCCGCAGTCCTGTTCGTTCCGCGATCATTTCGGCGAGCTCAAGCGGCTGGGCGTGGCGCAACTATTTGGGTTATCGACGCAGGACACCGCCTATCAGCGAGAAGCGGCGACACGGCTGCATTTACCATTTGCGATATTGTCGGATGAAAAACTTTTGCTGACCAAGGCGCTAAATCTGCCGACCTTCGTTACGTCAGGCATGACGCTGTTGAAGCGCATGGCGCTCATCATCGACGACGGCGCGATTACCAAGGCGTTCTATCCGGTGTTCCCACCCGACAAGAATGCCGAACAAGTAATAGCCTGGCTTCAATTATTCAAATAGCCGCGCAGCTTCTCAAACACATCGCGAAACATCGCCGGCGTGAGTACGCCGGTATTGGTGTTGTAACGCGAGCAATGATAACTCGAAAAAAGTGCGAGCGTGCCAATGCTTTCGTGCCTAAGCATGTTTTTGCCGCCATGCTTGAACGGCTTTGCCGATTTCTTCTCGCCCAGCGCAGTCACCACGCTGTTATGGGCGACGTGACCGAGCGCGACCAGGGCGCGCAAATTCGGCATCTCGGAAATAGTGGGTTTGAGGAAATCGCGGCAGGTCGCGATTTCGACGGTGGTTGGCTTGTTCTCCGGCGGCACGCAACGTACCGCATTGGTGATGCGGCAATCGAGCAGTTCCAGTCCGTCGTCCGGGCGGGCGTCGAATTTGCCGCGCGATAATCCGTAACGCGCCAGCGTCTCGTACAGCAGCACGCCGGCATAATCGCCGGTGAACGGCCGCCCTGTGCGGTTGGCGCCTTGCAGTCCAGGCGCCAGGCCGACGATCAGCACGCGCGCTTCGATTGGCCCGAACGAGGGGACGGGCGCGTTGAACCATGTCGGTTCATTCGCGCGCCATTTTTTGCGAAACGCGGCGAGCCGCGGGCAGCGCGGGCAGTTGCGCCCGGGCTTGCCAGCGGTTTCGGGCATGGCGGGACGATTAATCCTCGAATTCGTCGTCGTCCGCACCGGCGCCAGCGCGTTGCGGCGCGGGCGGACGTTGCAGGAACGCGGGGTGCTGGCCCGGTTCACCAACGCCGCGGTCGTCGCGCGGACCGCGCGAGGCTTCGCGGGCGGCGCGCTCGGCCGGATCGCGGCCGATCTTGCCCTGCAGCGTGACGATGTCGGTGAAGATGTCGGCTTGACGGCGCAACTCGTCGGCAATCATCGGCGGTTGCGTCGAGATAGTCGAGATCACGGTGACGCGCACGCCCTTGCGCTGTACGGCTTCCACGAGCGAGCGAAAATCCCCGTCGCCGGAGAACAGCACCATGTGATCGATGGTGCCGGCGATTTCCATGGCATCGACCGCGAGTTCGATGTCCATATTGCCCTTGATCTTGCGCCGCCCGGTCTGGTCGACGAATTCCTTGGTCGCCTTGGTGACCACCGAATAGCCGTTGTAGTCGAGCCAATCGATCAGCGGACGGATCGAGGAGTATTCCTGATCCTCGATCACCGCGGTGTAGTAGAACGCGCGCAGCAAATAGCCGCGGGTCTGGAACTCCTTCAGCAGTTTCTTGTAATCGATGTCGAAACCGAGCGATTTGGCGGTGGCGTAAAGGTTGGCTCCATCGATGAACAATGCGATTTTTTCACCGGGTACGGTCATGGTTTCTCTCACAATCCTCGCAATACATGGTCAATTTGCAGATTCGGCCGGCGCCCAGCGCGCGAGATGCGCCGGAGGCACGCGGCATTGAACCTGGGTTAACAGAACGGTTGACGGCACCTTCGATCAATTCAGTTGGCACCCTCGCAATCACGCCGCTGCCGACAAAATCCGCTTCGGGCGGCCTGCTTGCAATTACGTTCGGTATCAGACGACGGCGGCTAAACCAAGACAAAAATACTTGAACTTTCCGCCCACAGGAGATACCTAGCAGTTGATTTCAGGACATAGTTCCACCGAAGGAGTGACGAGCCGATGGCCCGTGTCACCGTAGAAGACTGCATCGACAAGGTAGAGAACCGCTTCGATCTGGTGTTGCTGGCGAGCCACCGGGCGCGGATGATCTCGTCCGGGTCGCAGATTACCGTTGAGCGCGACAACGACAAAAACCCGGTTGTGGCGCTGCGTGAGATCGCCGAAACGACAGTGTCGCCGGGCGATCTGAAGGAAGACCTCATCCATAGCCTGCAGAAATATGTCGAGGTCGACGAGCCGGAACCCGAGGTACCGCTGATCGGATCGGGCAGCGGCGCATCCGTCGATTCCGACGATACCGAGGTCACCGCCGACCGCATGACCGAGGAAGAGCTACTCAAGGGCCTCGAAGGCCTGGCGCCGCCGGAAGAAGTGCCGGAAGACGACGCCGAATAGCCCGAAAGCCGCGCTTTCGCATAAATATTAGGTAAAGGCCCGGCCTCTGCGCCGGGCCTTTTTGTCAATCGGGCCGGCAAACCCTTGCGGCTACAACGAAATGACGTGATATCTAATGTAAGATGAGTAGTCCGCGTGCTGTTTTGGCGCGGAACCTGCTCGGAAGGCACCTGAATGGCGCGCTCGCGCTCCGATTTGCCGCGCATGCAAAAGCAGTCCCCGACCCGGGCGCCGCTTGCACGGCCCATTGCCTCCGCATCACAAGCCGTTGAAGTACCAGCCCAATCGAGAAAGCCGCAGATGATGCGGCATAACGACTTGATCGAACGGGTGCGCGCCTACAATCCGAAAACCAACGAGGCGCTGCTCAATCGAGCCTATGTCTACGCCATGAAGGCCCATGGCGAGCAAAAACGCGCCTCGGGCGACCCCTATTTCTCCCACCCGATCGAGGTGGCGGCGATTCTCACCGACCTCAAGCTCGACGACGCCACCATCGCCGCCGCGCTTTTGCATGACACTATCGAGGATACCGCAACTACCCGCGCCGAGATCGACGGCTTATTTGGGCCCGACATCGGCACCCTGGTGGACGGATTAACCAAGCTCAAGAAGCTCGATCTGGTCACCAAGGAAGCCAAGCAGGCGGAAAACCTGCGCAAGCTTTTGCTGGCGATCGCCGCCGACGTGCGGGTGCTGCTGGTCAAGCTCGCCGACCGCCTGCACAACATGCGCACACTCGTTTACATGCCGGTCGAGGCCCGCCGGCGCGCCGCCGAGGAGACGCTGGAAATCTATGCGCCGCTCGCCGGCCGCATGGGCATGCATGCGATGCGCGAGGAGCTCGACGACCTGGCGTTCCGCGAACTCTATCCGGACGCCTATGGGGTGGTGAGCGGGCGGCTTAATGCGCTCGCAGATCGCAACAGACTGCTGATTTCCGAAATCGAGAAGCAGCTCACCAAGAAGCTCGCCGACCGCGGCATCGAGGCGCGGGTGACCGGACGCCGCAAGCGCGCCTATTCGATCTGGCGCAAGATGGAACGCAAATCGGTCGGGTTCGAGCAGCTGTCCGACATCTTTGGTTTCCGCGTGGTCGTAAAGACCGAGGCCGACTGCTACCAGGCGCTCGGTATCGTGCATACCACCTGGCCGGTGGTTCCGGGACGTTTCAAGGACTACATCTCGACGCCGAAGGCGAACGATTACCGCTCGATCCACACCACGGTGATCGGCCCGAGCCAGCAGCGCGTCGAGCTGCAGATCCGCACCGTCGATATGCACGAGATCGCCGAATACGGCATCGCCGCGCATGCGCTCTACAAGGATACTGCCGGCTCGCCCACCGAAATGCTGGCGCGCGAATCGACCGCCTATGCCTGGCTGCGCCGGACCATCGAACTGCTGGCGGAAGGATCGAATCCGGAAGAGTTCCTCGAGCACACCAAGCTGGAACTGTTCCACGATCAGGTGTTCTGCTTCACGCCCAAGGGCAAGCTGATCGCGCTGCCGCGCAAGGCGACGCCGATTGATTTCGCCTATGCGGTGCACACCGACGTCGGCAACGCCACGATAGGCTGCAGGATCAACGGCCAGATCGCGCCGCTCACCTCCGAACTCGGAAATGGCGACGAGGTCGAGATCGTCACTTCGAAGGCGCAAACTTCGCCGCCGACCGCTTGGGAATCGATCGTGGTCACCGGCAAGGCGCGCGCGGCAATCAGGCGGGCAACGCGTACCGCGGTGCGCACGCAATATACCGGCCTCGGTCGCCGTATCGTGGAGCGCCTTTTCCAGCGCGCCAAGATGGCCTATTCCGACGAGAAACTCCGTGGTGCGCTGCCGCGGCTGGCGCGCGCATCGATCGAGGATGTGATGGCGGCGGTCGGCCGCAGCGAATTGAAGGCCTCCGACGTCGCGCGCGCGATGTATCCGGACTACAAGGAAGAACGCGCCGCCGCCATGGCGGTGAAGCCGAAATCCGAAAGCGGCTGGTTCGGCCTGAAGAAACTCACCTCAGTCAAATTCAAAGTGCCGGGCGTTAGCGTCACCGGCCCGGCGATTCCGATCCGCGGCATCAATGGCGACTTGCCGGTGAGCTTTGCGCCCGAAGGCGGCGCGGTGCCTGGCGACCGCATTGTCGGCATTCTCACGCCGGGCGAGGGCATCACCATCTACCCGATCCAGTCGCACGCCTTGAGCCAGTTCGAGGACAAGCCGGAACGCTGGCTGGATGTGCGCTGGGACGAGGAAGCAAGCACGCCGCAGCGTTTTCCGGCGCGCATCGAAGTGCAATCGGTGAACGAGCCCGGTTCGCTCGCGCAGATCGCACAAGTGATCGCCGAGCATGACGGCAATATCGACAATATCCGCATGACGCGCCGGGCGCCCGACTTCACCGACGTGCAGATCGATCTGGAAGTCTACGACCTCAAGCATCTCACCGCCATCATCGCGCAATTGCGCGCCAAGCCGATGGTGGCGAAGGCGGAACGGGTCAACGGATAACGCGATGGCCGCTCCTCCGCTCCGCCTCGGCGTCAATGTCGATCACGTCGCCACCATCCGCAACGCGCGCGGCGGACGGCACCCCGATCCTGTGCGCGCCGCCAAGCTGGCGATCGCGGCCGGCTGCGACGGCATCACTGCGCATTTGCGCGAGGATCGCCGTCATATTTGCGACGACGACATCGCGCGGCTGAAGGCGGAGATCGACAAGCCGCTCAATTTCGAAATGGCGGCGACCGAGGAGATGGTGGCGATTGCGCTCAAGACCAGGCCGCACGCGGTCTGCCTGGTGCCGGAGAAACGTACCGAGCGCACCACCGAGGGCGGGCTCGACGCCGTAAAGCAGCGCGCCCAGCTTGGCCCGGTGGTGCAGGCGCTTAAGGCTGCCGGCATCCGGGTCTCGCTGTTCATTGGGGCTCATCCCGCGCAGATCGAGGCGGCGGCCGCGTTGGGGGCGCCGGTGATCGAGATTCACACCGGCTCCTGGTGCGACGCACTGACCGAGAAGCGTGCCGCCGAGGCCGATGCTGAGTGGCGGCTGATCGGCGCCGGCGCGGCAATGGCCAAGAGCCTTGGGCTCGAAGTGCATGCCGGCCACGGCCTCGACTATGCCAGCGCCGAGATCATCGCGTCGCTGCCGCAAATCGTCGAACTCAATATCGGCCACTTCCTGATCGGGGAGGCGGTGTTCGAAGGTCTGGCCGAGACGGTAAAGTTCATGCGGGCGGCGATGGATCGTGGCCGCAAGAAGGTGCCCGAATGATTATCGGTTTAGGCTCGGACATTGTCGACGTGCGGCGCATCGCGAGCGTCATCGAGCGCCACGGCGAGCGCTTTCTTGGCCGGATTTTTACGCCGGCCGAACGCGCCAAGGCCGAAGGCCGCGCCAAACAGGCGGAAACCTATGCCAAGCGTTTCGCGGCCAAGGAAGCCTGCGCCAAGGCGCTCGGCACCGGATTTCGCGCCGGTGTGTTCTGGCGCGACATGGGCGTGGTCAATATGCCGTCCGGACGCCCCACCATGAAACTCACCGGCGGGGCCATGGCGCGCTTGCAGGCGATCACGCCGGAAGGCTGCGTCGCCCAGATCGACCTCTCGCTGACCGACGAGGGCCCGACCGCCCAGGCGATCGTGATCATTTCGGCGGTGACCAGGGCGTGATCGCGAAAAGCGAAGTGCCGCTCCAAGGCTCGATCGGCGGTGGGTCCCGCTATCCGGAAAAATTCACGCTCAACTATGCCGCCGGGAAGTCCGCCGGTAAGCCAGGAATCCTAGGCGAACCAAAAGCTTATACCTTAGTTCCGGGGTTCTTTATTGCGCGCCATGGGTCCGCCCGCTACAAGGTCGCCGGGGAGCGCATAGGACCTGACGGGACAAGAGGCTGATGAGCGTGACATCCGGAGCAAAACGGAAAGAGGGCGGAACATCCGAAACGATCCGCGTGATTTTTCACGCGCTGCTCATTGCGCTGGTGATCAGGACCTTCCTGTTTCAGCCGTTCAATATTCCCTCCGGTTCGATGAAGGCGACGCTGCTGGTCGGCGACTACCTGTTTGTGTCGAAATACAGCTACGGCTACAGCAAATATTCGCTGCAACTGCCGTTTATGCCGGTGGTGCCTTGGTATTCGGGCCGGATTCCGGGCAGTTCCATGCCGGAACGCGGCGACGTGGTGGTGTTCCGCCTGCCCAAGGACCCCAACATCGATTACATCAAGCGCGTGATCGGGCTGCCGGGCGACACGATCCAGGTGATCGACGGCGTCGTCAGCATCAACGGCGTGCCGGTCAAGCACGAACACGTGCCGGACTTCATCGAGACCGAGGAGGGCACGCGCGAGGCGCCGGTCAAACGCTGGAAGGACACGCTGCCGAACGGGGTGAGTTTCTACACGCTCGATCTGGTGGATAACGGGTTTGCGGACAATGTCGGACCCTACACGGTGACGCCGGGCCATTATTTCATGATGGGCGATAATCGCGACAATTCGACCGACAGCCGCTTTCCCCAGGTCGGCTTAGTGCCGTTCGAGAACCTCATCGGCCGCGCCCAGGTCATCTTCTTCTCGGTCTACGAAGGCGAGCGGGCCTGGCACTTCTGGCGCTGGCCGGTGTCGGTGCGCTGGAACAGGCTGTTCACGATCGTACGATGAGCCGCAAGGCAGCCAAGGACCGATCGGCGCTTGAGGACAGGATCGGCTTCAAGTTCGCCGACAAGGCGTTGCTGGAGCGCGCGCTCACGCATATCTCGGCGCTGTCGGGCGGCCCGCAAAAGCGCGCCGACAGCTATCAGCGCCTGGAATTTCTCGGCGACCACGTGCTCGGTCTGGTGATCTCCGACATGCTCTATCGCGCATTTCCGAAAGCGAACGAGGGTGAGCTGTCGCGCCGGCTGGCCGATCTGGTGCGCAAGGAGACTTGCGCGGAAGTGGCGCGTGCCATGGATCTGGGCCCCGCGCTCAAGCTGGGCAATTCGGAATCGCATGCCGGAGGACGCTTACGCGCCACCATTCTGGCGGATGCCTGCGAGGGGCTGGTCGGCGCGGTGTTCATCGATGGCGGTTATGCGGCGGCCGACGCGTTGATCGCGCGCTTCTGGAAGGAGCGCATGCTCAAACCGATGCGGCCCTTGCGGGACCCCAAGACCATGCTGCAGGAATGGGCGCAGGCGCGCGGGCTTCCCACGCCCGCCTATCGCGAGCTGGCGCGCACCGGCCCGCATCACGATCCGGAATTCCGCGTTGCCGTGGTGCTGCCCGACCGCCCGCCGGCCGAGGGCATGGGCTCGTCCAAGCGCGCCGCCGAGCAGGCCGCGGCGGCCGCGATGCTCACGCGTGTCGGGGTTGCGGTGGACAAGCTTGATGGTTGAATCAAACCCGCCCCATGCCGCAAAAACCGGTAGCGACACACGCTGCGGCTTTGTCGCGTTAATCGGGGCCCCCAATGCCGGCAAATCGACGTTGCTCAATGCGCTGGTCGGCTCGAAAGTCACCATCGTTTCGCACAAGGTGCAGACCACGCGCGCGCTGATCCGCGGCATCACACTGGAGGGCAAATCGCAACTTATCTTCGTCGACACGCCGGGTATTTTCGCGCCGAAGCGGCGGCTTGACCGCGCCATGGTGACGACCGCTTGGAGCGGCGCGCACGAGGCTGATCTCGTCGGCGTGTTGATCGACGCGCGCAAGGGCATCGACGAGGAGGCGGAAGCGCTGCTGGCACGGCTTGCCGAGGTGAAGCCAACAAAAATTCTCATTCTCAACAAGATCGATCTGGTGCCGCGCGATACGCTGCTGTTGCTGACCAAAATAGGCAATGAAAAGGCCAAGTTCGATTCAACCTTCATGATCTCGGCCTTGACTGGAGACGGCGTCGCCGATCTCAAATCATGGCTCGCCGAGCGCATGCCGCAAAGCCCGTGGCTTTATCCGCCCGATCAAATGTCGGACGCCCCGTTGCGCCAGCTCGCGGCCGAGATTACGCGCGAGAAACTGTTCGAGCGGCTGCATCAGGAGCTGCCCTATCATTCGACGGTGGAGACCGAGACGTGGAAGGAACTGCGCGGCGGTAAAATCCGCATCGAGCAGACGATCTATGTCGAGCGCGAGAGCCAGCGCAAGATCGTGATCGGCAAGGGCGGGCAGACCCTCAAATCGATCGGCGAGGGTGCGCGCCGGGAAATCGCCGAGATCGTCGAGAACAAGGTCGACCTGTTCCTGTTCGTGAAGGTGCGCCAGGGCTGGGGCGACGATCCCGAGCGCTACCGGGCCATGGGGCTGGAGTTTCCGAAGGAGTGATAGGTTTCGTCAAGGCGGGGCCGATTGCGAACCTGGCGCAAAAAAAACGGCCGGCGTTTCGGCCGGCCGCTGTTGATTCCAAGCCCGATCCAGTCGTCGACTGAATCTCATCGCTACTAGTTGCAGACTTCAACCTGCTTTGCCGAGAACTCCGCGATGCGGCCATTGATGATATTCATCTCCGTCTTGACGTCGGCGGAATCTTTGGCGAATCCGGCAAGATCCCTCTGCCAGCCTTGCATTATTTGCTGGCGTTCTTCGTCCGTCTTGGCGGCGCTCAGCCGGTCATCCCGGGTCTGCTTGTAGGTATTCACATCATTTTGGATACTTGCCAGCCTTGTATTGGCGTCCCTCAGCATGTCGTTCCAGGCGTTCAATGAAGCCCGCGCCTGGGCGCATTCAGCCGCCGGCGGCGGCGGGGGCAGTTGCATCGGGCCGGGTGAGAAGACCGAGGCTGGTGGTATTTCCGAAGGGATCAGCACCGGCGGCGTCGGCAATCCACCGCCCGGAATCACGACCACCGTCGGGGGAGGATTCGGTTCCGGCGGGTCGGGTTTCTTTTTCGTGTCGGGCTTCTTCGGGTCGGGCGAATTGGACGTTGTGGGTGGACCCATCTTGTCCTTGGCAACTTTCTTGGGCTTGTCCGGTCCGGTGCCGGTCTTTTTGCCAGTGCCGGGTCCGGTGCCTATCTTTTTTTTGCCGGTGCCGGTGCCGGTACCCGGTCCAGTGCCGATCTTCTTACCGGTGCTGGGTCCGGTTCCGATCTTTTTGCCGGTGCCGGGTCCGGTGCCAATCTTTTTGCCGGTGCCGGGGGCGGTCCCCATCTTCTTATCGTGTTTCTTGCCAGTACCAGGGCCGGTGCCGACCTTCTTGCCGGTGCCAGGGCCGACTTTCTTGCCAGCGACTTTCTTTCCGGCAACCTTCTTGCCGCCGGCGCCAACTTTCTTACCGCCGACATTCTTGCCGCTACCGACTTTCTTGCTGCCCGCGCCAACCTTCTTGCCGCCGCCGGTGTTTTTCTTCTGAACAGCCGCGGAAAGTTGCACTATCAATCCGTCATCGGAAGATTGGATGAGCGGGACTGTTTCTTGCGAGAATGCGCGCGCAGGCGAATAGGCTACCAGGACCGCAGCGATCGCAATCACCGGGGCCAGTATTTTGGCTTTCTCGATCATGACATCCTCCCAAAAGTTCACCCCTCCCCCAAGAGGCGTACATTTTGGTCGCGGGCGACCTTCGCCAATTTTAGAACTCGGACGGCGCCCTCGCCAAAGGGGACAAGTGACCAGCCAAACCGACCGGTTACTTCCTCAAAAAGCGTAATGGACGGCTCTTTAGCCATGCTTCAGGTAGGATAGTATGCCGGACTAGGAGTCACAATAGACGTTAAGGCTTCGCCTGGCGGCGGTTCGGGCCGTGTATCTTGATGATTCCAGGGCTATGGATTACCGGCTCTTCTGCCTCCGCGTTTCGGGCGGAGTTTACTATCGGGCCAACTTGTGGCCGGTTTCATTGGGCGGACGCCGTGGAATGACGACATAAAAATGCAATGGACCGATGAAGGCATTGTGATCGGCGTGCGCAGGCACGGGGAGGCGAGCGCTATCCTCGAGCTGATGACCCGCGCCCATGGCCGTCATCTCGGTCTTGTGCGCGGCGGGTTAGGCTCGCGCATGAAGCCGATCCTGCAGACCGGCAATAGCGTAACGGCGACCTGGCGCGCCCGGCTCGACGAGCACCTCGGCAATTATACCGTGGAGCCGCTGCGGCAGCGCGCGTCGGATTTTTTTGGCAGCCCGCATGCGATCTATGGCGTCACGCATCTGGCCGCGCTGATGCGGCTGTTGCCCGAGCGCGATCCGCATGCCGGCCTGTATTCGGTGTTCGAAGAAGTCCTCGACCGGCTTGAGGATGCCAGCGCGGCGGCGCCGCTTGTGGTGCGGTTCGAATTGCAGCTGCTGAGCGAACTCGGCTTCGGTCTCGACCTTGCGCAATGCGCGGCGACCGGGGCGACCGGCGATCTGATTTATGTTTCGCCGAAATCCGCGCGTGCGGTATCCGGTTCCGCCGGCGCTCCCTACGCCGATAGGATGTTGCGCTTGCCGGCGTTCCTGCGCGACCTCGACACACTGCCGGCCGGCCGAGATCTCGCCGACGGTTTTGCGCTGACCGGCTTTTTTCTGGAGCGCCATGTGCTGGCGCCGCGCGGGCAGGCGCTGACGGAGGAACGCGCGCATTTCATTGCGGCGCTCACGCGCGCATTGCCGAACGTGGCGTGAACCGCACGATCCCGAGCATGAAAACCGGTTCGCCGGCAAAGTCGCGCTCGACGAAAAAATAAATATAAAACTGTGTTCGAGCGCCGCCTACATCGAGCGTCTGGCCATCTCAAAACGCAGATATGGCGCATATTAGGCCCGCTGCGCCACATCGCAGGTGGTATTTTCAGCGCCGAGCGCAGCGCGTGCCGACAACAGGGACATTCATATATTCATACCGCATTCATGTTCATTCCCGCAGGTTTGCCATAGGGCCTAGTGCGGATCGAGCCGAAGCCAACAATTGGGTGAAATTGGTTGGATTCGACTTAGCATTCGGATGCGGCCGAACTGGCGGAATTCGTCATCATGCTATTTTTTAAATCGGTTTTTCGCCTGCGGCCGTAAGGACGCCAGCGTTACAACCGGGTTCAGAAATAGTTCGCTACATTGGTCAAAGTGGTATCGACTTCCGACCGAATAACGCTTGGCGTGGACAGCACCCTGGCCGCTACGCGGGCTTTCGCAAGAGTGCCCGCCTGTGGCTTACCGTGAGCCCCGCCATCTGCTATCGTCACTCGTGCAAAGAAGTTAGCCTAGGAACCTAGGCTTAACGTAGGGAGGCTTCATGTTTCGTAGACTAGCAACAGTGGCCGCGATGTTCGTGACCGCCGCAATAATCGTGGCGTATGCACCGACGCGCGCGGGCGCCCAAGAGGCGACCCAACTTGTAAATTCTTCAGATAAAATTGGTCTGGATGCGGCGCTGACATCGGAATTTTCGGCTGCCGCGCCAAAGAAGACAACGAGTAGCGGCGGCGGCGCTAAGAAAGCCAGCAGCGGTGGCGGCGGCGGCGCAAAGAAAGCCAGCGGCGGCGGTGGCGGCCCAAAGAAAGCCAGCGGCGGCGGTGGCGGCCCAAAGAAAGCCAGCAGCGGCGGCGGCAGTAAGAAGGTCAGCACCGGCGGCGGCAGCAAGAAGGTCGGCACGGGCACCGGCACTGGCAAGAAGGTCGGCACGGGTACCGGCACTGGCACTGGCAAGAAGGTCGGCACGGGTACCGGCACCGGCACCGGCAAAAAGGTCGGCACTGGCGCTGGCACCGGCACTGGCACCGGCAAGAAGGTCGGCACCGGCACTGGCACCGGCACCGGCAAGAAGCTCGGCACTGGTCCCGGCACTGGTACCGGCAAGAAGGTCGGCACCGGCACCGGCACAGGCACCGGCAAGAAACTCGGCACCGGTCCCGGCACCGGCAAGAAGGTCGGCACTGGGCCCGGCACCGGCAAGCTTGGCAAAAACATCAACAAAAATATCAACAAGAACAACGTCAACAAAAACTTCAACAAGAACGTCCACGTCAACATCGTCGTCAACCGCGGCCCCAATCGCTTCTGGCGGAACAACCGCTGGGTGACTTTCGTGGGTATCGGCACGCTGGCGGCGATCACGTTCAACTCCGCCTTCTATGATCCCGACGGCTATGTCGCAATCGCCCGGCCCTATTGCAGCGGCGTCACCGTCAACGGCTGCCGGCTCAATTGGCAGTCCGTTGCGCTCGATGACGGCAGCGAGGATGTGCAATGCGTGCAGTATTGCCCGCGGCGCGTAGGTTCCACGATACCGATTGCCCCGGTCGCAGCGGTCGCGGTGGCGGCTCCGGCGCAGGCGCGCGGTTCGTGCGAAACGGTCATCTACTCCGAGCCCAACCTGAAGGGCGAGTCGGCGCCGACCGACGAAGATCAGCCGAAGCTGAGCGAAGTGGGCTGGCAAGGCGAAATCTCCTCGATCGAAGTGAAATCGGGGACTTGGGATTTCTATCCCGGAGAAGACTATGCCGGCGCCGCGATGCGATTGGCTCCCGGCTCATACAACCAGCTTGCGCCGGAATGGACCAAGAAAATTGGCTCGTTCCAGTGTGTCAATCCGAGCTGACGCGCGTACAATACGAGCCGCGGTGCGAGGCACCGCGGCTCGTCGCTTGACGGACATCATTCGAACACCGAGGTGCTTCGATGCCTGCTTATATGCGAGCGGTGCTCGCGATCTTGGCTGTCGCCGCGTTCGGCTCGATTTCGTTCGCCGATGTGAAAAACGTCCCTTATCCCGAAGTCAAAGTGCAGTTGGCCAAGAGCTACAATCCGGACGCCGCATTCGATAAAATGCGCGCGGCATTGACCGCTGCCGCGGCTAAAAAGGATGCCGGGGGAGTTTTTGCGCTCGTCGGTCCGACATTCGTGTGGACCTCGAACGGCGAGATGGTCGATAAATTCGATCTGGGCCGGGATGCCGTTCATAATTTCAAGGTCGTGTTTGGCTTTCGGGGTTACGGCAAGGATGCGGACGGCGGCGTCGAAGACGGACCGTTCTGGGATTCGCTTGCGACCTTCGCGGCCGACCCGACCTACTTTCAAGCGAGCGATGGCGGTAATCTGATCTGCGGGCCGACGACCGCGGAAGTCGCGGACGATGAGGTCTTCGAACAGGCGCGCGAAAAAATAGAATCCGGGGATGATGTGGCGGAATGGTACTTCACCATCGCCGAAGTCGCTGTCACCAAGTCCCCCGGCGTCGCCGGCCTGCCGATGGCGAAGCTCGGAACGGTGGCGGTCCCGGTGCTGGATGCTTTTCCGCAAGCCGCGGAGGGCAAGCCTGCGCTGCCCGTGACCCACCTGCAGGTGTTGCTGCCGTCCGGAAAAACCGGCTGGATGCCCGCCTCGGCGGCTCGCCCGATGAATAATAATCAGCTGTGCTACGCCAAGACGGTGAACGGCGATTGGAAGATCGTCGGCTTCGACGAGAGCGAATAGGGCGTTTTCTAGAGTGAGTTCCGGTTTAGTTGAATCGGGAACGCACTCTAGAGTCTTCACTTGACCGCATTTTCTGCGGCGAACCGGTTGCCGCTTCGCCGGCAAATGCTTTAATTGACGGCCTTTGCCCCCCGGCGCCATCGTCGCTTGTTCATCGCGGAGCGACGCAGTAGCTATCGATCATGGGCAAGAGACTGATTCCCCCCGACAAGGGCACGGTCGAAGAGGTTGGGCTGCGCGAGGCGCTGGAAGAGCGCTATCTCGCCTACGCGCTCTCGACCATCATGAACCGCGCGCTGCCGGACGCCCGCGACGGGCTCAAGCCTGTGCACCGGCGCATCCTCCACGTCATGCGGAGCCTGCGGCTCGATCCCGGCGCCGCCTTCAAGAAATCGGCCAAGGTGGTCGGCGACGTGATGGGCAATTTCCATCCGCACGGCGACCAGGCGATCTACGACGCGCTGGTGCGGCTCGCCCAGGATTTCGCCCAGCGCTATCCGCTGGTGGACGGGCAGGGCAATTTTGGCAATATCGACGGCGATAACGCCGCCGCCATGCGCTACACCGAGGCCCGCCTCACCGAAGTGGCGCGCCTCTTGATCGACGGCATCGACGAGGACGCGGTCGATTTTCGTCCGAGCTATGACGGCACCGGCGAAGAACCGATCGTGCTGCCGGCGGCGTTTCCCAATCTATTGGCCAACGGCTCGCAAGGCATCGCGGTCGGCATGGCGACCTCGATCCCGCCGCACAACGCGGCCGAATTGTGCGACGCAGCGCTGTTCCTGATCGACAATCCGAAGGCGCGCAGCCGCACGCTGATGAAATACGTCAAGGGACCGGATTTCCCGACCGGCGGCGTGATCGTCGATCCGCCGGAGACGATCGCGGAGGCTTATATCACCGGCCGCGGCTCGTTCCGCGTGCGCGCGCGCTGGCATTCGGAAGACACCGGCCGCGGCACTTATGTGATCGTCATCACCGAAATGCCGTGGCTGGTGCAGAAGTCGCGGCTGGTCGAGAAGATTGCCGAGCTACTGAACGAAAAGAAGCTGCCGCTTGTCGCCGACGTGCGCGATGAATCGGCCGAGGATGTGCGGCTGGTGATCGAACCGCGTGCGCGCACGGTCGACGCCGAATTGCTGATGGAGTCGCTGTTCAAGCTGACCGAGCTGGAAAACCGTATCCCGCTCAACATGAACGTGCTGGTCAAAGGCCGCATCCCGATGGTGCTCGGCCTCAGCGAGGCGCTGCGCGAATGGCTCGACCATCGCCGCGATGTCTTGTTGCGCCGCTGCAAGCATCGGCTGGCCGCGATCGAGCACCGGCTGGAAGTGCTGGGCGGTTATTTGGCCGCCTATCTCAACCTCGACAAGGTCATCAAGATCATCCGTAATGAGGACGAGCCCAAGCCCGTCCTGATGAAGGCGTTCAAGCTTTCCGACGTGCAGGCCGACGCCATTCTCAACATGCGCCTGCGCAATTTGCGCAAGCTCGAGGAGATGCAAATCCGCGGCGAGGAGAAGGCGCTGCGCGAGGAGCTCAAAAATCTCAAGGCGCTGATCGCTTCGACCCCACAACAATGGAAGACCATTGCTGGCCAGATCAAGGAACTGAAGACGACATTCGGGCCGAAGACCGCACTCGGTAAGCGACGTACCGGCTTTGGCCAGGCGCCCGAGCATGACGAGGCCGCGATCGAGGAGGCGATGGTGGTGCGCGAGCCGATCACCGTCGTGGTGTCGGACAAGGGCTGGATCCGCGCGCTGCGCGGCCATGTCACAGATATGTCGGGGGTCACTTTCAAGACCGACGACGCGCTGAAATTCGCCTTTGCGACCGAGACAACGGCGAAGATTTTGATCTTTGCCGGCAACGGCAAGTTCTACACCATCGAGGCCTCGAAACTGCCGGGCGGCCGCGGCCATGGCGAGCCGGTACGGATGTATTTCGATCTCGAGCAGGACGCCGACGTAGTGGCTGCGCTGGCCTATGAGGGCGGGCGCAAATTCCTGGTGGCGAGCCGTGGTGGCAATGGTTTCGTGGTGCCGGAGGACGAAGTGCTCGGCACCACCCGCAAAGGCAAGCAGGTGCTTAATCTCAAAAGCCCCGACCGAGCGGTGGCGCTGACCACGGTCGACGGCGAGCTGGCTGCCAGCATCGGCGAGAACCGAAAAATGGTGATCTTCAAGCTCGATCAGGTGCCGGAGATGACCCGCGGGCGCGGCGTGCGGCTGCAACGTTACAAGGACGGCGGGCTGTCCGACATCGCCACCTTCAAGGGCGCCGATGGCCTCACTTGGATCGATAGCGCGGGCCGCAGCTTCGCGCTGACGCTCAAGGAGCTTGCCAACTGGCGCGGCAATCGCGGCGATGCCGGCCGCATCCGGCCCGACCGTTTCCTCACCAACAATAAATTCCGCAGCATGCCGAGCGCGGGCAAGGGTGGCGAGGATACGAACTAACATCCCGCAGCCCGCTCATTCCCGCGCAAGCGGGAATCCAGAGCATGCGTGTAATGCCGGCAAATTATGGCACTGGGTCCCCACTTTCGCGGGGACGAGCGGGAGTGACCATCAACTCGCCACGAACAGCAGCGAACATTCGGCTTCCGCCAGCAATGCCGAGGCGGTATCGCCAAAAAACAGCTTCTCGCCGGGCCGGCGGGCGACGCCCATCACGATCAGGTTGTTCTTGCGCCGCTTAACCTCGGTGAGGATCGCCTCATCGGCGGCATTTTCGGCGAGTACCGCGGTGCGGATGCTCATGTTGTAGCCGTCGGCGATGGCGACGATGTCCTTCAAAATCGCTTCTTCGTGGCGGCGGGTGCGAATGCCGCGGCGGGCGCCTTCCTTGCCGGCAGCGCGCACGGCGACGTATAGCACCGTGAGCGATGCCTTGGTCGCGCGCGCCATGGTGATCGCCACTTCCGCGGCGCGGCGTGACGGCTCGGTGCCATTCACCGGGACGAGCATGTTGAGCTTGCCGGCGGGCTTTTCCGCCAGATCGCCGCGCGCCGCCGTGATCGCCAGTGGACCGTCGAAGCCTTGCGCGAGCGCGCTGACGCTCTCGTGAAAATCCTTGCCGCGGTGCGATGTTTTCTCCAGCCCAATAATTAGCAGATCGTAGCCTTTTTTGGCTTCCTGGGCGATAAGATCGGGGCCAGGCGCTTCGTGCACGATGGTCGTCACCTCGACCGGCGTGTCGACCTTTTCGTCTTTTGATTGTTTGCTCTTGATCTGTTCGGCGGCGGCCTTGACGGTGTCGCCGGCCTTTTCGGCTTTCTTACCTTCGTTTTTTCCGTTCTCGCCTTTTTTGTCCTTGCCGGCATGCTTGCCGTTGGATTTTATTTCGTCGCCCTTAATCGCTTCGGATTTTTTATGCTCGGCCTTTTGCTCGACCGCCCTGGATTCGGGCTTAAGGTCGCCATTCTTCACGTCAGCTTTCGCCTCGTCTGGCTTTTTTTCTTCGATCTTGCCGGCGTCCTTGATGTGAAGCACGGTCGTCGGCATGCTGTGCGTGCCGGCCAGCATGCCGGCAACGCGCGAGGCGAATTTTCCGTTCGGGCTGTCGTCGACCGCGATCAACAGGCGTTCGAGGTTGGATACGAAGCCTTTTGCTTCCTGTTCCTCGCGTTCGAGCCGCTGCTTTTCCTCCTTGCGCATGGGAATGCGCGACAGCGCCCAGCGCAGCGTCGGCGGCATGGCCATGGTGGTGATCACGGCCATGGCCACGATCATGGTGAAGAGGTTCTGGTTAAGCGCGCCCATCGAAAGGCCGACCGTTGCGATAATAACTTCGGTCGAACCGCGCGCATTCATGCCGCAGGCCAAGGCAAAGCCCTCGCGGCGGGTCAGGCCGCCGAGTGCGCCGCCGATGAAGGCGCCGCTGAATTTTCCCATGCTGGCAATCAAAATGAGACCGCCGATGAACAGGATGTATTTCGGGTCGGCAAGAATGGTGAGGTCGGCGCTCAAACCGGCAACGCCGAAAAACACCGGTGCGAAGAACGCCGTGATCAAGCCGCGCAATTGCTCGTCGATATGGCGGGTAAGGATGGGCGATTCACCGATTAAAACGCCGGCGACGAAGGCGCCGAGTACCGTGTGGACGCCGATCAAGTGAGTGATCGTCGCCATTCCGCCCATGATGACGAGGATCGCCGTGATCACCGCGAATTCGCTGATGAAGGTGTCGTTGACCCAGCGGATGATGAAGAACACGATCCGCCGGCCGACCGTCAGGCTCACCGCCATGAAGATGAAGGTCCCGATCACGCTTTGCGCCAATGACCAGGCATCGACCGCGCCGTGCAGCCCAAGGCTGAAGATGATTGAAACGATAATCCAGCCGATGCTGTCGTCGATGATCGCGGAGGCAAGAATGACCTGCCCGACGATACGGCGCATGAAATTCATTTCGCGCACCACCATCGCCACGATCTTGACCGAGGCGATCGACAGCGCGGTGCCCAGAAATAGCGAGGTAATCAGCCGCTTGCCCGGATCGGGCAGCATTGAGTCGGGCAGCATCTCACCGAGCGCGACACCGCAGGCGAAGGGGATGACGATGCCCATGAGCGAGGCATAGATCGAGGCGCGGCCGGTCTGGCGCACCAGCTTGAGGTCGGTCTCCATGCCGGTGAGCAGCAGCAGCAGCAGGACGCCGAACTGCGAAATCGCGTCGATCATCGCCTTTTGTTCGGGGTTGTTGGGAAACAGCGCGTGCTGGAGATCGGGCAGCAGGGCCCCGAATATGGACGGGCCGAGCAGCAGCCCCGCGATCAACTGCCCCATAACGGCCGGCTGGCGCATGCGCTGCATGGCCTCGCCGAGCAACCGGCCGACGATCATCAGCGCGAGAATTTGCGCGATGAAAATCGCCTCCGAATGACCTTTGTGGACTTCCGCGGCGGCAAAGGCCGGCTCCGGCGCCAGCGGCGCCAGCAAGGCGCAGAGCCAAAGCAAGCGGGCCCGTATGGTCGTCATGGCGCCTAGCGCCCCCTATGTTGGCGACCTTCAGCCCAACGGCGCGGCGCCATCGCAATCGGCCGGCGGCCCTGGCGCTGCCGCGGGCAGGCGACAAGCGCGATACGCTCGGCAAACTGGACGGCAGGTGTCGCGCTGGAAGCGCAGGTCGCAAGCATGCAATAACCCGAACGAACCGGGTAAGTTCCCGATCGAACCTAAGCCAAATTGCAATTGCAAATGATTTGCAATAAGCCTAGCATGGTCGGTACCTACGGCTGATTTTACTGACGGATGAAAGACTTAGGTTAGAGACACGTGGCCGCTCCCGAGCCCAATTCCCTGAGCGATCGAACGGTTATAGCCGCGCAGGCGATCCTGAGCGGCGAACGCCGCGGCCCGGCCGCTTATTTGGCGTTTGCCGGTCCGGCGGTGATTGCCTCGATCGCCTACATGGATCCGGGCAATTTCGCCACCAACATCCAGGCCGGGGCGAAATACGGCTACACCCTGCTGTGGGTGGTACTGCTGGCCAATATGATCGCCATGCTGTTCCAGGCGCTGTCGGCCAAGCTCGGCATCGTCACCGGCCGCAACCTTGCGGAATTGTGCCGCGACCAGTTCTCCAAGCCGGTGGTCATGGCGATGTGGGCGATCAGCGAGGTCGCCGCCATGGCCACCGATCTCGCCGAATTTCTCGGCGGCGCCATTGGGCTCGCTTTGCTGTTCAAGATGCCGCTGCTCGCCGGCATGGCGGTCACCGCCGTCATCACCTACGGCATCCTGATGTTCGAGAGCCGCGGTTTCCGGCCGGTCGAACTGATCATCGGCGGTTTGGTCGCCATAATCGGGCTTTGCTATCTGATCGAAATATTCATCGCCCAGGTCGACTGGGCGGCGGCCGCCTATCATTCGCTCAAACCGGAAATTCCCGACGCCGAAGCCTTGCTGATCTCGGTCGGCATTGTCGGCGCCACCGTCATGCCGCACGCGATCTATCTGCACTCCGGCCTCACCCAGGCGCGCACGCCCGGCCGCGATGACAAGGAGCGGCGCCTGCTCGTCCGCATCTCCAACCATGAAGTGGTGATCGCGCTGGCGATCGCCGGTCTGATCAACATGGCAATGGTGATGATGGCCTCGAGCGCTTTTCACGCCGGCCACCCGGACGTGGCTGAAATAGAGACCGCCTATCACACCCTGGCGCCTCTGCTCGGCATTGGCGCCGCCGGAATATTCCTGCTGTCGCTGATTGCCTCAGGCATATCGAGCTCGGTGGTCGGCACCATGGCCGGGCAGATGATTATGCAGGGCTTTGTAGGTTTCCGGATTCCGATCTGGCTGCGCCGGGTCATCACCATGGCGCCGGCTTTCGTGGTGGTCGCCTACGGCGTCAACGCCACCCAGGCGCTGGTGGTCAGTCAGGTGGTGCTCTCGATCGCGCTGCCGCTGCCGATGATCGCGCTGTTGATGTTCACCGGTCGCGCCGACATCATGGGGTCGTTCGTCAACGGCCGCGTAACCCGCATCGCCGCCGTGGTCGCGACCGCGCTGGTGCTGACGCTCAATGCGTTTCTGATCGTGCAGGTTTTCGGCGTTCCGATCCCGGGGCTGGGGAAGTAGGGCGCCTATTCATCAATCGGACTGGCGTCGCGAATCAAGGCTTGGCGTAGCCGCCGATTTCATGGCCGGCCATATTGGCGGCGCGCAATAAATTATCGCCCAATCTCTCCGCTGCGCGCGAGGTCATCTGGGTCTCGATTTTGACTGGCGTATGTCCAAGCCCGTCGACCAGTGCGTAGAGCGTAAGCTGGATTGTATTGCCCAGGGCGCTTGCATCGGCGTGTTCTACGGCACGCAGGTAAAAAGGCCCCGTGCCTTCGAATTTTACGCGATCCAATTGCATGTTCGGTTCCCTCACGCATATGTCGCATCGATTGCCAGCATGCAGGAAGTTTGATGACGATTGCCGCGCGGTCCACGTCTGCATCGTTCAGCTTGTTTTATATCGGAATTAAATCCGAAACATAACCGCGCGCACGGAATTCATTTCAATGTTGGTGAATCTTAAGCATGCCACGCCGTCAAAATCGGGACCGGCGGCGCGCCAATCGCCCGAGCGCTCTATCGCAAGAAATACATCCAGTGATGCGTTATCCGAGCCTGCGGCGGCTGCGACAACAAAAGTTGACGCTCCGAATGCCGCAGAGGTGATTAATAGAAAAAGCCCAGTCCGGTTGCCCGCTGTTCGGTTCGGAAAGACATTACAATCCGCCGCCTTCGCGTCGTTGCTCACTTAACCATACCGGCTTCGCCTGCATTAGCCAAAAATTAAGTGTTCTCTGGAAGCTTAGCCGGAAGCGTGAGACGCCTACGCCATCACATCAGGAATGCCATCGGACTTGGCAAAAGGGCGTGGCGATATCAATGCAGCTCTTCAACAAAATGTTGCGATGACACAATCGAGTCACGAGAACTTTTCACGTGAAGAAACGGCGCGCGCCGGTTCCGATCGCTCATTCGGATTCGTGATGGCTGCCGCGTTCGCGGTCCTTAGTCTTCTCAATGGCTGGCATAACGGCCGCGTGTGGCCCTGGACCGGCGGGCTCGCGGCGCTATTCCTGGCCGGGGCTCTGCTTTATCCGGCGGCGCTCAATCCGCTCAATCGGATATGGTTCCAGTTCGGCCTTCTGTTGCACAAGGCGGTCAATCCAATCTTGATGGGCCTCTTGCTCTACGGCGCCGTCCTGCCTACCGGCCTTGTCATGCGGGCCATGGGCAAGGACCTGCTGCGGCTTAAGCGGCAACCCGAAGCAGACAGCTATTGGATCGTGCGGCGGCCGCCGGGACCGGCGGCCGAAACGTTGAAAGATCAGTTCTAGGGGAACGCAGATGGATTTTGTATCTGAGCTCTGGCGCTTTATGCACGTCCGGAAAAAATTCTGGCTGCTGCCGATTCTGACCATGATGGTGGTGTTCGGCGGCCTGATCGTTTTGACCAAAGGCTCGGCAGTCGCACCGTTCATCTACACGCTGTTCTAGACTCTGTAATGCGCGCTCTGGGTATTTCTGCTTTTTACCACGACAGCGCCGCCGCGTTGGTCGAGGACGGCCGCATTGTCGCGGCCGCGCAAGAGGAGCGCTTCACCCGCAAGAAGCACGACTCGTCGTTCCCGCGCAACGCCGTCGAATATTGTCTCGACGAGGCAAAAATCAAGATCGACGATCTTGACCATGTAGTGTTCTACGACAAGCCGTTTCTCAAATTCGAACGGTTGTTGGAAACCTACATCGCTTTGGCGCCGCACGGCTTCCGCTCTTTTAAGATGGCGATTCCGCTGTGGTTGCGTGAGAAGCTGTTCCAGAAGAGCCTGTTGAACGACGAGTTGGAGAAGTTCTCCGATGGCTTCGATGGCAAAAGCCGGCTGCTGTTCTGCGAACATCACCTGAGCCATGCCGCATCCGCGTTTTATCCTTCGCCTTTCGAGGATGCCGTTGTTCTCACAATGGACGGTGTTGGCGAATGGGCCACGACCTCGGCCGCCATGGGCAATGGCCATCGCCTGGAAATGTTCCAGGAGATCCATTTCCCTCATTCACTCGGCTTGCTCTATTCGGCGCTAACCTATTACACCGGCTTCAAGGTCAACTCGGGCGAATACAAGGTTATGGGACTGGCGCCCTACGGTCAGCCTAAATACAAAAATCTCATCCTCGACAATTTGATCGATCTGAAGGCCGACGGCTCTTTCCGGCTGGACATGTCGTATTTCGATTATTGCACCGGCCTTACCATGACGAACGACCGGTTCGCCCGCTTGTTCGGCGAGCCGGTGCGCAGCCCGGACCAGCGGCTCACGTCGTTTCATATGGACGTCGCGGCTTCCGTTCAGGCGGTGCTGGACGAGGCGGTATTACGGCTCACCCGCAGCCTCGCCAAGCAGACCGGCTCGCGAAATCTCTGTCTGGCGGGTGGCGTCGCGCTCAATTGTGTCGCCAACGGCAAAGTGCAGCGCGATGGCGCGTTCGAGAATATCTGGATTCAGCCGGCGGCGGGCGACGCCGGCGGCGCGGTTGGCGCGGCGCTCGCGGCCGTCCACATCTTCAAGGACCATCCGCGCAAGACCAATGGCGGCGATATTATGCACGGCTCGTTTCTTGGTCCGAGCTACCTGCAATCCGACGTCGAATCCAGACTCACCGCGGCGGGCGCCCGGTTCACGGTGCTGGCCGAAGACGAGATGATCGAAACGACCGCGCAAGCCCTTGCCGACCAGCAGGCAGTGGGCTGGTTCCAGGGCCGCATGGAATTCGGCCCGCGCTCGCTCGGCGCGCGCTCGATCCTGGGCGATCCGCGTTCGGCCGGCATGCAGAAGAATCTCAATCTGAAGGTAAAATATCGCGAAAGCTTCCGGCCGTTCGCGCCCTCGGTGCTGCGCGAGGATGTCGCCGACTGGTTCGATCTTAAGTCCGACAGCCCGTACATGCTGATTGTCGCCGACGTCCGCGAGGACAAGCGCGTTGATATGAGTCCGGACGAACAGGCGCTTTTTGGAATCGACAAGCTGAACGTCGTGCGCTCGGCGATACCGGCCGTGACCCATGTTGACTACTCGGCGCGCATTCAGACCGTGCACGCAAAAACCAATCCGCTCTATCACCGTCTGCTCAAGCAATTTAAGTCGCTGACCGGGTGTCCGATCCTGGTCAATACCAGCTTCAACGTTCGCGGCGAGCCGATCGTCTGCACACCGGAAGACGCCTTCCGCTGCTTCATGGGCAACGAACTCGACCTTCTGGTGGTGGGCAATTGCGTCCTGACAAAGTCCGAACAGGACCCGAAACTCAAAGAAGACTACAGCACGGCGTTCGAGCTCGACTAGACTCGCCGGCCTTATCCCAATCACGCTCGGCAAAAATAACGTCAGGTGGCATCGATGAAAAATATCCTGTTACTCATCTTTGTTTCGTTGGCCAGCTTGGAGCTTTTTTCGTTTGCCGCCACCAAGGCCGATTTGCTGCTATTTGACGACACTCCGGAAATCTATCAGCCGCGAAGTTCCGGTTTCGATTGGCGCACCCAAAAGGAGTCGTGGGGTTCCTGGCATAAGCCCAACGCAACGGACAGGCATCGCAGCAGTTGTTTTGACGTGCGGTATCGTTCTAACGAGGTCGGTGCCCGGGATACGCCATTCAGTCTTAGAAAGGAAAAATCGCAACCGCGCTACATTTTGCTTGGCGATTCATTTGCCGAAGGTTGGGGTGTCGACATCGAAAAGACCGCTCAGGCACGATTAGAAAAAATGCTCGGCATCGACATCTATAATTTCGGTTCCGATGGATATTTCGGTCCGGTTCAATATCATCTGGTCTATCAAAATCTCGCGAAGAAGTATGAGCACGACGGAGTTATATTGTTCTTCCTTCCTGCCAATGACTTCACGGACAACGACTTCTCCTTTTGGAAGGACCTGCATCCAACCTGGTATCGGCCTTACTACAGGAAGACCGACAACGGCCAGTACGACATTTTTTATCCGGAGCACGCGGTCAAAAGCGAGCAATATCAGGAAGGGCAGCTTGGCATCGTCAAGCGTCTCCTGCTTCGTTACACCTACAGCGTGAACATGCTGCGAACCGTCAAATACTTGTTCACCGCAAGTTCCATCGAGCGGGGCGGCTACAGCGGCTATTACGACGCAACGCTGGCTCAACAACAAGCCGCGACTTATTTCCTCGAAAAGATCGTCACGGAAGCCAAAGACAAAAAGGTTATGATCGTTGTGATTCCAAATCAGGTGGACTTGGAGCGGATACATTCCGGGCGTCCCTACAAGGACCAATATTGGTACAAAAAACTCGTTTCGCTTCAAACCGATAAATCGAATGTCGAGGTGATCGACATGGCCGACAAGATGTCGCCCGATAACAAGGACGTTTTTCAGCGCTGCGACAATCACTGGACCGCGAATGGCAATCGAGCGGCGGCAGCCATCATCGCCGATCGGTATCGTAGTTCGCTTAAGTTACCGGCGCTCCTGGGGCAGACGGCGCCAAGCAACCAATAAGGCGTTTGATAAGCCTACGGTTGGCTTTGGTCATGACCGCGCCGGCGTGGCGCGCGCGCCGCCATTGAGCCGGCCGCCGGCAAGTTTGTGCCCGTCCGAATTGGGGCAGATATTTACGAGTTAGCGATTTAGCGCTCCACCCGGCTCCAGCCCGACGCCAGCAGGCGCTCCTGCGGCAGGAAACGGCCTTTGTAGTCCATCTTGCGCGAGCCCGGCACCCAATAGCCGAGATAGACGTATGGCAGGGCCATGCGTTTGGCGCGCTCGATATGGTCGAGGATCATCAACGTGCCGAGCGAGCGCACGCCTACATCCGGATCGAAGAACGAATAAACCATCGACAGCCCGTCGCTGAGTACGTCGGTGAGCGCCACCGCCAGTAATTGTCCCTGCCCACGTCCGTTGATGCCGCTGTCGGGCCCGCGCCGGCGATATTCGACCAAGCGGGTATCGACATGGCTGTCCTCGATCATCATGGCGTAGTCGAGCACGGTCATGTCGGCCATGCCGCCTTCGCGGTGGCGGGCGTCCAGATAGGCGCGGAACACCGAATACTGCTCCGAGCTGGGCGTGGCCGCATGCATGTCCCCGATCACGTCGGCGCTGCGCTCGGCGATGCGGCGCATGTTGCGCGACGGCGCGAAATCCGCCGCCACCACGCGCACCGACACGCAGGCGCGGCAGCTTTCGCAGGCCGGCCGGTAGGCGATCGACTGGCTGCGGCGGAAGCCACCATGGGTGAGCAGATCGTTCAGCTCACCGGCGCGCTCGCCGACCAAGTGGGTAAAGACCTTGCGCTCCTCCTGACCCGCCAGATAGGGGCAGGGCGAGGGCGCGGTCAGATAGAATTGCGGCGTGTCGCGCGGATGCTGGGTCACTAATTGAGCCGTTATTTCAACAGCGCCTCAAGATTCGCCCTTAGCATCGCGCGCCGCAACGGTCCCGTCAAAGGCCATTATCCGAATCTTGCGCCGGCCATGCTTGGGCGCAACACTGCCGCGCGCTGGGCATTGTTGATAATCACGGTGCCGAACACGATGTCGTGCAGTAGCCGCTGGCGCTCGTTGAAAAATGCCACCAGCAGGATGAATGGCGTGAACGCCGAAACCGAGAACCAGAATGCGACGGCGTGCACGGCGCCGAGCACGAAATAGGCCGGCGCCCCGTACCAGGTGCGCATTTCCAGGTCCATGACCCGCATGCCGATGGTGGCCGAGTGCGGGCCGCCGAGCGTGAACCCGAAATAGACCAGGGCCCAGATCACGGTCGCCGGCGGTAGCAGCCAATAGAGTGCCCAGCCGATCCCCAAAGTGACGATCCCGAACACGAAAATGAACATGCCCGCCAGCACCACCGGAATGGCCATGACCAGGAAATCGATGATGAACGCGACCACCCGGCGCGCCAAGACGCCCTCGAACAGTTCGGGATTCGTCATCGGGTCGTAGGCGTGGGGTTTGATGTCGATCGACATGCCGGCGGGCCTCTTTTGCTGCGGATGCGGGCTTCGCGCGCCTCCGTCACCGTCGAGATGGCGAAAGAATCGGCCTTTCGCAAGAGGACTTCAAGAGGGCTTAATGAGGTCGCGCCCCGGGGCTGCCAGGTGGCGGCTGGCAGGTTTGCCGCCCTTGCGGCATGGTGCGGCGTTCCCGCTCGGAGATTATAAGCTTGACCGTCACCATTACCGACATCCAAGCCGCCCGCCGCGCCATCAAAAGCGCGGTGCTGCACACCCCCATGCTGCCGGCGCCCCGGCTGTCGGCGCTCACCGGCGCGGAGGTCTACGTCAAATACGAGAATTTGCAGGTCACCAATTCGTTCAAGGACCGCGGCGCGCTCAACAAGCTCGCCTCGCTTAATGACAGGGAGCGCGCCCGCGGCGTCATCGCCATGTCGGCCGGCAACCACGCCCAGGCGGTTGCCTATCATGCGGCGCGCTTAGGGATTCCGGCCACCATCGTGATGCCGGTGACGACGCCATTCGTGAAAGTGGCGGCGACCAAATCGCATGGCGCCGAGGTGGTGCTCGACGGCGAGAGCGTGGCCGAGGCGCAATCGCGCTGCGAACGCATCCAGGCCGAACGCGGGCTGACGCTGGTGCACCCTTACGACGACGAGCGCATTATCGCCGGGCAGGGCACCATCGCGCTCGAAATGCTGGAGGAGGTTGCCAACCTCGATTGTATCGTGATCCCGATCGGCGGCGGCGGGCTGATCGCCGGCAACGCCATTGCCGCGCGCGCGCTCAAGCCGGAGATCGAGATCGTCGGCGCCGAAGCAGCCCTTTATCCCTCGGTGTGGAACGCACTGCATAACGAAAACCGCCCGATCGGCGGGCCGACTTTGGCGGAAGGCATCGCGGTCAAGAATGTCGGCAAGCTGACCTTGCCAGTGATTCGCGAACTGGTGGCGGAAATTGTGCTGCTCGACGAGGCGCATCTGGAACGCGCGTTCAACGCCTATCTGACGCTGCAAAAGACCATGGCGGAAGGCGCCGGCGCCGCGGGCCTTGCCGCCATGCTGGCCAAGCCCGAACGCTTCCGCGGCAAAAAAGTCGGCCTGATCCTGTGCGGCGGCAATATCGATCCGCGCATCCTGGCCTCGATCATGGTGCGCGAATTGGAACGCGAGACCCGCATCGTCTCGTTCCGCCTTACCATTCCGGACCGCCCCGGCGTGCTTGGCACCATCGCGACCAGGCTGGGCGAACTCGGCGCCAATATTCTCGAAGTCGATCACCGCCGGCTGTTCCTCGACGTGCCGGCCAAGGGCGCCAAGCTCGACGTCACCGTCGAGACGCGCGATGCGGCGCACGCCGAGGACATCAGAAGTGCGCTTGCCGCGGACGGCTATCACCCCGTGCGCATCGAGACCGGCGCGGCGATCGAGTGAGCGCCGGGTGGAAAAATTCCATCGATTGTCCGTCGCGTAGTAGATTGCGGGCCCACAGACGAATTTTCCCGAAAGATAAAACTCCGCTGTGCAATATCATTGCTTGATCGGCGGCTAATGAGTGACAGCCGAGTTTAATTTTAGCGAAACGCGGTGAATATTTTGCGGCAAACCGTGCCGGTTATTTTGGCATGCTATTGCCGTTATGGCACCGGCGACAGAATGCACGACGCGCCGGCGTCGCTCTAAGCGAATTCTATTTCCAGTTTGACTCGCATGGATCCGCGCGCATTAAGTGCCGGCATGCTCGACATCGTTTCAAGAATTCGCAGCGAAGAAGTCATGATGTTGCCGCCAGTGGAGCGAATTGCTTTTGTTCGCCGCGCGCTCAACGGTCCCATCGTTTTCACCCACGGCTTCGGCGTCGAAGGCCAACTCATCTTTCATTGGATTTGCGAACGGAGCCTCGACATCGACGTGGTGACGCTCGATACCGGCAGGCTATTCCCGGAAACCTATGCGCTATGGGCAGAGACCGAACGCCACTATGGCCGCCGGATCCGCGCGATCTATCCCAATCAAGTGGCGTTGGAAAAGTTAGTCGCCAAACAGGGCATCGACGGCATCTATGAGTCGAAGCAAGCTCGCCTGGCCTGCTGCCAGGTGCGCAAGACGAAACCGCTCGACCGTGCCTTGGCTGGCGCACAGGCGTGGATCACGGGCCTGCGCGCCGATCAAAATGCGGTTCGGCGCGACGCTGGGCTGATCGGCTATGACGCTGCGCGCGGCCTGATGAAGTTTAATCCACTTTTCGATTGGACGCGCGCTGCCGTCGTGGCGGCGGCGCAAGCCAGCAATGTTCCGGTCAATCCGCTGCATGAAAAGGGATTTGCGTCGATCGGCTGCGCGCCCTGCACGCGTGCGGTCGCTCCCGGCGAGCCCGAACGCAACGGGCGATGGTGGTGGGAGAGCAATGGCAGCCGGGAATGCGGGTTGCATGTGCCGAGGAACCGCGCCGTCAAGGACAATGTCCGGCGCGAGCCCTTTGAGATGAGCGCCGGTTGCGGGTGAATTCCTCGTCGTTCTGGCGCGCTCGCGTTAGCTTGCGAACCCGGAATCCAGTTAACAATTTTCGAAGTGTCGTTTCTGGATTCCGCGTTCCGGCTTTCAGCCGGCCCCGGAATGACGAGAATTTTGCATCGCCTTCCACACGCGTTCGGGCGTCGCCGGCATCTCGATATGCTTGACGCCGAATTCCGACAAGGCATCGACCAGCGCATTGGCCACCGCCGGCAGCGCGCCGACATTGCCGGCTTCGCCCGCGCCCTTGGTGCCCATCGGATTGGTCTTGGTCGGCACCGGGTTGCTCTCGACCTCGATATTGCTGAGATTGTGGGCGTGCGGCATGGCGTAATCCATGAACGAGGCGGTGACGAGCTGTCCGCTGGCGTCGAAATGGATATCTTCCATCAGCACCTGGCCTGCGCCTTGCGCGACACCGCCATGGATTTGGCCATGAAGTAGCAACGGATTGAGCACGGTGCCGACATCGTCGACCACGGAATAGCGCACGATTTCGACCGCCCCAGTTTCCTGGTCGACTTCCAGTTCGCAGACGTGACAGCCATTCGGAAAATTCTGCACGCCCGCCTTGTAAACCGCGGTAGCGAACAGGCCGGGCTCGATCGAAGCCGGGAGCTTGGCGGGGTTCGTCGCGTCGATGGCGACTTCCTTGATGGTCATGGTTTGATTGGTTTTCGGCGATGAAAACACGCCTTCGGCGAAATTCAGGTCGGCCGCGTCGACCTTGAGCGCATGCGCGGCAATCTTCTTGGCCTTCTCGATCACCTTGTCGGTTGCCATCAGAAACGCTGCGCTCGACATCGTCGAGGTGCGCGAGCCGCCGGTGCCTTCACCATAGAAAACCTCGTCGGTGTCGCCCTGCACGTAGCGGACTTCGTCTGGGTTAAATCCGAGCCGGTCGCAAACCAGCTGTTTGAACACGGTTTCATGGCCCTGGCCGGCCGTGACCGAACCTGAAAACAAAGTGGCGGAGCCGCCGCGGTCGAAGCGCACCTCGGCGCCTTCGGTGCCGCCGGCGGCGGCGCGCTCGATGGTGTTGGAAATGCCGAAGCCGCGAAGTTTCCCGTGCTTGCGCGCCAGCGCCTTGCGCGCCTTGAACCCCTTGTAGTCGGCAAGCTTGAGCGCGAGATCCATGTTCTTTTCGAATTCGCCGCAGTCGTAGGTGAATGTCAGCGCGGTCTTGAACGGCATCTGGTCGGGTGAAATGTAATTGCGTCGGCGCAATTCGATGGGGTCCAGGCCCAGCTCATCGGCGGCGAGATCGACCATGCGCTCGATGACGTAGCCCGCTTCCGGGCGGCCATTGCCGCGATAGGGTCGGACTGGGTTGGTGTTGGTGAAGACGCCGGTGATTTCGACATGCATCGCCGGCGTGCGGTAGCAGCCGGCCAGCGTGCCTGCATTGAGGATGAAGGCCGGCATGTTGTTCTGCAGATAGGCGCCGATGGCGGCGACGGTCTTCACCCGAAAGCCCAGAAACGTGCCATCCTTGTCGAGCGCCAGTTCCGCTTGGGTGACGTTGTCGCGCGCCTGCGCGTCGCTCAGGAACGCCTCGGTACGCGTGCTCATCCATTTCACCGCCCGGCCGGTGAGTTTGGATGCAAACATCGTCAGCGGCGCCTCGTTGAACACCGGCGTCTTCATGCCGAAGCTGCCGCCGACATCGATACAAATGACGCGCACCTTGCTTTCCGGAACTTTGAGGACCTTGGCGATCTCGCTGCGATAGGGATGGGCGCGCTGCACCGGCGTGTGAATGATGTAGCGGTCCTCGGCCGGCAGATAGACGCCGACCGCGCCGCGCGGCTCCATGGCCGCCGCGGTGACGCGATTGATGACAAAACGGTGCTTGACGACGTGCGCGGCCTTGGCGAAGGCGGCGTCGGTCGCGGGCTTATCGCCGATCAATTCGACGAAACAGATATTGTCGGCGCAGCCTTCCCAAACCTTCGCCGCGCCTGTTTCGGTTGCCTTTATGGTGGAGACGACCGCTGGCTGCGTCTCGTAATCGACCTCGATCAGCTCGGCGGCGTCGTGTGCCTGCGCTGTGGTTTCCGCCACGACGAAGGCGACCGGATCGCCGACCCAGCGGACGCGGTCTTGCGCCAGCACCGGATAGGCCGCCTTGAACATCGGCGAGCCATCGCGACGCTTGAGGCCGGTATGCGACGGCAGTTCGCCAAGACCGGCGTTGTTCCAGTCGGCGGCGGTGATGACGGCGAGCACGCCGGGAGCAGCCTTGGCAGCGCCGGTCTCTATCGACAGGATTTTCGCGTGGCCGTGCGGCGATCGCAGCACGACCCCGAACGCCATCCCGGGATAGACGACGTCGTCGATGTAGCGCCCGCCGCCCTGGATCAGGCGCGGGTCCTCGAAGCGCGATACGCCCTGACCGATGGCGAATTCACCCATGATTTCTACCTGACCGCTGGATTGGGGAAAGCCCAGGCCTCTATCCGTCATCCTGAGGTGCGAGCGAAGCGAGCCTCGAAGGATGTATCGGCCAAGACCTTGAAGAGTATGGCCGCCGCCCTTCGAAACCGTCGCTTCGCGACGGCACCTCAGGGTGACGGATTAAGGTTGGAATTCATTTCATCGTTTTCAATTTCTCCGCCACGCGCGGCGCGAAATAGGTCAACACGCCGTCGGCGCCGGCGCGCTTGAAGGCGGTGAGGCTTTCCACCATGGCGCGCTCGCCGTCGAGCCAGCCATTGCCCGCCGCCGCCATGATCATGGCGTACTCGCCCGACACTTGATACGCGAAAGTCGGCATGCCGAAGGCGTCCTTCACGCGCGCCACGATATCGAGATAGGGCAGGCCGGGCTTGACCATGATCATGTCGGCGCCTTCCTCGATGTCGAGTGCGACCTCGCGCAGCGCCTCGTCGGTATTGCCGTAGTCCATCTGGTAGGTGCGCTTGTCGCCGGTCAGCGTCTTGGATGAGCCGACCGCGTCGCGGAACGGCCCGTAGAAGGCAGAGGCGTATTTTGCTGCGTAAGCCATGATCGATACGTCGAGAAAATGTTCCGCATCGAGGCCTTTGCGGATTGCCGCCACGCGCCCGTCCATCATGTCGGAGGGCGCGATGATGTCGCAGCCGGCCTCTGCTTGCACCAGCGCCTGTTTGACCAGCACCGCGACGGTTTCGTCGTTCAGGATGACGCCGTCCTGCAACAGGCCGTCATGGCCGTGGCTGGTGAAGGGATCGAGCGCCACGTCGCACAGCAGGCCGATGTCGGGCACTTCCTTCTTGATAGCGCGAATGGCGCGGCAGACCAGATTGTCCGGGTTGAGCGCCTCCGAGCCAGTTTCGTCGCGCAAGGATGGATCGGTATAGGGAAACAGCGCCAGGCAGGGAATGGTCAGTTTGGCCGCGCGTTCGGCTTCCCGCATCGCCTGATCGACCGAGAGCCGTTCGACCCCGGGCATCGAGGGGATGGGGCTGCGCTTGTTATTGCCGTCCATGACGAACAGCGGCCAGATCAAATCGTCGGTACTCAGCTGGTTTTCGCGTACCATGCGGCGCGCCCATTCGCTGCGCCGGTTCCTGCGCATGCGCGTCGCCAGATCGAGGCGGTCGCCGCCCGGCGCGCCGGATTCGACCGGCGAAGTATGGGTGCGGGCTTCGATCGGGCGTCCGAATTTGATGGCCATGGCGGTTCTCCGGGGGCCTTTTTAGCCGGTCGGAGCGCCCAAAGCTACCGGCTGAGCCGGCTCAACTGCTTTCGTCAGCCGATCACCTCCGGGGGCGGCAGCGGAAGGGTCGAGATTTCGCTTAGTCCGCCCTTAAGGCGCGGATTATCTTTGACGCAGGCGACAATATCGCTGCGCACTGCCGGGGAGCGGCGGTAATACTGGTGGCTGGCGTCAAACGGAACCAGTATTGGAAAATCGAGCGCTTGGGTACAATCGACCAAACGAAATTTGGCCGCAGAATATATTGCCGGGTCCGACTTGCTGGTAGGACCATTGCCGCCCAGACGCCTATTGTTGTTGGCGTCGGCGCTGAGCCACATCAGCCGGTCTTCGCGGCTGAAATAGATTGAGATGCGGTCACTGAGGCGCGGCAAATTGCTCAGGCCGCCGCCGGCATGCTCGAACGTATCCGCGACCTCATCGGGCGCCGCGAGAATGACTTGATCGAAAATCAGCTCATCCGGGCCATTCGACTCGAACCAGGTTTCGATCCCGCCCTTAAGCGCGTGGTTGCCCATACTATGCACCAGCAGGATGACCCGGGCTTGCGGGTGCGCCGCGAGGAGTTGTACGCGAAGATCGAACATGTTTTTTAGAAATTCTTGCAGGTGAAATCCGGATTTTCCAGCCTGCGCTTGGTCGCGCTTATAGCCCGTCAGGGCATTGCCAATGCCGAGCGCTGCTGAGGGCCAAGTGAAGACTATTACTGTAGTTTCCGCCGCATTGTTTCCGGAGGCCGCGAACCATTCGCGATTGTATGCTGCTCGCTTGATCGCGTCCTCAAACATGTTGCTGGCGCCGTGGACGAACACGAGCAGATTGTGACCGGAATCGATAATGGTCTGCTGCGTTGCCGCGGAGAAATTGCCGGTTGATAGGTTTTTGATGGCGCCAATCGTCCCACTTTCTTGGTCAGCCAACTTGATGCCGGTGACTTCGGTGACTGCGTAGGCGGCTTGTCCGGGATCGAGCGATACAAGTTCTTGGCCATAGCCGAATTGCCCGGTGCCGTCTTTCTTTCGGTTGGTCGCAAAATAGACCGTGGTCATCTGTGCCTCCCTTGAATGACAAGCCCAAATTTTGCGCTCAACCGCCGGTTTTGACAAGGTTCTGCCTCAAGCGAAGGCCCATGCGTTGACGGCATGCCACCTCGCTTCTATCGGTGGTGTATGGATTTTGACCTGAACGACGAACAGCGGGCATTCCAATCAACCGCGCGGGCATTCGCACGCGACGAGATGATGCCGCATGCGCGCGAATGGGACGAGGGCGAGGTGTTCCCGGTCGAGGCCCTGCGCCGGGCGGCGGCGCTCGGCTTCGGCGGCATATACGTGAAAGAGGACGTCGGCGGCTCGGCGCTGACCCGGCTCGACGCCGCCATCATTTTCGAGGAATTGGCGCAGGGCTGCACCTCGACCGCGGCCTATATCTCGATCCACAATATGGCGGCCTGGATGATCGACGCTTACGGCAGCAAAGAGCTGCGCCGCCGGTATCTGCCCAAGCTCACAACCATGGCGCATTTTGCCAGCTATTGCCTGACCGAGCCGGGCGCGGGCTCCGATGCCGCCAGCCTCAGTACGCGCGCGCGCCGCGATGGCGAGTATTACGTGCTCGATGGCGCCAAGGCCTTCATCTCCGGCGGCGGTGTTTCGGACATCTATGTGGTGATGGCGCGCACGGGCGAAGCCGGCCCGCGCGGCATTAGCTGCATCATGGTGGAGAAGGGCACGCCCGGTCTTTCGTACGGTGCGCCGGAAAAGAAACTCGGCTGGAAATCGCAGCCGACCGCCATGGTGATTTTCGAGAACTGCCGCGTGCCGGTGGCGAACCGCATCGGCGCGGAGGGCCAGGGCTTCAAGATCGCCATGGCCGGGCTCGACGGCGGACGCTTGAACATTGGCGCCTGCTCAATCGGCGGCGCGCAGTTTTGTCTCGACAAAACCATCGAGTATATGAAAGAGCGCAAGCAGTTCGGCTCGCGATTGGCCGATTTCCAGGCGCTGCAGTTCCGCATCGCCGATTACTCGACCGAGATCGAGGCCGCGCGCCTATTGCTGCATCGCGCCGCGGTCGCGGTCGGCGAGGGCGAGCCGGCCGCCACGCGGCTGGCGGCGCAAGCCAAACGGCTGGCCACCGATATGGGGTTCGAGGTGGTCAATGGCTGCCTCCAACTGCACGGCGGCTATGGCTATCTGCGCGACCATCCGATCGAGCGCGTGCTGCGCGACGTGCGCGTGCACCAGATCCTGGAAGGCACTAACGAGATCATGCGCGTGATTATCAGCCGCGCGATGTTGGGGAATTGATGAGTCTCAATCAAGACAACGGCTGCACGGTTTAAGCTTCACCCGCGGTTCATATAGGACAACGGAGCGCGTGACATGAACGGCGGCACCGACCTCTCCAATCACGGCATCGATGCCCTACTGCCGCCAGAGATGGCCCGCAAAGCCGAGGCGGTCGGCGTCCAGAAGACCAGATTGGATGTGGTGAGCTTGTTGGCGCTTGCCGTGCTGGCCGGCGCGTTCATTGCACTTGGCGGTATGTTTGCCACCACGGTGCTGGCCGGCGCGGATGGAGTTCTCCCGTTCGGACTAAGCCGGCTGCTGTCCGGCGTGGTTTTTTGCCTTGGTCTGATCCTGGTCGTGGTCGGCGGCGCGGAACTGTTCACCGGCAACACGCTAATGGTGATCGCCTGGGCTGCCGGCGAGGTGCGCTTGCGCGAAATGTTGCGGGCCTGGGTCATCGTTTATATCGGCAATTTTATCGGTGCGATCGGCACTGCGGCGCTCGTGTTCCTTTCGGGCCAGTATCTTTCCGGCGGCGGCAGTGTCGCCGCCGTGGCGCTCAATCTCGCACTCAACAAGGTCACGCTGTCGTTTGACCATGCATTATTTCTCGGCATTCTATGCAATGTTCTGGTTTGCCTCGCCGTCTGGCTCAGCTTCGGCGCGCGCACGGCAACCGATAAGGTGCTGGTCATCCTGTTTCCGGTATCGGCCTTCGTCGTGGCCGGTTTCGAGCATTCGGTCGCCAATATGTATTTCATTCCGCTCGGCTTGTTCATCAAGGCTTGGGGGCCGGACGCGCTGTGGACGCAGATGGGAAGCGCCACGGCTGGTTATGGCGCCCTGACTTGGCCGGCATTTTTCGTCAGTCTGATCCCTGTAACCATCGGAAATATCATAGGCGGTGGTGGGCTGGTGGGGGCCGTCTATTGGTTCATCTACTTGCGGAAGCGGTAATGACCGCCGACATCCTGTTCGAACGCCGTGGCGCCGCCGGTGTGGTCACGCTCAATCGTCCGCAGGCGCTCAATGCCGTCACCCATGCGATGGTGCTGAGCCTTCGCGCGCAGCTCGATGCTTGGGGCGACGATCCCGCCATCACGCGGGTGATAATCCAGGCGGCGGGTGAGCGGGCCTTCTCGGCTGGCGGCGATATTCGCGCGCTCACCGATCTCGGCCGTGCGGGCAAGCATGACGAAATGCTGCAATTCTGGCGCGACGAATATCCGCTCAACGCGGCGATCAAGAATTTTCGTAAGCCCTATGTCGCGCTGATCGACGGCATCGCCATGGGCGGCGGCGTCGGCGTATCGGTCAACGGCTCGCACCGCGTCGCCGGCGACCGCTTCCAGTTCGCCATGCCGGAAGTCGGCATTGGCTTTTTCCCGGACGTGGGCGCCACCTGGTTTTTGCCGCGCATGCCGGGCGAGCTCGGGACCTATTGTGGGCTCACCGGCGAGCGCTTCGGCATTGCCGATGGCTGCGCCGCCGGCATCGCTACCCATCGCATCCCTACAGCGCGGTTTGCCGCGTTGCTCGACGGTCTTGCCGGCACCGTCCCGGTCGACGCGGTGCTGGCGGCCTTCGCCGAGCCGGCCGGCGAGGGGCCGATCATGGCGCGGCGGCGCGCCATTGACCGGCTATTCGCGGGTACGCAAGTCGAGGGCATTCTGGAAGCGCTCGATCGCGAGGCGGCATCGGCCAGTGCCGATGCGCCATGGGCGGCCAAGACCGCGGCCACCATGCGCGCCAAATCGCCGCTCAGCCTCAAACTGGCGCTGGCGCAGGTGCGGCGCGGCAAGGATTGGGATTTCGAGGCGTGCATGCGTGTGGAATTCCGCATAGTGTCGCGCATCGTCCAGGGACACGATTTCTATGAAGGCGTGCGCGCTGTGATCGTCGACAAGGACAACAAGCCGCGCTGGCAGCCGTCAACGCTCGCTGAAGTGAGCGATGCGGAGGTCGAGCGGCATTTCTCAGCCCTCGGCGGCGTCGAGCTGGTCCTGCCATGATCGAGCCGGTTGCAGGCGAAGAGGTTCACGGCATCGAGCCAGTGTATGAGCAGACCGGCAGCGAGGAGGTCGGCCGCTGGACCTGGCGTCTGGTGCTGTTTCTACGTGTCATGGCCGGCGTGTCGATGCTCAAGGGGCTCTATCACTGGGCACGGGTGTGCGGGATCGGCGTCTCCCCCAGCGACTTGTTCGAATATCATTCGGTCGCTTGGCAGGCCGCCACGATATTCTTCGCGGTGATCGATCTGGTCGCCGCGGTCGGCCTGTGGCTGGCGGCGGCCTGGGGCGCGGTGATCTGGCTCACATCGGTCGCCTCCATGCTGGCGGTGGAAATATTTTTCCCGCAGGTATTCGGCGGCGGCCTGTTGACCGGCTTGCTGGAAGGCGGGTTGCTTGCGCTTTATCTGTGGCTGGCGTTGAAGTCGGCGCAAGAACAGCCGCCGTGAGGCGGTAAAATAAGAACAGCCGCCGTGAGTTGCTTCAAAATAGCGAAGGAGAGGGCGCCATGTCACGCATAGCATTCATCGGGCTCGGCAATATGGGTCTGCCGATGGCGGCAAACCTGATCAAGGCTGGTCATCAGGTCGAGGGCGTCGACGTCAATCCGGCTTCGGTCGAAAAGCTGAAAGCGGCGGGCGGCGTCGGCGTTGAGTTCAGTAATGTCGCGGCCGCGCGCGCGGATGTGGTGATCACCATGTTGCCCGCCGGCAAGCAGGTGCGCGAGGTCTATCTCGGCGCCAACGGCATTATCGAGAATGCGAACGAAGGCGCGCTGCTGATCGACTGCTCCACAATTGATGTGGAAACCGCGCGCGCGGTGGCGGGCGAAGCGGAAAAGAAGGGGCTGTTGATGCTGGACGCGCCTGTCTCGGGCGGCGTCGGCGGCGCGACCGCGGCGACGCTCACCTTCATGGTCGGCGGCAGCGCGCAGGCCTTCACGCGTGCGGAGTCGATTTTGCAGAAGATGGGCAAGACGATCGTACATGCCGGCGGCGCCGGCAACGGCCAGGCCGCCAAGATTTGCAACAACATGATCCTGGGCGTGTCGATGATAGCGGTGTCGGAGGCTTTCGTGCTGGCGGAAAAGCTCGGCCTCGACCACCAGAAGCTGTTCGACATTTCCTCGAAATCGTCCGGCCAATGCTGGTCGATGACGAATTATTGTCCGGTGCCGGGACCGGTACCGACATCGCCCGCCAACCGCGATTACCAGGCCGGCTTTACCGCCGCCATGATGCTGAAGGATTTGAAACTGGCGCAGGACGCGGCCAAGGCCGCCGGCGCCAGGACGCAACTAGGTGCTAACGCTGAAAGGATTTATTCGGCCTATGTCGAGAGCGGGGAGGCCGGTAAGGATTTCTCCGGTATTATCCGTTTCGTGCGGGGGTGAGATAGAAACCCGTCACGGGCACGGCGCACTCCCTCACCCCATTGGGAGAGGTGGAGCGAGTTTGCTGCACGATCGGGACTTTCAAGGTGAACGAAAGGTAACGCCGTTCGTTTCAATTGCATCTTCAACCAAAGATTCACCCTTGCAAATAAACCTAATCTTTATGGTGTTATTTAAGCCGATTTTAGACTGCCCCTTATAGGGTGGCTCATCTGGAACGGGGGAACAGGGCCCCGTTACCGGCGAGTAACGCGAATAATAAAACGCAAGGGGCGTTGAACATGAAAGCCGTTGCCAAGACGGTCGAGCCCGCCGAGCATGAGGCGCGCTTCGACCATATTCGGCCTCTTTATCATGAGGCATTGACCTTGGTGGAGCGGCTGCATCGCCGGCTGCTCGACGTCATCAAGGACGAATTCGACCGCCGCGGCCGCTCCGATATCAATTCGGTGCAGGCGTTGCTGTTGTACAATATCGGCGACAAGGAGCTGACTGCCGGCGAGCTGCGCACGCGCGGCTACTATCTCGGCTCCAACGTCTCCTACAATCTCAAGAAGCTGGTCGAGATGGCGTTTCTCGATCACCAGCGCAGCCGCGTCGACCGCCGTTCGGTGCGCATCAAGCTGACAGACAAGGGCCGCGAAGTTCGCGACATCGTCGAGACGCTCTATCAGAAGCATGTGCGCACGGTCGAGCAGGTCGGCGGCATCAATGCCGACGAGTTCATCACGCTCAACAAATCGCTGCATCGGCTCGAGCGCTTCTGGACCGATCAGATTCTCTACCGCTTGTAAAAAATCGCCTTTAAACGGCAACTCGCATACTGGCGGCAAGACTTGCCCCGGCCGAACCTCCCGGCCGGGGCATTTTGTTGGATGCGGCAAATCGAACGACGCATTACGGTTCTTGCGCGACCACGATTTTCAGAAACCGCCATTCATTCGTTTGGTCTTTCTCGGAGCGGGCAAACAGCCCGACCAGCCCGCCATCTTCAGGTGGCTCGCCTTGGAAATCTTGCGCCTTCACGCCATTGATGGTGAGCGTGGCTATGCGGTCTTTCAACGTGATCTTGATCTGGTTTTGCGCCTCCAGCCCTTTGCGGATGCTGGCAAAACTGCGCTTAGACACTATCGTGGACCAAGTGCCGGAGTACTTGCGCAAGATTGCGTAACTGCCATCGGGATATAGGTTCGCGGTGTAGATATTGTCGATATTGCCGGCGCTGGTCCAGAATACGAGCCCGCCGGCCGTCGCGCCGAGCGCCGTCGCCTCCTCGGGCGATTTTATATCGGCGCAGATGGTCACATTTTTGAATTTTCGCGACGGAACCACGATCCATTTCGTGTTCTGCGCCGCTGCCATGACGACCATCTCGTCGTCGTCGTAATAGGCATTGCTGCCGATCCGGGTTTCACCGAGATGAATCCATCCCGCCGTGTTGGTTTTGAATTCGTCTAGAAATGCCGGCGATGGTTCGTGGCAGCCCGCTACGTTCCGCCCCGCGGTGGCCGGTATGGACGAATTGGCGGCGGGCACGACCGCTTTGGCGGCGGGTGCTAAATTGGCGGCCTCGTTCGTAGGCAGCCCAACGGGTTGCTGCGCCGCCTGCGTGACTGCGGGCTTCGGCGGTGTCTTCAGAAACCAGGCGGCGCCTAATCCTGCCACGACAACGGTAACCGCCGCAGCCGATACTACGGGAATCCAATTGCGGCTTGCACGAGCTGCCGCGGGCCCGTCAATGGTGGCGCGCGGTGTCGCCGTTGACGCAGGGGTCGGGCCGAGGGTCGCGGCTTTGCCGGATTTTCTTTCGATAAAGCCATCGAGCGCCTGGATCAGCCGCTCCATGTGCTGATGGAAATCGCGGCCGGTATCGACGTCGGCGGCATTGAGGAAGGCGAAGTCCTTCAGGCTATCCGGCAGATCGGCCGCCTCGGGCATGCCGGCGTTGTTGACCAGCACCGGGATGAGCGGGATGCGGCCCTGTAACGCGGTCTCGATCTCGATGCGGACGGGGTCGGTTTCGTTCGAAATGCGGCTCGGCCCGCCGTTTCCGCGCCCCAGCCAGTCCGGGCCGACGACCGCGATCAGAACGTCGCTTTGCAGCAACGCCTCGCGGATATGGGTGCGAAAATCGCTCCCAAACGGGATGTTTTCGATATCCATGAATACCGACGTATCGCCGTAGCGGCTGACCAGGCGGTCGCGAATGCGGCCGGCGATGGCCGCGGTGTCCGTGCGGCGATACGAAATGACAATTTTCGACATGCAATGCCCCGGCATTGCCCGTAGCGGGCAGCCCCCGTCAAGTCCGTTTCACGATACCTATTGTTGTGTTTTTCTTCTACAGTCAGTTTGGCTTGTAATCGGGGCGCGCAACTTCGCTATCGCGCAATCGGACCGGCGATCCTGCTTGCGCGGGATCTGTGCAACCAGGATTTTGCCAGCATGGCGTCGAAAACCGAATGCCGTGCATTGCTGGATCGGGCCGGCATAAGATGACTCCGGAACATCTTTCCTCCGCGCGCGACCGCCATCTATTTGGTCCCGGTCCTAAGCGAATTCTAGCGCTCGACGGTGGCGGCGTGCGCGGCGCGCTCAGCATCGCCTTCCTCGTCAAACTCGAAAAAATCATCGAGCAGATCGAAGGCAAGCCTGTTCTGTTGGGCGACTGGTTCGACATGATCGGCGGCACTTCTACAGGTGCGATTATTGGGTCATTGCTCGCGCTCGGCCATCGCGCCGCCGATATCGGGGATTTCTACGAAAAAATGGCGCCGCGCGTCTTCAAGCCTTCGTTCTGGCGGCTTGCCGGGGTGCGGTCGAAATTCGATTCGCGCAACCTGGTCGAGGAACTTGGAAATCTCATCGGCGAGCGGACGGTGGGCTCCGAGGATATCCGGACCGGTCTGTGTATCGTGGCCAAGCGCCTCGATACCGGCAGCGCATGGATCGTCATGAACAATCCGCGCGGTCAATATTGGGATACGCCGGCGGACGGCTCCTTTACCGGTAACCGGCATTATCCGCTCGTCAACCTCGTCCGGGCGAGCACGGCCGCTCCGCATTATTTCGATCCGCAATTGATCGAAATCGCGCCGAATATGCCGCCTGGATTATTCGTCGACGGCGGTGTCAGTCCACATAACAATCCGTCGCTTTATCTTTTTCTGATCGCGAGCCTGCCGCAATTCGGGCTGTGTTGGCCGCTCGGTCCGGAAAACCTGACGATCGTATCGGTCGGCACCGGATCGTCCCGCTATCGCATGAATCCCAAGATGCCCGCTCTGGCGAAAACCATCGGCGTAACCGTTCACGCGCTGGCTTCGCAGATGTCGGATTCTCAACAGCTCGTTCTGGCGATGATGTCGCTGTTCGGCGAAAGCCCCACAGTCTGGCCGATCAATTCGGAACTGGGCGATCTCGGCGCCACGCCGGCGCCCGGCGGACGGCCCTTGTTTCGTTTTCTGCGCTATGATGTCCGGCTGGAACAGGATTGGCTGAAAAACGAACTTGGCCTATCGATCGACCAGGCCAAGCTCAATCAACTGCGACGACTTGAAGCCGTCGAGAACATTCCGGAGATCTACCAGCTCGGCGTTCGCGCCGCCGAGCGCCAGATCCGGCCCGAGCATCTGGCCGGCACGAAACCGCCCGCCCAAAACTGACCGAATCCCTAGATATTGCGGCTCAGCCCCCGCCCACATGCCAGCGCTTGGCGGTTGGCGGACGATATGGTATTGCCCTCCCGAACCCTGGACCTTATCGGGCGCATGATATTCCCCGAAAACCGGTGCCCGTCCCCGATCAAGTCGAGGACAGGCTATTCGGGCTCATGCGCTGCTTGTTTTCGGCGCCGGCATCGCCTGGCGCCAGGAGAACTTAATGTCGGCGACGTCGAAGCCTAAGCCTGCGCACGAAACACCCGCAGGCGACGTGAATAAGCTGTTTTCGGCGTCTTTGCGCGACGTGGACCCGGAGATCGCCGAGGTCATCGGGCTTGAGCTCGGCCGCCAGCGCGACGAGATCGAATTGATCGCGTCGGAGAACATCGTCTCGCGCGCGGTGCTGGAAGCGCAAGGCTCGGTGCTGACCAACAAATATGCCGAAGGACTGCCGGGCAAGCGCTATTACGGCGGCTGCCAGTTCGTCGATATCGCCGAAACGCTTGCCATCGAACGCGTCACCAAATTGTTCGGCTGCAAGTTCGCCAACGTCCAGCCGCATTCCGGCGCCTCCGCCAACGCGGAAGTTTTCTTCGCGCTGATGCAGCCTGGTGACACTTTCCTGGGACTTAACCTCGCCGCCGGTGGGCATCTCACCCACGGCTCGCCGGTCAACATGTCGGGCAAATGGTTCAAGCCGGTGCCTTACGGCGTGCGGCGCGACGACCAGCGCATCGATATGGACGAGGTGGCGCGGCTGGCCAAGGAGCACAGGCCGAAGCTGATCATCGCCGGCGGTTCGGCCTATCCGCGCATTATCGATTTCCGCGGCTTCCGCGAAATCTGCGACGAGGTCGGCGCGCTGTTGATGGTCGACATGGCGCATTTCGCAGGCCTGGTCGCGGGCGGCGCGCATCCCTCGCCATTTCCGCACGCGCATGTGGTGACCACGACCACGCATAAGACGCTGCGTGGCCCGCGCGGTGGCGTCATCCTGTCGGACAACGAAGAGATCGCCAAGAAGCTTAATTCGGCGGTGTTTCCCGGCATGCAGGGCGGCCCGCTGATGCACGTGATCGCCGCCAAGGCGGTGGCCTTCGGCGAGGCGCTGCGGCCGAGCTTCCGCACCTACGCGCGCAATGTCGTGGAGAACGCCAAGGCGCTGGCGGAAACCTTGAAATCGCACGGGCTCGACATCGTGTCCGGCGGCACCGACACGCATCTGATGCTGGTCGATCTGCGGCCCAAACGCCTCACCGGCAAGGTGGCGGAGCTCGCGCTCGGCCGCGCCCACATCACCTGCAACAAGAACGGCATCCCGTTCGATCCGGAAAAGCCTACGATCACTTCGGGCATAAGGCTCGGCACGCCGGCCTGCACCACGCGCGGCTTCGGCATCGCGGAATTCCGCCAAGTCGGCGAGATGATCGTGGAAGTGCTCGATGTGCTGTCGCAAAAACATGTCGAGGAAGATTCATTGGTTGAGGCCGCGGTACGCGAAAAAGTGAAGACATTGATTTCGCGTTTTCCGATTTATCAATAATTCTCCTTTCCCTCCCCCGCTTGCGGGGGAGGGTAGGGGGGGCTTTAAAAGGATCGTCCGATGCGTTGCCCGAGTTGCGCCAGCCTCGACACGCAGGTGAAGGATTCGCGGCCAACCGAAGATTCGGCGGTGATCCGCCGAAGGCGCGTGTGCCTAGCCTGCAATTTCCGTTTTACCACCTTCGAGCGAGTGCAGCTGCGCGAATTGACCGTGATCAAGCGCAACGGAAGGCGCGTGCCGTTCGACCGCGACAAGCTGATGCGCTCGGTGCAGATCGCGCTGCGCAAGCGCGCGGTCGAGCCGGAGCGCATCGAGCAGATGGTCTCCAAGATCGTGCGCGAGCTGGAAAGCGGCGGCGAGAACGAAGTTTCCTCGGAGGCGATCGGCGAGATCGTGATGGCGCATTTGCGCGAGATCGACGACGTCGCCTATGTGCGCTTTGCCTCAGTGTACCGCAATTTCCGGGAGGCCAAGGATTTCCGCGCCGCGCTCGACGAGCTGTCGGGCGACGACGACGCGCGCCCCGCGACCCCCGCGCGCAAATGAGCGACCAAGTCGATCCAGTCCCGACCGCGGCGAGCGCCGACGACGCGCGCTTCATGGCGTTGGCACACAATCTTGGCCGCCGCGGCCTCGGCAATACCTGGCCCAATCCCGCCGTCGGCGCGGTGATCGTGAAGGACGGCATCGTGCTTGGCCGCGGCTGGACGCAAAGCGGCGGCCGCCCGCATGCCGAGGTCGAGGCGCTGCGCCGCGCTAAAAAGACCGCGCAAGATGCGTTAATTGGCGCCACCTTATATGTGACGCTGGAGGCCTGCTCGCATCAGGGCAAGTCGCCGCCCTGCGCCGACGCCATCATCAAGGCCGGCATAACGCGCGTGGTCTCGGCGCTGGAGGATCCAAATCCCGAAGTCGCCGGCAAGGGCCACGAGCGCCTGCGCGCCGCCGGCATCGCGGTCGATATCGGGTTGGGCGTCGAGGAGGCTCGCCGCGTTCACGCCGGCCATATCGCGCGCATGCAGAAAGCGCGGCCCTCCGTGGCGCTCAAGCTCGCAGTTTCGGCCGACGGCAAGGCGGGACTGGTCGGCCGCAAACCGGTGGCGCTCAGCGGCGAGCAGGCGCGCGGCTACGTGTTCCAGCTGCGCGGGCGCAGTGACGCCATCATGGTCGGCATCGGTACCGTCATGTCGGACAATCCGCAACTGACCTGCCGCTTGCCGGGCATGTTCGAACGCTCGCCGGTGCGCGTCGTGCTCGACGCCAATTTGAAATTGCCGCTGGCGACATCGGTGCTGGCGACCATTCGCGATACGCCGACCTGGGTGTTCGCTTCGCGCAAGCCATCGGCCATTGCGGAGGAGATTCTGCGGCAGAGGGGCTGCAAGGTGTTTCGCGTCGACGACAGCAACGGGCGGCTCGATCTCGACGCGGTGTTGAAGGTTCTGGCCGAGCAGGGCATCACCAGGTTGCTGGTGGAGGGCGGCCCGACGCTGGCCGCCAGCTTCGTTAACGCCGATCTGGTCGATGAGGCGCTGTTGCTGCGCGTGGAAAAAACCGTCGGCGCCGACGGCATCGACGCACTGGAGGGCATGCCGCTCACGGCACTGACCGAGCGCCTGCAAGCGCGCGGCAGCGAACGGCTCGGCGCGGATATAGTCGAAACCTACGAACGGGCGTGACCCGATGTTCACCGGCATCGTCACCGATCTGGGCGAAGTGCGGTCGGTCAAGCCGCGCGCCGACAATCTGCACCGCATCACCATCTATTGCCGCTATCCGCGCGCCGAACTCATTCAAGGCGCGTCGATCGCCTGTTCCGGCGTCTGTCTCACAGTGGTGGACAGCGGCGAGGAGGATAGCCGCGGCTGGTTCGCGGTCGATGCGGCGGCGGAAACCTTGAGCGTCACCACTGTGGGCCGCTGGCGGCACGGCACGCGCGTCAATCTGGAGCGGCCGCTCAAGCTGGGCGACGAATTGGGCGGCCATCTGGTCGCCGGTCACGTCGATGGCGTTGCGACCGTAGTCGTGCGCGAGGACATGACCGATATGGCGCGCTTCATATTGCGCGCGCCGCATGAGCTTGCCCGCTTCATCGCGCCCAAGGGTTCAGTGGCGCTGGATGGCGTCTCGCTCACCGTCAATGCGATCGACGGCGACACGTTCTCCGTGCTGATCATCCCGCACACGTTAAATGTCACGACATTTGGCGCGCTCGCCATGGACGGCGGCGTTAACCTCGAAATCGACACCATGGCGCGTTATGCGGCAAGGTTGATGGAGGCGAAATAGCCTCGGCCCTTGAGCAATGTGCCGGTCTCCGCTCATTCCCGCGCAAGCGGGAATCCAGAGCCACGAGGCACAGCGCAACAATTTGCAGCCCTGGGTCCCCGCTTGCGCGGGGACGAGCGGATAGGCTACCACGCGGCTCAACAAGGAACTTATGGTATGGCCAAGAAGCGAAGTGGCGCGGTCAAGCGCGGCAAAAAAATCGAAAAGAAAAGCGACAAGGTGCGCCTGCTGATCGTGGAGGCGCGCTACTACGATCACATTGCCGATGCGCTGCTCGCAGGCGCCACGCTCGCGCTCGACCAGGCCGGCGCCAGTTACGACCGCATCACGGTGCCGGGCGCGCTGGAAATCCCGGCGGCCATCGCCATGGCGCTCGATGCCGCGGCCGCTAAGCGCGCGCCTTATGACGGCGTGGTGGCGCTCGGCTGCGTGATCCAAGGCGAGACCTATCATTTCGAGCTCGTCGCCAATGAATCCGCGCGCGCGCTTATGGATTTGGCAGTCGCGCGCCAGTTCGCAATTGGCAACGGCATTCTCACCGTCGATAACGAAGCGCAGGCGCGGGTGCGCGCCAGTTCCGACGAACGCAACAAGGGGCGCATCGCGGCGCTGGCGGCGCTGGCCATGGTGGCGCTCAAACGCAGTCTGGAAGCCTAATGGCCCGCGGCGCGCCGACCGGCGAGAAGGACGCGCGCAAGGCCAACAGGCGCGGGGCCGCCCGGCTCGCCGCCGTGCAGGCGCTCTACCAGATGGATATCGCTGGCGCCGGCTTGAATGAAATTCTCAGCCAGTTCGAAAGCCACTGGCTCGGCCGCGAGGTCGAGGGCGCGCAGTATCTTCCGGCCGAGGCCGCGTTCTTCCGCGACATTGTGACGGGCGTAGTGCGCGAGCAGCGCACGCTCGACCCGCTGATCGACGAGGCGCTGGCCAAGAGCTGGCCGCTCAAGCGCATCGAGACGGTGCTGCGCGCGGCGTTGCGGGCCGGCTGCTACGAACTCGGTTCGCGCCGCGACGTGCCGGCGCGCGTCGTAGTGTCGGAATATGCCGACGTGGCGGCGGCCTTCGTCGAGCGCGACGAGACCGGCATGGTCAATGCCGTACTCGACCAGTTGGCGCGCACAATGCGCGCGGCGGAATTCGGCAAAGCCGCCGGTTGAGGCCATGGCCGCACACGACGACAAGATTTCGCCAGAGGACCGCCTGATCGCGCGTTTCTTTGCGCCGATTGCGATCCACCCCGGCGCGCTCGGTCTCACCGACGATGCCGCCTTTATTACGCCGCCGGCGGGCTGCGATCTGGTGCTCAAGACCGACGCCATCATCGGCGGCGTGCATTTTTTTCCCAGCGATGCGGCCAATGACGTGGCGCGCAAGGCGCTACGGGTGAATTTGTCGGACCTAGCCGCCAAGGGCGCTCATCCACTCGGTTTTCTGTTGTCGCTCGCGCTGCCAAAGGACATCGGCGACGACTGGCTGGCCGATTTCGCCAATGGATTGCGCGGCGACTCGGTGCTCTATGGCTGTCCGCTGTTTGGCGGCGACACCGACCGCACGCCCGGACCGATTGCGATTTCTATCGCCATGTTCGGCAGCGTGCCGCAAGGGGCCATGGTGCGGCGCGCCGGCGCCAAACGCGGCGATCGCGTGTATGTCAGCGGAACCATCGGCGATGCGGCGCTGGGCTTGGCCGTTCGCAAGGCTGCCGGAACCGGCTGGAAGCTTAACGCGACGCAGCGGCAGCATCTGGAGCAACGCTATCTGCTGCCGCAGCCGCGCAACGCGTTGGCCGACGCGGTGCGGCTATACGCCTCGGCGGCGATGGATGTATCGGACGGCCTGGCTGGCGATCTCGCCAAATTGTGCCGCGTCTCGCAGGTGGCGGCCGAGATCGAGGTTGCGCGCGTTCCGCTCTCCGATGCCGCCAAGGCAGTGGTCGCCGCGCAACCGGCAATGATCGAGACGGCGCTCACCGGCGGCGACGATTACGAGATCGTCTGTACGGTGCCGGAAGCCAGGACCGCGGTGTTTCGCGCGGCGGCCCAGGCGGCCCAGGTTGCGGTCACCGAGATCGGCCGGATCGGGGCCGGGGAGGGCGCCCGTTTTCTGGCAAGCGACGGCAAGGCGCTTACTTTCAAGCGCGCTTCGTTCAGCCATTTCTGAAATGCCGGGGACGGGCGCGGCGCGGTCAAGTATAGTGACGATGCAGAGAACGGAAATTCGCCATGCATGATGTGACGGCAAAGTCGGCAGCTATTTCGCGCGACAGCGGAAGCCTGGAAAACCGGAAAAATCACCGGCGTTTCCCCACCACCGCCTGGATGCGCAAGGCGGCCCCGCGCCATGTGCCGCGTTTCGCCTATGAATATGGCGACACCGGCGCCGGCAACGACGTCGGCATCGCGGATAACTGGGCGGCATTCGACGCCATCAAGATCGTGCCGCGCTACGGCGTGATGCCGTCGCTGCCGCCGACCGAATGCGAATTGTTCGGCACCCGCTATGCGGCGCCGATCGGCATCGCACCCATGGGCGGACCGTCGCTGGTGTGGCCGGGCGCCGATCTGCTGATGGCGAAGGCCGCGCAACGCGCGTGCGTGCCCTACACTTTGGGTGTGGCGGGCGGCGCCTCGATCGAAGAGATCGCCGAAGTCGCGCCCGACGTGTTCTGGTTCCAGCTTTATCGTTTTGCGCCCGACGATCACAAGATCGGCTTTGACTTGGTGGCGCGCGCGCAAGCCGCGGGGGTCAAGGTCTTGACGCTGACGCTCGACGTGCCGGTGCGCACCACGCGCTCGCGCGAAACCTATGCCGGGCTGGGCGGCGAATTCCGCCCGACGCCGCGCATGATCTATGAAATGATGATCCGGCCGAAATGGCTGATGGCGCTGCTGCGCAATGGCTATCCGCGTTTCGCCACCATCCGCTCCTATGTCGGCGCGCGGGCCTCCACCAATGAGGTCATCCGCTTCGCGCGCAGCAAGATGGGCGGCGCGTTCTCCTGGGAAGAGGTTGCGCGCTTTCGCGACCGCTGGAAGGGCCCCATGCTGCTCAAGGGCATCCTGCACCCCGACGACGCCGGAAAGGCGGTGGCGCTTGGCCTCGATGGCATCTGGGTGTCCAACCATGGCGGCCGGCAGATCGAGGCCTTGGCGCCGTCGATCGATTGCCTGCCGGGCATCGTCGCGGCGGTCGGGAAAAAGGCGACCGTGGTGATCGACAGCGGCATCCGCAGCGGGCAGGACGTGATGCGCGCGCTCGCGCTTGGCGCCGACGCGGCCTTTGCCGGCAAGTCGTTCCTGTGGGCGGTGGCGGCGCTCGGTGACGAGGGCCCGGCCCAGTTGATCGACCTCTACATCGACGAATTGCGTTCCTCGCTCGGCCAGATCGGCGCCCGCTCGCCGGCCGAGGCGCGGGCGGCCAAAATCATGCACCCGGGGGCGGTGAAGTTTTAGCGGCTTCGTTCCCCGGATGCGATGCAGCATGAAGCGCAGCGGAATGCTGCATCGCTGATCCGGGGCCGTTCCAAGCTCCGTATGTGTAATGGTCCCCGGGTCAGCAGCGCATCACTTCGTGCTGCGCTGCGCCCGGGACACGCCGGCAACCCAGCCCTGCATTGCCGGCAGTAGCGGTATTCTATTGCGCCCGGTAAAGAGAGAACGCTTTTTCCGGGAATCGCATCATGTCGGCTGTCGCTGAGCCAATATTGTACAGCCATATCGACGACGCATTGGCGCGCCGCAACGCCATGGTGCTGGCGGTGGCGCAGGCGCTTGCCGGCGGCAACAACACCGTCATCGTCAGCACGGCCAGCATCATCGGTGCGATGCTGGCGCCCGACAAGGGCCTGGCCACCCTGCCGATCACCTGCATGGTGCTCGGCATGTGGCTCGGTACGCTGCCGGTGGGCGCGCTCGCCAAGCGTTTCGGCCGCCGCTTTGCGCTGCAATCGGGCTCGGCCTTCGGCATTTTGTCCGGGCTGATTTCCTGCAGCGCGGTGATCAACGGCCAGTTCTGGCTGCTGCTGATCGGCACCTTTTGCGGCGGGCTCTATGCCGCCGCGCACCAGTCCTACCGTTTTGCCGCCGCCGATACCGCAAGCGACGCCTATCGGCCGAAAGTGGTGTCCTGGGTGTTGGCCGGCGGCATGTTCGCCGCACTGATCGGCCCGCAGCTTGTCATCTTCACCAAGGATCTGCTGCCGCCCTATCTGTTTGCCGCCAGCTATCTCGGCCAGTCGGCCTGCGCGGCGCTCGCCGCCGTGGTGCTGATGTTCGTCAAGGTGCCGCCAATCGCCCCGGCGCGAATCGAGAATTCCCGGCCGCTGCCCGAGATCGTGCGCAAGCCGCGCTTCATCGTTGCCGTCGCCTGCGGAGTGGCGAGTTATTCGATGATGAACATGCTTATGACCTCGGCGCCGCTCGCCATGATCGGCTGCGGGCATTCGGTGACCGACGCGACGCTCGGCATCCAGTGGCACGTGCTGGCGATGTATGCGCCGAGTTTCGTGACCGGCAGCCTGATCTCGCGCTTTGGCGTCGAACGTATCACCGGCATCGGCCTGGGGCTGATCGGACTGACCGCGGTGGTCGGCATTGCCGGCGTCTCGGTGGCGCATTTCTGGAGCGCACTGGTGCTGCTCGGCGTCGGCTGGAACCTGGCCTTCATCGGCGCCACCACCATGGTGACTCAGTGTCACCGACCGGAAGAGCGCAACAAGGTGCAGGCGTTCAACGATTTCCTGATCTTCGGCAGCATGGCGCTGGCCTCGTTCTCCTCCGGCCAGTTGCTCGAGTATTTCGGCTGGGCCGCGATCAACGAGGTGATCTTCCCGACCATTTTGGTGGCGGGTGCGATGCTGGTATGGCTGGTTGCGCGCAAGCGCGTTGCCGCGGCGGTGTGAACGAACTCAGGCACGCGCCGGAAAATACTCTAATGCAACTCGGCTGACGCCGCAGGAATAGCTTGCTCCTTCTCGACGCTGCGCGCCATGTCCATCAAGTTCAGACTGAGTTCGTCCAGCGTCTCACGAACGCTGCAGCGAAATATCTTTTTTGAAATGATGGCGCAGTTATGCGCCTGTTTACGAAGGCAATCGGCGGAACTCTCGATCAACAAACACTGTGCGCATTTCTCGGCGGAACAGAACAGCATGGCGGTCAAAATAATTGCCCCGGCCGCCGTCTTGTGCGGCCGGGGGATCCACAGTGTGTTCAAGAAGCGGGCGCAGGTTAGGCCATTGGAATTTAATAGCGGCTTAATGCATGGCTACGGTGAATTACGTAATGCTCAAGCGCCGTTCAATCGGCCGGCCAATGCATATTTAAAATAAGCCGCAAGCCTTGCACGCCGCCGTGCCGGCATGACGCCGGCGACCGCCGCGACCGACAAGCCTTGGGAATTCGGCGGCGTCATTGCCGCGCGGGAAAAAACGAGGGGAGGCCGCCCAAGCGAGGCAGCCTCTCTGCTTCGAATAGGCCTGCGAAGCCTATTTGAGCTGGGTCGAAAGGCTCGTGAAGGTGGCCGAGAGCTGGCTGCCCAGCGTATTAACGATGCCGATGATGGCAACGGAGATGCCGGCGGCGATCAGGCCGTATTCAATGGCGGTGGCGCCGGACTCGTTCTTCAGGAACTGCAAGATAGTGGACATTGGAAAACTCCTAGGCATGTTGGATTTGACCTCACGCTATCCAGGACACGATTAAGGGCAGGTGGACTCCAACAAACACCGTCCTCAGGAATTATACGTAGTTCGCGCGCAGCCAGATGAGCGTCCTTTGCACGATGGGTGGGCGGCGGCCGATCGATGATTTTCCAATTTCAAACCGGCCCGCGAGCCCGGCTGAGGGCGTTATCTAGCGGCGACTAAATGACAGAGCAGGGCGCCATCAGCTTTGAAAGATTAGGCACGTCGCAGTGCCGTGGGCGAGCAAGCGGCCCATGCTGTCCGTGATACGTCCTTCCGCGGTCCCGATGCGGCGGCCGCAACTCAAGACGACACCCTCTGCCGCGATCGGACCTGTTTCAGGCATAATGGGCCGCAGCAGTGAAACCTTGAACTCGATGGTCGTTTGAGCGGTGCCCTTTTCCAGGGTCGATAGGACGGCGAGGCCCATGCAGCTATCGAGCAGCGTGGCTGCGATACCACCGTGCACCGTACCGAAGGGGTTGAGCTGGCTGCCATTCGGCCTGGCCGTGACAACGACGCGTCCGCGCACCGCCTCGCTCACGTCATAACCCAAGGTTTCGGCGATCGTATTGAGCGGCAGCGTCCCGTCGACGAGCCCCTGGACAAACTGCAAGCCGCTCATCGCCTTTTGCCGGTCGGCGCTGACGGTGCCATACGACTTGCTGGCGATACGGCTCTGCATCGATTTTCCCCGTGATCAGCTTTATCTGGGGCGAACGGCCGCGCCGAACCACCCGATTTCTGGCCGAATTGCAGAACGCGGGTAAACCCGGGTTCTGCCCCGGGGCGGGAAAAGAAAGCAGCACCGGGTAATTGTGCATTGCGCAGGTCCGGACTTTTTGGCTATATCCGCGCACTTTCCGGTCGGGGTGAAGCGCCCTTATAAAGCGGCCATCCTCGACGCTCCTGGCGCCGGCGGGAGCGTTTCTCCTGCCCGCCATTCCAAATCGAGGTTTTAGCCACCATGCATACATTGTGGATGATCGTCGGCTGTGGCGTGCTCGCGATCCTCTATGGCATCTGGGCCACCCGCTCCGTGCTCGCTGCCGATCCGGGCAGCAAGAAGATGCAGGAGATTTCGGCCGCTGTCGCTGAGGGTGCGCAGGCCTATCTCAAGCGCCAATACGCCACTATCGGCGTTGTCGGGGCGGTGATCTTCCTGGTCATCGCCTTCACGCTCGGCTGGCTGGTGGCGATCGGCTTCCTGGTCGGCGCCTTGCTGTCGGGCGCCACCGGCTTCATCGGCATGAACGTGTCGGTGCGCGCCAATGTGCGGGTCGCGCAAGCCGCCACCAAGACGCTGGCCGGCGGCTTGGAACTCGCCTTCAAGGCCGGCGCCATCACCGGCATGCTGGTGGCGGGCCTGGCGCTGTTGGGCGTCACGCTCTATTTCGGCTTCCTCACCGGCACCCTGCATTATGCCCCCAACGACCGCGTCGTGATCGACGCGATCGTGGCGCTCGGCTTCGGCGCCTCGCTGATTTCGATCTTCGCCCGTCTCGGCGGCGGCATATTCACCAAGGGCGCCGACGTCGGTGGCGATCTGGTCGGCAAGGTCGAAGCCGGCATTCCGGAAGACGATCCGCGCAATCCGGCGACCATCGCCGACAACGTGGGCGACAATGTCGGCGACTGCGCCGGCATGGCCGCCGATCTGTTCGAGACCTATGCGGTGACCATCGTCGCCACCATGGTGCTGGCCTCGATCTTCTTTGCCGGCACGCCGAACCTGCTCAACATGATGATCTATCCGCTTGGCATCGGCGGCGTCTGCATCATCACATCGATCGCCGGCACCTTCTTCGTGCGGCTCGGCAAAAGCCAGTCGATCATGGGCGCGCTGTACAAGGGCTTCATCGCCTCGGCGGTGCTCTCGCTCGGCGCCATCTATTACATCACCTACCGGCTGGTTGGTTTCGGCGCGATCCCCGGCGTCGCCTTCACCGGCCAGGCGCTCTATATCTGCGCCGTCGTCGGCCTGGTGGTGACGGGCCTGATCATCTGGATCACCGAATACTACACCGGCACAAATTTCCGCCCGGTCAAGTCGATCGCCAGCGCTTCGGTCACCGGCCACGGCACCAATGTGATCCAGGGCCTGGCGATCTCGCTGGAATCGACGGCGGCTCCGGCCATCGTGATCATCGCTGGCATCCTGGTGTCCTACGGACAAGCCGGATTGTTCGGCATCGCCATCGCGGTGACCGCGATGCTGGCGCTCGCCGGCATGGTGGTGGCGCTCGATGCCTTCGGCCCGGTCACCGACAATGCCGGCGGCATTGCCGAAATGGCCGGCCTGCCGAAGAATGTGCGCAAGTTCACCGACGCGCTCGACGCGGTCGGCAACACCACCAAGGCGATCACCAAGGGCTATGCCATCGGCTCGGCCGGCCTCGGCGCGCTGGTGCTGTTTGCAGCCTATAACCAGGATCTGCTGTTCTTCACCAAGAACGCCGCCACGCATCCCTACTTCAAGGACGTCCAGCTCGACTTCGCGCTGACCAATCCTTACGTGGTGGTCGGTCTATTGTTCGGCGGCCTGCTGCCCTATCTGTTCGCCTCGATGGGGATGACCGCGGTCGGTCGTGCCGCCGGCGCGATTGTCGAGGAGGTGCGCCGGCAATTCCGCGAGCATCCGGGCATTATGAAGGGCAAGGAGAAGCCGGATTACGGCCGCGCGGTCGATATGCTGACCAAGGCGGCGATCAAGGAAATGATCGTGCCCTCACTGCTGCCGGTGCTGTCGCCGATCGTGTGCTATTTCGCGATCTTCCTGATCGCCGGCGGCGGGGCTGTCGGCAAGTCGGCCGGCTTCTCGGCGGTCGGCGCCATGCTGCTCGGCGTCATCGTCAACGGCCTGTTCGTCGCCATCTCGATGACCTCGGGCGGCGGCGCCTGGGACAATGCCAAGAAATATATCGAGGACGGCCACTACGGCGGTAAGGGTTCCGACGCCCACAAGGCCGCGGTGACCGGCGATACTGTCGGCGATCCCTACAAGGACACGGCGGGACCGGCGGTCAATCCGATGATCAAGATCGCCAATATCGTGGCGCTGTTGCTGCTGGCGGTACTGGCGCACTGAGCGTCAGCCACACATCGTCAAAAAACGAAGGGCCCGCGTTATGCGCGGGCCCTTTTGCATGAAGCAACTGGCGGCAGGCGCTGCAGGTCAGAATAGTTTTATGTTCTTGAACATGTTGCGCAGATAGCTCAACTCCTGGCCGCCGGTCTTCGTCGTCTGCGTCATGAAGTCGAAAACATTGCCGTCCTTGAGGCCGTAATTGGCCAGCTTCTCGACCCGCCGATCCTTGTCGAAATAGACCGCGACCACCCGTTGATCGATGACCTCGTGCGGCATGAACGCCGCCGAGCGCTGGGTCTTCTGCGAGATGTAATAGAATGCTTCGCCGTTCACGGTCGCGACGGTGGAGGGCGTGCCGAGCACGATCAGCACCTGCTCCTGGGTGGCGCCGATCGGGATCTGCTCGAGGGCGCCTTCCGGCAGCACATAGCCGCGCTGCAGCGTCTCGGTGAAGCTGCCGCAGCCGGCGAGCGCCAATACGCAGGCCAGCGCCAGCACCAAGCGGGCAGCCTTGCCGCGGTGATCCGTGATTTTGCCAGCCAAACGCGCTACCCTCAATTTCGCCCTTGCATCGCCGATGGCGTTGACGTAACGGCGGCCCGCCATGCCGCGGTCGGTTCCCGAACCAAAACGATGATATTTCCCGGTTTTCGCCGCAGTGCGCGGCGCGACACCATTTCCACCCTCTATGGCATGATCGTGGCGCAAGCGCGATTGCCGTGCTTTTACCGCGACTATGCAGTCGCAGATACGGTTAATGGCCGTTTCGAACTGATTGTGCTGCATCTGGCCCTGGTGCTCGATCGCCTGGCGCAGGATTCCGTGCTGCGAACCCTCGGGCAGGGCGTTTTCGACCGATTTTGTCGCGATATGGACCAGAATCTGCGGGAAATGGGGGTTGGCGACCTCAAGGTGCCAGAGGAGATGCAGCGCATGGGCGAGGCGTTCTATGGCCGCCAAGCGGTCTACCGGGCCGCGCTGGCCGCAGACAGCGGCCCGGCGCTGGTCGACGCCGTCACGCGCAATATCTATGGCGGATCCCCGTCCAGCGCGGCTGCGGCGGTCAGGCTTGCGGCCTATATACGGGTGGCGGTAGTTGATCTGACCGCACAGGGCTCCATCAGCCTGGCGGCTGGCGAACTGCGCTTTCCAGACCCCGCCGCAATCCCTGCGGCCACAGGATAAGATCGTGACCACGAAAGAAAAAACCGGCAGCACTTTGAGCGTTCTTTGGAGCGTGCCGGTGGCCGTGGACGAAATCCCCGACGCCGGCCTGCATATCGAGATCGACGCTTCGGCCGCAACTCGCGCCGGACTGCTCGATTTCGTGGCCGAACTCGCCTCGGTGCGCGACCTGCCGCAACTGTCAGCCGTGTTCGACCTGACCCGCCAGCGTGAGCGGGTCCATGTTGCCGGGCAGGTGAGGGCGCGCGTGGGACAGACCTGCGTGGTAACGCTGGAGCCGATCGAAAACGCCGTGCAGGCGGCGGTCGATTTGCGGTTCGCGCCGGCGTCAGCCGGTGCAAAGCAGCCGGCAGGCGGATTCGAGGGCAAAAATTCAAAGCCCGGCGCTGAACCGCCTGAGCCGCTGGTCGGCGGCATGCTCGATCTTGGCGCTATCGCTACCGAATTTCTGATCCTCGGCATCGACCCCTATCCGCGCAAGCCGGGCGCCGAATTCGCACCCCCGGTGGCGGACGATGGCGGCATTAAGCCCTTTGCGGCGCTGGAGGAGTTGAAAAAGCGCCAGGGAGGCGGCCAGTCGTGACTATTGCGGCTGCCATGGGACGGCTTGAGAACCGGCTTGTCTGCGGCAGCCCAGCGGTTAAGGTCGCCCCCGTAAGTCGAGTTCCAATGCCTCCGCCGCCCGGCTCCAATTTAATCTGAACCGACCAGAGTGCATTCGATCCATGTCCGATAAGGTACGCATCGCACTTGACGCCATGGGCGGCGACCATGGCGCGTCGGTTCTTTTACCGGGGGCCGATATTTCGCTCACCCGCCATCCCGGGATCGAATATTTGCTGTTCGGCAATCGCGCTGTGATCGAGCCCTTGCTCGATGGCCTGCCGCGGCTCAAGGCCAAGTCGAAACTGGTGCACACCGAGGTGTCGATCCGGATGGACGACAAGCCGAGCCAGGCGCTGCGCTACGGGCGGTGGAAGTCCTCGATGTGGTTGGCGATCGATGCGGTGAAGAAGGGCGAGGCCGATGTCGTGGTCTCGGCCGGCAATACCGGCGCGCTGATGGCCATGGCGCGCTTCAATCTCAAGATGATCGAGGGTATCGAGCGGCCGGCGATCGCGGCACTTTGGCCCACGCTCAAGGGCGAGACGGTGGTGCTCGATGTCGGCGCCTCGATCGGCGCCGATGAGGCGCATCTGATCAACCTTGCCGCCATGGGCAGCGCCATGGCGCGTGTTCTGTTCGACATCGAGAAACCGACGGTTGGCCTGCTCAATATCGGAGTCGAGGAGGTCAAGGGGCTCGAACAGGTGCGCGAGGCCGGCCGCATCTTGCGCGAGGGTAAGTTCCCGTATTTCGACTATCAAGGCTTCGTCGAAGGCGACGATATCGGCAAGGGCGTGGTGGACGTCGTCGTCACCGAGGGTTTTGCCGGCAACATCGCGCTCAAGACAGCGGAGGGCACCGCGCGCCAGTTCGCCCAATATCTGCGCGCCGCCATGAACCGGACCTGGACCGCGCGGCTCGGCTATCTGCTGTCGCAGCAGGCATTCCGTACGCTGCGCGACAAGATGGACCCGCAGAAATCGAATGGCGGCACTTTCCTCGGCCTCAATGGGATCGTTATCAAAAGCCATGGCGGCGCCGACGCCGAAGGCTTCGCCTCGGCAATCGACCTGGGTTACGACATGGTGCGCTACGAATTGCTCGCCAAGATCGGTCAGTCGATGGCGCGCGACCGGTTGGCGACGGCGACGGCGCGTCTAGCGAGCGGAGCGGCCTCTTGACCCAATTGCGTTCGGTGGTGCTCGGCTGCGGCAGCTATCTTCCCGCGCGAATTCTCAGCAATGACGAACTGGCGCGTTCGGTGGACACCACCGACGAATGGATTGTGCAGCGCACCGGCATCCGCGAGCGGCATATCGCGGCGGCCGGCGAACTGACCTCCGACCTCGCGCTCAACGCAGCCCGGGCCGCATTGACCAATGCGCGGGTCGAAGCGGATTCAATCGACCTGATCGTGTTGGCGACATCGACCCCGGACCAGACTTTTCCCGCCACCGCGGTAACGGTGCAGGCGGGCCTCGGCATCATCCATGGCTCCGCCTTCGACCTGCAGGCGGTTTGCTCGGGTTTCGTCTTTGCGCTGGCGGTGGTCGATGCGATGCTCAAAAGCGGCGGGTACAAGCGCGCGCTGGTGATCGGGGCGGAGACCTTTTCCCGCATCCTGGACTGGAACGATCGCACCACCTGCGTGCTGTTCGGCGACGGCGCCGGCGCCCTGGTGTTGGAGGCGCAGCCGCAACTGGCTTCTTCGGCCGATCGTGGCATTTTGACCACCCACCTGCGTTCGGACGGCCGCTTCAAGAGCAAGCTCTATGTCGATGGCGGGCCGTCCTCGACCCAGACCGTCGGGCATCTGCGCATGGAAGGCCGCGACGTGTTTAAGCATGCGGTAGCCATGATCACCGACGTGATCCATGATGCCTTCAAGGCCACCGGCTATAGCGCCGCCGATATCGACTGGTTCGTGCCGCACCAGGCCAACAAACGAATCATCGATGGCTCGGCCCATAAGCTAGGCATCCCGCTGGAAAAGGTGGTGGTCACCGTCGACCGGCACGGCAATACCTCGGCGGCCTCGATCCCGCTGGCACTCACCGACGCGGTGGCCGACCGGCGCATCAGGCGCGGCAATCTCATTCTGCTGGAAGCCATGGGCGGGGGCTTCACCTGGGGCTCGGCGCTATTGCGATGGTGAGCCGGGCTGGACGGCGTGCCGGGCGGTTTTGCGGCGCGGGATATAGTGCCGGCCGAGCCGTCGCCAGGGCTGGGGACAATGGTTCTACACCGGCGGAACCAGGCTGCGGCCACCAGCCGGTATCCCTTAACATTTTAAATCGCCCGTTGACCCATCCCGTTCTAGCGAATATCGTCGATAATTCAGCGGGATATCTTCGCCGAGGGCAGGGCAGGCGATGACCGGAAAAACAGTGACGCGGGCGGATCTGTGTGAGGCGGTCTACCAAAAAGTAGGCCTCTCACGCACGGAATCGGCTTCACTTGTGGAGTTGGTGCTCAAGGAGATCACCGACTGCCTTGAGCGTGGCGAAACCGTGAAGCTGTCGTCGTTCGGCTCGTTCGTTGTGCGAAAAAAAGGCCAGCGTATCGGGCGTAATCCCAAGACCGGCAAGGAAGTACCGATTTCGCCGCGCCGGGTGATGGTGTTCAAGCCGTCGGCGATCCTCAAGCAGCGCATCAACGGCCACGCCGAACCGGCTTAACGCGTCGCGCGTTCCAGTACTGCGTCTCTTTCATCAACGGAGAGAACCCGCTTTGGATAACAAGACGCCCGATGCATTTCGCACCATTAGTGAAGTGGCGGATGAGCTCGATCTGCCGCAGCACGTGTTGCGTTTCTGGGAAAGCCGTTTCCGCGACATCAAGCCGATGAAGCGCGGCGGCGGGCGGCGCTACTACCGTCCCGACGATATCGAGTTGCTGCGCGGTATCCGCCATCTACTGTACGGCGAGGGCTATACCATTCGCGGCGTGCAACGCATCTTGCGCGAGCAGGGGCCTAAATTCGTGCAGGTCGTCTGGCAGGAAGGAGCGCCGCCGCCGCCGCATGGCGCCAGTGATGACGACGATATCGGCGAAGAGACCGTATCGCCGGAGGTCGAAATTGATGATGAGAACCGCGGTCTGCGCGGACGGCTTTCGTCGCTGATTGGCCGCGATCTGGGCGAGCGTCAAGATGCCGGCGAAGCGCGCCGCGAACCGCCGTTCAGAAGCGCGCCGGTGCCGCACATCGAGCCGACTGATCGCGCGATCCATGGTGCTTCACTTGGTGCCGCGCATAGTGCCGTTCTTGGCGCGGTCGAGCCGCAACCGCCGGCGGCGGAGCAGCATGACGCCGCGCCAACGGCGCATGCAATGCCGCACAGTCCAAGCGGCGGGCTCGCCCGTGACGATCTGCGCAGATTGCACGATGCGATGCACGAGCTGTCGGAATGCCGCAAGCTTATCGAGGCCGCGGCCGCGCGCGCCGAGTAACTTGTTGTTTAATGATCATGTGTGATTGAACCGATCGCGCGTGGCGGATACTAACCACTATGTAGAATCGTGTTACCGGTCACTCGGCGGGCATAAGGTAGCGGCATGCGACGGATCGTAACGGTTGCAATACTGGCGATTGCGACGGTTCTCGGCGCGCTCGCGCCGGCGTTCGGGCAGGTGGCGCCGAACCCCCCGGTTCCACCCACGAGCGCCACGATAACGCCGCTCGGCATGTACGCCGTGGGCTCGCTGGTCTGCATCACCGTCGCGCCGATGATCGGCACCGCCATGCTCGGCCGCGAGATGACCGCCAACGAGGTCGGCCGCTCGACACTGACCTGCCTGCTCGGCCCGGTGGGATGGTGGCTCGGCATCCAATGGTTTCCGGATGAGGTAGTTCGCCGTACTCCCCCGACAAGAAATCCTCCGCGGCGCGGCGCCCGGCCGGCGCGGGGCCCCATTATCAATATTCTGCCGCAGGGCGAGACCCATTTTATAAGCGACGAAGTGCTGATCGAATTCAAGACCGGCACCGGGGCGGACTATCTCGCGGACTTCGCGCGCGGCCTGCAGTTGACGCAATTGGACAGCCAATCCTTCGCGCTCACCGGCACGACCGTGTGGCGCTATCACATCGACGGCACGCGCTCGCTTCGAAACACTCTGCGCGCGCTGTCGCGATTCGATCAGGTCGCGAAAGCGCAGGCCAATTTCTCCTATCTCGTGCAACAGGGCGCCCCGGCATCGACGCATGAGGTCGCAGCCGATGCCGCCGCCGCGCAATATGTCGTCTCCAAATTGCATCTGCTGGAAGCGCACCGCATCAGCAATGGCGACGATGTGCTGGTCGCGGTGATCGATTCGCAAATCGACGCCCGGCATCCCGATCTGGCTGGCGTCATTACCGAGCAATACGATGCCACCGGCGCGCCGGCTGGGCCGCATTCCCACGGCACGGCGATGGCCGGCGCGATCGCTGCGCACAGCAAGCTGCTCGGTGTCGCGCCGAAAGTTAAGCTGCTCGCCGTGCGCGCATTCACCGGCCAGGGCGAAAGCGCGCAAAGCACGACATTCAACCTTCTCAAGGGGCTCGATTGGGCGGCCGCCAAGAATGCGCGTGTCGTCAATATGAGCTTTGCCGGGCCTGCCGATCCGATGTTCCGCGAAATGCTGGCCAAGGCGCATGCGCGCGGCATCGTGCTGATCGCGGCGGTTGGCAATGCCGGCCCGCACTCGCCGCCTCTTTATCCGGCCGCGGATGCCAATGTGATCGGCGTGACCGCGACTGACGCTGACGACAAGCTGTTGCCGCTGGCCAATCGCGGACCCCAAGTCGCGGTGGCGGCGCCCGGGGTCGAAATATTGGCGGCGGCGCCGGATGGCGGATACCAGGTCACCTCCGGCACGTCAGTCGCCGCCGCGCACGCCAGCGGCGTCGCCGCGCTGCTGCTGGCGCGTAATCCGCAGCTCTCGCCGGCGCAACTGCGCCGCGTGCTCATTCGGACGGCGCATGCGGTTCCCGGTAAACGAAACGATACCGGAGCCGGCGTGGTCGACGCGCTTAGCGCGGTCAATTCTCTGGGCAATTAGCCGACCGGTTCGCGTTCCGCGCAATATTTTTTCGGCAAAGTTTCGTCTCGCCTTGTTTGACTCGCCAAAATAACTCAAAATAAATTGCTATTGTCGGATATGCGCCCGTATTGAGGGATGGCATGATCAAAGAGTCGGGGAACTCTATGGGAATACGATTTAACCTTGCTGCCGGCTTTTTGACCGCCGGCGCCATGGGCGCGGCCGTACTGTTCGGCGGCAGTGCCGGCCAGCCGGTGCAGGCGGCGGCCAGTAAGCCAAACATCATTTTCATCATTCTGGATGACGTTGGCATCGACCAGTTGAAGATTTTCAACCCGGACATCCTGCGGCCGCCACCGACGCCGAACATCAATCTGATTGCCAGGCACGGCGTGAAATTCACCAATATGTGGGCGATGCCGGAATGCTCGCCTAGCCGCGCTGCGAACTTCACCGGCCGCTATGCGATTCGCACCGGTGTCGAGGCCGCGATCCTCAATAACCAGATGCCGCAGGGCTTCGTCTCGTCGTTCGAGGCGACCTTGCCGCGCGTCCTGGCGATGGCCGGCTATACCAGCGCCTTGATCGGCAAGTATCACCTTGGCGACTATGAGGACCCGGCCGGAAAATGTGCACCTGCGACGCGTGGCTTCGATTTCTTCCGGGGGGTCATCGCGGGCGGTCCGCCGCCGGTCGATATCACTGCCGGCGGAATCGATACCAGCACCAATAAAGACGGCGGCGTCGGCAACCAGGTCTGCGGTTACTTCCAGACCAAGAATGCCGGGGCTTGCTATACGGCGCCGGGCGATTCCATGAACTGCTCGATCATCGATGCCGGCAGCGCCGACCCCGGCACCGATCCGTCGCGCACCTGTTTGCAGCACGGTGGCATCTTCGTGCCGAACAAGGCTTGCGGCGTCGGCGGACCGACATATGCCGACTTCAGCAACTTCAATGCCTACTACGTATGGAATCGCACAGATATTTCTGGCGCGCGCAATCCGCTTTCCACCGACAATAGCTGCTCGCCTACAGTCGACCGCCGTTTTCTCACGGCAGCGCAAGGCGAAGATGCCGCGGCTTGGTGGCAGCAGCAGAGCGGCCCACGCATGCTGACGCTGAGCTTCAACTCCATCCACACGCCGATTCAGAAGCCCTCCACCGACCTGGTGCCGGACCCGAAGGACGCCCAGTCATTGTGTAGCACGGCTCATCCGGACATTCATATCGTCAACACGATGATCGAAAGCATCGACGTGCAGATCGGCCGGACGCTGGCGCAGATCGGCCTTGGCACGCTTGCCCCCAATGGCCGGACGCTGGCATCGCTCGATCTAGGCAACACCCTGGTCGTTATCTACGGCGACAATGGCAGCCTGCTGCAGACCGTGCGCGCACCCTTCAATCCGCTTCGGGCCAAGGCGAGCGTTTATCAGACCGGCGTGTGGGTGCCGATGGTCATCGCCGGAGCCAGAGTGAAATCGCCCAACCGCAGCGTGGATGAAATGGTCAACGCGGTCGACCTCTACCAACTGTTCGGCGATGTCGCCGGCATCGATGTCAAATCCGTCGTGCCGCCGAGCCACGCGCTCGACAGCCAGCCATTGCTGCCCTACCTCACTAATCCGGCCACGCCGGCCATTCGCACGACGAATTTCACGCAACAAGGCATTGGCCTCTACAATCCCGATCCGGCGCAGCGCAGCTATCCGTGCCGGATCGACTCGGCCAATTACTGCGATGAGACGCTATTCTATAGTAAGTCGCTGTGTGAAAACGATGGCGGCGGCACCTGGTACGGTCCGGGGACGACCCAGCCGACCGGCGTATTAAAGTCCTGCTGCGCCGTCGCTAATTCTTTCGACCCGCCAAACACGACCCGGACGATTGCGCCGGTGCGCCAGTACGCAATTCGTAATGGCATTTACAAGCTGGTCCAGATCGAGCGGGTGGATTGCGCTTACAGCAAGCCGGTCCCGCAGGTCACCAATCCTGAGCCGAAACCGCCGTTCCCCTGGGCGGAATATTACACCGTGACGTCGAAGGAACTGTATAACCTCACGCCAGCGCCGCCGCTCAATCCGAAGGGACTCGACAACGCGGCCGACGATCTGGTGGCGCAGAATTGTGCGCCTGACATACCTGACAATACGAATCCCGCCACCTGCTTGAAAGGCGCGGACCGGACCAATTACATCGCCTTGAACGCCGAGCTGCAAGCCACCATTAAATCCGCCAAGGCGCAGGACATTTGCCAAAGCTTGGGCGACGGCAATTTGGATATGCGCGTGAACCAGCTGGATATCCAGGGCTGGCAAGCCTTCAATGGTAAGGGGCCCAGCCGTTACGACATTAATCTTGACGGCAAGACCGACCAAGCGGATCTCGATATCATCATGGCGAATCAAGGACTGGATTGTCTTGGTCGCTGCAAGCGTGCCGATCTCAATCGCGACGGCAAGGTCGATGACGCCGACATGAAATTGCTGCTCAAGCAAAAAGGCGTTTGCACCGACGTGATCTTCTGTGGCGGCGACTTGAACGGCGACGGCAATGTCGACACCGCCGACGTTCGGCTCATGAAGAAGGCGCAGGCGACGTGCTCGCCCGCAAACTAGCCGCCCTGATCAGTTCTTTTTATCGGCGGCTGGATCGCTAGCCGGCCCCGGGGCGCGCAGAATGGTTCGGAAGCCTATATGCGAGGCGCCGAGATCGGCCTCCTGCGGCTGGCGCGCGGCTGGCCGGTAGCGCGCGCAGAAATTCGGCGCGCACAGCCATGAGCCACCTTTGATCACGCGCACCGGGCCGCCGACCGTCTTTGTCAATTCGGCCGGCCCCTTGGGGTCGACGTCGCCATCGGCGAACTTGTGGCCCGCCTCGTACCAGTCGGTGGCCCATTCCCAGGCATTGCCGATCATATCGAACAGACCGTAGCCGTTGGGCGGAAAGCAGCCGACCGGCGCGGTGCCGTTGTAGCCATCGGCGCCTTCGTCCTCGTAGGGAAAGAAGCCCTGCCAGGTGTTGGCCATCCACTGCCCCTGCGGCGTCTGCTCGTCGCCCCAGGCGAATTCCTTGCCGTTGAGCCCGCCGCGCGCAGCATATTCCCATTCCGCTTCGGTCGGCAGCACACGGCCGAGCCACTTCGCGTAGGCCGCGGCATCGGCATAGGCGACTTGCACGACCGGATGGTTTTCCTTGCCGGCAATGGAGCTGCCGGGGCCGTTCGGATGCCGCCAATCGGCGCCCGGGACGTAACGCCACCATTCCATCATATCCACATGGACGGGGGCGTTTTTCGCCGGCTGGAAGAACACCATGGAGCCGGGTACCAGCGCCTCCGGCGGCAGCTCGGGAAAGTCCTTCGCGTTCAGACCGCGCTCGGCCACGGTCTTGTATCCGGTCGCCGCGACGAAGGCCGCAAACTGGGCATTGGTCACTTCGGTACGATCAATCCAGAAGCCGCTGACGGTCGCGTAACGTGGCGGCTGCTCCTCGCGATAATGCTGGTTGGACCCCATCAGAAAAGTTCCACCGGCAATCCATTTCATTCCCGCGGGCCGCGCCGGATCGGCGGAGGTGGCCGGCATGCCGGAATAGGGCGCGCAAAGTCGTTCGGCGGAAATTATCGGGACGGTCGCGGGCGCTTTCACGGTCTGGCCTGCGGCACGTCCGGGCAAGGTTGCCGGTCCGATCACGGCGGCGGACAAGACGATGCAAGCAAAAGCGGCAATATGACGCATTTTTATCTCAAGCATTCCGAACGGTGGCACCGCCCATCTGGGCGGGGCAACATGCGTGGCCTTCCCGCCAGTCAGTCTATATCCTTGGCAATAGTACTGGGAGAAAAAAATATCGACGGATATATGGAAAGTGGACTGAGGCGATGTCTATTGTTTACAATGTCAGCGGGGTTTGGAACCGAACTTGCGCCAGCCCATGCTGCCGCTACAGGTGCCGGTTGAGTGGGGAGTGGTTGGATGCGTTGCCGGGCGTTAGAGTTTTTCGCCGTCATTGGCGTGATTATTCTGTCGCAATCTTCCGGCGCCGCGGAGCGGCCGGGCAAGCCAGCGGCAGCGACGCCCCCGTATAATTGGTCCGGCTGGTATGTCGGCGCAAATCTCGGTTACGGACAGAGCAACGCGAATTGGACGAACCAGCAAAACACAACGCTGTTCGGCGACTATGTATCGGGTCAAGGATTTTCTAACGCAATGTCCGGCATCGTCGGCGGCGGCCAGATTGGCTACAACGTTCAGCGCGGCCGATGGGTCTATGGCATCGAAGCGATGCTTGACGCGTCCGCGATCAAGGGCACTTTCGACAGCAATATACCGACGAGTGCGATGGACGATCGGTTTGAAGCGCGCATCAAGGCGCTAATGCTATTCACCGGCCGCGCCGGCTATACCTGGAATAATATTTTGGCCTATGGCAAGGCCGGCATCGCGACGGCGAAAATCAGTGCATCGGTCAGCGACTCTGTCGGCGTCAGCACCGGCTCCGGCAGCGACAGCCAATGGCGCAGTGGCCCGACCCTGGGCTTGGGAATTGAATACGGCATCGCGCCCAATCTGAGCTTCGGCGTGGAATACGATTATATCCGCTTGAGTTCGAGCACTTTTCAACTCGGGGGCTCGGGTGGCAGCTATCTTTGGGATGTGGACGTCCGCAACGTCAGCCTGTTGATGGCGAAGCTCAACTACAGATTAAATTGGCTCCGCTAGCCGGCGGTCATCCACGATTAAAGGGCTGACGCGCAGCGAACCAAGCGAAGAGAGCGCCAAGGGCATTATGCAAGACAATCGGGTCGCGCGACTCTTGCGCGACACGCGGCGATGCCGGTTGGGTCTAATCAGTGGGTCCAGGCGTCGCGGCGCTTGAAGGCGAAATTGTCCGCGTAGGAAATGCCCCGCCGGCTTGCCGGTTTGGCCTCCGACACCCGGTAGGCAATGCCATGGCGTTCGCAATAGGCGATCGCCTCATCCTTGGTGGCAAAGCGCAGGCGCAGCTGCTGGCGCATGTCGCCGGACGAGGTCCAGCCCATCAGCGGCTCGATATGACGGGGTTGCTCCAGATCGTATTCGAGCGCCCAGGCTTTGGTATTGCCAAGGCCGGATTGCATGGCGGTCTTGGACGGTTTGTAGATGCGCGCGGTCATGAAAGGGGACCCGAGTTTGCTCTGTCCGCGCCCGTATAACGCCGTTACGGTGTGCTGGCAACGCCACTTAGCCGCGCGTCTGCCATGTTATTCCAGTCGCGGCGCCACCAACCGTCATTTTCGAGGAGCCGCCCGGGCGGAGGCAAAAGGTCCGGATTATAATTGGTCGGGGCGACTGGATTTGAACCAGCGACCCCTTGTCTCCCAGTTTTAAAAATCGAATAGCACCCAGTTAGTTGTAGTTTCATTCTTTGCCGAAACCCTTGCGGCAAGTCAATTTGTTGCATACGCGGATTCCTGACGTCTCCCCGAGTTTCCGTCGCCGTGGCGACTCGGTGGCGACATGGATGGGATCACGATGCCGACCGTAACCTTGAACAACAAGACTGTTGCCGCTCTCACACTAGGCGGGAAAACCTTTGTCGCCTACGACAGTAAACTGCCCGGGTTCGGGTGCCGCGTGACAACGACCGGAGCAAAAAGCTGGATCGTCGAATACCGGCCTGGCGGCGGTGGGCGGCGGGTTGCCAAGAAGCGAATGACCCTGGGCGCAGTTTCGACTCTCCCAGCCGAACAGGCGCGTCGCGCAGCTTTGGATATTCTTGCACGCGCAAGGCTGGGGCAAGATGTTGCGGGCGAAAAGTCGGCGCGGCGGCGGTCGCCTACTGTGGAGGAGCTTGCCGCGAGGTATATGGCCGAAGAGATAAGGCCAACCCGAAAAGCCAGCACCGCCGTCATCTACGAAATGCATTTCCGGCTGCATATTTTGCCTCAAATCGGCAAGATGCGCGCCAGCGACGTTACAAAGAGCACCATTACAAAGCTGCATCGCTCCGTAGGGGAGCGAGTGCAGTCAACTGCAAATCGTGTGGTGGTCTTGGTGTCCGGATTGTATTCGTGGGCCGGGAGCGTCGGCGAGGTGCCGGACGGGCTGCAGCCAGCAAAGGGCGTAACCAAGTTTAAGGAAGAAGGCCGGGAACGGTATTTGACGGGAGAGGAATTGGCTCGCTTAGGCGATGCGCTGCGGACGGCGGAGAAGGAGGGTCTGCCTTGGGAGGTAGACCAAACGAAACCCACCGCAAAGCACGCGCCACGCATAGAAAACCGACGCGTTAGGATTTGCTCCTTTGCTTTAGCTGCAATCAAACTCCTGTTGCTAACCGGCTGCCGGTTGCGTGAAATATTGAACTTACGCTGGGAAAACGTCGACCTTGAGGGTGACATGCTTTTTCTGCCCGACAGCAAGACAGGCCGCAAAACGGTTCTTTTGTCACTTCCTGCCGCCGCAGTCATAAAGTCTTTGCCTCGGATTGGGCGCTACGTGATCGCTAGTGCTGATCCAGATTATCCCCGCCATGACTTACATCGCCCGTGGGGTGCCGTCGCGAAGTACGCTGGGCTGAAAGGAGTGAGACTCCACGACCTTCGCCACTCGTTCGCGGCGACTGGTGCCTCGAAAGGTCTTGGGCTGCTTATAATTGGGAAGCTTCTTGCACACAAAAATCCTAAAACGACGAGCAGGTATGCGCATCTCGATTCATTTCCGGAGCGCAGAGCGACAAATTGCATTGCACATCAACTCGTGGAGGCGATGGGTGACGGTATAAAAGTCGATCTAAAAACATTTGAGGATATGCCGCATCCCAATGTGCATAACGAAGGATAAGTATCCCCCAAGTGTCATTTTGCCTTGACGGACTGCGCCAAGTATTCTAGTTCGTTACGTAGCCCCTAGCAGTAGCTAGGAATCCAAGGAGGGTGGCCACGGGCCACCCTTTTTGTTGGGCGCTCCGTGGTCACCGAACCATAGGAGCAGCATCTTGAAAATTGCGACCACGCAAAAATCAGCTTCACATCGCGAAGCCATCGAGACCTTACAGCCAGATCGCAAAATGTCGGTTCGCGAGGCGGCGAATTTTCTGCGTCTCTCCAAGAGTTTTCTCGATAAGCGGAGACTCGACGGGACCGGCCCGGAATATCTAAAGCTCGGCAGGCGCGTCGTTTACGACGCAAGGGATTTGGAGTCCTGGGCCTCAAACACCAAGCGGCGGCACACTTCGTCGGCAGCCTAAAGGTAAACCAGCATCTGAGCAGGCGTCGTCGCAGCTCGCTGCGCTACGTCCAGCGTTCTGTTCGAGTGAACAAATGACAAAGCAGGATTTGGCCAAAGCTTTAGGAGGAACCGTGTCAGGACGATGGATCAACATCCGCGCGCCTGGCCACAGCAGCGCCGATCATTCGCTCGGCATCAGAATCGAACCAGGGGCTCCTGAGGGTTTCATCATCAACAGCTTTGCCGGTGACGATCCTGTTATCTGCCGAAAGTACGTAAGAGAAAGGCTGCGAGAACTGGACGCAGGCGGTGCGCTTAGCATCGAACAAGAGTTCCCTCAGGGTTCTGAGGCTGCGCAACAGGCGCGCATCAACGCTGCCTTGACGTTATGGAATGAGGCTGTACCCGCGCAGGGAACCATTGTCGAGAAATACCTCGCTGCACGCGGTTGCCCGCTTACGGCGGCGGTTACTCTTGCTGACCATTTGCGATTTCATCCCTTCTGTCCGTTCGGAGCTGCCCGCGTTCCTGCGATGGTGGCATTGATGACTGACACGACCACAAGAAAACCGAAAGGGGTTCATCGAACGGCGCTCCAGAATGACGGCTCTGGGAAGCGCGTCATGCCCGATGGCATGCCCTCAAAAAGGATGTTGGGTGTGGCTAAAGGGGCAGCGGTGATGCTTCGTCATCGAGCACCACAAATAGGAATTGCCGAGGGGATCGAGACGGCCCTCAGCGCGCAAGCAATATTCGCGATGCCTGTGTGGGCCTGCCTGTCGGCCCAAGGTATTGCTGGCTTCCCCATCATCAAAGGTCTCGATCACCTGACTATTTTCGCCGACCATGACGACGCAGGGTTAAGGGCTGCTTTCAAATGTGGCAGCCGGTATCGAAAGGCGGGCATCGAAGCGGAAGTTCGATTTCCGCCGAAAGTGGACGCGGATTGGAACGACCATCTGGTTGAGGAGCACGAGTAACATGCCTATCATCAAGAAATGCAAGCTACAGAAAGTTGACAGCGTTGTAGGTAGCATCGTCGGCAATGCCAGCGATGATAAACCGGGTGTCGTGGTCAAATTTCCAGCGGATAAAATTGCGGGCGGCACCGTAAACCTCACTGAAGACGACATCGCCGAGGATTTTGCGCAACGTTATGGCGATCAATTCCGCTTCGATCATGACGTAGGGAGATGGTTTGTTTGGGATGGTGGTCGGTGGAAAGTCAACAAAACTGAACTTGCCTTCGACCATGCGCGACACCTTTGCCGCAAGCATCGTGGCGACCAGGGTCGCATGGCCTCCAAAAAGGCCGCAGAGGGCGTCGAGTGCATGGCAAGACGGGATCAGCGGCTCGCCGTCACCTCGGATATATGGGATCAGGACCCGCTGCTTCTCGGAACACCAGGTGGCACGGTGGACCTGCGGATCGGAGCGCTAAAAGAGCCAGTCAGAATCGATTACATCACCAAGCATGTCGCAGTAACGCCGGCACCCATCGGGGCGCTGTGTCCTATATTCAAAAAATTCCTTAATGAGGCGACCGATAGCAACAAGGATGTGCAGACATTTCTGCAACAGTTTGGGGGTTATTGCCTCACCGGCTTGACTAATGAACATGCTCTGCTCTTCGTCCATGGCCATGGTGGCAACGGTAAAAGCGTTTTCCAGAATGCAATTTGCGAGATCATGGGCGACTACGCCAAGACCGCAGCGATGGAAACGTTCACGGCCTCAAGACATCAACGTCACCTCACTGAAATCGCAATGCTGGATGGTGCGCGATTTGTAGCCGTGTCTGAAACCGAGAACGGGCAGGCATGGTCTGAAACCCGCATCAACCAGCTTACCGGTGGTGATTTTGTTTCGGCTAACTACATGCGGCGGGACCATTTCACGTTTCGCCCGAAATTTAAGCTGATGATTAGCGGCAATCATAAGCCCAGGCTCCAAACAGTGAACGACGCCGCGCGACGGCGCTTTAACATTGTGCCGTTCGTACATAAGCCCAAGGCGCCCGACCAAACGCTGGGAGCTAAACTGCGCGAAGAATACCCCGCAATCCTCCGCTGGATGATCGACGGCTGTCTCGACTGGCAGGCAAACGGCCTCGTCAGACCGGAGGTCGTTACGAAAGCCACCGCGGACTATTTCGAAGAGCAGGACCTGCTTGGCCGTTGGATCGACGAGAAATGCGAGCGCGGGCCGGGCCAGAAGGAATGTTCTTCCTCACTTTATAAATCATGGAAGGCGTTTGCTGAAGAAAATGGCGAAGAACCAGGATCGGCAACGAGCTTTGGCTCAAGGTTACCTGAGTACGGCTTCGACAAGATGAAAAGCAGTAAGACTTATTATCTCAGTATCAAGTTGAAGCCCCTCGCGAGTCTCCTTCCAGCCGATACCTGACACCTGACAGGTTCAGGGAGGGTTGGGAGGGTTTACCGTACGAGCGCCTACATGAGGATCATAACCATAATTGGCTAATTGGAGAACTCTCCCAACCCTCCCTATCTCTGCGTTCAGTCGCATAGGTCGCCACTGCAGCTAAACTTTTGAATGAGTCGGATGAGACGGACGACATTCCGTCGAGGGCGAGCATAAGGCCGCGAGTCTTCGACGTGGAGTTTCCCGAAATCTCATCCGTCTCATCCGTAAGCAACACTTTCGCGGAGCACAGTCGGTCAGGTTCGATAGTATAGTGGTTGACCTGTAGAGCTCGGCATTAATTACTCGCGATGAATCCAGATCGGCTTACAACTGCAATAAAGAATTGGGCAACCGTCAATTCGTCTGCACAATTGGTTCACTCGGTCAGAATGGAGCTGTTAGTTATGCCCGTATCATTCAAAAAAATCGAACGGCCCGCGCGGAGAGGTCGTGGAGGTAGCTATGATAAAGCCGCTGTTGTTCTCTCGGGTGCGGTCACTGGTATCCAGGCCAGCGGAGTGAGAGACACCCGGCAGACCATGCACCTCTTGAACGAGGGCGGTTATGTCGCGCCGAGCGGCGGAAAATTTAGCTACGGCGCGACAAGGATGCTGCTGCAGCGGTTGGCGGCCCTGGGACTTGCACTGGGGCCACGAACACTTAGCCAAGCACAATCTGGGAAAATAAGACCCTATAAGCAGCGTAAGCCGTCTTTATTCAGTGGGCTCAAGAATCGTGCTGCACTAGCCCGCATCCTGGCTTCACTCCCTAAGTCAGCCGGCGACGGGCTGGAGGGACATGGTCCGGACATTCCTCCAGACATGCCAGACATTTCTGCAGACACGGTCTAAAAATTGGCAAATGGTATTTCTGAGCTGAAAATGCTTCACAACTTGAACGAAAAGAATGTTTCTCCGAATGTCTGAACGGCTATTGATTTAGGTGCAGGACTTGGACATGGACGATCCGGGCGGGGGTTGGAGTAGACAGACAAAGGTTCCCGTCGAAGATTGCTTGGCTCTTGCGACCACTGACCTTCGTCAGCAAGGTTTGTTGTTCGATGGCGCTTATCAGCTAGGCTCCTGGGTCTGGCAGCAGAGCGCGCAGGGTGCTCCGCTCCTCGCGGTCAAATATGAGATCAATATCCGTCGTGATGGCCAGGGTTCGCTGTGGGTCTGGTATGTACTTGATGCAGGGCATATCCATCAGTGTATTGGTCTCACTTCGACCACCCCGCAATTCGGGGGACGTCGATGGTGGTTCATCTGCCCGATTAGCGAATTGCGAGTGCGCAAACTATACCTTCCACCGGGAGCGCAGCAGTTCGCGAGTCGGAAAGCATTTCAGTTGACGTACAGGTCCTGTCAGGAAAGCGAGAAAGTCGCTCAGCGAAGAAAAAGGCTTGCCGCCTGGCTTGATCGCGACGAGGCGGAACCGTACGGCCACTGAACAGGACCGCTCAACGGGAGCGCACCTCAAGAAGAAGTTTAATTGCTAAACGGGGTTCGAAGCCTATTGCAGCCGCGAACTCAAGAAACCCCACCACGTCGATGCGCCGCTGACCACTCTCAACCGTCGCCACGAAAGACTAGTGCCGACTAAGCTTTTTGGCGAAGCGCAGCACGGCTATTGCTTCATCCGGAACCTTTCAAAACTTCCAGCCGGGATTTCTCGACGGACACTGCATCCCAAGGGCGACGGAAGATTGCAATTCGCACGCAGAAAGAGTGTCGTATCTCCTTCTAGAGCAATGCACGTTGGGACCGAAAACAGAACGCCATTCTGGAGTGCGATGCCACAGTAGATGGGGGTGTCCATACCGTTTGGAAACTGCTGATCCGCAATAAAGGTGGAGCCGGTGGTGAACGTAAATATGTTGATGCCGTGGTCGCGGACGCTGACAGGCTGCTTAAAACGTACAGCCTGATAGCCTTCGGCGGGCGGCGCAATCGCCTGGGGTCCAGCACAGGCGCTAAGGCTGATAATCAATCCCAGTGCGGTGATTAGTGTGGGGAGGTTGATCATAAGTTGCGATTATGCCCCTTCGACCAGCGGTGCCCATAGTTTGCGTATCCTCAATTCATGCAGAAAATCATTGATGATTGATATCTCAACGTCGTTCGCTCCGTCCTGTTTCAACCTGGAGCAAACGGCTTCTAAGGCTTGGCCGAAAGAAGCCCAAGTTGCGGTCCCATACGTGACATCCTGCTTTACCGCGTCGTATCTCTCAGCCTCGCCGCCTTGCTGCGCGAGTTTCTGTAGCCGCTTTGGCAGATCAGCAGCTGTCTCACTTCTTAGAAATGCTTGAATATCATTTGGCGTGATTGTCCCTAGCTGGGGACGCCAACACTTCACGAAGTCACTGGCGGTCAAGAAGAATAGGTACGGTCGTTTTTGGCCGTCTCGGAAGTCCTGTTGAGCATGGAGGAGCAGGTATTTCTGGACCTGCTCTACCCTGAGCGGTGCTACGACTTTAATTTCGATAAATACCCGACTTCGATCAGATTCAATCCAGGCGTCCGGCTGGGTGAATTTCGCGTCTTCCGGATAAAGCAGCCGCCACTCGTCATCCGCGACAGCCCCACCACTAATCGCAAATTCTTTCAGAAGTGCGGAGATGGTTTTTGATGAAGTTAATCTCAAAAGAATCTGGAAAAGGAAAGTCAGCGGAACTTCGTGCCGCCGGATGTTCTCATAGAAGCTGTCGGCGCTTTCTCCCATAAGTAGGTGCTGCGGTTCCCATTTGTAATGTTCGACAAGGCGGTAAACCAAGTCTGGCCAATTATTTCGATTAAGCGGTGTTTCGCGCCCGTTGGCTTCGGCATCCCCCATGATGACTCCCGAGGAAACCAGAGCCCGAGGTACGCCCCCTCGGGATGGAATCACTTGGTCCCTGGTGATCCGGGGGTTAGAAAACCGGCCTAAGTCGGTCCCTATGACCTTTAGCTTCCGAAAGCCTGGACATACGTCACAGGCCCCCGGACCGCATGGGTCAAGGCGTCGCCGAAATAGTCGGCGACAATCCACTTAGGCAGGGGTTTCTAAGCCCTAGAGCAGCGCGTACTGCTCCGAGGCGATTATAGGGGGCTTTCCTTATAGAAAGGAAGCCGAAGATTGGCGGTGCGCCGAAGCGTGGATCGTGCCATCGCTGAAAACGCGCTCACGACCTCGCTTTCGTGGTCGAAATTATTTATTCCGGAGCGCGCATTTCATTTGTCTTATGTCCGTTGAAAGCTAACGTCTCCTCACACACACAATATCCGGAGACGTTATGCCCGACGGACTCGCGCAGGCGAAGCAAAGACTTGCGCAAAAAGTTGACAGCGTTGATCTAGCCAGCATCGAAGTGATTGCGGCTGATCCGTGGGTCATCAGTAGTCTGCTGCAGAAATCCATTCGCCGTGGCGAGACCGCCATGGCGCAGCGGGCTGCGCACTCGATTTTTAAGCTTAAGGGCTCCACGATCTGGCGGCGACTCATGGTGATCGCCTTCGAGGACGTTGGTTCGGGATGCACAGACGCGCTTACAGCAGCCGTCGTCGCCGGGACCGACGCCACGTGGCGGAAGACCGTCGGGGGTGACGCCGCCGCCGCGATGTATCTTGCTCGCGTTCTCGCCGAGGCTCCCAAGGACCGGTCTGCCGATTATTTGATCTGCGGAGCCAAGGATCACCCATCCCTGGAGCAGCAGCGGTTTGAGATAGCGACTGCGTCAGTCGTCGAAAGACTGCGCGCTGTTGCAGATGGGCAGATCGGTTTACCCCACCGCTCCCTGGCTGCTTGGTATGCATCGGGGCTCGAATGGACTGGCGAAAAACGAGTCGGGAAGGGCGACCTATCCGCGCTGATGCAAGTCTTCCTAGATTTGGGTACCCCAAGTGAACTCATCGCCGCGACCGAACTAGCCGCTCGGAGAACTCGTGAGCCGATTACGGTCATGGTACCGCTGGCTTGGCTCGGCGCGAACAATGGCCAGAAGCCTACGTTCATTGAAATCCCCGTTCCGCCGTCATTGGTGGTGGATGGTGTGCCGCTCTATGCCTTGGACAAACACACCCGTCTCGGCAGGGAGGCCATCTGGCGCTTTGCGTCGCGGAATGAGGATGTGCGCGCGGCCTTGGACCATTACGTGCCACCGGCTCGCCGCCGGGACGCAGCTTACATGGCGGCGTTTTATACCGACGCCATGCCAGTCGCCACCAAGCTCATTTGGAAGGGCGCAGAAGAGCTCGAGACGTTCGGGATGGAAACAGACCTGATGACGGCAGGCGTGCCCCCGGCGGGCTTTGCGCCGCTTTTGGCGGCCTTCAGAAACAACCTCGGGCACTTAAACGAGATACGCGCCGAATGTTTTGTGCGGCAGCGATCCGCTGTGACCGGCGGATTGGGGTAGGGGGCGGCGATGGCCGACGACCTAACCTCCGATAACCATCCCTTATCACGACCTAAACCAAGGGGTGCGCGCGACGCTGCAGATCGTGCACTTAATTGCACAAACGCGGGCCTCGCATCCGCCGAAGCCGATGCAATTAAGTGCACATCGGTCCCCTCGCTGGCGATCCGTGCAATTAATTGCACGACCGATCTGCCTGACGCGGTCAGACAATACGTTCACGAGAGCCTCTCCGAAAACACGCGGCGGGCTTACCTGTCCGACCTGACTCATTTCGAGCTGTGGGGAGGACGAATTCCCGCCAGCGATGTGCTAGTCGCTTCCTACTTGGCCGATCACGCTGAGCGGCTGGGCACTGCCACCCTTGCACGTCGCCTTGCCGCCATTGCGAAGGCCCACACGACCAAGGGCCTGAGCAACCCCATTCAGTCGCCGCTCGTCAAAGCCACAATCCGTGGCATCATGCGATGCCACCGTACGCCGCCACACCAAGCACGCGCTCTGCTTCGTGACGACTTATTTCTTGTGCTCTCAGCTATCGGGAGCGAACTCCGGGACGTGCGTGATCGTGCGTTGCTCCTGATCGGGTTCGCGGGCGGATTTCGTCGCTCTGAGCTTGTGGGCTTGAACCGGGAAGACATCGAGTCCGTTTCGCAGGGCATCCTCGTGCATGTGAGGCGTTCAAAGACCGATCAGACTGGGATTGGGCGGACGATCGCTATTCCGTTTGGACGCACGCAATGGTGTCCGGTCTCCGAACTCAATGATTGGCTTGCGCGTTCTGGGATTGAGCGGGGTGCCTTGTTCCGTTGGGTGAACAGGCACGATCACCTGTTGAGCCGGCTAACAGGAGAGGCCGTGTCGCTCATCATAAAAGGACGGGTTGCCGCAGCAGGCATCGATCAGGCGGGCTATTCCGGACACAGCCTACGAGCTGGGTTCGTAACCAGCGCGGCACAAGCTGGATTAAACGCATGGGAAATTAGGCGACAGACCGGACACGCCTCCCAGTTCACTCTCGCAAAATACGTGCGTGAGCAGGACCTTTTCGTTGGAAATCCACTAATTGCACTGCTCTAGGCCAGCTTCTGAATTGCTGACCGGATAAATAGCAGGGATATCTAAGTCTTGAGTCCATGGGGCCAAGCGCGGTCTTCGCGTAGATACCGGTGAGGACGACCGGCTGCGTTTCCTCCCGACGCGTCGATGCAGAAGCGGACGAGAAGAATCCCTTGTTACCGTTCGCGCCGTCCTGAGAGTAATTTCCCCAGAACGTCCTAGTGATCATCTTGTCGGTCATGATACGCTCCTGTTGCTGCTAGGGCCGTGGGGGTACATTTCGCGGAGCGCCGCCTCCTTGGTGAGGCGAGCCGACCGCTTCTTGAGGAACTCGGCCTGCAGCTCCTCAATCTCGATGTCCTTCCTGATCGATTCTGATTCAGTGTCCTGAACGGGTCGCCGAACGCGCTTCGACGTCGCGCAAGCCGTGGCCGGTGAACGTTGCGATCTGCGGCAACGTCGCGTCGACAAGGGCAAGCCTGAGGACCGCCGTGCCACGAAGATCGTGGAACGTTAGGCCATCGATCCCGTGTCCCTGTCGCAAACCTAATGCGACTGGCAAACAGCAGCGAATCGGGTGAAGCTTCCGCTCGATGATCGAGCTCTGCAGACTGATCTGGTGCGGGCTGATCGGATTGTTCCGATCGCGAGCTTCGCTGGGAATCGAGATCCTGGCGCTTCGTCACCAGATTAACATCCTGCGGCGCAGGTCACCGAAGAAGCCGACTCACAGCAATATCGACCGGCTAGTATTTGCCGGGTTGTATCGGTGGGACCCCGGTATGCTGGGCGCTCTGACAATCATCAAGCCAGAGACTCTGATCCGTTGGCACCGCGCTGGGTTTCGACGGTATTGGCGGTGGAAATCGAGACCTCAAGGTGGCCGGCCAAAGACAGAGCTGGAGGTTCGGCAGCTCATTCGAGAGACGAGTATCGCGAATCCGCTTTGGGGAGCACCTCGGATCCACGGCGAACTCCTCAAGCTTGGCATCGATGTCGGGCAGACTACGGTTGCCAAGTATATGGCAAGGAGCAGGAGACCTCCGTCCCAAGGATGGAAGACGTTTCTCCGCAACCACGCTGATGGCATCGCGTCGATGGACCTGTTCGTGGTCCCGACGATCTCGTTTCAGCTATTATACGGGTTGCTCATCCTTCAGCATTGGTCTGCCCCCTGAAAAGTGGTCCTCCCTGAAGTATGGCTTATGGCCTGATGGAGGACTGAGGAATGCCGAGGAAGAGACACAAGGCGGAAGAGATTGTCGCGAAGCTGCGACAGGTTGAGGTGTTGATTGGACAAGGCCAGTCGGTGGCTGAGGCGATCCGATCGATAGCGGCGACGGAAGTTACATATTATCGGTGGCGGTCAGAATACGGTGGGCTCAAGGGCGACCAGGTGAAGCGGCTGAAGGAGCTGGAAGCTGAGAACACCCGGCTTCGGCGCGCGGTATCGGATCTGACGCTTGAGAAGTTGATCCTGAAAGAGGCTGCCTCGGGAAACTTCTAAGCCCCGCGCGTCGCCGTGCTTGCGTGGAGCATGTAGTTGTTGAACACGGCATCTCCGAGCGATTTGCCTGCCGGGTTCTTGGCCAGCATCGTTCTACGCAACGCAAGATCGCAAAGATGACGGATGATGAGGGTCCCCGTAGAACGCGATCGTGTCCGGTTCGTCATTGAATTGGATCGGAACGGCTTCACCCTTGAACAGTTCGAGCATAGCCGCGAGATCTTCTGCGTTCTTTTTCGAAACCGATAATTGGTCGGTGCGCCTGTCGAGCAGCAGGTCGCAGCGGTGAAATGCCAGCGGAAAGCCGCTGTTCTGATCAATCGTCGTGTATTTCGTCAGAGCAAGCCGATTAAAGATCTCGGTCTTTGTCGCCTGCGGCGCCTTCCGCCATGCCCTGATCCGCTCGATTCCAATGGCCATTCCCGTAGAGCGCTTCATTCGCACCACGAACAGCACAAACTCGTCGTTGGTGATGTAGTTGTCACAGGCCAGCAGCATCTCGGCGACGACGAGATGGGGGAACAACGATATTCCCTTAGTCGCTTCGACGTCATTTAGCGGATTGGGAAGCTGGTATCGCCAGATGTGGGCATCAAGAACCTTGCTCGGACCCTTTTCCTTGAGGTACTCCCGGCCAGCCGGCGTAATGCGGATGGGCTGCCCGCTGACCACCCAGCAAAGTCCGAGGTTTTCGTACACGCGCTTCATGATGCGGGTGAGCGCGCGGGTCTGACCGACGGAAAGCTTGGCCGCGTGGAGCGCCGCGAGGAATTTTCCCTGCAGGTCGGGCGTCCAGTCTTCGCCTTCGAAGGACTGGAAGACGCGGAATTTCTCGCGGAACTCTTCGGTATCGGCGGTGCCGCCCTTTGGGAAATACCAATAGATGCCGTCGGCCGAATATTCGGTGACGAACTTCTCCTAGAATTCCGATAGCGCCACGGGAGCCCCCTACACCGCCGTCGCGCCGATCTTCATCTCGAACTCGATGAGATGGACCTTGGTATCGTGTGCATCGCGCGCAGACTTGAGCTTGTCGTCGATCTGGCGGGCTACGATGACACCATGCACCTTGGCGCCGGCAGCGGCGAGGTTCTTGCGGACCCAGCCCATGTAACGCGAGCACTGGCCGTAGACCTTGTCGGCACTGCGGCCTTTCTTCAATTCGATGATGACGTATTCACCCGTTTTGGCGTCGATGGTGAGCAGATCGATCGGGCCGACGGTGGTGCTGTACTGCCGTCCTCCATCGACGAGCTTCAGGTTTGCGCCGATCTTCGAACCGACGACATCGAGGTGGTTTTCGAGATAGTCCTCGACGGCCTTTTCGGACACGATCATGTCTTGGAATTCAGCCAGTTCCTTGGCCGACTTCGCCGTCTTCTTCTTGGTTGCGATAGCCGCCGCCACGTCGCCTTTGTTGACGTAGTATTCGAGCGCCGTGTCGATCGTCGGCGTCGCCTTAGGATCTCCGAAATAGGCGATCCAGTCCTTCTCATTCGCAAACTCGATGTAGGCGCCCTCGCGGCCGTAGTTGGCCAGATAGCTGCGGTATTGCTTAAGCGCACCTTTGCGAATCGCGAGCCCGCCTTCATCGTCGATCTCGACCAGCCGGGAGAGCGCGAACATCTTCAGCGCGTAGGACCGGTCGAGCTTGATGGTGTTGTAGATGCTGGAGCGCCGGATGCCCGGAAGCTTAAAGGAGTCGCAGGTCTCGACGACCAGATCCTGCACATCGGAATCCAAATCGCGGAACGCCTCGATCTGTTCAACGACGGTGTCCACGTCGGAGAATGATTTCGCCCGCGAGACGAACAGCGTGTATTCGGTGGCGCTGATCTTGTGCCCGTCGAGACTACGGAGCACCTCGCCGAGGAACGGAGTCGGATGTAGCGTTATCGCCTTGTGCGCGTTCGATCCAACGCTCGGGTTGGTGAACTGGTAGCGTGACATCTGGTCGGACAGGACGCTGTCCGGGTCCTTGTCGGTCAGGAACTTGTCGCCGGCGGGCGTGATTTCGACGCGGTCATCCGGATCGACCCATGCGAGGCCGAGCATCACGAATACCTGCTTGAGCATTCGGGCCAACGGCGCGCCGCCATCCTCGCCGGCAGCGGCGTCGGAGATCTTCTCGTCGTTGAGGCGCTGGACGTAGTCCTGCTGGATGTCGCGCCACGCCTTGCCGTGCTCGAATTCCTTGAGCACCTGCAGGCGCGATTTCAGGGAACCGGTGCTGACGGCGAGTCCTTTGGGCACGTACCAGTAGGCGCGGTCGGCGCCGTACCGGTTGGCGAATGTGCGCCATTCCTTCGGAAGACTGAGCTTCTTCGCTTTCGCCATTCCCCCGGCCCCCGGCCGTAGAGGTCAGACGAGCGTCAGTTGCTCGTCCTTCTTGATTTCCACCTTGCGCCCGTAGGTCTTGCGTTTGTGTTTCTTCTCGCCGGCGTCCTTACCTTGGCTGCCGGCAGCGTCGGCGGCGGCGATTTCCGCAAGCTCTTCCTTGCCAGGGTACTTGGCCCGGCCGACAAGCAAAAGGGGCTCGAATCCGGGCGCGTCCCGGACCCGCTCCTGCGCGATCTTCACGTAGGCGGGGTTGATGTCGATGCCGACATAGCGCCGGCCCATGGTCTTGGCGACCGCGCAGGTGGTCCCGGTGCCGACGAACGGATCGAGCACGACCTCCCCGGGAAAACGGGCGACGGCGCCGTAGGTGTAGAGCCGCATCAGGCGGGCCGGCAGCTTGGTTGGGAACGGCGCCGGATGATCGCCGTCGCGCTTCACGTCCTCCGGGTACATGAACCAGACCTGCTGGGCGAGATCGAGCCACTCCGTGCGGGTCAGCTCGTTGCCCTCCTTGACGTCCGGCTCGAACTTCGGCGGCTTGCCCGGCTTCACGTAGACGTTGATGAACTCAATGGTGTTGTTTTCGATGATATTACCCGGATAGGGATAGCTGCCGAACATCATCTTGGAAGTCTGCTTCTGCCAGACGAACAGGCTGTAGCGCTCAACGTCCGTCTCGGCGAGGATCTTGTGCTCCATGTCGAAGGCAATGTTTTTCAGATGCCGCGTGTGCTGCTCGATGACGGCTTTCGGTATAGGCATGATCGGCGAGTTGATGCACAGCTTGCCGTTCGGGCGGAGCACCCGGGCGCACTGGTTCCACACCAACTGCATGTCGTCGAGATAAGCTTCGTACGACGCCCAAGGACTCCCACCCTGATCGTACTCGACGGCAGTCCAGTACGGCGGCGAGGTGACGATTAGATCGACTGATCCCTGCGGGAAGGTCTTCATCACCTCGGCGGCGTGGCCGGTGAACAGGCGATCCACGATTTCCGCCGGGCTCAAACCGTCTGTTTGGCCTTGTTCCGGTTGCCGTTTTCGCTTTGCAGCGCGCATATGATTGTCCATTTTAAGGTTTTGACTCTACCGAAACGGATACGCCCAACCAACCCGGAACTGCCGATTCATCACAACATAATTTGGTCGTTCCGGGAGCATTCCGCCACGGTATTGCAGCCCCCATCGGTGCCTGAGCGATGCCTGACATAAAACCAAAAATGGGCTAAGTGTTTGTAAGTGCGGGCGTAGTTCAATGGTAGAACGGCAGCTTCCAAGCTGCATTAAGTGCAGTCAGTATTACGAACAATGGGACAACGAAAGTGGTACCCAGAAAGTACCCAGACGCTAAATTCTCTATACGGTCCCGTAGCTCAGCAGGATAGAGCAGCGGTTTCCTAAGCCGTAGCTCTTGCAAGCTAAATCTTTGAAGTTGCTGGTGGTAGCCAATTGCTAGGCATGCCGTAGGCATCCGGCAATAAAAAGCGCGCGACCCCGGCATGATTCGAACATGCGACCCCCGCTTTAGGAAAGCGGTGCTCTATCCAGCTGAGCTACGGGGCCAGCGCGGACCAGAGATACGACGCTCGGAACGATTTTGAAATAGGGAAGCCCCGAGCATTTGCGCTCGGGGGTGGCCACGCCGTCCAGGGAGAAGGCGGGGCTGGGGGCTCGGTGTCGGCTAGACTAGGTGGTCTACCGTAATTCTACCGCCGGTCGGGAGCCAGGCATCCGGGGGATGGGGATAGGACGCAATGAAGTGGAGTCCTGAATCAGCGCTCAATGATTTTAGAACTGTTGCGCGCCTGGCTGGCGTCGAGCTTTCTGGGGACGCAATTACCTTTGAAAGCTTGTCGGCACCTCATTTGCCCCCAACCAAATTGCCGGCCGGCAAGATGGCCGTTTATGTATTTTCTAAGGGGCCAGATGTTCTGAAGGTGGGGAAGGTGGGGGCTAAAAGTCAGGCCCGCTACACAAGCCAGCATTACAATCCGGGCAGTGCGATGAGTACCCTTGCTGCGTCAATCCTTGTGGACCAAGAGAGGCTTGGTTTGGCCGACATCGACAACGCGAGCGTTGGACAATGGATTAGGGTCAACATCGACAGGGTGAATTTCCTTGTGGATGAGCGTTGCGGCGTGCCTGTTTTAACTTTGCTGGAAACCTTCCTTCAGTGCCGCCTGCATCCTCGGTATGAGGGCTTCAAGAGCCAAAGATTATAATGCTCGATGGCAACCGCGGTACTTAGGTCAGGGATTGAAGCCGAAAGGCGGAGATGCACTCTGCGGCTCCGTTGGCGAGAACCCGGAATGCGCCGTGAACTCTGCAACGGCAAGGATGCTAGAAAACGGCGGGGTTTTCGGGAAGCAAATGGGCGGGCTGTATCGCGGTCACGAAATTCTGAAGGCGTTCCGTCGGCAGAATTAAAATAACCTTCGCTATTAAGTCAGTGCCGCCAGCTAATCCCTTCCGAGCGCGCTGATTGTGGCCGCCACGTTTAGGTCTGGTACAGCGTAAGACTAATGCCATCTCGGCAGAATATCTCGCCAATGTTTGCCTTCGCTCCCACGTTTAATTTTGGGCAGAGCTTCGCCACTACCGTGCGAAAGCTAAATAATTGTTCCCATAAGTAGGAAAAACATGACGAGTTGGAGATTTTCAGACATAAGGCCAATCATCTGAGCCCCTCCTAATTGTTCCTGCTGTGCTCCCTTCACCTCGCTTAGCCGGAGATGTCCACGAGCATATAAAGTTTCGAGATGGAAACGGGTTTCGTAAAAGCGATATAAAAAACGCCACATCCCTAGATGAGCGCTAGGTAGTCGTAGACACACCAAGTTCAGCGTGCTGCCTGTTTGTCGAACGACATCACTTTGGAAACGAAGGCTTTGACGGTTCGGGTATACGTCAGACCACAATCTGCAGCGAGAGAACAAAAGTCCTCGTTAGTGTAACTTGCATAATAAGGCTCGTGATAATTCTGCGGGAAGAGGTCTAAGAGCCCTTCATAATCCGGCCGATCGCCGTGCTGGAGCGAATCCACGATTATTAGGCGTCCACCGGGTTTGAGCACCCGGGCACATTCGCGAAAAGCAACGCGCCGTACCTTTGGTGGCAATTCATGAAACAAGAAAATACTTGTCACGGCATCCTGGCTTTTGTCCGGTAGGGGGATCGCTTCGGCCTTGCCGACAATGAAACTGGTTTGCAACCGGCGCATTAAATGACGCTCGGCATGTCTGATATAGGCCTCCGACATATCTAATCCGAGGGCCGGAAGTCGCGGCCATGTCTGCTTAACGAAGTCAAGAAATCGGCCGGTGCCGCAACCTAAATCAAGAAGTCTCAATTTCCGCTGATCCCTTCCGGCAAAAACTTCGCGGATTTGCGGCAACGCTTGCCGTCGGATGGCATTAGCTGTGCCGTTGAAGAGCACCTCGACCTGGGTGTCATATCTCTCAGCCGAATCGTCCGTCATCCAGCCGCCTGATTGGAAATGGAAATTCTGCAGATAGTAGCGAGGCCGCTTCCCGCGGGTTTTCTCGGTCAGGACTTCCTTGTGTGCGCGGTGCTCGCGGCGCCGATGGATTTCAGAGAGATCCTCGAAGAAAAGCCGCGACCGGTGAAGTAGCGTAAGTAATGATCCGTCATGATCGGCGGGAAGCGGGTAAATACCGGCCTCGATATTAGCAAGGTCCTGTATAAAAAGCTTAGCCATATCGGCGTAGAGCCGGTTTCGGTCCGGCACAGGCGCACTGGTATGGGCGCGCTGCCGCGCTTTTTGACCTTCTCGGCGCCGTGTGGCCTCGGCCAGTTGGCGCAAGGCGACACTGTGGCCAACATACCAGGCAGCGCGCGACAGCTGGCTAACGCCATAAGCTACGCGGGTCGCGAGGCGAGAGAGCGGGTTGGTCATGTATCTCTTCCAGGGTTAATCTCGGAACAATTCTAACATATCGGTGGTTCCATGAACTGAGCACCATCAGGCGTTCGACTTGAAACTAACGGCGGCAGAGTGCAACGATAGACTTGGACGCTGGGATGAAGCCAAAGGCCACGGCAATGCTGAGGGACGACAGCAATAATGGACCCGGTCGGCCACGTGTGGCCCGTAACGTGCTCGGCGAGCCGCTTGAAGCTTGCTCAACTAAACCGATGACAGGGTTTTATCGGGACGGCTGCTGCAACACTGGCCGTGAGGACATTGGTAGCCACACAGTTTGCACCGTGATGACTTCCGCGTTTCTGGATTTTTCCAAATCGAGCGGCAACGATCTTTCTACACCCATGCCGGAATTCGGCTTTTCAGGTCTAAAGCCCGGTGACCGGTGGTGCTTATGTGCACCGCGGTGGCAGGAAGCGTTCGAGGCAGACCAAGCGCCCCATGTAGTCTTGTGTGCCACTCATGAGGCCGCACTCGCCTACTGCTTGCTCGCCGATCTCAAACGGTTCGCCGTGGACCTGGCGTGAGCAACTTATAATATTTGTACATTATCATCATCACAAGTTTGCTGCCGATCACCTAGCACCTCTACCTGTCACGCTGCCTGGAGGATCCGCTTCACCTCCGGCCAACTTTGCGCCCCAAACGTCGCCAGGTCATTGGTCAAATCCGGCGGGCACCAATCCCGTAGTTGCGGCTTGTAGGTCGGACGGGACTTGATCCGGTCGAACCAGTCGGTCAAGTGCGGCCGGCTCTTGGTCCACATCTCTGACATTCTCAGCATGTCGAGGCGGGTGACGTACGGTGTTAGGGCGATATCCGCTAGCGAAAACGTTGGGCCTGCAAGCCACGGCCTGGTGTTGAGGGTGTCGTCCATCTTTTGGAGGAAGCTGTCGTACAGGAGATAGGCCTTCTCGATGCCGGGCGCGTTGAACCCCTCCATGACGATGACCTTCTTCCGGTCGTGCCATGCAGCCGTCACCGAAACTGGCGGCGTGCTCCCGAGAAACTTCGCCAGGCCGTCCGGTCCGAGCCTTGCCACGGTGTGGCGATGCGAGGCCGAGAACGTGATCTCGGCGCACATCGGGTGGACCAGTTCGTCAACGGCTTTGGTCCACAGCCGCATCTCGGCCCGGTCGCGGGCGGTGGTGGGTTTCAGCGGCGGGTCGGGGAATACTTCGTCGAGGTATTCGCAGATGACCGTCGATTCCACGATCGGATATCCATCATGGACGAGGGTCGGGACCACCGCCTTCGGATTGAGCTTCATGTAGTCTGGGCTGAATTGTTCGCCTTTTAGAATGTCGACGTAGTGGCTTTTCCATTCCAG
>JBBRAL010000005.1:0-102352 GCA_038206805.1 Hyphomicrobiales bacterium | reverse complement strand
GCGCTTCGAGCCGCTTGTTAGTATCGAAGAACCCGAATTGCCCCATAGACCGCTCCCGCTCTCAGACCTTGTGCGTTCCTTGAATCTGATTTGCAGTTCGTCGGCCAGACGGCAGCGTAATTATTCGAGGTGCCCTAATGGGTCATCAGACAACCTTAGCTTTTTCTTTGAAGGCAATCCTGGCGATTGGTCATTCTGTTGCACATTGTGAATTGCAACAGCAGCCGTTGCCCAAACCACAGATTTCCACCAGTGCACTGCATAATACGGAGGGCCGGCATTAAAAAGTGCCATCAATCGACTTTTTAATTTCTCCTCAATGCTACCTTCAGGTGGATCGGAATATTTCAATGCAAAAATTAAGCGAAACCAGTATGTCGAACACTTCAAGAGCAATAGCCCGCCACAGATTCCATGATCAAGAACACGGATAGCCTGACCTGGGATACCTTGCTGTATCAACTCATATAACGCGACTTCTAGAACTTCGATCCGTTGCGCCATACTATCTTGTCCGAAGGCGCGATAATTAATTGCCCACACTTGAAACGCATCCGATGGTAATGTTTCCAGAATGTTTACGCTGGCACCGTTTTCCGTATTGATGGCTTCAGTCAATTTTTTTAGCGAACCAATATCTCTCAGAAATTGAATGACAGTTCCGGCTCCTCCATCAGGGACACTCTCTGGATCAAATCCAACAATTTTTCGCATCGCCTTGCGCTCATCCACGCTACGAATTTTGAGCGTATCCCAGAATATTTCCTGAAAATATTCATACGCCCATCTCACTCCATCACGGGTACCTTCATCAAGAAGAGCGGCTGTGTCTCGCGGAATTTCTCCTTCAAAAAGGTATCCGATATCATGAAGCAAGCTTGCAAAACACCATAGTTCCCCAAAGCCGTTGATGAGCTGCCCTAATTGAGTTCCAAAGCCACGAATGCTAAAGCTCTCTTGAAACTGTCGCCGAACAGCGGCGCAATTAACGAAAAAATACCAGCCAAGCAGATAATTATGCAGCGTGCGAACAGAATGATCACGCTGCTCGAGATACCGAGTCGTAGGGAGCGTTTCTCTCAGCCAAACGCCACGTCGAAACCAAATAAACTCACTCAAATCTGTCAGCCCTAACACTGAATGAGCATACTCTTCTGCAAAATGTAGTCGATCTTGATCCGCGCTGACTGCAAAAATGTTACGAAGTTTTGAATTGGATTGATCGATGTGGCGGTGAAATAGACCGTATGCCATCTCAAGCGCTCGGTCTGCGTCCCCGACCTGATTCCAATCAACCGGTTTTGTCAGCGAAAGAATTGCCTTCGGCAATAATTGCAAGTGCGGCGTCATGTCTAAATGCCCCTTTGAAATGAGCGAAGCCTCTGGCCTCTGGCACTAAACTTTATTGCTTATATTCAAACTTTAACTCGAAATCGCTTACCGCGTGTAGCCCATAGGCGGATTAACGCGGCGTAATGCGCCATTCGGCGGTCTCGGCGGGTTACGCCTTCGGCTAACCCGTCCTACGACCTTCATTGCTCAGACCAGGGCCGAAACTCCGGCGTTCCCCAGGTCCGCAGCCAACGTTCGACATCGGCGTGCGGCACGGTCGCGCGGCCAGACTCAATCTCCGCCCAGCGCCGGTCGAGCTCCGCGATGGCTTCATCGTCGATCGCGAACGGAACCAGCTCAGACACGAGTTGCGAGACGCTGACGCCGCGTTCGGCGGCTCGCGTCTTGAGCGCCGACGCCGTGGCGCTGTCGACCTAGATAGATTCGGTTTTTGCCGTCATAGTGCATAGGGTAGAAAGGCGCAGACGGCCGGTCAAGCAATGACTGCCATCGCCGCCAAAGGGGCCGTGCGACGCGCGATTCGCGATGACGACAGCGATATCTCACCACAACTCACTCACCGCCACACCTTCGAGCACCTCGGCGATGCGCGCTCTTGTGGCGCGCGTGGTACCGTCCGGCAGCGCGTCGGGCGCGAAAAACCCGTGCGCGATAATTTCACGATTGGGCCGCGGCGGGGCGTCCTGGCGGAATTCGCGCACGACATAGAGCGCTACGTGGTCGCGCCGCGACACCCGGCCGTTGAAGTACATGGCGTGCAGCACGGGCGGCGCGCCGAGCTGGATATTGCCCTCCTCAAAAAGCTCGCGCGCCAGCGCCACCAGCAGCGTCTCGCCGGTCTCCACGCCGCCGCCGGGCAGATGCCAGCCGTCCACATAGGAGTGCTTGACCAGGAAGATGCGGCCGACGCCGTCGATTACCACGGCGCGCGCGCCCAGGGTCGCGGGGCGAGAAAAGCGCCAGTACAGATGCATCAGCGGCCGGATCATCGGCTCGAGCGCGCGGCGCAGAGGTTGCAAATTCATTTTTCCCAACTGGCGCATTCCGGGTCAGCGGCCTGTTACCAGCAGGCGCACGGGAATGTGTCAAACCGGCCCTTTCGTCGCTCGAATTGCTCTAATATATAAACTCGACCCCCAGCCGTCGAATGAGAGGCCCCCTTAAGTGAAGAGATTTTCCGACCTGAGCGAGCAGGAAGTGCTGGCGCTGGCCATCACCAATGAGGAGGAGGACAGCCGCATCTATCGCGGCTTCGCCGAGGGCCTGCGCGAGCAGTTTCCCTCCTCCGCCAAGGTGTTCGACGAGATGGCCGAGGAAGAGGTGCACCACCGCACCATCCTGTTCGATCTCTACCGCAAGAAATTCGGCGAGTACCTGCCGCTGATCCGCCGGCAGGACGTGAAAGGCTTTATCCACCACAAATCGTCGCTCTGGCTGATGCGCCCGCTCGGGCTGGAGGAAGTGCGCAAGTTCGCCGAGGACATGGAGTTCGAGGCCGAGCGCTTCTATCGCAAGGCGGCGGAAGGTGCGCGCGACGCCTCGGTGCGGCAATTGCTGGTCGAACTGGCCGAAGCCGAGGCCGGACACGAGAATCTCGCGCACAAACTGACCGAGACCATCCTCACCACCGGCGCGCGCGCCAAGGAAGACGAAACCGCGCGGCGGGTGTTCGTGCTGCAATTCGTGCAGCCGGGCCTGGTCGGGCTGATGGACGGCTCGGTCTCCACGCTGGCGCCGCTGTTCGCGGCGGCCTTCGCCACCCACCATACCTGGGAAACTTTCCTGGTCGGCATGGCGGCGTCGGTCGGCGCCGGCATTTCCATGGGCTTTGCCGAAGCGCTGTCCGACGACGGCTCGCTCAGCGGCCGCGGCACGCCCTGGCTGCGCGGCACGGTCTGCGGAATGATGACCATGATCGGCGGGCTCGGCCACACGCTGCCCTATCTCATTCCCGATTTCTGGACAGCGACCGTGGTGTCGATCCTGGTGGTGGCGGTCGAACTCGCCGCGATCTCCTATATCCGCTATCGCTACATGGACACGCCGTTCCTCGCCGCCACCTTCCAGATCGTGGTCGGCGGCGTGCTGGTGTTTCTGGCCGGCATATTGATCGGGAGTTCGTAGCCATCTTGTCGTCATCGGGCTCGTTACTCCAAGTCGGGTCTACCCGACTTGGAGCGCTTAATAATGCGGAAGTCGGGCAAGCCCGACTTCCGATGTGACCCCGCTTAGGTTGGCACTGCGCGCACCTCAGCGGGATTGCCGGGACAAGCCCGGCAATGACATGCTTTACGTTGCTTATGGCCTTCACCCTCGCCCATCTGTCCGACCCGCATCTGGCGCCGCTGCCGCAGCCGCGCCTGAGCGAGCTGATCGGCAAGCGCGTCACCGGCTATATCAACTGGCAGCGCAAGCGCCGCTTCATTCACGACGCCGTGACGCTGGAAGCCATCGTCGCCGACCTGAAGCGCCAGGCCGCCGACCACATCGCGGTGACCGGCGACATCGCCAATATCGCGCTGCCGCAAGAGTTCGTCCGCGGCCGCGCCTGGCTGGAAAGTCTCGGTGCTACGCGCGAGGTCAGCTATGTGCTGGGCAACCACGACGTCTATGTCGGCGGCGCCGCGCCGGTCGCCATGCGGCAATGGGGCGCCTTTATGAGCGGCGACGACGGCGCGCCCGGATTTCCCTATCTGCAGCGGCGCGGGCCGCTGGCGCTGATCGGCCTTTCGACCGGCGTGCCGACCGCGCCGTTCCTCGCCACCGGCCGGCTCGGCACGCGGCAGCTTGTCGCTTTTTCCGCGCTGCTCGCCGCGCTCAGACACGAGAGCGTGTTTCGCGTGGTGCTGATCCATCATCCGCCGGTCAGCGAAGCGCGCGCGCATAAGCTGCTGGTGGATGCGCCGGCCTTGCTGTCCGCGATCGCAATGCACGGCGCCGATCTGGTGATCCACGGCCACGACCACCTGCACATGCTCAACTGGCTTGACGGCCCGAACGGCGCACGCGTGCCGGCGGTCGGCGTGCCGGCGGCATCGAGCGCGCCCGGCATGAGCAAAGATGCCGCCGCCTATAATCTCTACCGCATCGAGGGAACGGCCGGCGCCTGGCGCTGCGAGCTGACCGCGCGCGGCATCGCGCCAAGCGGCACGGTGGTTGAGCAGAAGAGGATGATGCTGGTCGGCTAGTACGTGTCCCGGGCACTGCGCCGCGTCCGCAGCACAAAAAATCCCTACCGATTCGGATAGAGCAGCGCCAGCGCGAACAGCGCGGCAACGCCGAGAATGATGCCATAGACCAGCGTGCGGAACGAGCGCCAGCGCCGGCGCGACCGCTCGGCCCGCGATTGTTTCTGCGCCGCGACCTGCCCGGAGGCGGCGTCATCGGTCAGCGCGCGTTCGCGTTCGACCAGACGGCGCGCCGCGTAGCGGGTGACCGCCTGCACCATCTCGGGCACTTCGTAGGTTTCCGCCAGCACCGCGCGGCCGTAACGCGTGTCCTGCACAAACCGGTATTGCCGCTTGTCGCGGCCCATCTCGATATGCGCGATCACATCGACCCATAGCCGCGGCACGTCGCCTCGGCTGACGCCGCGGTCGAACAGTTCGACGTCGTCGGGGATTTCCTTGAACAGCGGGTCGAGCGCTTCGTTGAGCAGTTCGAGACGCACCAGTTCGGCATCGCGCAGATCGACCACCACGCCGGAACGCTCGGCCGCCTCAATGCGCGCCTCGCGCACCGCGGCCTTGAGCGTAGCCGGCGGCTCGGGCGCCGGCGCCTCGGTTTTATTGCGTCGTCCCCACATGGGGTGAATTTAGCAATCCTCAGGCCCGGCGCAAAGCGCAAAAAGCGTGGTTTTTCAAGAAGCTTACCGGTTAATTGGGGATTAATGGGCGGGAATGAGGCCATATTGCCGCGCCCAGCCCAATCCGTCCTCGGTTCGCCCGCGCGGGCGGTATTCGGCGCCGATCCAGCCGCGATAGCCGAGCGCGTCCACCGCCTCGAAAATAGCCGGATAATTGACCTCGCCCTCGTCCGGCTCGTGCCGGCTGGGCACGGCGGCGCATTGCAGATGACCGATCACCGGCAGATATTTCTCCAGCCGATGCAGCAGATCGCCGCCGACGATCTGCACATGATAGAAATCGAACTGCATGCGGATATTGGGCCGGTTCGCCTTGGCGATGAGGTCGGCGGCATGCTCGACTCGGTTGAGATAATAGTCCGGCCGGTCGCGCGCATTGATCGGCTCGATCAGCAGCGCGATGTTCTTCGCGGCTGCCAGGTCGGCGGCGCGTTGCAAATTATCGATATAGACGCGCTCGGCGGCCGGCCGCTGCTCGGGCGCCACCTTGCCGGCCAGGCAATGCACAGCGCTGCCACCAATCGCCGCGGCGTAGTCGAGCGCGCGGGCAAACAGCGCCTGCCAGTCTTTCTCGCGACCGGGCACGGCGGCGAGGCCGAACTCACCATCACGCTCGCCCGGCGGGGTATTGATGCCCAAAATCGTAAGCTTGTTGCGCGCAATCGCCTCCTTCACCTGCGACGCCGGCACGTCATAGGGAAATTGCAGTTCGATCGCCTTGAACCCGCAGGCCGCGGCCGCGTCGATGCGCTGCAGCAGCGCGCGGTCGGTGAACAGGTAACCCAGATTGGCGGCAAACTTCGGCATCACAGACATCCCTTGCGCCCAAGCACGCGGACGTATTCATTAGCGCGCCTGGGACCGGGAAACAAATCATGTCCGCCAACACCGCCTTTCATATCGCCGTGCTGCCGGGCGACGGCATCGGCCACGAGGTGATGGCGCCGGCTCTCGACGTGCTGCGCCGGGTCGAAGCCACCACGCCCAGCCTTAAATTCCGCTTCAGCGAAGCGCCGGCCGGCGCCGAGCACTACAAAGCGACCGGCAAGTCGATGCCGGATTCGACGATTAAACTTTGCGAGGAAGCCGACGCCATTCTGCTCGGCGCTTGTGGGCTGCCGAGCGTGCGCTATCCCGACAACACCGAGATCATGCCGCAGGTCGAGTTGCGCTTTATTTTCGACCTCTATGCCGGCGTGCGGCCGGCGCGGCTTATTCCCGGTGTGCCGAGCCCAATCGTCGGCGCCGCCGAGCACGGCATCGATTTCGTGCTGATCCGCGAATCGACTGAGGGCCTGTTCGCCTCCATGGGCAAGGGCGTCACCACCCACGACGAAGCGCGCGAGACGCTGGTGGTCACGCGCAAGACCACCGAACGGCTGTTCGATTTCTCGCTCAAACTCGCCGAGCGGCGCAAAAAGCGCGGCCGGCCCGGCCGCCTCACGCTGGTCGACAAGGCCAATGTGTTCAAGGCCTTCAACTGGCAGCGCGGCATATTCGCCGAGCGCAAAACGAAATTCCCCGATGTGAAAACCGATCTCCTTTACGTCGATGTCTGCGCCGCCATGATGGTGAAGAAGCCCTGGGACTTCGACGTGATGGTGATGGAGAACATGTTCGGCGACATTCTCTCCGACCTGGCGGCCGGACTGATCGGGGGCTTAGGCATCGCGCCCTCCGCCGATATCGGCGACAAGCACGCCGTGTTCCAACCCTGCCACGGCACCGCGCCCGACATCATGGGGCAAGGCAAGGCCAATCCGACCGCGATGATTCTGTCGGCGGCGATGATGCTCGACTGGCTGGCCGACAAGCACGATCATTCGCCGGCGGCCGACGCCGCATTGCGCATCGAGCGCGCGATCGACAAGGCCTATGCGAGCGGCCTCAAGCCGATGGAATATGGCGGCAAGGATGGCACGAGCGCGATTGCGGGTGCGGTATTGAAGGCGCTGGGTTAGGCGCGTCTGATGATGAGCACGACCGCGATATGGGTAAGCCTGCTGTGGAATTGAAAAAGACAACAAGCGAAAAGTTTCGTGCATGCCGCGAACTCGTCCATGATGACGTGTTCGAAGCAGAGATAACGCTTCATATGGTCACGCCATTGCTCAAGAACGCGCTGAAGGAGCTAAAGCTCGATTATCTATACAATTCCGGTCTTTTTCTCCGCCGGGCACTGACGCGGTACCTTGCCATCGTGCTTTACAGGCTGCTCGATAAACCGAATGACAGCGGCAAGACCGGAGTGACTGCGTCAATATCCAGCTTGCTCGTAATGGCCAAATCCGAAGGCGTTCTCAGCGAAACTCAAATCCAGAAACTAAGCTCGGATATTGAAAAAATTAAAACGGGCGCAGCACAAGGGGAATATGACTTGGTGCAAGCGCTTCGCGATCTGCGAAACATCCAGGTGGCCCATAGCCTTATTCCGTGGAAAGATGCGACAGACCAACTCTGGGCACACGATCTACTAGACTTCACTGAAGCAATTTTTGATTTTGTCGTAAATCTTGAAACTGCACTGGCGGAAGCTACAGGGGTTACTCTCAAAGATTTGCGTCAGAATGCGGAAGCATTCGAATCGAGCGCAGGTCAATTCTGGCGGGCGCTGACGTCGATAAAATGAGTAACTGCTGGCCGACAGACACGACCATCCGCCGCCGGCCGAAGCCGCGTTGCGCATCGAGCGCGCGGTCGACAAGGCCTATGCCGGCGGGCTCAAGCCGATGGAATATGGCGGCAAGGACGGCACGAACGCGATTGCGGGCGCGGTGTTGCAGGCTTTGGGATGATCCGCCATCCGCGAAAATGCAGGAAGACAGTCAGGCTTTTCCTTGCGCGGAGCTGCACATCTGCATGTTCCCGGCATAAGGTGCTCGTCGAGGGTCTTTTCTGGAACCGGAGATGGTCATGAAGTTCCTGCCTAGCCAAGCGCAGGGGCTATTTGCCTGCGACGATGCCCGCCACATCCACGCCGGGCCTAGCTGCTGCAGTCGGCGCAGCTTCCTCGGCGGGCTCGCAGCGACGGCCGGCGCCGTGCTGCCGATCCCAGCGCTGGCGCAATCTGAGAAGCCGTTCCGGATCGACAGCCACCATCACATCTCATCGCCGGCCTTTATCGCCGAAATCACCGCCCACAAGACCGGCCAAGTGCCGCTGATGAAATGGACGGTCGAGAAGTCGCTTGCGGACATGAATAAAGGCGGGGTTGCGACATCGATCGTGTCGATCAGCGAACCCGGCGTCTACTTTGGAGACGGTGCGGCCGCGCGCGTGCTGGCGCACGAATGCAATGGCTTCGGCGCCAAGCTGGTGGCGGATCACCCCGGACGCTTCGGATTTTTTGCGATCGTGCCGTTGCCGGACATCGACGGCACTTTGCATGAAATCGCCTATGCTTTCGATACTCTCAAGGCCGACGGCATTTGCATGATGACCGACGTGCAGGGAAAATTTCTCGGCGATCCCGCTTTTAGGCCGGTGATGGAAGAGCTCAACCGCCGCAAGGCCGTGATATTCACTCACCCCTATCGCAACACTTGCTGTCTCAACATGATCCCGGGCGTGCCCGATCCAACACTCGAACTGGGCTTCGATACGACTCGCACCATCGCCAGCATCCTGTTCAGCGGAACGGCACACCGTTTCCCGGACATCAAATGGATTTTCTCCCATGCCGGCGGGGCTGCGCCTTTCATGATCCAGCGCTTCAATTCGCTGTTCGCGGCGCGTAAAGAACTCCACGAGCGGCTGCCGAACGGTCCCGCCTATTATATGGAGCGGTTCTTCTACGACACTGCAAGCGCCTCTACCGCGCCGCCGCTGGCGGCGCTCACCAAGGTGGTCAAGCCGACGCAAATCCTGTTCGGCACGGACTTCCCGTTCGGCTCCAGTGCCGCGACCGCCGCGGGACTGCGCGCAACCGGCCTGTTCAACCCCGAGGAATTGAACGGGATCGAGCGGGGTAACGTTGCCCGCATCTTGCCGAACCACAGGACCTGACGAATGCCGAGCCGGTGACGCATTCGGACCGGCGCCCAGCCAGAGAAACCTACAACCCCACAAACTCCTTGACCGCCGCCAGGAACTGCTCCGGCTGTTCGAGCGGCGGGCAATGGCCGCAACCGGGCAATTCGACATAGCGCGCGCCCGCAACGTTCTCGGCGATCGCCTTGTTGAGCGCCGGCGGCGTAGCCTGGTCGAACTCGCCGCACACAACCAGCGTCGGCACGTTCAGGCGATGCAGCAGCGGCGTCAGGTCGGCCTCCTGCAAAATCTTGCAGGCAGCCTGGAATGCCTCAGGGTCGATCGCGAGCAGCACGGCTTTGCGCTCCTCGATCTTCTCCGGATGCGCGGCCAGAAAAGCCGGCGAGAACACCCGCTTGGCGGCGATCTCGGCGATGGCGCCCAAGCCCGCTTCGGCCACTTTCTCCGCCATGACCGCGAACGCCTTGCGGCCCTCGGGCGGGAAGCCGGCGGCGGCATCGCTGAGCAGCAGCTTGGAAATGCGTTCGGGATGGGCAAGCGCGAAGGCGAGCGCGACCGTGCCGCCGAAGCCGTTGCCAAGCAGAATGGCGTCGTTGGCGATGCCGAATTCCTGGAAACCGTCCTCGACCGCGGCCACATAGGCGTCCATCAGCGCCAGCAGGGCCGGCTGCGAGCCATGGAAGCCCGGCAGGTTGATCAGCGTGACGCGATACTTGGCGGCAAGCGCCGGCAGGACGGCATCGAAGGCATGGCGGTCGGCCAGCAGCGAATGCAGCAGCACCAGGTCGCGGCCTTTGCCCGCCGCTTGGCCGGTCCGCACGGCGGTCAGTGCGCCGTGACCGGCGGTCAGTTGCTCAAAGGGCATCGATTCCTCCATGGCCATGGCCTATGCGTCGCTTCGCCGCGGAATACCTGTTGGGCACCATCCCGCACCCCGACGTTAATTTATAACGCCCAGCCTCGCGTTACTTTCCATCCTGTGTGAAAATTATGCCAAGTTCTATGCCAAGAACGGTACCAAGAACACGTCTCTTAGCCGGCGCGTGGGGTGGCGCACCTGGTCGCAAGCCCCGGGGTGGACTTAAAAGATCGCGCCATTGTTATAAACGAGGACGACAAGGGAGGAAGTTGTAATGTCGATCATCAAAAAAGCGGGAATATCTCGACCTGTAGCGGCCGTCATCGCCGGCCTGGCCGCGCTCGCGCTCGGCACCGGCGCCGCGGCGGCGCAGACCTACGGCATTGCCACCATGCAGCCGGGCACGCTCAGCCATACCACCTCCTCGGCCATCGCCAAGGTGCTGAAGGAAAAGGCCGGCCTCAACGTGCTGGTGCAGCCGACCGCGGGCGAAACCACTCTCATCCCCATGGTCAACCGCAGCGAGGCCGATCTCGGCATCGCCAATATCAACGAAGTGATCGAAGCGTGGGAAGGCAAGGGCGTCGGCGGCAAGCAATCCGAACTGCGCCTGATCGGATCGATCCATGCACTGCGCGGCACCTTCTGGGTACGCAAGGACAGTCCGATGCAGACCATCGCCGACCTCAAGGGCAAGAAGGTCACGCTTGGCTATTCCGCCATGCGCACCATCGACAAGCTGGCGCGGGCCATTCTTGCCACCGGCGGCCTGGCGGAAAAGGACGTCAGCCCGGTACTGGTGCCGAACGTGATCCGCGGCGCCGACGATTTTGCCAACGGCGCCTCCGACATGCTGTTCTTCGCCTTCGGCGCCCCGAAAGTGCGCGAGGTCGATGCCACCGTCGGCGGCATCCGCGCGCTCGATATTTCCGAGGCCGGGTTGCCGGCGGCGCGCAAGATATTCCCCTACGGCTATCTGACCCCGGCCAAACCGAGCCCGTTCTTCATCGGCGTTACCAAGCCGATGAACGTCTATGCCTGGGACAACATGTTGTTCACCAATGCCAAGGTGAAGGACGAGGTGGTCTACAAAATGATCGAAACGATGGAGAACAACAAAGCCGATCTGGTCGCGGTGCAGCCGGCCTTGCGTGAGTTCTCCGCCGCCGGGTTGTACAAGAAATACGAAATCCCCTATCACCCCGGCGCGTTGAAATATTTCAAGGATCACAAGATTGAAGCCAAGGCGATCCAGTGAGCGAACTGCATGCAACAACCGACGCGGCGGAGCCAACCTCCGCCGCGTCGCCTATTGTTTCGCGATGTACCGATATCCTGCAGGCGGCGCTGCTGACCTGCGTCGTCGCCTGGGCGCTCGACGCGCCGCGGCGGGTGTTCGGCCTGTCGTTCTATACCGAGCAATTGCTGGCGGTGTGTCTGGGCTTGAGCCTGGCGCTCGCGTTCATCAACATGAAATTCTCGCAGGCGTGGATCGGCTGGGCCTGCGCCGCCGCCGCCATCGGCATCTGCGGCTATATCGCGGTGCGTTACGAGCCGCTGACCTATTCGATCGCCTTGCTGCCGCTCGAAGGCGTTATCGGCAGCGCCATCCTGATTCTGCTGGTGCTGGAGGCGACGCGGCGCACCGCCGGCGGCGTGCTGGTCGGCATCATCCTGCTGATCGTGGCCTATGTCTTCATCGGGACTTATATGCCAGGCGATTTCGCCACCCGCCCGGTGTCGCCGGAACGGCTGCTGGTCTATCTCGGGCTCGACGTCAACGGCATGATCGGCCAGATTCTTGGCGTCGCGGTCTTGATCGTGGTGCCGTTCACGCTGATGGGCCAAGTGCTTGGGCGCACCGGGGGCGCTGCCTATTTCGCCGATCTCGCAATGTCGGCGATGGGAAATTATCGCGGCGGTGCCGCCAAGATCGCGGTGGTCGGCTCGGCGCTGTTCGGCATGATCTCCGGCGCCGCGGTGAGCAACGTGATGGCGGTCGGTATCGTCACCATTCCGCTGATGTCGCGCTCCGGGTTTTCGCCGACACGCGCGGCCGCGATTGAATCGGTCGGCTCCACCGGCGGGCAGTTGATGCCGCCGGTGATGGGCGCCGCCGCCTTCATCATGGCCGAATTCCTGCAAGTGCCTTATGGCGCGGTAGTGATCGCCGCAGTGATCCCCGCGGTGCTTTATTATGCCGCATTGTTCATCCACGTCGATCTGGAAGCCGCCAAGCACAAGATCGGCGCCGTCAAGGTCGACAATATTCCGCCGTTCCTCGAAGTGGTGAAGTCCGGCTGGCATTTTCCAATTCCGATCGCATTCCTGATCGCGACGCTCACCTGGCCAGAGTTTTTCCAGATCCCGATCGAGCGTGCCGCGATCTATTCAACCGCCATGCTGGTGGTGCTCAGTCTCAGTTTCGGCTATCGCGGCAACCGCATCAGCCTGAAGCAAATGCTGCGGGCTATCCTGGACACCGGCCGCGCCGCGCTCGACATCATTTTGATCGGCGCCGCCGCCGGCATGGTGGTCGGCGCGCTCAACATTTCCGGCATCTCGTTCGGCCTGACGCTGCAATTGATCGCCGCCAGCGGCGAGAACCTGTTCGTGCTGCTGCTGCTCACGGCGCTGATCAGCATCATTCTCGGCATGGGCATGCCGACCGTGAGCGTCTATGTGCTCACCGCCTCGCTGTTGGCGCCCTCCATCGTCAAGCTCGGCGTCTCACCGATGGCCGCGCACATGTATGTGATGTATTTCGGCATGCTGTCGATGATCACGCCGCCGGTGGCGATCGCCGCCTATGCCGCCGCCAATATCGCGCGGGTGTCGGGCTGGACTACCGGCTGGACCGCCGTGGTCGTGGGCTGGAGCACATTCTTCATCCCGTTCCTGTTCGTCACCGAGCCGAGCATGTTGATGAACGATACCTGGCTGTCGATTGGCTGGAATCTCGCCCGCAATATTCTCGGCATATTCGTCGGCACCGCCGGCATTGTCGGCTTTGCCTTCGGCCCGCTGGCCTGGCCGATGCGGATCGGCTTCGGCGCCGCGGCGCTGGCGATCCTGATCCCGCCGCATGTCTTTGCCGGCGCCGACATGCTCGATTGGATCGGGCTCGGCGGCGCGGTCGCAGTGCTGGGGCTCAATTACATGCAGACGCGGGCGGCCAAACGGCTGGCGGCGGCGTAGCCGGGGACACGAATTCCTTAATTCCCCTCGCGCCAGAGGCCGAGCGCTTCCTGTGCCGGCCGGTCGGAGATCGAGAACAGCACCGCCTCAGACGACGCCTGATGCGTATAGGGCTTCCAGGTCGGCACCACGAACACGTCGCGCGGACCCCATTCGATCGCCTGCCCATCGACCTTGGTGATACCCTTGCCTTCCAAGCACGCAAAGATGGTGCCGTCGGTCGAGCGGTAGGATTCGCTCTTGAAGCCTTTCGGCAGCAGCGAGAGATGCGCCCCCATGGTCGGCCCCGACCAGCCGCCGTTGAACGGATTGGCGTAGCGCAGGCGGAAACCGTGACGCTTGTCGGCGTCGCCGGTGTTCTTCATGCGGTCCAAAATCGGCCGCACGCGCTCATAGGCATAATTGATGACCGGCGAGCGGATCATGGAGGTGTCGGTGCCATCCGGCAGCACGCTGGAGCCGAAGCGCCAAAGTGAATCGTTATCGACACGCGCGGTATTCTGCACGGCGGAATCGAGGTGCTCGGCAAACGCCGTCTCGAAAAAATTCACTGTCGGCACGTCGAGCACGTCGAGCCAGATCATCGCCTGTTTGGATTCATTGCCGTGGTCATGCGCGGTCCAGTTCGGCGTCAAAACGAAATCGCCGTATTTCATGATGGTCTTTTCGCCATCGACCTGGGTATAGGCGCCGTCGCCGTCGAGGATGAGGCGGATGGCGGAGGCCGTGTGGCGGTGCGCACCGGCGATCTCGCCCGGCAGGATGAGCTGCAGCCCGGCATAGAGCGAATTGGTGATCTTCGACTGGCCGCGCAGCGCCGGATTTTCCAACACCAGCACGCGGCGCTCGGCTTCCTCGGTGGTGAGCAGGCGCCCCGCCTCCTCGACCAGCGGCTTGACGTCGTCGAAGTGCCATATCGCCGGCACGCATTGGGTAACCGGCTGCTTGGTGACGAGATATTTCAGCACCTCCCAGAGCGGCGTCATGTCGCGCTGCGAAATGCGCTCGTAATATTCGGCGCGCACTGGATTGGCGCTACCATCGTATTTCTGCGCCTCTTTGCTCACGTTCTTGGCGGCGGGAGCGGTTGCGGCGTCCATCGTTTCCTCCTGGGATATTCGATCCCTTGAACCCTACAATAGTGACTGATCGCGGCCGGTAACAGGGGCCAAAAGGTTGCAAAAAGCGCAGGTCAGTTATTGACGGACCCGCCGTCCACCACGATCGACTGGCCGGTGACGAAGTCGCTGTCGCTTGAGGCGAGGAACACCAGCGCGCCGAGCAGGTCTTCCGGATAGGCGTCGCGCTTGAAGGCGCGGGAATTGCGCACCGGAATGCGCTCGTCGTCCACATGGGCTGAGTTCGCCAGCCCGGTGTCGCTCAGGATATAGCCGGGCGACAGCGAATTGACCGCGATGCCGTATTGGCCGAGCTCGCGCGAAAGCGCGCGCGTGAAGGCGATCATGGCGCCCTTCGACGTTACATAGGGCAGCATGCGCGGCACGCCCTTGTAGGGTGCGCCAGAGGCGATGTTGATGATCTTGCCGGAGCGCCGTTCCATCATGTGCGGCGCGACATGGCGCACCATCAGATAGGGCCCGCGCACATTGACCGCCATGACGCGGTCCCACAGATCGGTGTCCCATTCGGTGAATGCGCGCGGCGTCAGCGTCGAATAGACCGCCGCGTTGTTCACCAGCACGTCGATCTGCCCGAAGCGCTCGACGGTTTGCGCCACCAGGTGCTTGACCGCCTTCTCGTCGCTGACGTCGAACTTGACGCTTGCTACGCTATCGGCGCCGTGGCGGCTGGCGATCTCCGCGGCAAGCTCCTTGCCGTCGGCGATGTCGGCGATCATCACGCGCGCGCCTTCGGCGGCGAGCGCCTGCGAATAATGCCGGCCGATGCCCTTGGCGCCGCCGGTGACGATTGCCGCTTTGCCCGCGAGCCTTCCCGGATCTAGCCTTGCCATTCGTTTCTCCCGAAGCCGGTGACGGCCAATTCCATATCAGCTATGAAGAACAAAACCGAGGGGCCAATCGATGGCAAAAGACGCTGCCGACCGCGTGGAAATTCGCGCGCTAATCGAGAATTGGGCGCTGTGGCGCGACGCCCGCCTGTGGGATCGCTTCCGCACGGTCTGGCACAAGGACGGCCAGATGTGGGCCACCTGGTTCCAGGGCTCTTTCGAGGAATTCATCAAGGTCAGCCAGGAAGGCTACGACCGCGGCGTGCGTATCATGCATATGCTCGGCGGCATCAGCATCGACATCAAGGGCAAGCGCGCCATCGCACAGACCAAGATGACGATTTCGCAGCGCGCCAAGGTCGAGGGCGTGGAATGCGACGTTGTCTGCACCGGCCGCTTCTACGATTTCCTGGAAAAGCGCAAAGGACGCTGGGGCATCGTGCTGCGCCGATTGGCCTACGAGAAGGATCGCATCGATCCGGTTGACCCGGCGGCCAAGCTCGTTCTCGACCGGAAGCATCTGGCGAAATTCCCCGAAGGCTACCGGCACCTCGCCTATCTGCAGAGCAAGATCGGCTATCCGATCAAGCTCGACCTGCCCGGCCTCGACGGCCCGGCGCTCGACGCGCTCTATGACAAGGGCGAGGCATGGCTCAAGGGCAAGAAGCTGTGATATTGCACCCAGTCAAACGTGCCGGTCAGCGCCTTTAGGGGGGCCCGATGTCATTCGCCGACAAATTCAATCTGCTCAACGAATTCAATATCCTGCGCCTGATCTGCGCCTTGTTCATGATTCCGCACATCTACGGCAAGTTCTACGTACCGGCGGCGCTGGGCTTCTTCGTTGCCGCCGGCTTCAAGCCGCCCAAGTTCTGGATGTATCTGGCCGGCGCCATCGAAATGGTGCTGGCGCTCGGCCTGATCTTCAACATCTACGTCACCATCTGCGCCGCGATCATGACTTTCCACCTTCTGGTCGCCGCGGTTGGCGTCTATAAGGTCACCGGAAAATGGCTGTGGAACATCGGCGGCTCCGAATTCTGCCTGTTCTGGGCGATCTGCTGCTGGGTCGTCGCGATGCACTCCTATTACGCTGGCGGCATCTGGAATTAAGATAACCCTGCCTTAAGTGTATTCCACTCGAAAGGAAGTCCGACCAATGGCTAGCGTCCTGTTCTCTCCACTCACCATGCGCGGTCTCACTCTGCCTAACCGCGTCGTGGTTTCGCCGATGTGCCAGTACAATTCCAACAACGGCTCGGCCAACGACTGGCACCTGATGCATCTCGGCAGCTTCTCGCTAGGCTGCGCCGGCCTGGTGATGGCGGAGATGACCAACGTCAATCCGCAAGGGCGCATCTCGCCGAAATGCGCCGGCATGTGGTCGGACGACAATGAGGCCGCGCTCAAGCGCGTGCACGATTTCTGCCGCCAATACGGCGTGGCAAAACTTGGCGTGCAGTTGGCGCACGCCGGCCGCAAGGGCCCGACCACACCGCCCGGTGCCGGTGGCAAGCCGATCCTGGAAGGACCCGACGCCTGGACGCCGGAAGCGCCGTCGGCCATTCCCTACGACACCGGCTGGGCCGTGCCGCACGCCATGACCAAGGACGACATCAAGCGCGTGCTCGGCGAATTCGCCGCCGCCGCCAAGCGCGTCGACCGCATCGGCTATGACGTGATCGAGCTGCACGCCGCGCATGGCTATCTCGCGCACCAGTTCCTGTCGCCGATCTCCAACAAGCGCACCGACGAATATGGCGGCTCGCTCGAAAACCGCATGCGCTTCACCATCGAAATGTACGAAGCCGTGCGCGCGGCCTGGCCGGATACCAAACCGCTCGGCGTGCGCGTCTCCGCCACCGACTGGGTGGACGGCGGCTGGACGCCGGAAGAAACTGTCGTGCTGGCAAAGGAACTGAAAAAGCGCGGCCTGGACTATATGGACGTGTCGACCGGCGGGCTGTCGCCGGCGCAGAAGATTCCGCTCAGTCCCGGCTATCAGGTGCCGTTCGCCGAGAAGGTGAAAAAAGAAACCGGCATCACCACGATGACCGTCGGGCTCATCTCGGGCTATCAGCAAGCCGAAGACATCGTCGCATCCGGCAAGGCCGATCTGGTGTGTCTGGCGCGCGCCGCGATGTGGGACCCGCGCTGGGCCTGGCACGCGGCCGAGGAGCTGGGCGCCGAAGCGCCCTATGCGCCGAAGACGATGGCCTGTCACCCGAAGATGCGGCCGCAATTGTTTCCCAAGCGCGCGCAGCCGGCGGGGTGAGTTAACCGCCAGCATTATACAAGACGCCATGGCCGGGCTTGTCCCGGCCATCTCGCTTAGGGACGCACTATGCCCTCCTGAGCGGGATCACCGGGACAAGCCCGGTGATGACAAAGTTGCTACACCTTCACCCTTGCGACAAACTTCGCGAACGCCGCGAGTTGCAGCTTGATGGCGTCCTTGGTCGGCTCGTCGGTCAGCTCGCCGGTCTTCTCGTCGATCTTTTTGGCGGCCATATTGACGAACACTTCCGGCTTGCCGAACAACTGCGCGTCGATCGCGGTCAGCGCCATGCGCAGGTGATACTGCATGCGCCCGCCGCCAAGCAGGCCGGGCGCCGCCGACATCAGCAGCACCGGCTTGTCCTTGAAAGCGACTTCTTTTTCGCGCGACACCCAGTCGATGGCATTCTTCAACCCGCCGGGGATCGACCAGTTGTATTCCGGCGACACAATGATGACGCCATCGGCCTTGCGAATGGCATCGCACCAGGCCGCGACATCGGCGGGAATGCCGGTCGCGGTCTGATCGTCGGCATTGTAGATCGGAAACTTGCCGAACGAGGCCGCCGGCATGAGCGCCAATTCTGGCGGCGCCAGCGCCGGCAGCGCGCGCGCCACCGAAGCATTGAACGAACCCTTGCGCAGCGATCCGACGATCACCAGAATATTCAGCTTGTCCGCCATTTGACCCTCTTAAATAGTTTCGACGACGGCCTAAGCCGCTATTTCTGTTCGATGCCCGCTTTGACGCGCACCGAGTTCCATTTAGCCAATTCTTCCTCGATGTGCTTGGCGAATTCCGCCGGCGTCGAAGCGTGCACCTCGGCGCCGACTTTTTCCAGTTGCTCGCGGATCGCCGGGCGCGACAATACTTCGTTCAGCGCGGCGTTGGTCTTGTCGATGATCGCCTTCGGCGTACCGGCGGGATAGAGCCATCCGTACCAGCCGACAACGGCATAGCCCGGCACACCGGATTCGGCGACCGTGGGTACATTGGGCAGCGTCGGCCAGCGCTTGGGCGCGCCGACCGCGAGCAGCTTCAATTGGCCGGCCTGCACCTGGCCTCTCACCGCATGCGCGAGTTCGACGCCGTAATCCAACTCGCCCGCCAGCAGGGCGGTGACCACGCCCGGCGTGTTGCGATAGGGAATATGCTTCACGTCGATGCCGGTCATCTGGCGCAGCAACTCGCCGGCGAAGTTCTGGGTCGAGCCGACGCCGACGTCGCCGAAGTTGAGCTTGCCGGGCGAGGCCTTGGCCAGCTTTACCAGGCTCTGGATGTCGGTGGCGGGAGAATCCTTCTTGGCAACGAAGACAAAGACCGAGTCGGCGACCCACGAAACCGGCGCGAAGTCCTTGATCGCGTCATAGCGGATCGACTTGAGCATCGCCGCCGACACGGTATGGGCCGGGCTGGTCATCAGCGCGGTGTACCCGTCCTTGTCGGCGCGCGCGACCGTCTCGGCGGCGATCGTGCCGCCAGCGCCCACTTTATTCTCCACGACGACCGACTGCTTCAGGATTTCGGATAACGATTGGGCAACGATGCGGCTCACGATGTCGGTGCCGCCACCAGCGCCGAAACCGACCAGGACGCGGATCGGCCGGTCGTTCGGCCATTCGGCCGCGGCCGGCACAGCCGCGGCCAGCATAATACCGGCCGCCAAGGCCGCCGCGACGGTGGTGCGTTTCATGGCTTTGTTCCCTCTCATGATTCCTCCTCCTTGGCCGGCGCCCTGTTTCGGCAACGCCTGTTGTTGCCGCTTAGGGAACGCGTTTGGAGGATGGATTGTCAACTGCTGAACGTTGAACGCCCCTCCCCCGCGAACTCTTGCGAGTCTGGGGAAGGGTCAGGGCTTGGAGTCACAAATTAATTCAATGTGCGCTGGAGCCCCCATCCCCGTTTCGCATCGCCGGTGCGATCTTTAACCGACGCTCCGTGCGCTTCACGGCGGCAGGGTCAGTTAAGTCTCATCCGCGATTGTATTGCGCAGCACGCCGATGCCCTCGACCTCGATCTCGATCGTGTCACCCGGCTTCATCCAGACCGGATCGGGCTTGCGGGCATGGCCGACGCCGGACGGGGTGCCGGTGAGAATGATGTCGCCCGGTTCCAGCGTCATGCCCTGGGTGAGATAGACCAGCGTCTCGGCCAGCGGAAACATCATGTTGTTGGTGTTGTCGGATTGCATGACGTTGCCGTTGAGCCGGCTCTCGATCTTCAAGCCCTTGCCGCCGGGCGGAAGTTCGTCGGCGGTTACCATCCACGGCCCGAAGCTACCGCTGTGATCGAAATTCTTGCCCATGCCCCATTGCGTGGTGTGGCGCTGGAACTCTCGCACCGAGCCCTCATTAGCGCAGGAGTAGCCGGCGATGCAGTCGACCGCGTTTTCCATGGTCAGATGCCTGGCGCGCTTGCCCACGATCGCAACCATTTCAGCTTCGTAGTCGAGCTGGGTGGATACGCGCGGCCGGATGAGCGGCCTCATATGCGGCACCAACGAGGTCAACATGCGGAAGAATATGCTGGGATATTTCGGCACATTGTCGCTTTGCGGGCCTTCCTTGACGTGGTCGAGATAGTTGAGGCCGAGACAGATGACCTTGCCGGGGTGCGCGACCGGGAACCCATAACTAAATCCGGCGAGCGGCAGCCGCGCGGAAGCCGGCGCATTCTTGGCGAGTTCGGCCAGCGGCTTAAGGTCGCCCTTGTTGCGGCGAAGCACGCGACCGAGGTCGACCGGCAAGGCCGCATCCACGGCTTGCAAGTCGATGACGCTATCGCCCTCGACCACGCCCAGGTGCAGACGGTTTTTCGCTCTAAAACCAACGATTTTCATAAACTTTTGCCCCGATTATGGATATGCGCACGGCCCGCGATGGCGCAGGCGCCGCAAGGTTTAGCGCAGCCAAAGGACTTCGGGAAGGCCACTCAAAATCTGGTCGTTCTCCGCGAGAGCATCGCGGATGAGAGCGTTGACCTCATTTATCTCAATCCGCCGTTCAATTCGAGCGCCACCTACAATGTGCTTTTCAAAGCACCGTCAGGAGAAGGATCGCAAGCGCAGATCGAAGCGTTTGAAGCTACGTGGCATTGGAATGAATTAGCCGAACGCGCCTTTGATGAAGCAGTGAGCGGCCCGCATTCCGACGCCTTGATCACGGCACCACGATCGAGAAGCCCACAGCGTTGGAGAACGTGAAGAAGCCGTCATGGTTGGAATCGACGAGTGTGTATACGCCGATGCGGTTGCTGCCGCAGCCGCTCCCTGCGGCGGCCCATTGCACCATGATCTCATTGTACTGGCTGTAATAGTATTCCGGCGTCAGCATCACGATTGCCGTACTCGGTACAATGCCGGTGGCTGCCGTTGGCAGAATGCAGTAAACGCCCAACGATAATCGTGTAACAGACGAAACGCCTTTATTGCGGATGACCACTCCACCAAACCGAATCAGCGCTGCGAGCCGTGCATTCGGTCCGTCGGCGACGATTGCCGGACCGACGACGGCCCTCGACGGCGTGCTGCCGTCGTTTTCGCGTGGCTGTCTCTGGCCGGATTGAGCCGTTTGGGCCGCGGCGGCGCAGGCAAATGCGGAAAATGTTGCGGCTAACAGGAACGTCTTCCATCGGCGATAGATCATCTTGCTCTCCATGTCCCAGCAGTGCGGCAAAAACCGATGGTACGAGCAACGCGTGCCCACAAGTTCGCCTCGCCCCGCAACACAGGCAACGGCGAAGCGCCTCATTCGGTTCCACTGCGCGGTGCTTGTAAAGATTAAATTTGGCGAACGCCGACGCTCATCGATGGCACTACCAATACCCCTTATTCAAACTGTACCACTACCCAAAATCATTGTCATTCGGCGATGACCCGAATGGCCGGACCAGGAATCCAGGGGCAAACTCGCGCTGGCATTTCTGGATTCCGGGGATCGCCGGCGCCCCGGAATGGTGGATGGGGGTCACTCCGCCGGACGCGCCGCCGCCGGCTTGCCGGCCAGCGTGAAGGCCTGGATCGAGAAATATTTGCGCGGATCGCTCCACGCGCCGGCCGGCTCCCAGCCGACGCCGCGCGCCAGCGCGGAGAGCGACTCGGGGCTGTATTTGTAAGAGTTCTCGGTGTGGATGGTCTCGCCGGCGCGGAATTCGATGGTCTCGTTGGCCACCTTGACCTTCTGCCGCTTCAGGCTGGCGAGATGCATTTCAATACGGTTACGCTCGCGGTTATAGAAGGCGTGATGCTCGAAACTTTCGAGCTTGAAGGTGCCGCCGAGTTCGCGATTGATGCGCGTGAGCAGATTGAGATTGAATTTAGCGGTGACCCCGGCCTTGTCGTTATAGGCGGCGTTGAGCACATCGACCGGCTTGATCTGGTCGACGCCGACGATCAGCTTTGCGCCGCGCCCGAGAATATTCGCGGCATTGCGCAAGAACGCCGCCGCTTCGTGCGGTTCGAAATTGCCGATGGTGGAGCCGGGGAAAAATCCGACACGCACCGGCGCGGCCTTGGCTTCGGCCGGCAGATCGAACGGGAAACAAATATCGGCCGTCACCGGCAGCACCTTGAGGCCGGGGAAATCCGGCCGCAGTTCGGCCGCTTCCTGCATGAGCATCTCGCCGCAGATATCGACCGGCACATAGGCCGCAAGCTGCGGCGCGGCGGCCAGCAAGATGCGCACCTTCTTGTTCGACCCGCTGCCGAATTCCACCAGCGCGCCGCCTGCCGGAATCAGCTTGGCAATCGCAGCTGAATGGTCGCGCAGGATGCGCATTTCACTGCGGGTCGGATAGTATTCCGGCAGCTCGGTGATACGCTCGAACAATTGCGAGCCGGCGGCGTCGTAGAAATATTTTGCCGGCACCCGCTTAGGCGTCGCGGTCAGGCCTTTAAGAACGTCGGCCTCGAAAGCGGACGTTTCGCTGCTTTGCGGCTGCGGAGCTTGACGACGTGCGAGCGCTACCATCACTGCCTCTTAATTCTCTGGTCACACGAACTCGGCCAGCCGCAAACCGCTGAATTGCCAGCGCGCTGGTGGATAGAAGAAATTGCGATAGCTGACGCGCTCATGACCCTCCGGTGTGGCGAGCGAGGAGCCGCGCAACACCATCTGGCTGACCATGAACTTGCCGTTATATTCGCCGAGTGCGCCTTCGGCCGCGCGATAGCCCGGATAAGATAGATAGGCGCTGCGGGTCCATTGCCAAGCCAGTCCGAAGGCATCGGCGAGCAGCCCTGCCCGCGCCGCCACTTCCCATTCCGCCTCGCTCGGCAAATGCTTGCCGGCAAAGCGCGCAAAAGCATCGGCCTCGTAATAGCTGATATGCATGACGGCCGCTGCCGGATCGACCGGCTTGAGGCCCGCGAGCGTCATCGAGAACCAAGAACCGTCCTTTGCGCCGTCCTTCTGCCGCCAATGCCCAGGCGCCTGCCAGCCTTCCGTTTGGGCGAGTGCCCAGCCGTCGGACAGCCAGAGCGCGGGCGTCGCATAGCCGCCGGCCGCGATGAATTCCAGCCACTCGGCATTGCTCACGAGATGGCGCGCGATGCGAATACGCGGGATCAGCTCGTCATGGCGCGGCAGCTCGTTGTCGAAGCAATAGCCCTCGCCTTCATGACCGATCGAGTGGATGCCTGACGGCACGTCGACGTAGCCACGCGGGCCTTGAGTGGCTTTCGGCGCCTGCCATCCGGCGTCGTAGACCGGGTCGGTCGGATTTTGCGCGAAGGCGTGCAGAATATCGGTAAGCAGCAGTTCCTGGTGCTGCTGCTCGTGATGCAGGCCGATTTCCAAAATCGAAAAGACGCCGGCCGCCTTTTCCGCCGGCACATTCGCCAGCAGCCGCTCGACCGCCGCGTCGACATGGGCGCGATAGGCCGCGACCTCCTCGCCGTTTGGCCGGGTGATCAACCCGCGTTGCGGGCGCGCGTGCCGGGGCCCGGCGGCGACATAATAGGAGTTGAACAGGAACTGAAAACGCTCATCGAATGTCGTGTAGCCGGCATCGTTCGGCTTAAGCAGGAACTGCTCGAAGAACCAGGTAACGTGGGCGCGATGCCATTTGGCCGGCGAGGCATCGGCCATCGACTGCACGATCTGGTCTTCGGCCGACAGATGCGAGGCCCGCTTTTCCGTCTCCCCGCGCACGCGGCGGAAGGCCTCGATCCAGCCGGCGCGCGCCGCATCGGCCGACGACTGCCCGGGCGCGGCGGCCGGCTGGCCGGCGGCTCGTCGCTGAGCATGCGCAGTCGCAGTGCGCGCCATTGGTTGCCTCCGTATCCATAGTCATAGCTATGCGGCAGTCGATGTACGTAGACATACGATTATTGGATGCAATTGTTCCATCGTAAGCAGCCCGGGGCAACCTCGAATCGCCCCGTTCGAACCGGCTGACAAGGTTGTGATTGTGACGTGACGCCGCAGCCGATCGGCGTGCCGGCACGAAAAATGCCCGCGCGGCGTCAACCGCGCGGGCATGGGGTGGCATTCGACTTTCGGACCGGCCGGCCCGACGGCCGCTCAGCTGTTATCGCGGCTGAACTGGCCGGAATGGCGATCGATGACGAATCGCTCGACCAGGGAATTGTCCTTGGTGACGATATCGGCGGTGATCGTGTCGGCGTCTTTCTCCTTCACCTCACCGAGCTTGAGCCGGGAATTGTCGCGCCAGGTAAGCCAGCGCTCCATGCGGCCCTTCACGTCGTCGATTGAGAGATTGAGCGCCTGATTGGCGTTCTGATCGCCTTGCACGTCGCCCCTTTGACCGTTGCGGGGTCCATAACCGGGGCCATAGCCCTGCATCATGCCGGGGCCGTAGCCGCCGCCCTGGCCGCGCATATGGTAGCCCGGGCCGTAACCTTGCCCCGGAACTTGGCCTTGCCTGCCGACAGGACCGGATTGATCGTTTTGAGCGAAACCCGGGCAATTCTCCGGTCCGCCGCCACCGCCGCGCATGCGACCGTAGCCAGGCCCGTAGCCACCGCCCATCATGCCCGAGCCGTAGCCGCCGCCCATCATGCCGGGGCCGTAGCCGGGGCCGCCTTGCGCGGACGCGGTGTAGCTGTAAGCCCCTACGCCTGCCGCCAGCGCGGCCGCAACGCCGAGACCGATCACGAGATTTCGTTTTGTCATTGGATTGCTCCTTTTCATCGCAACGGCGAGCACCGCCGCTCTGATGCATTAGGAGCGCCGGCTGTCACGCAAGTTTGTCAGCCGCGGGCGATTTGGTGACCAATTGTGTCAGAGCGCCTTTTCGGCAGATATCGTTACAATATTTTTGCCCTATTCAGCCCGGTCCGATTTAGATTTGCGGCATGAGCGACGCCCCGCACATTCTGATCGTCGACGACCATCGTGAGATTCGCGATCTGGTGTCGCGCGCGCTCGCCAAGGACGGTTTCCGCGTCAGCGCCGCCGGCGACGGCAAGGCCATGCGCAAGGTGCTGGCCGACGCCAACATCGATCTTATCCTGCTCGACTTGATGCTGCCGGGCGAGGACGGGCTGTCGCTGTGCCGCTCGCTGCGCGCCGACAGCGATATTCCGATCATCATGCTCACCGCCAAGGGCGACGAAGTCGACCGAGTGATCGGGCTGGAAATGGGCGCCGACGATTATCTGCCCAAGCCGTTCGGCAGCCGCGAACTGGTGGCGCGCATCCGCGCCGTACTGCGGCGTAATCGTGCGCGCGAGCCGGCGGCCGATCGCGACAAGCCCAAACGCTACCGCTTCGAGCGCTGGGCGTTCGACGTCGATCGCCGCGAACTCACCGGCGCGGACGGAGTCGCGGTGCCGCTGAGCACCGGCGAATTCGATCTGCTGCTGGCGCTGGTCGAGCATCCGCAGCGCACCTTGAGCCGCGATCAGTTACTCGATCTCGCCCGCCACCGCGCGGCCAACAGCTTCGACCGCAGCATGGACACGCAAGTGAGCCGGCTGCGCAAGAAGATCGAAGCCGACCCGGCCGAGCCGAAACTCATCAAAACCGTGTGGGGCGGCGGCTATATCTTCACCCCCGACGTGAGCCGGGAATGAACCGCTTATTCCCCAAAAGTCTTTTCGGCCAGACGCTGCTGATTCTGCTCGTCGGGCTGGTGGTCTCGCATCTGATCGGCGCCTGGATCTATGCCGGCGCGCGCGAACAGGCGGTGCGCGCCATTGGCGGCTACGCCGCGGCGCAGCGCGTCGCCAATCTCTCCCGCCTGGTCGAAGAAGCCCCGGCCGACTGGCGGCCGCGCCTCGTGCAGGGGTTGAGCGATCCGTCGTTCCGGGTCGCGCTGTTGGCGCAGCCGCCGGAGCAATTGCCGGCCGATGCCGAAGGCGCCGCCAAGACGATCGAGGAATACGTGCGCCAACAGCTACCCGGACGGCCCGACCGGCAAGTGCGGGCCGCCGTGTTCGAGCCGCAAGGCCAGCCAGCCGGCGCGCCCTTCGCTCCGCCGCTCGATCGCCGGCCGCCGCAATTCGGGCCGATGGGCGCGCCCGGCGCAAACGATGGCATGGGCGGAATGATGCACGGCATGATGATGGGGCCGGGTTTTGGCGCCTGGCGCAGCCTGCAGGTGGCGGTGCAATTGAGCGACGGCCAATGGCTGTCATTCGCCACCACGCTGCCGCAAGGCGGGCCGTCGGTGTCGTGGCAATTCATGATTTCCATGGCGTTGATGGGGCTGATCGTGCTCGCCGTCTCGGTGTGGGCGGTGCGGCGCGTCACCTCGCCGCTCGGATTGTTGTCAGCCGCCGCCGATCGCCTTGGCCGCGACGTTGCAGCCGAGCCGCTGGCCGAGGCCGGCACCGTCGAGATGCAGCGCGCGGCCCGCGCTTTCAACCGCATGCAGGAACGTCTGCGCCGGCTGGTCGAGAGCCGCACCCAGATGCTGGCGGCGCTGTCGCACGATCTGCGTACGCCGCTGACGCTGCTGCGGCTGCGCACCGAAGAAGTCGCCGATGCCGAGGAGCGCGACAAGATGCTGGCGACCATCGGCGAGATGGACGAGATGATCGGCTCGACGCTGGCGTTCGCGCGCGACGAAGTGCGCGCGGAGCCGCGCCGCAAAGTCGATATTGCCGCTCTGCTCGCCAGCGTGGCCGACGACATGGCCGATGCCGGATTGCCGGTCACCATGACGCCCTCTTCCGCGCTGATTCACGATTGCCAGCCGGGCGCGTTAAAGCGCGCGATCACCAATCTGCTCGACAACGCGGTGAAATACGGCAAATGCGCGCGCGTAGCGATTGCCGGCGCGGCGAATGCCATCGAGATCACCATCGACGACGACGGGCCAGGAATTCCGGAGGCGGAATTGCCGCGCGTGTTCCAGCCGTTCTACCGGGTCGAGGATTCGCGCAGCCGCGACAGCGGCGGCACCGGGCTCGGACTGGCGATCGCACAATCGATCGTGCAGGCGCATGGCGGCGAGCTCATACTGGCCAACCGGCCGGGCGGCGGCTTGCGCGCAACCATCAGACTGCCGGTGTAGCGGAGCCCGAAGCTTTCAAGAACCCTTGCCGTTGCCGCCCGTGCCCTCGCCATCGGGCCGGTATTTGGTCTCGGGCTTGAGCCCCTTGCGGCGCAGCTTTTCGCTGATCCGGCCATTGTCGAGGTAGCCGCCTTGCGCCGCGCGCTTGGCGGCCGCGTCCCATTGCGGCAGCCAATCGCCCAATGAATAGCCGAACCAGGGCGGCTGCGGCCGCAAGGGGCCCAGATCGAGCTCCTGCCAGATCGTCTTGGCGCGCTCCATGTATTCCTGCTTGGGCAGCGCCAATGGCGGCATGTCGCCCTTCATGGTGGCGTCCATCAGCAGCGTCGAGTCTTCCTCGTTGTCGTGCTCGCGCTTGGGGCCGTGGCCTTGGCCGCGATGCGGCACCACCTGAATGTCCTCGACCGGGTTCATCCGGTAGGCCATGGCCCATAGCAGCGCGTCGGCATTATCGACGTCGATATCCTCATTCACCGCAACGCAGATCTTGCCGCAGTCGGCCTTGAAGAAGGCGGCGCCGTTGAGCGCGCGCCAGATCTCGGTGCGCGATACGCCCCTCTCCAGTGTGACGACGATGACCCGCAACAGCCCGGTCAGCGGTTCGTGCAGCGAGACTTTCTTGACGCCGCGAATGCCGAGTACGTTGCGCAAATGCGCGGTGAACAGCGGCTCGTAGGCGACGCGCTTGATCACGCTCGATTCGCTCGGCGCCACCTGGCTGATATAGGACGGAATGATCGGATTCTTGCGGTGGGTGATCGCGGTCACCCGCATCGGCATGTTGAATTCCTCGAGCGCGACATGGCCGTGCGATTCGCCGAACGGGGCTTCCGGCTCGAGATATTCGGTATCGATCAGGCCCTCGATGACCAGTTCCGACTCCGCCGGAATCGTCAGATCGACGGTGCGCGCGCGCACGATATTGATCGGCCCGCCGGCCAGCCCGCCCGCCACCGTGATCTCGTCGACGCCGAGCGGCAGCTTCTGCGGTCCCATGAAGGCCACGTAAGGCGGGCAGCCGAGCACGATGGCGCAGGGCATCGGCTCCTTGCGTTTCTGGTATTTGAGATAGTGCTGGTAGCCGCCGGCGCCGCCGACCCGCGTCGCCATGCGCACCACCAGGCGATCCGGAGATTTAAGGGCAGCACGATAGGTGCCCATGTTCTGCACGCCGGTTTCCGGGTCGCGCGTGATCACATTGGTCGCCGTCAGCGTTGGCGCCGAGTCGAAGCCGGGCGTCGAGATCGGGATAGGCAACATGTCGAGGCCGTGGCCCTCACCCTTGAGCGCGTCGCCCTCGATCACGACCTCATGGCAGACCGCCTCGTTGACCAGCCGCGGCTCGATCGGATTGGCGATCGCGTGATCCCATTTGGCCTGGATGTCGGAGAGCGGCGCCCGCATGCCCACGCTGTAGATGTCCGGATTGGCGGCCATGGCGCCGACCACCACCGGCATGTGGAATTTGCGGCCGCGCCCGTCGACGATATTGGTGAACAGGAAGGCCTTGCGCTCGGCCTCGTCGATGCCGCCAACGAATTGCCAGCGCACCAGCGGATGCATTTCGGCGTCTTTGTCGATGCTGCGGTCGATGCGGCGCAGCAGTCCGCGCTGCTCAAGGGCGGCGATATGCTCGTGCAGATCGGGATAGGTGCGCGGCGCGTCGGTCATCGTTGATTCCTTGCCGGATCGGTACGGATGACCCCCGGGATGGCGTGAAAGGTATAGGGATTTTCCAAATTAATGAGAAGCCCACAGGCCGCCGCCGGATCGCTGCCCACCCCGATGCCGGCATGTTACAGTAATCACGCATGAACGAACGGATCGAAAAACCGCTGGGGATGCCGTTCGGCGCCATCGGCCAGCCACTGCGCCGCCGCGAAGACCATCGCCTGCTGACCGGCCAGGGCCGCTTCACCGACGATTTCGCGATTGAAGGCCAGACCCATGCGGTGATGGTGCGCTCGCCGCATCCGCACGCCCGCATCCTGCGCATCGACAGCGCGCGAGCGCGCGCCATGCCCGGCGTGCTCGGCATTTTCACCGGCGCGGATTGCCTTGCCGACGGCCTACTGCCAATTCCACATAGCCCGCTGCCCGCGACCCGAACCGACCTCAAACTCACCGCTCCCGGCGGCGGCAAGGTCTTTGTCGGGCCCCATCGCCTGCTGGCAAGCGACAAGGTCCGCCACGTCGGCGAGGCCGTCGCCATGGTGGTGGCGGAAACGACTGCGCAGGCGCTCGACGCGGCGGAAGCGGTCGCCGTCGACTACGAGACGCTGCCCTGGGTGGCGGACGCAAAGGCCGCCTGCACGGCGGGCGCAACGGCGGTGTGGGACGAGGCGCCGGATAATGTGCTCGTCGAAACGATGTTCGGCGATGCGCCGGCAACCGAACGCGCCTTTGCTGCCGCCGACCATGTCGTCAAAATGGATTTCCATGTCGTGCGGGTCACCGCCGCGGCATTGGAGCCACGCGCGGCACTGGCGCATTACGACGCCGCCACCGGCCGCTACACGTTGCATGCCGGCAGCGGCGGCGCCGTGAAGCAAAAACAGGAGATCGCGTTAACGCTCGGAATAGCGCCCGAGCGGTTGCGAATTCTCTCACTCGACGTCGGCGGCAGTTTTGGCTCGAAGAACCGCCCCTATGTCGAGTTCGCCCTGGCGCTGTGGGCGTCGCAAAAAATCGGCCGCCCGGTCAAATACACCGCCACGCGTTCGGAAGCCTTTCTCAGCGACTATCAGGGCCGCGATCTGGTAACGACGGTCGAACTGGCGCTGCGCAAGGACGGGCGATTCCTGGCCATGCGTGCGTCCAACATCAGTAATTGCGGCGCCCATTGCGTCTCGCTGTCGCCGCTCGGCAAGGGCTCGGCGCTAATCACCGGCTCCTACGATATTCCGGCCGCCTCCTTGCGCGCCCGCGCCGTCTTCACCAACACCATGCCGACCAATGCCTATCGTAGTTCCGGCCGTCCCGAGGTGACCTTCGCCATCGAGCGGCTGGTCGATAGCGCGGCGGCCGAATTGGGCATCGATCGCATAAAATTGCGGCGCAAGAATCTGATTGCACCCAAAGCGATGCCCTACTCCAATGCGATCGGCGCGGCCTATGACAGCGGCACTTATGAATCCAACATGGACCTGGCATTGCGTCTTGCCGATCGCGACGGCTTCAAGGCGCGGCGCAAGGCGGCGGCCAAGCGCGGCAGATTGCTCGGCCTTGGGCTGGCGAATTATGTCGAATCCTCCATCGGTGCGCCGAACGAGCGCGTCGAGATAACCATCAAGCCGGACGGGCGCATCGCCGTCGTCATCGGCACGCAACCGAGCGGGCAAGGCCATGAGACCAGCTTTGCGCAGGTGGTCGCCGACCTGCTCGCCGTGCCGGTCGAATCAATCGACGTAATCATGGGCGACACCGATATCGTCAGCGTCGGCGGCGGCTCGCATTCCGGTCGTTCCATGCGCCACGCCGCCACCGTGATCGCCAAGGCCGCGCCCGAGATGATCGCGCGCGGCAAGCAGATCGCGGCGCTCGTGCTGCAAACCGCAGCCGACAAAATCGAGTTCACGGACGGCCGCTTCACCAGCGCCACCAGCAACCGCACCTTCGATTTTCTCGACCTGGCAAAAGAAGCCGCGCGCATCGCCTTGCCGGCCGAGCTCGCGGGCGGACTGGCAGTCGCCGCCAATAACGAGATGCACGATCCGGTTTTTCCGAACGGCTGCGCGGTGTGCGAGGTCGAGGTCGACCCCGAGACCGGAGGCATCGACATCACCCGCTACACCGCCGTCGATGACGTGGGACGTTGCATCAATCCGATGATCGTGGACGGGCAGACCCATGGCGGCATTGCCCAGGGCGTCGGCCAGGCGATGTGGGAGCAATGCGTGATCGATTCCGGTTCGGGACAGCCGATATGCGGGTCATTCATGGACTATGGCATGCCGCGATCGAACAGGCTGCCGTCGTTCACCACCAAGATCGTCGAAGTGCTGTCGCCGACCAACCCGCTCGGCATCAAGGCGGGCGGCGAAGGCGGCACCACGCCGGCGCTCGCGGTCATCGTCAGCGCCATTGTCGATGCGCTCAGCCCCTACGGCGTCCGCGACATTACAATGCCGGCGACGCCGTTCATCGTGTGGCAGGCCATTCAGACCGCCAAGGCGTGCAAGTCCGAGCCGGCGCCGAACTGACTTACGACTTGAGCGCTGGCGCTAGGCCGCCGGCGCCGTTCGTGCTCCATCCGCCATCGACCGGGATCACCGCGCCGGTGATGTAGGACGCCCAGGGCGAAGCCAGAAACAGAACGAGATTGGCCACGTCCTGTTTGGTCCCGAATCGTCCGAGCGGAACGGAACGGGCGACCGACTGCCTGGATTCCGCGCTTGGCGCCAGCCGGGCCATGCCTTCGGTGCCCTCGATCGGTCCGGGCATGACCGAATTGACCCTGATGCCGTCGCCGCCCCATTCGATCGCCAGCACGCGGGTGAGCATATCGACGCCGGCCTTGGCGGCGCAGACATGGGCCTGCAGCGGAATCGCCAGCACGGCCTGCGGCGCCGAAATACTCACCACCGATGCGCCGGGCTTGCGCAGGAAGGCGTGCGCGCCGCGCAGCACGTTGAATGTGCCGAGCAGATCGATGTCGATGACGGCCTTGAAGCCGTTCGGCGACATTCCGAGCGCCGGGCTGGGAAAATTCCCGGCCGCCCCCGAAACCAGAATATCGATCTCGCCCAGGGCATCGTGCGTCGCCTTCAAGGCCGCCACGATGGCCTCGGCATTGCGCACGTCGGCCGCAAAGCCCACGACCTCGCCGCCGAAACCGCGCAATCGCCGTTGCGCTTCCTCCACCCGCTCCGGCGAACGGCTGACGACGGCCAATTTGGCGCCCGCTTCGGCAAAGGCTTCCGCGATCCCCAGATTGATGCCGCTAGTTCCGCCGGCGACGAAAACCGTGCGGCCGGTGAAATCGAAGGCTTGCATTGCTTGTTCCCCCACACATGAGCCGCCGGCTTGCGAAACCAGCCGCCATTCTTGATTTAGCGCAAGGCGCCCCTGCCGGTTCGCGCCTATCCGTAGGTTTTTATTCGCTCGATGGAGGGCGCCATGCCCAACCGCGACCACCAGCCGCCGAACTATTCCTTGGTCGAAGGGATTCTCAGCGCCATTGCCGACTGGGTCAACAAGTACCGCAATGCATTCGGCCTGCAAGATCAACTCGGACTATGCCGGCCGGAGGAAGTGATGCTCATGGCTAAAGACCTGGGCGTGACCCCGGAACAGTTCCGTGAACTGGCGCGCAAGGGGCCCGACGCGGCGGATCAATTGACGAAGATACTGATCGCGCTGCACGTCGACCCAAACAAGCTTGCGCATGCCGACCCGATCGCCTTGCGCGATATGCAGCGGCTGTGCACCACCTGTGGCGACAAGCGGCAATGCGAGCATGCGCTTGCCGACGGAACGGCGGCCGAACATTTCCGGGAGTTCTGCCCGAATGCCGTGACGCTTGACACATTGTTCGATCAGCCGAGCCGGCCGGTGCGGCACTAGTGCGGTGGATTTGAAGTTCATCCTATTGCCGAGGAAAGCTCGTAAAGGAACTTCAAATCCAAAACCGCACAAGAATGCGACAGGCGCTTGCGCTGCGAACTTAACTTCAATGACAATAAGGGGTTGCCCGATTGCGGCCTCGACATTCTGGAAGCAATCCGGTAGCAAACGCGCGGCAAGAGACCGATGAGAATAATTCGATGCAAGACGGCGCAGAACGAGTTTTGACGATGCCAAATAGCAAAAAAAATCGTTTTTCGATGACCTGCGGATTGGTTGCATGGATCGCGATTGCCGGATTTTCCGCCAACGCCGCCGCGCAAAACGTCGACGATCTGAAGCCGCTTCACGCGGATGCCGGCGACATCGCCGAGGGTAAGCGCCTGGCGAGCGTCTCCTGCGCCGGCTGTCACGGCGCCAATGGCATCAGTACCAGCCCGGGTGTGCCTAATCTTGCCGGCCAGCGCCCGGCCTATCTTTATCTTGAGCTGCGGGCCTATCAATCCGGCGTTCGTGGCGACAGCGCCATGAACAATGCCGTCAAATTTCTCAACGACGACGCGCTCGTCAAAGTGTCGGCCTATTATTCCAGCCTCGACCCGGCGCAGCCCAGGCCAGCCAGCGGCACGGCCGCGGCGGTTCCAAAACCCGACGCGTTGCAAGCCGGCAAGAACGCGGCTGCGGTGTGCAGCGGCTGTCATGGCGACGAAGGTGTTACAAAAACACCCGGAATGCCGAGCCTGGTGGGATTCGATCCGAAATATTTCATCGCCGCGATCGACGACTACAAGAACGGGAAGCGCAAGAATGAGCTGATGAAGTCGATGGCCGTGGCGATCAGCGATGCGAACGCAAAGAACATCGCGCTCTATTACGCGTTGCAGAAAGCCGAGCGGGCGAAAACCCCGGCGCCCGGCGATGCGGCGGCCGGCAAGTCCGCAACCGAATCCTGTGCCGGATGCCACGGCGAACAAGGCGTCAGCGCCACGCCCACGACGCCGAGCCTGGCCGGACAGGACGCGGATTACCTCGCCGCCGCGCTGCTGGCCTATAAAGACGGTGCGCGTGACAATGAAACGATGAAAGGCCTGGCGGCAGCGCTCGACGACAGCAAAATCAAGAATATCGCTGCCTATTACGCCGGCCTAAAGCCGCAGGCGCCCAGCGTGCGCAAACCGCTGACCACGCAGGAATGGGTGCAACGGTGTGAGCGCTGCCACGGCCTCAGCGGCAACAGCACCAGTCCGCGTCTGCCGGCGCTGGCCGGGCAACGCACCGACTATCTGATAAAAGTATTGCATGCCTATCGGACCGGCGCGCGCAAAAGCCCCGAAATGGCAGCGATGTCCGGCGACCTGACGGAAAACGACATCGATAATCTGGCGGCGTATTTTGCCGCTCAAAAGGCGCGTTCCGTTATGTACATCCTGACCCCGGGCAAATGATCGGCGCAAGTAATCGGCGCAAGTGATCGGCCCAAGCGATCCGCGCCAGCAAGCGCAAGATCGCGAGTAGCTTGCCCCCGACGCGATCGCGCTCGCCCGCTCAAGCGGGCCGAATCATGGACGATTGTTAATTTTATGTGGTTCGGCGCGCGGACAACGATGGTCCCGCCGGTAACATATGCATCGATTGCCTCTGACCAGGCTGAATTTCGGCTATTGGCCGTTGAAAATAATCGGCCCTTGACTTGAGTCAACGCAACCAATTCGCCACTGCCGCACTTAACGCAGGCGTGTTCGGCAACTCGCCAGGCAATGGCGGGCGATAGCCACGCGAGAAAACTAGGATGGAAAAAATGAACCTGACAAAGACGATCATCGTTGGCGGCGGAGCCGCGCTGGCGGCCGCCATATTGTTCGCAGGGCTGATGGCTGCGCCCCAATCCGCCTCGGCGACGCCGGCTCACGCCGCAAAAGAAGGCAAGGCTTGCGGATATTGCCACGTCAATCCGGCCGGTGGCGGTCCGCGCAATGCCAAGGGCAAGCAATACGAAGCGAACGGCGACAAGTTCAAGTAATCGCGAATCCGCAAGGGCTTAATCCCTTCCGGCTGCGCGTTCGCGTCAGCGAACAAGGTACCTGTTGCGTGAGGCGCCGATGCGCGACGGAGATGGTTTCTCAAACCATCCCTGTCTCGCACCGGCGGATTTTCTATGCGCGCTATTTCTGCGCTCGCGTGTTCGCAATTGGCCGCGCTTTTGATAACGGCAACGGCCCCGATCTCCGTCCGCCCGGTTCGGCGTAGCAGTCCGTTGGAATTAAACCGCCGCGGCTTTTCCATTCGTCCTTGCGCAAATCGCGAATGCATCGCATTCGCGCCAACCGACGCCATGCGCGCGTCGAGCATTGCTCCCGCCCGGCGGCGATGCATGATTTGCAATTAACCCAAGCTACGGCGTCCCGCACCTACGATTGTCTTTGCGCGATTGAGCAGGCGAATGCACGACGCCGCTTTGCCGGATTGCGCAACGCACGAAAATTTCAAATTTTAATTCACATTGATATGGATCAACTCAAATTGAGCGACACGCCGCAATAATAATAGAAAATAAAAGTCGCCGAACGGGAGCGGCGGAAATAACGCAAATCGCAATTGTTATCGGTCCGACATTTCGGACGCGTGATCGGGGTGGAAATATCCCGGGCGAAAATATCTTGAGTTCCAGCAGCTAACTCAGAAGTGGGTGGGCTATGCCGCGACATATCGTTCGACTCGTCATCCTTATTATCGCCTTCGGCGCGCTGGCATATGGAGCAAAAAGATTTTTCACTGCCGATTCGTTTTATGAATATGGCCACTACCGGGGAAAATCGGTCGCCGAAATCGCCGCCGAGAAACCGAGATACAAGGGCAACGCCTATTGCGTCTCCTGCCATGCGGAGCAGGTCGCGGAATGGTCCAACGGCGTCCACAACAGCATCGATGTCGGCAAGGTCGTCAAATGCGAGGTCTGCCATGGACCGGCCGGCGGACGCGACGCCGAGACCACCTATTTGCCGCCGACCACCGGCCCGGATCATCCGAAAAATGTAAAAATGGCCGTTCCGGCCGACACGCGAAAGTTGTGCACACTCTGCCACGAGCGGATGACCGGACGGCCATTACAGCAGCGCCAGATTGTGGTTGCCGATCATGCCGGCACGCAACAATGCACCGTCTGTCATAATCCGCATTCGCCCAGGCTTGGCCTGGTGCCGGCGGCATCGACGGCGCAGGCCGGCGACGCGGCGGCGGGCAAGATCAAGGCCGCGGAATGCGCGGGCTGTCACGGCGCCGACGGCGTCAGCAATAACCTTCCCGGCCCCACGCTCGCCAACCAAAACGCGGCCTATGTCCTCGAGGCGCTCAAGTCCTACAACAGCGGCGCGCGCAACGAACCGATGATGAGCGCGGCCGCCAAGGTAAGCGATGAGGATGCCGCGAACCTGGCCGCTCATTTCGCCGGACTGAAATGCGAGAGCACGCTGACGGCGGATAAGCAGGCGGCATTGCCGGGTCATGCGACCGCGGCCAAGTGCACCGCCTGCCACGGCGCCAACGGCAAGAGCAGCAATCCCTCCTGGCCGAACCTCACCGGACTATCCAAGGCCTATCTGGCCGACGCGCTGAAACGCTACGGCAGCGGCGCCCGCAAGAACGCCATCATGGCGGGAATTGCCAAGGGGTTGAGCGATTCGGAAATGGAAAATGTTGCGGCCTATTACGCCGCCGCGACTTGCAAATAGGGCACGGCGAACGGAATTCTGACTGGGAGCGCGGCCAATGGACGAGAACCAGCGATCTGAGCCACACGACAAGGAGCGCCGCGATTTTCTGAGTTGTCTTGGAAGCGCCATCGCCTGCGGCGCTGCGGCCGTTGCTGCAAACGCGGTCGCGTCCCCTGCAACGGCGGCCACCCAGGCAGCGGCGGCGTCCAGCGAGATACCGGCGATACCCGGATACGATTGGTCCAAGCATCAATGGGGCTTCGGCGTCGATGCCGAGAAATGCATCGGCTGCTTGCGCTGCGTCGAGGCCTGCAAGAAGGAAAACAACGTCTCGCTGGACCCGCATCACTTCCGGACCTGGGTCGAACGCTACGTCACCTTGGAAAACGAGGACAAGGCGCTGATCGACAGCCAAGCCGACCCGGTGAACATCGCGGCATCTCCCGTCCCGGGCGAATATCGATTCGCCAACCGGTACAAGGACGCCAATGTCGAGAAGGCGTTCTTTGTGCCGAAGCTGTGCAATCACTGCACGAATCCGGCCTGCGTGCAGGTCTGTCCGACCGGCGCGACCTACAAGACCGCGGACGGCGTCGTTGTTATCGATCACACCTATTGCATCGGTTGCCAGTATTGCGTGCAGGCCTGTCCTTATGGCGCGCGCTTCTTCAACGAGGAAAAGAACGTCACCGACAAGTGCACCTGGTGTTACCACCGCATTACCAAGGGGCTGCAGCCGGCTTGCGTCGAGGTTTGTCCGGTTGGCGCGCGCGTTTTCGGCGATCGCAACGACAAGCAAAGCCCAATCAGCCAGTTCATCCAGAACAATCGCGTGCGCGTGCTGAAACCCGAGACCGGCAATGCCCCCAATGTCTTCTACGTGGGCATAGACAAGGACGTGATCTGATGGAAACGCTCTTTCACGCCTCGCCGTTCACCGGTTACGTCTACCCCAACGAGACAATCATCCCGTGGACGGTATTAATCGTGGTCTATCCCTATCTGACGGGATTGGTCGCCGGCGCCTTCACCATTTCAAGCCTGTATCAGGTGTTCGGCTTCACGCAATTGAGGCCGGTGGCGCATTTCGCGCTGCTGATCTCGTTGTGCTGCATGCTCACGGTTCCCCTGCCCTTGCTCCTGCATCTCGGTCATCCCGAGCGTGCGTTCAATGCGATGATAACGCCGCACACGACCTCGGCCTTTGCGATTTTCGGCTACGCGGCCGCCTTCTACATCTGTCTGCTGCTGCTGGAGACCTGGTTTGTGTTCCGGCCGCATATCGTGCGGCAGTCGCAGAAGCTCGGCGGGTTTATGGGCTGGGCTTATCGCATCTTGTCGCTCGGATCCAACGACGTGTCCGACCGCGCCATGGGCTACGACCGGAAATGGCTGTTCGCCTTGGCGATCATCGGCATCCCCGGCGCGCACGGCTTGCATGGCTATGTCGGGTTTGTGTTCGGCTCGTTGAAGTCGCGCGAGTGGTGGTCGTCCGATCTCATGCCGGTGATCTTTCTGCTTTCGGCGATCATATCCGGCACCGCCTTTGTGATCGTTCTCTATGTGTTGTCGTGCAAGCTGCGCAAGGTGGCGATCGATTTGTCGTGCCTGAAGGTCATGGCCTTTTCTTTGTGGGGCTTCATGATGTTCACGCTGTTGTTGGAAGGTGTGGAATTCGCCAGTCTGGTCTATCGCGGCCGCGAAGGCATCGACGTGATCATGGAGTTCGTCAAAGGGCCGCTTGTCATTCCGTTTTTCATCCTGCAATTCGGCATCGGGTCGGCGCTGCCGCTTGCCGTCATAACGTTCATGATTTGGCGCGGCACCAGCGGAACGGCGCTGATCTTAGGGATTACCGGATGCTCGATCCTCGTCCTGCTCGCGGTGTTGATGATGCGGTATAATGTCGTCATCGGCGGACAGGAAATCTCGAAGACCGCGCGAGGATTGCTGGCCTATCACCCGCCGATTTTCGGCCGCGAGGGCTTGCTGGCGGCGGGAATCGTATTGCTCATTCCGATGATTCTGTTGACGGTGCTGGTCCGGCTGTTTCCGCCCTGGGAAAGGGCGGAAGCCTGACCGCAGGGGACGGCGCATCGGGCCGGCCGGAAAGACCAGGCGGATCGAGGCCGTGGGCGTGACGGCCGCCACTTTACAAGCTGTCTATTTGGCCGGATGACCGCGCCGCCGGGCATTTCGCGACAACGCCCCGCTTTTTGATTGAAATCAAAAAGTCCTTGGCCGGCAACGGTTAAGCGGGTGTGGTAAGCGGCCGTCTGTGTCATTATTAAGGTGCGCATTTGCGAGCAACCAACCTGGGGGCAGGAAAATCATGACCGAGCCGCACCAAAGCGCCGCCGCCAGGGATTTTAGCGTCGGCGGCCGCGTTGTACGTCGCGCGACGTGGCTTGCTGCCGGCCTCGTCTGGTTCATCGCCGCTGCCGGTCTATGGCCATCGGATGTAAGGGCGCAAACCGCGGCGGCCGATCAGGCCGCACCCAAGCTCACCAGTGAGATGTGCCTCGGCTGCCACGGCCAGGAGGGCTTCGCGTCGGCTCGTAAGCCCGAGCCCGGGACACCCCCGATCATATTGAAAGACCGGTTCCTCGGCAGCGTGCACGGCAAGCGCGATTGCGTCGAATGCCACACCAACGTCACCAAGATTCCGCACGAGAAGGTCGAGGTGAAGGTCAGCTGTGTCAATTGCCATGAGAGTTTACTGGACGCCGCGAAGGACGAGAACAAGCCCGAGCTGGTCGCCAAGCTGAGCGGCGTCGTCGAGATGATCGGCCGCTACATGAAGTCGGTCCACGCGCAGCCCAACAAGGCGGATCAGTCGCACACCAACGCCACCTGCTACAATTGTCACGAAGCGCACTACATTTATCCGAAGGGCAGCCCCAACCGTAACTGGTGGCGGCTCAATCTGCCCTACACCTGCGGTGCCTGCCACACCAAGGAGCTCGACGCCTACAAAACCTCGGTGCACGGCCAGGAGACCTTGCTGAACGGCAACCCTAAAGCGGCGATCTGCTCGGACTGCCACACCACCCACGACGTGCAGAACCCCTCGCTCGACACCACCCGGCTGCTGATCACCAAGAATTGCGGCAATTGCCACGAAGAGGAATTGAAGTCCTACCTGAACACCTATCACGGGCAGGTCAACACGCTGGGCTTTGCCTATACCGCCAAGTGTTTCGACTGCCACGGCAGCCACACGATCAAGCGCGTGGACGATCCGGCATCGAGCGTCTTTCCGGCCAACCGCCTGCAGACCTGCCAAAAGTGCCATCTCGACGCCACGGCGGGGTTCCTCAGCTTCCAACCGCACGCCAACGACCACAACTTCGCTCGTTATCCCCACACCTGGCTCGCCTCCAAGTTCATGCTGCTGCTGCTTGGCGGCGTCTTTGCGTTCTTCTGGGCGCATTCGGCGCTTTGGTATTATCGCGAACTGCGCGACCACCAGCAGAACAAGAATCGGCCGCATGTGCGCACCGCTGCGCTCAACGGCAATGGCGGCGAACCGGTCGTTTACTACCGGCGCTGGTCGGCTATCTGGCGCATCGCCCACCTCTGCTTCGCCATCTGCGTCATCATGCTGGTGCTCACGGGCATGACGCTGTTGTTTTCCGACACGGTGTGGGCGCCGATCGTCAGCCACCTGTTTGGCGGCCCGCGCGTTACCGGCTTTGTGCACCGCATCTTCGCCGCCTCATTTGTCGGTATCTTCTTCTGGCACCTCATCTACATATTTTTCCGGATCGGGCGTAGCTGGAAGACTTTCCGCTGGTTTGGCCCCGATTCGATGATCCCCAATTGGGCCGACCTCGACGACGCCATCGCCATGTTCAAGTGGTTCATTGGGCGCGCGCCGAAACCGCAGCTCGACCGCTGGACCTATTGGGAAAAATTCGACTACTGGGCGCCGTTCTGGGGTGTCGCCATCATCGGCGGCAGCGGCGCCATGCTGTGGTTCAAGGGCCTGACCGCCACCTACCTGCCCGGCTGGGTGTTCAACCTCGCCACCATCTTCCACGGCGAGGAAGCGGTGCTGGCCGCCGGCTTCCTGTTCACCGTGCATTTCTTCAACAATCACTGGCGGCCGGACAAATTCCCGCTCGATATCCTCATGTTCACCGGCAAGATGCCGCTGGAGGAATTCAAGCGCGAGCACCTCATCGAGTACAATCGTCTGGTCGCGAACGGAGAACTGTCGCAATACCTGGTCGACGCCCCGTCGCAGCCGATGACGCGCGCGTCCACGATCCTGGGCTTTACCCTGATGGCTTGCGGCCTGATCCTGCTCGTCATGGTGATCAACGGATTCACCCACCACCTGTTCGGCGGGTAATCGTACATCTTTCATTGAACGTCCCGGAGCTACCCATGAAACATCTCTTGCTCGCCCTGCTTATGTCGGTGGCGCTGATCGGCTGCTCGGATAACGGCGCGCCCGAAAAGCAAAGCGCGGCGGACATCAGCGCGGGCAAGATTGTCGCCGAGAAGGAATGCAAGGGCTGTCACGGTCTCGACGGCAAGGGTACCGCTGCCGGGATTCCGAACCTCGCCGGACAACGCGGGCGCTACGTGATAGCCGCGTTGAAGGAGTACAAGAACGGCGTGCGCACCCATGCCGCCTTGCGGGAAATCGCGGCCAATATGAGCGAAGCCGAAACGCGGGGTGTTGCCGCGTTCTACGCCAGCCTGCCGCCAATACCGGCGATGAAAGGGAGCCTGTACTCGCCGTATGACAACGGCAAGGTGGTGGCGGCGACCTGCGCGCATTGCCACGGCGAGGACGGCAACAGCAAGACCCCTGGCACGCCCAGCCTGGCCGGTCAGCAGCCCGGCTATTTCGTCGTCGCCACGCAGGAATATCTGACCGGCGCGCGCGCATCGGCGCCCATGGATCCGATTTTGCGCAGGATGAGCCGGCTCGATATCGAAAGCACGGCGCTGTATTTCGCGTCGCAGACCCCGGCGCAGCGTAGCGCACCGCCGAACGGCGATGCCACAGCCGGCGAGCCGAAGACCGCGGTGTGCGGCGGGTGTCATGGCTCGCACGGCGTAAGCACCGATTCGGCAACGCCCAGCCTCGCCGGCCAGGATCCGCAATATTTGACGAATGCCATCAAGACCTACCGCACCACGCGCAAGCACGCTCTGATGTCGCGTCTGGTCGCCAATCTCAGCGATCAGGACATCGACAATATTGTCGCGTTCTATGTGCCGCAGAAGTCTAAGCCCGCGGAAAACGGGCAGACACTGCTCAAGGAGATCACCGCCAAGTGCGATCGTTGCCATGCCGGCGACCAGAACAATCCGGCGCTGGCGATCCCGGTCATCAATGGACAGGACAAGGACTATCTGACGTTGGCGTTGCGGGCCTATCGCGACGACAAGCGCGGCAACTCCATGATGCACAATATGAGCGTGCCCTACAGCGATTCGATCATCGAGAGCATTGCATCGTATTACGCGGGCCAGCCGGCGAAGTAACCATGAACCGACTTGCCATGGCGCCGATGCGCGGCGCGGGCGGTCCTGTACGGACCGCTACCGGGCAAGTAAACTAGATCAAGCCGAAAAAGATGGGATCGATCATGAGCGAACTACCATTGCACCGGCACTATCTGCATTATTCGGAATTGCCATACAGCCAGCGCGTTCTTTATACCGCGGCGCTTCTCATCCTCGGCATCGGCTACTGCTTCGCTATGCTCAACATCTACTACACCTATGCCGGTCGATCGGGCGGCAATCCGCTCCTGCTCACGCCCGAGGATCTCATCGTCGCCTATTCGGGCAGCGGCAAGGGCTCGCGCCTGGAAGCGGCGCTACGCGGGCCGATGTCGACCATGCTGCCGGCCGATGAACGCAATGCCATCCTCAATTGGTCGGCCGAAGGCGCCACACGTGCGGTGTATGACAAGACGGTCGCGCCGCTGCTCGAGAAGCGCTGCATGCTCTGCCACGACGGCAGCAATCCGCACCTGCCCAACCTCAGCAGTTTCGATAATCTGAAAAAAGTGACCGAAAAGGATACCGGGACGGCGATCTCCACGCTGGTGCGCGTGTCGCACATTCATCTGTTCGGCATAACTTTCATCTTTTTCATCGTGGGCACCATGTTCAGCCATGCCTATGTGCGGCCTATATGGTTCAAATGCGCCGTCGTCGCATTGCCCTTCGTCGCCACGCTGGTGGATATCGTTTCCTGGTACCTGATCAAGGTGTTCCACCCCTTCGTGTTCGTGGAAATAGGCGCCGGCGGCGTAATGGCGATGTGCTTCGCCTTCATGTGCCTGGTGACGCTGTATCAGATGTGGTTTTCCCCGGCGCCGCCCGCCGTGCGCGACCGCTAGCGCTTCGGCCCGCAAGCCTCGAACGAAAATTACCCGGCGTCCAACGCGAAAACGCGCGGCATGAGTTGCCACGCGTTTTACGCCGCCGTTATTGCCGCCCGCCGCGGGCTTGCATTCCAGCCATGCCGATCGAGCAATACAGATTGAATACTTGCCTCGACCGGCCTGAACGATTCTACATCTTGTTGCCGTTCGCCTTGAATTTTGCGCCGGCCGACGTGAGCTTGCCGCCGCCTGCCGGATTCTGATGGCAGAAACCGCAAGCTTTGCCGGTCGAAGCGGCAAATGCCGGCGAGGCATTGGCGTTACGCGAAACGGTCAGCGACATCGTGCCCGCGATCAGTATTGCGACAGCCGTGCCGCTAATAAGGATCAAGGCCTTCTTTGCGCTTGCATTCATATTCTTGTTCTCCGTTGCAGATTGACCACAGGCCAGCAATGACGAGTTCGCATGGCCTTACCTCTTCATCGATAAAGAGATTTCAGCACCGCAACATCGAACAGACTAGATAAATTTGATCCAGGTCAAAAACCGGTAACTTTGATCCAGGTCAAAGTCGATCTGGGCTTTTGTGTGAATGTTGCCAAACGTTAATAGTTGAGCGTAGAGGCGCGTAAAAGAGGGCGTAATGGGACGGGGGTCCCGGGCGGAATTCCAAGCAAGAATCGTTCGGAATGGCGCCTCGCAATCAAAAAACAACCGGTGGCAACGGCCGGTTTAGCGCGCGATCGAACGGCGTCGTGTCGGCGCCTATGGCAGAATTGTGGTGGCGGGGGCGATTAAGTGAAAAACAGCAGTCAGGCTAATGTCCATCCTGGTTTCACCGTTGCGTCGGGCGCTCCGGAACAACCCAGGTTCCTACCCAGCTTTAATAGACCCAAGCCAGTAAACAAATTCATATTGAGCGCCGCAGCGGCGCTTATTTATTGTGGCGCGCTCGCATTGGCGCAACCGGCCAGCGCCGAGGGCAAACTCACCGTCGCCGACATCAATTCGACGCTGCGCGGCTCGCCGCCGGCGGTCAATTCCAATGACTCCAGCCAAACGCGTCAGTCATACGCCAGCGATGACGCCGTCTCGGCGTTGAGTTCGTTCGCGCAACAGCTTGCGGCGCAAGCGCCCGATTCGGCCGGCGCCAAATCTGCCACTAAGCCTGCCGCCAATTCCGGCCCACAATTCGACGACCGGACCTTCGCCGCGTTGCAGGATTTCGCGCAGCGCCTGGGCTCGGCGCAGCCGGCATCGATCAAGGACCAGCCGAAGCTGGCCGCCGAACCGGAAACCTTGATGGAATGGCTGGGCGGCAAGGGCGGCGCCTCACAGGCTCCCACCACGACGACACCCAAAGCCCCGGCTGCGGGCAGCAAGCGCACAAGCGCGCCAGTCGAAGCCCACATCGTCGGGTCGCAGGCTTGTGCGGGTTGCCATGCGCCGCTCATCGCGGAATTCAAGAAGACGCTGATGGGCAAGATCGGCGGAACTCAAAAAGGCAAGTTCGAATGCGAGAACTGCCACGGTCCGGGATCGGCGCACGTGAAAGCCGGCGGCGGACGCGGCGTTGGCGGCATCCTGTCGTTCGGCAAGGACGATCCGCGTCCGGTCGAGGAAAGAAATGGCGTTTGCCTCGGCTGTCACCAGAAGGGCGAGCGCAATTACTGGCCCGGCAGCGTGCATGAAACGCGCGGGGTCGCTTGTACCGACTGCCACGCGGTGATGAAAAGCGTATCGCGCAAGCATAATTTGAAGACCAAGGTCGAGGCCGAGACTTGCTATCAGTGCCACCAGATTAAGCGGGCGCAGATGCAGTACTCGTCGCACATGCCGATTCGCGAAGGCAAGGTAACGTGCACGGACTGCCATAATCCACACGGCAGCGTCACTGAAAAGCTGATCCGCGAAGCGACTGTGAACGACAATTGCTACAAGTGTCATGCCGAGAAGCGCGGCCCGATGCTTTGGGAACACCCGCCGGTCCGTGAGAACTGCCTGAACTGCCACCAGCCGCACGGCTCGAATTACGAGTTCCTGCTGAAAGTGGCGCGGCCACGGCTGTGCAACGAATGTCACAGTTCCGTTCACTCCCCGACTGCCGGCGGCGGATTCGGTCTCCCGAACACCCCCTATGTGCTGGGTCGGGGTTGCGGCAACTGCCACAGCAACATCCATGGAAGCAATAAACCGAACGGGTTCTTCTTCCTTCGATAGGAACCGGGATTCGAGAGCCGACAATAGTACTGGGGTTACAGGTAGGGGCGACGACAATGAAAATGCGGGCTGGATTTCTGGCAACATGCGCGGCGACTGCCCTGGTCATCGGCGCGGGATTAGCATCGCCGGCGTTGGCTGCCGACCAGATGGTCACGAAGGCGCCAGCAGCCGAACCGATGCCGTGGTGGTATGAGGGCTTTGTCGAAATCGGCGGTCGCTTCAACTTAAACAAGCCGGACAAGACGACGCTAGGAAAGTACTACGAATACCGTGACCTCAGGCCCGGAGCGTTCGGCAATTTCTTGGTGGGGGCGCATAATACCAAAGACCCCCTCGACGTCGTAATCTGGGGTACGAACATTGGCTGGGACGATCAGGCCTTCGGCTTGGATTTATCAAAACCAGGCGCCTACTACTTGACCTTGGGGTGGGACGAAACTTCCCATGTTTTCGCCAGAAACGCCAAGACGTTGTATAACGGCGTTGGCACCACCAACCTGACCCTTCCGGTTTTCTTGACGCCGACTCCGGACGCTCTCGATGCGGCAACCATCGCCGCCAACAGCAAAACGATTGACCTCAAGGTCCGGCGCGATACGGCGAGCGCATCAGCTCGCTGGACTCCCAACGATAATTGGGACGTCAATATGGACTACACGCATACGCACCGCACAGGGACTATGGCATTAGGGGCGGTATCGTTCTCCGGTCCCACCAACACACGATCGGCTTTCGAGCTTCCGAGGCCGGTCGATGAGACCACCCAGAACGGCAATCTCAAAGCGGAATACACGGGCGCCACGCCATGGGGCAAAACCTTCAATGTTGCGCTGGGCGGCGGCGTCTCGATCTACGACAACGCCGATCCTTCCTTGACCTTTCAGAATCCGTGGAACCCAGTCAACACCGCGACCGCGCCGCTCAATAACCTGTATTCGCTGGCGCCGTCCAATCGCGCGCAGACCATGAGCGTATCCGGAGGCGTCGGCCTGCCTTGGAACAGCCGCTATATGGGCACGTTCCAATACACGAAGATGCAGGTGGACGACGCAAACCTGCCATGGACGAGCAATCCGGGAAATCCGGTGCCCGCTTCTATAATAACACCGAGCCGCAACGCGAACACGATGCTGTTCAACAACGTGCTCAACACGCAGATTACCTCGGATCTAAAATCGACCGTGCGCTACCGCTACTACAACTACAAAACTATCGATGGCACACCGGTCAGCGTAACCGGACTCGCGGCTTTAAACCCGGATTCGGCTAGTGGTATTGGAGCCATCGCGGAAATGCGCTACCCGACCAACTATACAAAGCAGAATGCCAATGCTGAGCTGGCTTATCGCCCGGTGAAATGGCTGACCATCGGCACCGCTTATGACTGGGAGCGCTGGGACCGCGGCCAGTGGCGCGATGCGCCCGTCACCAACGAGAACATGGGCAAGATATTCGCCGACTCGAAATGGGGCTTTTCCACTTTGCGGACGAGCTTGCAGTATGGCCAGCGGCGATTCAATGAATATCAGACGCCGCCTATCGCTGGCGGCGTGACCGATGGCTTCCGAATGGTGGATCTTGCCAACCGGGACCGCACCAAGGGCCAAGCCTCCTGGAACATCGACGTGACACGCATGGTCTCGGTCACACCGAATGCCGGCTTCCTGTATGACGACTATAAGACCAATATCAATTACTTCCCACCGACCGAAGCCGGCATAAAGAAAGCCCGTTCTTGGAACGTCGGGACCGATGTCACGCTGAATATGAATCGCGACCTGTCGTTTTTTCTCTCATATAATTATGAGAACGGCTATCGTCAGGTTTACCAGCAAGGCTCCACCGGCGGCGTCGGCGTCGATGACCTGAACATCCAAACGACTGACTTCACCCACACGTTTATTGTGGGTAACAAAGCCACATTGATCCCTGATAAGCTGTTCGTCGACACAAACTTCACCGTTAGTAGGTCGACATCGCAGTGGAACCTGGGTTGCACGCCAGCCGGATGCAGATATACGCCGCTGGCGACGTTCCCGGACTCGCACAACACCATGACCCGTCTCGACGTTGCGGCGAAATACATGCTCGATGACGCCGTCACCCGCAGCGCGGGCCTGATCGGGAAAGCCTACTGGAAGGCCCGCGTGATGTGGGAGAGGAATTCGAACGATGCTTGGCAGCCACTCCAAAATCAGCTTGGTTGGCTCGTCAATCCCGGCAACGCCACGACTGCCTATTCGATTTGGATGGGCACCGGTACCCCGAACTACAATGTGGTCTTGGGCCAACTGTCCTTTGGCGTGAAGTGGTGAGTTGGCGTTAGCCAAACTACCCTCGTGAATTACAATACTGGGAGTGGCCTTCGGGCCGCTCCTTTCGTTTGCGCCGCCGGCTTGCCCCTGTGCGAATCATGGCGCGTTACGGCGGGCGCCTCGCACACAATCGCGGCCCAGCCGCCCGCGGCCGCGCGCAAGGCCCCTAGGGCGGCAAATGAGGGCTACCGCGCCAGGCGCCGCGCGCCTTGCCCGGCAGGACCCGGTATTTTGATGTGGCTCAAGCGCCGGGCCGCATTGTTACCTTAAAAATATTGTGTGAAATGGGGCGGGCGCGGCTATATAGAGAAACGTCCGAAATAACAGGAGACCGGCAATGAAGCGGCAATATCTTTTGTTCGCAGCGACGGCTGCGCTGGGCCTCGCGGCGGTGGCTGGCATGCAGATCACCACCTCGTCCACCGCCTATTGCGCGCCGCAAGCAAAGCCGGCGAAAGCGCCGACCAGCCAGTCGAAGATGAGCTTCCGGGAAGACGTCGTGCCGATCTTCAAGGGCCGCTGCGTGGAGTGCCATCAGCCGAACGGCGAAGGCGTCGTGAAAAGCGGGCTGGACCTCACCTCCTATGCCGGCGTCATGAAGGGCACCAAGTTCGGGCCCATGATCATCCCGGGCGATCCGGAGAGCAGCAATCTGATGCTGCTGCTCGATTGGCGCGCGTCGAAGGAGCTGCGCATGCCGCACGGCAAGAAGCAGTTGTCGTCATGCGACCGCAACGCCATTCGCGCCTGGATTCGCGAGGGCGCCAAGGACAATTGAGCGGCTGGAGCGCGATCCGTTTAGATTGAATCGCTGTGCTTCCCTAACATCTTGCTTGCGCATGATCTTTTCCGACCTTCCTTCGCCCGCCGAAGCGGGCTTCGGACTCGGGTCCGGCTTTTGGCCGGCCCGAGCACAGGCTCCAGCGGGAAACCGGTTCCCACTTTTCGGGATCATGCGCTGGCCTATTTGAACCTGCCGGCCGCGGGTCATCTGCGCTTCGGGGGCGTTCGACCGTAACCGGGATTTACGCCAGCCGGCTTTAACCTTTTACGCCGAGTTCTTTGACCAACTCGTCGATGCGGCGGATCTTGTCGGCATCGCCGGCCAGCGCGCGCCGCCCATCGGCCGCGGCGGCCTGTGCCTTGTCGCGTTCGCCGAGCACCATGTAGGCGCGCACCAGCCGCAGCCAGCCCTCGACGTCCGAGCCATCCTGCTTCAGCCGGTCGGCGAGCCGCGCCACCATGCCGACGATCATCTGATTTTGCTGGCCGGGCTCAAGCTTCTGCGCCGCCGCGATGTCGGCAGCGCTCGGCCCCGGCAAACCGGCGGCGGGCGCCGGCGCGGCGGCTACAGGGGCTGGCGGCGCCGCTGGCATGGCTGGCGCGGCCGTCTCCAAACCTGCGGCAAGCTGGCGGAGTTTGTCGGCATCGCCGGCCAGCGCGCGTCGGGCGTCGGCGATTGCCGCTTCCACCTTGTCGCTCTGGCCGAGCACGCGGTAGGAGCGCACCAGTTGCACCCAGCCCTCGACGTTGGAGCCGTCCGTTTTCATTCGCTCGGCCAGCCGCGCCACCATGCTGGCGATCGCCGCATCGTCGTGATCGGCCAGCGCTTTCACCACCGCCGCGCCTGGCTTGGCCGCGCCGGCCGCGGGCGCGGCTGCTACAGGGGCTGGCGGCGCCGCAGGCATAGCTGGCGCGGCCGCCTCTATGCCCGCGGTAAATTGGCGAAGCTTGTCGGCGTCCGCGGCCAGCGCACGGCGGGCGTCGGCGATTGCCGCTTCCGCCTTGTCGCTCTGGCCGAGCACGCGGTAGGAGCGCACCAGCTGCACCCAGCCATCGACGTTGGAACCGTCCGTTTTCATTCGTTCGGCCAGCCGCGCCACCATGCTGGCGATCGCCGCATCGTCGTGATCGGCGGGCGCTTTCACCGCCGCCGCCGCGCCTGGGTTGGCCGCGCCGGCCGCTACCGGTGCAACCGGTGCCTTGGGTACGTTGGGTGCCGTCGGTGCCCTGCGCTCCAATGCGCTGCGTAACAACTCCACATAGGGCGCGCCCGGCGGGGCCTTGGCCAACAAGTCGCGCCATACGGCTTCGGCCTCGGCGCGCCGTCCGTCCTGATCGGCAGCCGTGGCCAGGTAGAAGCGGGCCATCACGTCCTGTCCGTCGAGCGCGAGCGCACGCTCGAATTGGGCCTTGGCCTCGACCGTGACGACGCCGTTGGCGGCGAAAACCAGCGCCTCGCCAAGGTCGGCCTCGCGCGATGCGTTGCTGCCGTTCAGCCTGAGCACATTGCGCCAGGCCCTTACCGCATCGTCGAAACGGCCGAGCCGCATGTAAACCGGCGCCAACACCTCCCAGCCGCGGCCGTCCTCGGGATTACGCGCGACGTGGTCCTCCACCTGCACGATCAGACGCTCGACCGCGCGGCTCTCGTCCTTCGCCTGCATTCGGGCCGACAGCGGCTCACCCGGCATTTGCGGCGAACCGAGCATCAGATAAAGCAGCACTGCGCCAATCGGCAGCACTACGAAGCCGAAAAAGGCGGTGGCGCGGCGGCGCCAGAGCGACTGCGTTTCGGGCGCGGGCTTTTGAGCTTCCGCGGCATCGGCGGCGGCAATGAGCCGGCGCGAAACTTCGACCTTGGCGGCTTCCGCTTCCGCCTGGCCGATCAAGCCAGCAGACCGGTCGCGCGTGATTTCGTCCAGTTGGTCGCGGTAGACGGCGATATCGCTGCCGCCGTGCTTTGAGCCACGCCGGGACAGCGGCCACAGCACGGCGAAGATCGCCGCTGCCGTCATCAGCGCGAACACGAACCAAAGGGTCATGCCACTATCCTACCCGCCAACTCGAATGGCTGCCGAAACGCCCAATCGAGGGCATAATTCGCTGGAATAACGGAATCGCATAGAGAAACAATGCACGGAAGGCAAGTCATCTGACCATCCCGTGCGGCCGGGCAAATAGCCCCCCTGCGATGAGCCCTTTGGGGCGTACGGGGCCTCTTTTGCCTTCTGCGGAACATTGAAACCCGAGTGCCGAACGCCGTCTGCCGCCATCGGAGCGGTGTCTATTGGTCGCTCCGCCCCGGCCAAGGCATTGCATTCAGCATCTTAAGCGTTGCGACATTGGAGCAATAGTCTTCCCATGCCGAGTCTTTCGCATTGCGGGTCATATCCCGCGCGCAGCGCTTATGACTTCCACACATCGCGCAAACGCGCTGCATATCCTGGAAAGTTCCGGGTTCGGCTTGCAAAACCTCGCTGCGATCAAGCTTGAGCGCGGTCATGCGTCGTTGCAAAAGGTCGGCGGCGCCCGGACCGAGACGCGCCAGCGCGCGCAGATCGCCCGCAGACACGCCCATGTCTTTTGCCAACTGCTCAACCTGGCCTTCCGCGCAGCATGCGAAGTCCGATCCGGCCGAACGATTTGCCGTCCAGGCTCGCCACCACCGCGAAACGATCTCGACCGGCGTCTGCTGCCTTTGTGCGATGGGCTGGGCCGACATTGGGCCCTCCTCTGGTTGCAATAACCGTCAATTGTCCAGGCAAGGGCTACAGGGTCTCGCCCGGCCGCTTCTTGATATATGTCAATCCGCTTCGTCCCACCGGGCCGTGGCGCCCGTTCGGCCGCTCGCCCAACGGAGCAATTCGACCTAGCCGCGCGCTTTCCCGGCAAGGTCGGCAGGACATGCTGGACACGCGCTGGAGCCTGCACCCGTGCAGGCGGGTGCGGGAATGAGCGAAGAGAGTGCGCATAAACTCAGGGGATCAATCTCTAGCGGCGCACCTCGGTCTTATCGCCGATATAAGCGCGGACCACGTCCGGATGGCTCAGCACCGCATCGGGGCTGCCTTCTGCGATCGTGCGGCCATAGTCGAGCACATGAATCCGGTCGGCCAGATCGGCCACCATCTGCATGTCATGCTCGATCCAAATCATCGCAATGCCGAGCTGATGCTTGATGCGCAGGATGAAACGGGCCAGGTCCTCGCGCTCCTCGCGGTTAAGCCCGGCGGATGGCTCGTCCAGCAGCAACAAGGCCGGGTCGAGCGCCAGCGCCCGCGCAAATCCAACGATCTTCTGCAGCCCGAACGGCAGGCCGCCGACCGCGGCGTGGCGATAACGCTCAAGCTCGACAATTTCGATAATCCGCTCGATCGCTTCGCGCTGCTCGATCTCTTCGCGGCGCACGCCGGGCAAGAACAGCATCTCGCTCAACGGATTGGCGCGGAAGCGGACATGGCGTCCGGTCAGCAGGTTCTCCACCACCGACATTTGCGGAAACAATTCGCCGTGTTGAAAGGTGCGGGCAATGCCGAGGCCGGCAATCCGATGCGGCGGTAGGCCTAGAATATCCCTGCCGCCAAAGCGGATGGCGCCCTGCCCGCGATAGATCCCGCTGATGCAATTCAGCACACTGGTTTTGCCGGCGCCGTTCGGACCGATCAAAGCGAACAGTTCGCCCGGCTCGACCGCGAACGACACGCCGTCGAGCACGGTCAAGCCGCCGAATTTCAGCGCCAGCGCTGCGACCTCGATCTCAGCCATACCACCTCCGGCTACGCCGGTATTGCTTGACCGCCCGGTAGCTGCGCCGGTCGCCGCCGGTCTGCCCCAAATAGAATTCCTGAATGTCGCCGTGACTACGCAGCCGCTCGCTTGTGCCGTCGAGCACCACGCGGCCATTCTCCAGAACGTAACCGTAATCGGCGATGTCGAGCGCCACCGCGGCGCTCTGCTCGACAATGACGATGGTGAGCCCGAGCTCACGGCGGATATCGAGCAGCCGCCGCATGAGGTCGTCGATCACCACCGGCGCCAGACCGAGCGACAATTCATCGACCAGCAACAGGGACGGACGGCAGACCAGCGCGGTTCCCATCGCCAGCATCTGCCGCTCGCCGCCCGACAGCAGTCCGGCGAGGCGGCTTTTCAAATCGGCGAGCTGGGGAAAATACTGGAAAACCAGATCGACTTGCCGGCGCCGCTCGATCTTGGCCGTAAATGGCGCGACCGGCGCGACCAGGTTTTCCATCACGGTCAGATTGGGGAACACCTTTTCCCGCTCGGGCACCACGACGATCCCCAAGCGCGCGATCTCGTTCGGCGGCCGGCCATCGACGCGGTTGCCCTTGAATGTAATCGATCCATCGGTGACGCGGGCATTGTCGATGCCGAGAAATCCCGAAATAGCCCGCAACGTCGTGGTCTTGCCGGCGCCATTGGTGCCGAGGATGGTGACGATCTGCCCCTGGCGGACCAACAGGCTGATGCCCTGCACCGCGGTGATGGCGCGGTGGTAGACAACCTCGAGCTTGTCGACGGCGACCAAAATTTCGCTCATTTGCGCTGCCCCGCGGCCGGCCTGTGCTTGAACGGCCAGAGCAGAAAATAGCTCTGCACCCGCTGCCAGATGCCGACCAGACCGAGCGGCTCGAAGATCAGAAACACGATCATCACCGCGCCGAACGCCGCGTAATTCACCGCGAACAGGATGCCGGCATAATGTTGCGCGCCCGGCAAACTCAAGAGGCCGGCCTCGATGACATAAGGAAATATCGTCACGAACACCGCGCCGAGCAGCGCGCCGAGCAGCGAGCCCATGCCGCCGATGATGATCATGGCGACATATTGGATCGACAGGAACAGCGAGAAGGCCTCGACCGATACGAAACTGCGGTAGTAGGAAAACAGTGCGCCGGCAACCGCGGCCATGGCCGACGAAATGACAAAGGCCAGCAATTTGTATCTCGCCACATCGATGCCGAGCGCCTGCGCGACGGTTTCATGGGCGCGGATGGCACGCCAGGCGCGGCCTGTCTTGCTGCGCAGCAAATTGATGCAGATCAGCAGGGCTACCAGCGCGGCAATCAGCAGGATGAAATACCAGGCCCTGTCGCCGTGGATAGTGAACCCGCCAATCTTGGGCGCATCGACCATGATACCGGTGGAATAGCCGCGCTTGGTTTCGTACTCGCCGCCGAGATAGACCACGACGAAATACAAGGCCAGTGTGGACACCGCGAGATAAAGTCCGCGCAGACGCAGCGACGGCAGCCCGAAGATGACTCCAAGGATTCCGCCTACCAGTGCCGCAGCCGGCAGCGTCAGCCAAATCGGTGCGTTGATTTCCTTCGACAGAATGCCGGCGGTATAGGCGCCGGCGGCCAGCAAGCCGGCGTGGCCGAGCGAGATTTGCCCGGCATAGCCGGTGAGCAGCATCAGCGACAGCGAGCCGATAGCGGCCAGGAACACCTGGTTGGCCAGGTCCAGATAGAACGCCGAGGCGAGAAATGGAAAGCCCAGCAACAGGACGACGAGCGCAACGACACCGGCGCGTTCGGTACGCGTCTGGATCAGCGCAATCGATTGCCCATAGTCGGTGCGGAAATATCCGCTGGCGCGCGGCGTGCGGCTAGACACGGTCGAGTTCCTCGCGCGTCCCGAAAATACCCCATGGCCGCACAATCAGCATGGCGATCAGCACCAGGAACGGCACCACGTCCGACAGCAGCGGATCGATGTACTGGATCGACAGCACTTCGGCGGCGCCGATGATGAAGGCGCCGATCAACGCGCCGAAGAGACTGTCGAGCCCGCCGACCAGGGCAGCCGGGAACGCCTTCAGCCCGATGATCGCCATGGTGCCGGTTAGCCCGGAATCGAGCGCGATCAGCATGCCGGCAATCGAGCCGGTCAGCGTCGAAAGTCCCCAGGCCAGCGCATAGACGGCGTGCAGGTTGATGCCGCGTTGGGCGGCCAGCAGCGGATTTTGCCCAGCGGCGCGCATGCGCACGCCCCAGCGGCCGAAGCGCAGGAACACAAACAGCGCGCTGTAGATCAAGGCGGTGGCGACCACCAGAATGGCGGCGAAGGTGGAAATCCGCCCGCCGCCCGGCAGCGCTATCGCCGGATTGGTAAAACCGAGCGCCTCGCCAGGATATTGTTGCTGCGCCGACCAGATCAGCACCACCAGGCCGCGCAGCAGAATGCCGAGCGCGACAGTGGTGAGCACTGCGGCCAGCACCATCTCGCCGGTCATCTTGCGCATCAGAAAGACATAGACCAGCACGCCGACCATGAGGCTGAGCGCCACCGCCACCGCGATCGCGACCAAGGGGCTCCCTGGAAATGCCGTCGCCGTCGTCAACAACAGGTAGGCGCCGACCATCATCAATTCGCCATGCGCCAGGTTGAGCACCCGGCTGACGCGATAGACCAGCACATAGCCGCAGGCGATCAGCGCATAGATCGCCGACAGCACAACGATATTGACGATCAGCTGCAAGACGATCCCGCGCCGTTTAGCGACATGCGCCCGACGTCATGCCGGGCGCTGTCGGTGCGTTCAAGCTTGCGCATGATCTTTTCCGAAAACCGGTTCCCACTTTTCGGGATCATGCGCTAGCAAAACGGATTACTTCACGTCGAACGCGTACCAGTTCTTCACGATCGCGATCTTCGATCCGTCCCACTTGTACACGCGGTAATACTGCTTGGTGCGGAAGTGGTTGTCCTTGGTCCATTCGATCGGACCGCCGCGCAGCCCCTTGAGATCGACCTTCAGGTTCTGCATCGAGGCCTCGACCTTGGCCGCCGTCGCGGGCCAGCCGGCGCCCTTCATCGCGGCCTCGATCACCATGCCGGCGATCCAGCCTTCGGCCATCTGCTCGGGCGGATATTTGCTGCCAGCGGCCTTGGCGGCCTCCGCGATCTCCTTCTGGATCGGCAGGCCGTCCTCGAACAACGCATTGGCGCCGATCACATAGAACGTCTTGTCCTTGATGCGTTTGAGCTCGCCTTCGGCCTCCAGATGCGCCCAGCTGATATAGTCGCCCTTCCAGTCGAGCCGGCGCAGCGCCTCGAATGTGCGCACCTGCGTTACCCACGGCGCCCAGGAGAACACCCAATTGGCGCCGGCATCCTTGAGCTTGGTGGCGAACGGCGTGTAGTCGGCGGTCGGCGGCGGGATCACTTCGATCTCGAGCGCCTGCATGCCCATGGTCGGCGCCAGCTTGGCGGCGAATTCCATCTCGCCGCGCGACAGCGGGATCGCCATCGCCGCAAAGCCCATCTTCACCGGCGCCTTGGCGGTCTCCTTGACGAAGGCGAGCGCGCCGCGGCTGTCGTAGTTGGCGGCATAGGCGGTGGTGCAGAACTGGCTGGGATTGGCCGGCGGATAGACGTCCTTGGGGCAAACGCCGCCGGCAAACAGCAGCGGCACATTGGCGCTCTTGGCCTCGGCCACGATCGGCGCATAGGTCGACGACAGGCTGGCATTGACCATCAGGATGGCATTGTCCTGGGTCAGCAGCTTCTTGGCATTGGCGACCGCTTTCGACGGCTGCGCCGAGTCGTCGACAATCACCAGATTGATCTTCTTGCCGTTCACGCCGCCCTTGGCATTGACGCGGTCGATATAGATGCGCAGCGCCTCCATGGCCGGCGCATAGGTCGATGCCACCGGGCCGGTGAGCGCCGCCGTGATGCCGACGACATAAGCGTCCTGCGCCTGCGCCGGGCTCGCAATTCCAGCCGCGAGTGCCGCGGCGACGAAGATTGACGATCGCATGTGGTCTCCTCCCTTTGCTTTCTTTGCTTTTGAACTTTTCAACGTACGGCAAGCGCGCCGGCGACCTCGCCAGCAAGCAGGCGGTCCTCGCTGTCGTCATACATCTCATCGACCAACGGCTTGAACCGCTCATACATCAGATTGCGTTTCACCTTGCGGGTCGGCGTCACCGGCTCGCCCTCTTGTTCCGGATCGAGCGCCTTCGGCAGGATGCGGAAAGTCTTGACCTGCTCGACGCGGCCGAAATCCGCATTGGCCTTGCCGACTTCCGCCTCAATCAAGCTGCGGACTTCGGCATTATCCGCCAGACTGGTGAACCCGGTGTAGCCGACATTGCGGCTGCGCGCCCAATCGGCGACAGTCTCGAAATCGATCTCGATCAGCGCGGTCAGATATTTGCGCGCGTGGCCGAACACCACCGCCTCGGCAATATAGGGACTGGCGCGCAGCCGGTTTTCCACCATCGACGGCGACACGGTCTTGCCGCCGGCGGTGACCATGAAATCGCGCGCCCGATCGATCAGCCGCAACGCGCCGTTGCGCCATTCGCCGATGTCGCCGGTACGCAGCCAGCCGTCGGCGCGCTTGACCTCGGCCGTCGCCTGTTCGTTGTTCCAGTAGCGCTCGAAAATGTCCGGGCTGCGCACCAGCACTTCGCCGTCCTCGGCCAGCCGCACATCCCAGCCCGGCGGCGGCGTGCCGACATCGCCGGGACGCGGGAATAGGCCGCGCTGACCGCTTACGATACCGCCGGCCTCCTCGGTCTGGCCGTAGATTTCCAGCACATTGACCCCGTACATGTGCCAGAGCGCCATGGTCTCCGGCGACAACGGCGCGCCGCCGCAAATCACCAGTTCGAGCCGGTCGAAACCGAGCTTGTTCAGGATCGGCCGGAAGATCGCGGCGTGGAACGCGCGATAGACCGCTTCCTGCGCGGCGGTCACGGTCCCGTCCCAGCGGCGGCGGGCCTGCGCGCGCGCAAAGCGCATCGCCAGCTCATAGCTCACGCGTTTGGCGCGCGATGAACTCATGATGCCGACCAGAATTTGCGACGCGAATTTCTGCAAATAACGCGGCACGGTGAAAAAAATAGTCGGCGCCGTCTCGAAGATGGTGGTGGCAAGATCTTCCGGATCTTCGCCGAGATGCGGCACCAGCCTGGAGATCAGCGGCAAAGTGGTCGCAATGTCGCGTCCGAGAATATGGCAGAGCGGCAGATAGGCCACCGTACGATGCGGCTTCTCGGCCAAGGTCGGATAGTGCTCGACCAGATTGAAAGTGGCGGCGAGATGGACGCCATGCGTAATCAACGCGCCTTTCGGATGACCGGTGGTGCCGGAAGTATAGACGATGAACGCCGGATCGGCGGGATCGAGGCGCACCACTTGCGATTCCAGCCAGGCCAGGTCGGGCGCATGCGCGGCAATCGCTTCGTCATAGCTCGTCAGCTTCGGATGATCGTAACCGAACATCGCTGAGGTATCGATCACCAGAACCGTGCGCAGATCCGGCAGCCGGTCGACCACCGGCACGATCTTGTCGACATATTCCTGATCTTGCGCCACGAAGATCGACGCGCCGCCATCGCGCATCTGATATTCGACTTCGGCCACAGATGCGGTCGGGTAGATACCGTAGACGATCGCGCCGAGCGACTGCGCTGCCAGATCGCAGACCAGCCACTCTTCGCAAACGTCGCCCATGATGGCGATGCGCTCGCCTTTTTTCAGGCCAAGCGCGGCCAACGCCTGGGCGGCGCGCGCGACCAGCAGCGCGTAATCGTGCCAGCTCCGTTCGCGATAGAGGCCAAGATGCTTGCCGCGGAACGCGACGGCGTCGGGCAACGACCGTGCATGCGCGCACAACAGCGCCGGCGCGGTTGTGCGGCGCAAACCGTCTCGCGTGACCGGTTGAACGGCGGACATCAGCTTGCCTGTCCTCGCGGGTTTCCTAAACGCACTATAGCGCACCCCTTTTGCAAAATTCTATAGCTCAATCGAATTTCTCCGCGGCTTCTAGCGCCGGGACTTTATCGCGCGGGATTTGGCCGCGCGCGGTTTCGCCACCGCCCCCTGCAACAGCAACGCGACGAATTCGCCGCCGATCCGCTCGATCGAGGCATTTTCTTTGCCATACCAACCGGCTACAGCATTCGCCATGCCGAGAACGCCGAGCGCGGTCAGCCGCGGATCGAGCACTTTGCGAAACTCGCCGCTCCGCACGCCTTGTCGAATGACGGCTTCAAAAATTTGCTCGATCCCGCGCGACCAGCGGCCCACCCGCTTGCGGCTGCGGTTCGGCAGGAAGTGGCGCTGGGTCTGGAATACCTTGACGAAATCGCCGCGATCGAGGATCGGCGAGATATGCGAGCGGATCAGGCCAGCGAGCCGTTCCGATGCCGTTCCGGGGCCGGAGGCAATCGCCTTGGCGGCCTTGTAGAAGTCCTCGACGCCGCGCGTACAGACGATTTCGAGCGCCATTTCCTTGGAGCGGAAATAATAATACAGGCTGGCCTGCCGGATACCCAGAATGTCGGCGATATCCTGGGTGGTGGCGCCGTGATAACCGCGCGCGGCGAACACGCGCGCGGCGGCATCGATGATTTCCGGCGAACGGCGATGGGTGCTGCGCCCGCCCCGCTCGGTGTCAGGCCGCGGCAACGGTTTGGCGCCGGCTTTGCGGATGGCCCTTGCACGGCGTGGCACGGACGATCTAGAGTTCATCTATAGCCCTATAGAATAATATACCACAACGCCTGTCCGGGAGAACCCCATGGCCCTCGCCGCCTCCGGCCGTCCGCCATTCCGCGCCGACCACGTCGGCAGCCTGCTGCGGCCGCCGGCGCTGCGGCAAGCCTTCCGCGACTATCAGGCCAAGCGGATCGACGACGCTCATTTTGCACAAATCCAGGACCGGTGCATCCGCGAAGTGGTCGATCTTCAGCAGGCTACCGGGCTGGAAGTCGTCACCGACGGCGAATTCCGCCGCGGCTCCTATTGGGGCCGTTTCGTCGAACGCATTGATGGCTTTGTCATCAAGCCGGCCTTGTTCAAATTCCGCGACGATCACGGCCACGTGGTCGATTTCACGGCGCCTTATGCCGAGCGCAAGTTGCAACGCAGCCAGCCGCTGGCGCTCGACGAATTTATCTTCCTGCGCGACATCGCCAAAGCGACGCCGAAGATCACGTTGCCGGCGCCCTCGACCATGCATTTCTATCGCAGCACCGATTATGCCAGCAAAGCCGCCTATGCCGACGATGCCGCGTTCTTCGCCGACCTCTGCCGCATTTTCCGCGAAGAGATCGCCAATCTGACCAAGGCCGGTTGCCGCTACATCCAGCTCGACGAGGTCGCCATCGCGCTGCTGTGCGACCCCTCAATCCGCAAGCAGGTCGAAGACGCCGGGCAGAAGCCCGACGCGCTGGTCGATCTTTATATCGAGGCCATCAACGATGCGATCGCCGGCGCGCCGGCCGGCACCGTGTTCGGCGTCCATATGTGCCGCGGCAATTTCAAGGGCCACTATCTCGGCGCCGGCGGCTATGAATCGGTGGCCGAACGTTTTTTCAGCAACACCAAGGTCAATCATTTCTTGCTCGAATACGACACCGAACGCGCCGGCGATTTTCGGCCGCTGCGTTTCGTCAAGGACAAGGGCGTCGTGCTGGGGCTGGTCAGCAGCAAGGTCGCGGCACTTGAGCCGCTCGATGCGCTCAAGCGCCGGATCGAGGAAGCCAGCCGCTATATCGACCTCGACCGCCTGGCGATCGGACCGCAATGCGGCTTCGCCTCAACCGTCGCCGGCAATCCGGTGACCGAAGAGGACGAGCAGGCCAAACTGCGATTGATCGTGGACGCGGCCAAGGCGATCTGGCGGTGAAGGCGCGGCTGGCGTTCTTCCGATATCCGCTAAGTATTTGTTTCTATTTATTAATTGGTAGCGGGGGAGGGATTTGAACCCCCGACCTCCGGATTATGATTCCGCTGCTCTAACCAGCTGAGCTACCCCGCCATTCCGAAGTCAATAACTGCCGGAATGCCCGCGATATAGGGAGCGGCGGCAAAGCCTGTCAAGCAAACAAGCCGGAAAGGCTCACCGCGGCGGTCACTTCGGCCGCACATTGGGATCGCCACCCGGACTGCCCGGCGGCGGAATGACCGTCATGGTTCCGCCCGGCGGGGTCGGCGCGGTGATTTCCGGGTCCACACGCGCCGGCGGGCAGATGACGCCGCCGGAGCGCGCGAGCTGATCGCTCAATGTGCGCCCGGCCGGCTTTTGCATGTCGAGATCGCCGCCCTGCCCAACCGTTGCGCGCGCGTTCACGCAGGCATTGGGATCCAACTGGTCGATTTTGGGCGCGCCCGGCACTTGGTTCCGGGGCGGCGCCTGCGCGGCGGCCGCCACCGGCAGCAGGATCGCCGCCGCCAGCCCGGCCAGCGTGAGAATGCGGATTTTCCGGTCCATGAAATGTTCCCTCCGCGCCCGCTGGAGCAGCGCGCGACGCCGGGATAACGGTCAAGGGGACCCAGAGTTCCATCTCTATACTTGGCGCATGATCTTGTCCGACCTTCCTTCGCCCGCCGAAGCGGGCTTCGCGAAGGCGGGAAACCGGTCCCCACTTTTCGGGATCATGCGCTCAACCGCTCGAACCGTATCAGCGAGAAATGCCCCATCGGCGGCATCGGACGGCGCTCGATCAGGCGCACGCCGCCGTGGCGCGCGGCCCAATCGGTGAGTCTGTTGAAGCGGAATTCCGGCCGCCAGCCGAGCCGGCGCGCCAGCGGCGCAAAACAGATTTCGAACAACCGGCGCGGCCCGTCCTCTGCGCCGATATGATTGACCAGCACGATTTCGCCGCCTGGCTTGATGACGCGGGCAAACTCATCGAGAGTTGCTTCCGGATGCGGCACCGCGGTGATGACATATTGCGCCACCACCACGTCGAAAAATTTGTCGGGCAGCGCCAGTCGCGCCGCATCCATCACCGCCAGCGCCTCGACATTGCTCAAGCCCTGTTCGGCGACGCGCTCCTGCGCCTTGCGCAGCATCGGCTCCGACAGATCGACGCCGACCAGACGATTCACGCGCGCATAGTCGGGCAGCGATAGGCCGGTACCGACGCCGACTTCGAGAATGCGCCCGCCTTTAGCCCCGCAGGCCTGCTCGGCCGCGGCAATCGAGGCGCGCCGTCCGGCATCGAACACCGCGCCGAACACCAGATCGTAGACCGGCGCCCAGAACGCATAGGCGCGCGCGACGCTTGATTTGTCGATATCCCCCATGACTTATTTTCTGCGCATAATCTTGACCGAAAACCGGTTCCCACTTTTCGGGATCATGCGCCGACTTAACCGCGCGCGGCGGTCGCCGCCATGCGTGCTTCGGGCCGCGGCGCCACATCCGCCGCCGCCACCGCGCTCTTGATGAAACCGCCGCCCAGCACGCGCGCCTGCCCCTCGCCGGCGTCATAAAACACGCAGGCCTGGCCGGGCGATACGCCATCCTCGCCATCCACCAGTTCAACCTCGTAGCCGGTCTCGCCCGTGCTTGTCTTCGAATGACGCAGCCACGCCGCCGCCGGCGGCCTGGTCGAGCGCACCTTCACGAACACTTCGCGCCGTTCGTCGGCAAGCGATTGATCGATGTTGGCGTCGCCGATCCAGTTGACGTCGCGCAGCACGATGCGGCTGGTGCGCAGTGCATCGCGCGACCCGACCACGACACGCCGGCTATCGGCGTCGAGCCGCACCACATAGAGCGGCGCGCTGCTCGCAATACCCAGGCCGCGGCGCTGGCCGACGGTGAAATGAATAATGCCGGAATGGCCGCCCAGCACCTTGCCGTCGAGATCGACGATCTCGCCGGCTTCCGCGGCGCCGGGCTTGAGCCGTTCGATGATGTCGGCGTAGTGACCGGTCGGCACGAAGCAGATGTCTTGGCTGTCATGCTTGTCGGCAATCGCCAAACCGAATTCACGCGCCAGTGCGCGCGTCTCCGCCTTGGCTCGCTCGCCAAGCGGAAAGCGGAGAATCTCCAACTGCTCGCGCGTGGTACCGAACAGAAAATAGCTCTGGTCGCGCTCTTCCTCGCGCGCGCGATAGAGCCCGCGCCCGCCGGAGGCCAGTGGCCGCGAGGCGACATAGTGACCGGTGGCCAACACCTGCGCGCCGAGCTCGCGCGCGGTGATCAGCAGATCGTGGAACTTGATCGACATGTTGCATTCGACGCAAGGCACCGGCGTCTCGCCGGCAATGTAACTTTCGGCGAAGCGGTCGATCACCGCTTCCTTGAAACGGCTCTCATAGTCGAGCACGTAATGCGGAATGCCGATGCGTTCCGCAACGCTGCGCGCATCGTAAATGTCCTGGCCGGCGCAGCAGGCGCCTTTGCGATGGATGGCGGCGCCATGGTCATAAAGCTGCAGTGTGACGCCGACCACGTCATAGCCCTCGTCCTTGAGCAGCGCGGCCGTCACCGACGAGTCGACGCCGCCGGACATGGCGACGACGACACGGGTGTCTTGCGGGCGGGTGTCGAGATCGAGGCTGTTGCGCATGGCTCTCCTTACTATAGGTGGCGAGCGGCGGCGCGCAATGAAAGCGGCTTTTGAGCAAATCGGGCCTTGGCTTGGCAGTAAATCTTGCGGCCCCGGCAATTCTTGCCGGTTTGGACGCAGGCGCTGCCGGTCCGGCCCCCCTCCCCGGCCGTGCCGCGAAGAACTAAGCCATTGAAAAGACACATATATTTAATGAATTCAAGGCTGGCCTGACGATTGCAGATCAAGCGGCGGATATCCGGAGGTCCGCCTTTGCCGCAAGTTGCGTCCGACCCGAAAACGCACGCCCTCAAGCCTTTGCCGCGGCAATTGGCCCGGTTAGCGCCCGACCGGGCGCAAGACCGCGGGCAAGCCACGCCGTTCGCGAGCATACTCGACAATGGCCCGCAAAGCCCCGGCGACCGCGTCTCGCAGCCGCCGATCGGCGACAATCCTTCGCGCAGCGCCCGGTCGGAACCGGCCCAACCGGCGGCCAAGTGCGCCCAACCTGCGGCCAAGTCCAATAGCAGCAATACGGCGAGCACCAGCGACAACGCCCGGTCTGGCGGGAATAATTCAGCCGTTGCCGGCAATAGCGGCAAGACCGGCAAGCCGGACGGCGATGGCAAAGCCACGAGCAAGAACACGGCGTCGGCCACCGGCAAAACCGCCGGGGAGGCAGCCGACGGCGACACCGCCAAACTCGTGAGCGACGGCAAGCCGGCCGATGCCGCTGCCGCCACTCCCACCGGCCCTATTCAGACTTTGACGGGCGCCGCCGCGGTTGCCGTCGCTGCCGCGCCTACCACCGGCGCTATTCAGACGGTAACGGGTGCCGACGCCGACGCGCCTACCCCCGGCTCCGTACCGCAAGCCGCGCCCAGCGCTGAAAATGCCCAGATCGGTGCACCGGCAACGACCAAGGCGGAACTCGACCTGCTTGCTGCGCTGCAACCCGGCACCGCCAAGAAAACCGATGCCGCCAATCGTGCCGACGATCCGAAGCTCTCGGCCAGGACCGCGCCGCCGCTGCACAGCGACGACAAGCCGCAAGCCGCCGCCGGCGATACCGACAAGGACGCCGTCGCTCAAGCCCGCGCCGAGGCTTCGGCCAAGGACCATCGCGCCGCCAGCATACCAGCAACGGGCGCGCCCGCCGCCGACGCCAATACCGCAGCCCCGAAAGCTGCCGCCGATGCCGTGCCGCCCCCGGCCTTGACCGCGCCATCGCAAACCGGCGCGGCATCGGCCAGCAATCCGGCAGCCGCTGCGCCGCCGCCGGCGCCGCAAACGGCCGCAATCCCATTCGCTGGCGTCGCGATTGAAATCGCCGGCAAGGCGCTCGCCGGCAAGAACCACTTCGAAATCCGCCTCGACCCGCCCGAGCTCGGCCGCATCGAGGTCCGCCTCGATGTTGACCGCGACGGCAACGTGACCTCGCGCATGATCGCGGACCGCTCCGACACGCTCGATCTGTTGCGCCGCGACGCTTCCGGCCTCGAACGCGCCTTGCAGGATGCCGGCTTGAAGACCGCCGACAACGGCCTGCAATTCTCGCTGCGCGACCAGTCCATGGGCCAGCAACAAGCCAGAACTCCCACGCCGGGCGCCACGCACATCGTCGTCACTGACGATGCCCTGCCGGCCGACCCCATCCAACAAGGCTACAGTCGTCTCGCCGGGCAAGGCAGCGGCGTCGATATTCATGTTTGAAATATCTGAGGAACTCCAATGAGCGCCATCACCTCGACCCCGGCCCTTAACGCTGCCACCGCGAGCAATGGCGCCAGCGGCGCCGCCTCGGTTTCCAGCGTCGCCGACAACACCATGATCGCCAGCAATTTCACGACCTTCCTGAAATTACTGACCACGCAGCTGCAGAATCAGAATCCGCTCGATCCGCTCGACACCAACCAGTTCACTCAGCAGCTGGTGCAGTTCGCGCAGGTAGAGCAGCAGATGAAATCGAACGACCAACTGGCAAGTCTGGTCTCGCTCGACAAAACCGCGCAATCGACCGTCGCGCTGACCTATGTTGGGGCAACCGTCGTGGTGGATGGCTCGACCTCGCAGCTCGGCGCCAACGGCGCCGCTTGGACTTTCAACGTCAGCAAGCCCGCGACCGCCAATATCACGATCAGGGATTCGACCGGCCAGACCGCCTATTCCGGCAGCTTCTCGGTCAATCCGGGAAGCCAGAATTTCGTATGGGACGGCCGCGGCAATGACGGCACTCAGTGGCCGCCGGGAAGCTACACACTCACCGCCACCGCGGTCGACGCCAGCAACCAGCCGGTCGCCATTTCCACGGAAGTCCAGGCCGTGGTGGATTCGGTCGACCTCACGCAAAACCCGCCGCTGCTGTCCATCAACGGGCAGAATTACACCATGGACAAGATCAAGCGCGTCGTGCGCCCCACCTACACAGGGACAAACTAACGCAACGGACGCGATCGGCTTGCGACAGCGGCATCGCCCGGCGGCGCGACGAGGCGCCGACCGCGCCCCAATCCGATGAAATGGCCGTTTTGCTCAAGTCAAACCTGGCGTCGGGCGCCAGACCGCAGGTCCCAAGTGTAACCAAAACGTTAGCAAAAACAGGGCAAACATTTCCCGTTCCCCGGCCGATGCTTAGGCAAATTTTAAGTCGCGGCTTGTAGCTTCCAATCAGTGCCCGTCAGTTAGTGTCTTGTGTTTGTGAGTAATCCAATGACCGAACCCCACCGCCCGAGGGTCAAATATGTCATCGGGCCCGATGGCAGTCCGCTCACGATCGCGGATCTGCCGCCGCCCTCTACCAAACGCTGGGTCATCCGCCGCAAGGCCGAGGTGGTTGCAGCGGTACGCGGCGGCCTGTTGTCGCTCGAAGAGGCCTGCGCCCGTTACACATTGACGGTCGAGGAATTTCTCTCCTGGCAGTATTCCATCGACCAGCACGGCCTCGCCGGCCTGCGCACCACGCGCATCCAGCAGTACCGCCAGTAAGCCAACCACCGTAAAACTACCTACCGAGCGCCGGCCGCGATGGCCGGCGATTTCGTTTTGGCGGCTTGTCATTCCGGGATATCGCCATCGGGCTCGCCCGCTTTCGCTCGCGCGCCGGCATGACAGAAGAGCCCATTAACCGGACGCTAACCATAAACTGGGCAAATCTTGCCGGGTGAAGCGCTAAGAACGCGCGCCTCGTGGGACGGAACGCCAGTGCAAGGTTTCTTCACTTTCGTGAAGTCGTTGGGTGCGGCACGAATGGCGGCCATGGCCGCGGTGACGCTGACGCTGATCGGCTTCTTCTCATTTCTCATGATCCGGATGACGACGCCGCAAATGGTGCCGTTGTTCACCGATCTGTCGGTCGAGGATTCGGCCGCGATCGTGAAGGATTTGGATCGCCAGGCGATCGCCTACGAAATCAAGAACGATGGCGCCATTGTGATGGTGCCGAAGGACAAGGTGGCGCGGCTGCGCATGAAGCTGGCCGAAGGCGGCCTGCCCAAGGGCGGCGGCGTCGGCTACGAAATTTTCGACAAGTCCGACGCGCTCGGCGCCACCAGCTTCATCCAGAACATCAATCACCTGCGTGCGCTCGAGGGCGAACTCGCCCGCACCATCCGCGGCATCGACCGCGTGCAGGCGGCGCGCGTGCATCTGGTGCTGCCGGAGCGGGCGCTGTTCTCGCGCGACAAGGCGGAGGCCACGGCCTCGATCGTGCTCAAGGTGCGCGGCACGCTGGAGCCGCAGCAGGTGCGCGCCATCCGCCACCTGGTCGCAACCGCGGTCAACGGAATGAAACCCGAGCGTGTGTCGGTGATCGACGAGACCGGCAAGCTGCTAGCCGACGGCGCCGCGCGCGATAATTCAATGGAAGGCGCCGGCGCCGACGAGCGCAAGATGGCGTTCGAGAACCGCTTGCGCAGCCAGATCGAAGCCATCGTCTCCTCGGTGGTGGGCCCGGGCCACGCGCGCGTGCAGCTCACCGCCGATTTCGACTTGAACCGCATCACCCAGACCTCGGACAAGTTCGACCCGGACGGCCGCGTGGTGCGATCGAGCCAGACGCGCGAGGAGCAGTCATCCTCCGGCGGCGGCAAGGACGGCGGCGCGGTGTCGGTCGGCAGCGAACTGCCCGGCTCCAACAAGCAGGCCGACGGCGGCAGCGACCAGAACCGCAAGACCGAGGAAATCGTCAACTACGAAATCTCGCGCACCACCAAGACCGAAGTGATCGAGGCCGGCCGCGTCAATCGCATTTCGGCGGCCGTGCTGGTCGATGGCAACTACTCAAAGAACGACAAGGGCGAACTCGCCTATCAGCCGCGCGCGAAAGAAGAGATCGACCGCATCGCGGCGCTAGTACGCTCGGCGATCGGCTTCGATGCCAAGCGTGGCGATCAGGTCGAAGTGGTCAACCTGCGCTTCGCCGAAACCTCGGCCGTGCCGATCAACGAGCCGGCCGGCTGGATGAGCTATCTGCAATTCACCAAGGAAGACATCATGCGCGGCGCCGAGATCGGCGTGATGGCGCTACTCGGCCTGATCGTGCTGTTCATGGTGGTGCGTCCGCTGGTGCGCCGGGTTGTGACGCCGGAAGGCATGGAAGCGGGCGCCTACGCCGCGGGCGCGGCCGGGACTGCCGGCGTTGCCGGCGCAATCGGCATTGCCGGCGCGGGCGGCACCGCCGTCCATGGCGCCGGCGGCATGACCATATCCGGCGCCGGCAGCGGCAGCATCACCAATAGCGGCGGGGCCAACATCTCGATCGGCGGCGGCGGTGAAGCGGTCACCATTTCCAACCGCACCTCCGCCATGATCGACATCGCCAAGGTTCAGGGCCAAGTGCACGCCCAATCGGTGCAGAAGGTCGGCGAACTGGCCGAAAAAAACCCGCAAGAGGCGGTGTCCATTATCCGCAACTGGCTCCATGAAGAGGCGGCCTGACCATGCCGTCAGCCTATTCCGAACAGAAGAAGGAAAGGCCCGGCGTGGTCGTGCGCGACGATATCGGCGGCCTGATGGCCGAGCTCGCCAGCCGCCCGCAGGTCAACGTCGGAAAACGCAAGCTCTCCGGTCCGGAAAGGGCGGCGGTGCTGATGCTGGCGCTCGGCGAGCAATACGGCGGCAAGATCTTCAGCATGCTCGACGACGACGAACTGCGCGAAATATCCGTCGTGATGTCGTCGCTCGGCACCATCGACTCCGACACGGTCGAGCAGATGCTGCTGGAATTCGTCGGGCGCATGTCGGCCTCCGGCGCGCTGCTCGGCAATTATGACGCTACCGAGCGGCTGCTCCAGCAATACCTGCCGAAGGACCGCGTGCTCGGCATCATGGACGAACTGCGCGGGCCGGCCGGCCGCAACATGTGGGAGAAGCTCGGCAACGTCCAGGAAGAGGTTCTGGCGAACTACCTCAAGAACGAATACCCGCAGACCGTGGCGGTGGTGTTGTCCAAGTTGCGGCCCGAACACACCGCCCGCGTGCTCTCGATCCTGCCCGAGGAGCTCGCCCTCGACGTGGTCAACCGCATGCTGAAAATGGAATCGGTGCAGAAGGAAGTGATCGAGCGCGTCGAACAGACGCTGCGCACCGAATTCATGTCGAATCTTTCGCAGACCCGCCGCCGCGACCTGCACGAGGTGATGGCGGAGATCTTCAACAATTTCGACCGGCAGACCGAAACGCGTTTCCTCACCGCGCTGGAAGAGGATAACCGCGACGCCGCCGAGCGCATCAAGGCGCTGATGTTCACCTTCGACGACCTGATCAAGCTCGATACCGCTTCGGCGCAGACGCTGATGCGCAATATCGACAAGGACAAGCTGGCGATCGCGCTCAAGGGCGCCACCGAAACCGTGCGCCAATTCTTCTTCAGCAACATGTCCACGCGCGCCGCCAAGATGCTGGTCGACGACATGCAGGAGATGGGCGCGGTGCGCCTGCGCGACGTCGACGAGGCGCAGGGCCTGCTCGTCAACGTCGCCAAGGATCTCGCCGCCAAGGGCGAAATCCTGATCTCCAAGAGTCGCGGCGACGAGGAACTAATTTATTAGCGCAGAATCGTGAAACGCGAGGAGCGTTGTTCGCATCGGATCGTGCGCTAGGCAAAGGCAAGAGAATGAAAGCGGCCGCTAAATATCTGTTCGACGAGGATTTCGCCACCGGCGTGAAGCCGACCATGACCGTGGTCGAGGCCGAACGCCGGCGCGCGGATGCCGAGTCGCAGGCCTATCGCAAGGGCTTCAACGCGGGCCAGGCACAGGCGCAGGACGAGGCCGCCCAGCGCATTGCCGCCGCTCTCGCGCTGATTTCGGACGGACTGGAGCGGCTCGATCGCGCGCTCGGCGGCATCGAGTTGCGGCTGGAGACCGAGGCGGTAGAAGTGGCGGTCGCGGTCGCCGCCAAGCTGGCGCCAGAATTGATCGCGCGCGAGCCGTTCGTCGAGATTTCCGCGCTTGCCACCGAATGCTTTCACCATCTGGTGACGACGCCGCATATCGAGGTGCGTATCGACGCCGAGATCTACGACACCGCCAGGGACAAGCTAGAAGAGATCGCACGGGCGCGCGGCTTCGAGGGCCGGCTGATGGTCAAGTCCGATTCCGCCATGGCGCCCGGCGACTGCCGCATCGAATGGGCTGACGGCGGCGTCAGTCGCGACCGCACGGCGACCTTGGCGATGATCGATGACGCGGTTGGCCGCTATGTGGCGGCCCGTGCCAGCACATGATCCCGAACCGTGAAACCCACGTCTCACATGAGATCGCGCGCCAACGCAAAAAGACGACGATTTAGGAATTCTGGAGACCGACGCTATGAGTGACGACGACAGCAAGGTTCCGCTCCCCGATCTCGACGGCAGCGGCGAGATGCAGGCGGTCGAGGACGCCGGTGCGCTGGCGCCGTCCGAATCCGAGTCGGTCAACCGCGGCGCTGCCGATCTGGAAGCCTTGTTCGACGTACCGGTGCAAGTGTCGGCGGTGCTCGGCCGCGCCCGCATGGACGTGGGCGAACTTCTCCGCCTCGGCCCCGGCGCGGTGCTCGAACTCGACCGCAAGGTCGGCGAGGCAATCGACATCTATGTCAACAACCGGCTGGTCGCGCGCGGCGAAGTCGTGCTGGTCGAGGACAAGCTTGGCGTGACCATGACAGAAATCATCAAGTCGGACAGAAACTGATGACCAATTTAACACGTCATTCCGGGGCGCCGCACAGCGGCGAACCCGGAATCCAGAGCCAAACAAGCGGCCTTCTATGTGACCCTGGATTCCGGGTCCGCGCTTACAGCGCGTCCCGGAATGACGGAAAACTGCGGAGTGCAATGCCATGCGTCTATTAATCATCGGCACGCTGGGCGGCCAGCTTACCATCGCGAGCAAGATCGCCATGGACAAGGGCGCCTCCGTCACCCATGCCGACAGCAACGAACAGGCGCTCGCCGTGCTGCGCTCCGGCCGCGGCGCCGACCTGCTGATGGTGGACGTAAGCCTCGACATCCGCGACCTGGTGACCCGGCTCGACGCCGAGCGCATCCATGTGCCGATCGTGGCTTGCGGCGTCAGCAACGACGCGCGCGCAGCGGTCAGGGCGATCCATGCCGGCGCCAAGGAATACATCCCACTGCCGCCCGATCCCGAGCTGATCGCGGCGGTGCTGGCCGCCGTCACCGACGACAGCCGCGAGATGATCTATCGCGACGACGCCATGGCCAAGGTGGTCAAGCTCGCCCAGCAGATTGCCGGTTCCGACGCCTCGGTGCTGATCACCGGCGAAAGCGGCACCGGCAAGGAAGTACTGGCGCGCTACCTGCACGCCCGCTCGCTGCGCGCCAAGAAGCCGTTCATCACAGTCAATTGCGCCGCCATCCCGGAGAATCTGTTGGAGTCCGAGCTGTTCGGCCACGAGAAAGGCGCCTTTACCGGCGCGCTCGCCCGCCGCATCGGCAAGTTCGAGGAAGCCAATGGCGGCACCCTGCTGCTCGACGAAATTACCGAGATGGACGCGCGCCTGCAGGCGAAACTCTTGCGCGCCATCCAGGAGCGCCTGATCGACCGCGTCGGCGGCGGCAAGCCGGTGCCGGTCGATATCCGCATCGTCGCCACCTCCAACCGCAACCTCACCGACGCCGTGCGCGAAGGAAAATTCCGCGAGGACCTGCTGTTCCGTCTCAACGTGGTGAACCTGAAGATTCCGCCGTTGCGCGAACGCCCGGCCGACATCGCCGAACTGGCCGCCTATTTCGTGAAGAAATATTCGGAAGGCAACGGCCTGCCGGTGCGCCCGCTGTCGGCGGAAGCCCGCCGCGCGCTCAACGTCAACCGCTGGCCGGGCAATGTGCGCGAACTTGAGAATACGCTGCACCGCGCGGTGCTGCTCTCGACCGGCGCGGAGATCGGCATCGACGGCATATTGTCGCCCGACGGCATGCGGCTGGATGCCGCGCGCGGCGCCGGCGCCGCCGCGCAGGCCGCGTTCGCGGCCGAGCAGGTCACGCGCAATCTGGTCGGCCGCACCGTGGCCGATGTCGAGCGCGACCTGATCCTGGAAACGCTCAAGCATTGCCTCGGCAACCGGACGCACGCCGCCAATATTCTCGGCATTTCGATCCGTACGCTGCGCAACAAGCTCAACGAATATTCGGCCGACGGATCGCCGATCCCGCCTCCCCATGGCGGCGAGCAGATGCGCGGGGCGGCGTAGCTATTTTCCGCCGTCATTCCGGGTTCGCCGCTTCGCGGCGCCCCGGAATGACGGTGTTGAACCCTATGCCCACCATCTACAAAATCTGCACGGCCGCCGAATGGAGCGAGGCGCAAACTGCCGGCTTCTATCGCGGCTCGCAACACGACATGCGCGACGGCTTCATCCATTTCTCCACCGCCCAACAGGCGGCCGAGACCGCGGCCAGGCATTTTGCCGGCCAGAGCGATCTCGTGCTGGTGCGCGTGGACAGCGCCTCGCTCGGCGAAAAGCTGAAATGGGAACCCGCGCGCGGCGGGGCGCTGTTTCCGCATCTCTACGGCGATCTCGATCCGGCGGCGGCGAGCCGGGTCGATTCCCTGCCGCTGGCCGCGGATGGCCGGCACAGCTTCCCGCCGTTCGACGACTGAGTCCGCCGGCGGACACTGCCGCCCCGATTGTCGGCCCGCCGGCAAAGCTTTAGAATTCCCGCCGTCATCGCTGCGCGGCAATCGCGCAGCATTGGGGGAGGATTTCATGCGTTATAAGTTTGCGATCGGCGCAGCGGTATTGCTGTGGAGCGCCGCCACAGCCTTCGCCGCCGATCCGGTCGGCAGCTACAGCGTCGAAGGCGCCAATCCCGGTGGGAAGGGCAATTATACCGGGACCGTCACCGTCCAAAAGACCGGTGAAACCTACCGTGTAATCTGGGTGGTCGGCGGGACGCGCTATGTCGGCACCGGCCTCGGCAACAAGGACTTCCTCGCGGTATCCTACAAGTCCGGCAGCGAAACCGGTCTGGCGCTTTACGGTGCGGACGGCGGCAACTGGACTGGCATTTGGACCTATGCAGGTGGCAAGCAGGTTGGCCCCGAAATCTGGAAGCGCGAATAGCGCTTTCAGCAGCCGGTCGCGATGGACCTCGACGTCAACCGCAGCCTGCTTGTTGCCGCGCTTGGCCGCATCCCGGGTGGCGACCGCGCCGCGCTGCAAACCGTCTACCGGCTGACCTCGGCGAAGCTTTTCGGCGTTGCCTTACGTATCTTGGGCGAACGCGGCGAGGCCGAAGACGTGTTGCAGGAGGTCTATGTGACGGTGTGGCGCAAAGCCGCCGATTTCAATGCGGCCCGGGCAAGCCCGATGACCTGGCTGATCGCAATCGCACGCAACCGCGCCATTGACCGGTTACGGTCGACGCGGGTGAGCCGGCGCATGGAGCCGATCGATGCCGCGGCCGAAGTGGCCGATAGCGCACCGACGGCGGATCGCACGCTCGAAAGCACGCAATCCAATGCGCGCCTGCACGGCTGCCTCGATGGCCTGGCAACGCACGAACGCGCGGCGTTGCGCGGGGCCTATTTCGACGGCAACACCTATGAGGACCTGGCGGTGCGCATGAGCGTACCGCTCGGCACCATGAAAAGCTGGATCCGGCGGGCGATGGTCAAGCTCAAGAGCTGTCTGGAACAATGAGCGATAGTGCGGATCATAGCGTCCCCGAGGACGAACTGCTGGCCGCCGAATATGCCCTCGGCGTGCTGAGCGGCACGCAACGCGCCGAGGCCAAGCGGCTGCTCGAGCGCGACGCGCGATTCGCCACGATGGTGGCCGCTTGGGAAGAGCGGCTAGCGCCCTGGGCCGCCGGGGTCGATGAGGTCGCGGCCCCGCCGCAAGTGTGGGAGCGCATCGCCGCCGCGCTGCCGGCCGAGCGGCCGCAAGACGCGAGCCTGTGGCAGAACCTCGCCTTCTGGCGCGTATTCGCGCTGGCGAGCGCCCTGGCCGCCGCCTGCCTCGCCGCCTTCATCTATGTCGGGGCGCTGGCGCCGCCGGCGCCGCTGGTCGCGACCATCGAAGGCGGCGGCCACCGTCAATTCGTCGCCACCATCGACGCTAGACGCGGCAGCATCGCGGTGCAGCCCGCGGCCTACAGCGCGGACGCCACGCGCGAGCCGGAATTGTGGCTGATCCCGGCCGACGGCAAGCCGCGCCCGCTTGGCATGTTGCGGGCGGACCGCGCTGTCAGCATCGCGATCCCAGCCGATCTCGTCGGCATGACCGTCAGCAACGCCGTGCTGGCGGTATCGCTGGAGCCGCCGGGCGGCTCGCCCACCGGGGCGCCGACCGGGCCGGTGATCGCCACCGGCAAGCTCACGACTCTGTGACCGGCCTTCTGCATCTCTGACGCGCGCGCCTCCGTAGCTCTCGATGTCTCCGCCAAATTCATTGGATTGGGGGACGGGAAAAAGAGCAAACGGAGTTTTAAGCCATGAAACACATCCTCAACGTCGCCTTGGCCGGTTTTGCCGCGATCGCGATGACCGCCAGCCTGGGCGGCATCGGCCCGGCTTTCGCGCAATCGAAAGAGAAGACCGTCACCGTCGGCGGCGCGCCGATGTATCCGTCCAAGAACATCGTGCAGAACGCCGTCAATTCGAAGGACCACACCACTTTGGTCGCCGCCGTGAAGGCCGCCGGCCTGATCGACACCCTGCAATCGCCCGGCCCGTTCACGGTGTTCGCGCCGACCAACGAGGCCTTCGCCAAGCTGCCGGCCGGCACGGTCGACACGCTGCTCAAGCCGGAAAACAAGATGACGCTCACCAACGTGCTGACCTACCACGTCGTCCCCGGCCGGCTTTCCGCCAAGGACCTGATGGCCAAGATCAAGGACGGCGGCGGCAAGGCCATGCTCAAGACCGTGGAAGGCGCCGACCTCACCTTCGCGCTGAAGGACGGCAAGCTCTGGGTCATCGACGCCAAGGGCGACACCGCCCAGGTCACCATCCGCAACGTCATGCAGTCGAACGGCGTCATCCACGTCATCGACACCGTACTGTTGCCGGGCTGAGCAAATCCTCGCAACCCGGTAACGCGGCGCTTCGACAGCGCCTTAAGGTCCTCTCCCTGTCCCCGGGGAGAGGGCTTTTTTGTCATCACCGGGCCGGCGCCATTAGCGCGTTTACGCGCGTCTTCGACGCGCTATGGCGCCGTGACCCGGCGATCCCGCTCAGGCGGGCAATTTGCGTCCCTAAGCGGGATTGCCGGGTCAAGCCCGGCAATGACAGCGATAATGCAGTGCTGACGGTACCCGTTAACCCGCCGCTAACCATAAAATGGGCAAATATTGCCGGGTAAGCGGTTTCACCAAGGGTGAATCCACTTAGAAGCCAGCGGCACGTTCCGGCCGCCGGTTGCCGACCATTGGCAAGGCAAATTCGCGCGCATGAGCGACATCACCGCCGCACCGGCAACAGGCGGCTTCAAATTCCCCACCATCGCCGAACTCGGCGTGCTCATGAAGCGCGGCGATCTGGCGCTCGCCATCGGCGTATTGACCATCCTGGTGGTGCTGATCCTGCCGCTGCCGCCGGTATTGCTCGATCTGGCGCTGGCCATCTCGATCATCCTGTCGGTGCTGATCCTGATGACGGCGCTGTTCATCCACACGCCGCTGGAATTCTCCGCCTTCCCGACCGTGCTGTTGATCGCGACCATGCTGCGGCTGGCGCTCAACCTCGCCTCCACAAGGCTGATCCTGGCCCACGGTCATGAAGGTGCCGACGCCGCCGGCCACGTGATCGAGGCCTTCGGCAATTTCGTGATGAGCGGCAATTTCGTGATCGGCATCATCGTGTTCACCATCCTGGTGATCGTGAATTTCGTGGTCATCACAAAGGGCTCCGGCCGCATCGCGGAAGTGGCCGCCCGCTTCCACCTCGACGCCATGCCGGGCAAGCAGATGGCGATCGACGCCGACATGTCGGCTGGCCTGATCGACGAGAAGGAAGCGCGTCGGCGCCGCAAGACGCTGGAGGACGAAGGCGGCTTCTTCGGCGCCATGGACGGCGCCTCCAAATTCGTGCGCGGCGACGCCATTGCCGGCCTGCTGGTGGTGTTCATCAACGTGATCGGCGGCATGATCATCGGCATCGCGCAGCAAGGCCTGAGCTTCGCCGACGCCGCGCATTCCTACACGCTGCTCACCGTCGGCGACGGGCTGGTGACGCAGGTGCCGGCGCTGATCGTCTCGACCGCCGCCGGCCTCCTGGTGTCGAAAGCCGGCATCGCCGGCTCCGCCGACAAGGCACTGCTCAAGCAGCTCTCCGGTTATCCCAAAGCGCTCGGCATGTCGGGCGCGGTGATGCTGGTGATGTCGCTGTTGCCCGGCATTCCGATGCTGCCATTCCTGGCGCTCGGCGGCGGCGCCTGCGCGCTCGCCTTCATCATCGACAAGCGCACCAAACTCGCGCTCGTCACCGAAGCCCGCAATGTAGACGCCGCCGCCAAGGCCGAGGTCGCCGACGAGCCGATTTCCAGTGCGCTCAAGATCGACGATTTGAAGGTCGAGCTCGGCTATGCGCTGCTGCCGCTGGTCAATTCGCCCGACGGCGGCGACCGGCTGACCGAGCAGATCAAGGCGCTGCGCCGCTCGCTCGCGGTCGAGATGGGTTTCGTGATGCCGGCGGTGCGCATCCTCGACAATGTGCAGCTCGACGCCAATGCCTATGTCATCAGGATCAAGGAAGTCGAGGCCGGCAGCGGCAAGGTATGGGCCGGCCAATACATGGTCATGGACCCGGCCGGCGGACAGGTGAAGTTGCCCGGCACCCATACCACCGAACCAACCTTCGGATTGCCCGCCACCTGGGTCGACGCCGCCATCAAGGAAGAGGCGACGATGAAGGGCTATACGGTGGTGGACGCCGCCACCGTGCTGTCCACGCATTTGACCGAGCTGCTCAAGAACAACATGGCGGAGCTGTTGTCTTACGGCGAGGTGCAGAAGTTGCTCAAGGACCTGCCCAAGGAGCAGGCCGAGCTGCTCAAGGATCTGGTGCCGTCGCTGATTACCGTGTCCGGCATCCAGCGCGTCCTGCAGATCCTGCTGGCCGAGCGGGTCTCGATCCGCGACCTCTCCACTATCCTTGAAGGCATCGCCGACGGCATCGGCTCCTCACGCAATCCGGCGACGCTGGCCGAGCATGTGCGCGCGCGCATCCAGCGCCAGATCTGCGCCCAGCACACCGGCCAGGGCGGCTACCTGCCGCTGATCGCAATGTCGGCGAAATGGGAGCAGGCCTTCGCCGAAGCCATGGTCGGCCAGGGCGAGGACCGCCAATTGGCGATGCAGCCCTCCAAGCTGTCGGAATTCATCACGCTGGTGCGCGAGAAGTTCGAGACGGCGGCGCGCGAGGGCGAAGCGCCGGTGCTGGTGACCTCGTCCGGCATTAGGCCGTTCGTGCGCGGCATCGTCGAGCGCTTCCGGGCGCAGACGCCGGTGATGTCGCAAGGCGAAATCCACCCGCGCGCCAGGCTCAAGACGGTGGGCAGTATTTAACCAAATCCGCGCGCGAGCCCGCAATGACAAGGGTTTTTGCCCCTGTTTTGCCGTAGATTCGTGCCTATATAGGGACCATCGTTTCATCAGTTCGGTTTGACCGAAGGGTATTGGAGTTTGTCATGGATATCGATTTGAGCGCACCTGCCGAGCTGTTTCCCTCACGCAATCGCAAAATCGCCAACAAGGTCCGCTACCGCCGCTTCGATCACGCGTCGGAGGCCATCCGCTTCGCGATGGAAGAGCTGCCCGAGCCGCTGCTGCTTGGCGCCTACATCGAAATCAACGAGGAGCGTCTCGGCCACAAGGACATTCGCGCGCTTTATGACAGCGCCGCGTTTCCGCTCAAGAAGATCGCCAAACTGGAAACGGCTAACTAGCCGAAATTGCACAGGTTTGACGAAACTTGCGCATTCGTATACGGTTGCGGCGTTGAAACTAAGTTTTTGATTATGCCTTGCTGCGCTGGCCGGAATTGGCCGCTTAACAAGTCACCTCTGAAACTTGGATGTTTCGATCGCACGGGCGATGACCGCCTGGGCGCATCCCAACGCAAGCAGCGCATGACGCAAAGGTAATTACGATGGCGACAGGTACCGTAAAATTCTTCAATACCCAGAAGGGTTTTGGATTCATCACGCCGAGCGACGGCTCGCGCGACGTGTTCGTGCACATCAGCGCGGTCGAACGCGCCGGCATGAGCACCCTCAACGAAGGCCAGCGCCTCACCTATGAAATCGTGACCGAGCGCGGCAAGCAGGCGGCTTCGAATCTACAGAATGCCTGATCGACAAATCGACTGAACGCCTGATCGACCGTTTCTAATTTCGATTCCGGCGCAAGAAAATACCGCGCAACGCCCGGCCATGTGCCGGGCGTTTTCGCAACACCAGCGCCACTCTCCCGTTCACGCGCATCGCGGCGGGCAAAAAAGGCGGGCACGCACATGACGCACAAATTCGCTTCCGGCCAGAACGTCTATTACGAACCGACGTTCGGCAACGCGGCCGCCCGCGGCAAATACAAAGTTGTCCGCCCGCTGCCGGTCGAGAACGACAACCGGCTGTCATACCGGATCAAGAGCATCGCGGAATCGTTCGAACGGATCGCCGAGGAACACCAGTTGAGCCGCGGCGACTGACGCCGACGCGCCGACGGCAGGCGCGCAAGCCGCCGGGAACTTCGGCTGCATTGCAAGTTTATATTCTTGGCACGCGCGCAACTGACGGTGCGCCGCATCCAGCGCAATGACGCGTGGAAATTGGCCTTTCACGGGAAGGCCCGCTTAGCGCCGGCGGCAAGGCCTAATTCCGCCTCGCGGCCGCCATTTTCCGGCCGAGTTGATGCCAAACCCGCGCCGATCACCTCTTTTCAACGAACCGTGATGCGGCCTTTGGAACCTCCCCGCCGTACCTACGTTAACTCCCCGAATACCTTTGAACCTTTCTCAAGGCCAAGCCGACATATCGCCGATTGCCCTTGGAGGATGCCATGAACTGGTCGATGTATACCGCGGACCGCACAACCCACCTCAAGATCGTGGTGGTCGGGCTTTTTGCCGCGCTGTTGATCGCCGTCATCGGGATTTCCGCGCGTGAGCTCAATCTCGGCACCGATATCATGACGGCGCAGGGACCGAGCGTGATCAAGGCCGGCGGGCCGGTGATCTTCACCGATCGCGGCAACTCGACCATTCGCTAGCCTCAAAACTATCGTCACTATCGTTACTATCGTCGCGGACGACAGGCCGCGACAGATCGCCGCTTCGACCTCCCCTCCCCCACCCGGACTCGCGTAAAATCGAGTCCGGGCGATTTTATTTGGCGCCGCATTTCTGGCGCCTATATTTGCTGAAGAGGCAGCGGTGCGCCGTGTATCGGCCTTGTCCGGGATGCGCGAATAGCCGACAAAGGCCGGGCATGCAGCGCCATTTGCTTCGTATTTCCATGACCTGTCTGATCGCCGCCGGGCTGCTGCTCGCGGGCGAACCGGCGCGCGCGCAAGGCGCGCCACCCGGCGGGGCCGCCGACTATCAGGCAAGGCTCGCGCACTACACGAAAAGCCGCCGCGCCTACGACCAGCAAGCTTCGGCCTATTGGGACCAGGTGGTCGAAAAGCGGCGTGCGCGCAACGCCAAGCGCCGCGGCAATCAGCCGATCCAGCTCGAAGATTATGTGCTCACCCAGCCGCCGGTCTATTCCGGACCGCCCCGCCCGGTCGATCCCAACGCGCCCCCGGGACCGCCGCTGGGCGAAAAGCCGCCGATCCCCGTGGTCGCCGATTTTCTCAAGGCCGCCGCCGAGCAATTCGGCTTCGTCCCGGACCGTCCGCGCAACGAAATCGACTTCAAACGGGCCTACGCCAAGGTTGCCGCCGCTTCCGGCCTGACCCGCGATCAGGTGGTCGGCATCTATGCGTTCGAGACCGGCGGCAATGGCACCTACGACATGCAGGCGGGCGTATCGCACACCCGGACGCGCGCGATCTCACCGGCGATCGGCTACAACCAGCTACTCAGCACCAATTCGGTCTCGCTCCTGGCCGAACAGGGCAGCGGCCTGCTCGCAACGCTCAGGCAAAAATCCAGAGCGCTGACCGGCGAAGAGAAAATCGCCATGGAACGCAAGATCGAGGCGCTAAAGCGCATGATCGCGTTCAGCCGCAGCGTGCCTGACAACTGGAACGACCACGACAGGCTGGCCAAGACCACGGCGGGCGGCCTGGGGATTCACGCCGCCATCCTCGACCGCGATCTCGGCCCGCTGCTGCAAGTGCAGAAGCTGATCAATTCCTTGCGCTTTGCGCGCGCCAAGCACTACGACCGGCCGCTGAGCGCGGCCGAACTCGAACTGATGAACCTGACCGGCGACGGCAACGGCATCGACATGGTGACCATGCCGGCGGCCTTGCGCGCACGCGTGCCGACGTCAAATTTCTTCCAGCAGTCGGGCTACGAGCGCAATCCGGTGGCGCGGCGCACCGCCGTGGTGGCGGGGCTCATTGCCGACATCGAAGGCAAAATGAACCGCGCCGCGCAGTCGCAAGGCGCTAAGGATCTGGCGGCGGCATTCTAGCGCCGTAGCGAGGATTGGAGAAAATCGATGGAAATGTATCGCTTTCTCGAATGCAACGCCGGTCAATATATGACGCCGACGGTAAAGAGCCTGACCCGCGATTGCACCCTGGGCGAGGCGGAGACGCTATTCAAACAGCATGACTACAATGCGTTCCCGGTCGTGGAGAACGGCAAGCTCCTAGGCATCGTGAGCAAATTCGATTTCCTCAAGGTCTTCGCCTTCACCACCGGGCAGATGATCCCCCGTTACAATGAGTTGATGGAGCGCAAGGTCGGCGATGTGATGACCGAAGGTGCCGTGCACGTGCAGCCGTCCACGCCACTGACCCGGGTTCTGCAATTGATGGTGAACCTCAAGCTGCGCAGCTTTCCGGTTCTCGGCCCCGATAACGAATTACTGGGCATGATTTCGCGCGGTGACGTGATGCGCGCTCTCGGCCAACCGGCGCCGCCAGCATGAGCACCGGAATGTCCCGCTATCGGCCTCATGGCACCGTGGCATGGGCGATGGTGCTGCTCGCTGCGCTTCTGTCATCGGCCGCCGCGCAGGACGTTCGCGGGTTGCAAATCTGCACCGCCGAAAAACAGATGGAGCGCCGTACCGGCTGCCTGCAAGCCAATGTCGAGTTTCTTCAGCAGGAGATCGGCAAGCTGACGCGCGAGACGCGCGACAAGCTCGCCACCGCCAGCCGCGATGCCGCCGCTGTCCGGGCCGAGATCGCCGCGCTCAAAGCGGCGCTGGCGAAGCTAGAAGGCGAAGTGACAAAGATGCGGGTGAAGGGTGAGACGGGCAAAAAATAGAGCGCGCGCGCCGCCATCGCTCTAAATCCCGCTCATTCCCGCGCAAGCGGGAATCCAGAGTTACGATCACAGGATTGGCAATTCGTATCCTGGGTCCCCGCCTTCGCGGGGACGAGCGGATGAATACGAAATTACGCGTGCGCGCCATTGACGCTGAAGCGCAGCGCGGCGATGCGGTCGAGTTCTTGCTGCTCGCGCGCATTCTCCTCGGCCTTTTCGCGCGCGTGGTCGCGCTCATCCAGCATCTCGACCTTCTTCAACTCCTCGAACGCCTCGCCCAGCATGGCCTTGGCATCATCGAGCTGGCCTTTCAGTTCGTCGGCCGAGCGCTTGAGGTTGCCGCGGCGCGCGATTGCCGCCTTGGCATAGGTCGGATAGGCGAAATGGGCTGGATCGTGGATGCCGGCGCGGTCCTGCTCGAGCTTGATCTCGCGGTCGAGCTCGGCCGCGATGCGGTCGAATTCGGCGATCATCGCCTCGATCTGGGCCACCTTGCGCCGCTTCTCATCGACCTGAAATTTCTTCAGACGGATGAGGGTTTCGCGTGACTTCATCGACTCATTACTCCCCAGAAGCCCCGAATTGGCGCCGGCAAAGGCCATGACTGGCGGCCATGTGCGGACGTCCCGGACGTTCAACCGGCCGACAGTGGCGCAATATCGTTAGTTTTCGGTTTCTTCCCCCTGGAGGATTTTCTCTAATCGCTGATATCCGGCCGCCATACTGGTTGCTTCTTCCTTAAGTTGCGACAGGAAGGCCTCCAGCGGCTTGTGCAGGGTAATGGCCTCGTCGACCTCGGGGCTGGAGCCGGGCCGGTAGGCGCCGAGCCGGATCAATTCCTCCATGTCGGAGTAGGTCGCCATCAACTGGCGCGCCCGGTTGATCGCCGGCAGGTGAGCCGGCTCGGCCGCCCGCGGCATGGTGCGCGAGATCGATTTGAGGATGTTGATCGCCGGATAGCGCCCGCGCTCGGCGATGGCGCGCTCCATCACGATGTGGCCGTCGAGGATGCCGCGCACGGCGTCGGCCACTGGCTCATTATGGTCGTCGCCGTCCACCAGCACGCTGAAGATGCCGGTGATGGTGCCCTGCTCGGTGCCGGGCCCGGCGCGCTCCAACAGCCGCGGCAGTTCGGTGAATACGGTCGGCGTATAGCCCTTGGCGGTCGGCGGCTCGCCGGCCGACAGCCCGATCTCGCGCTGCGCCATGGCGAAGCGGGTGACCGAGTCCATCAGCACCAGCACGTCCTTGGCTTCGTCGCGGAAATACTCGGCGATGGCCATGGTGAGATAGGCCGCCTGCCGGCGCATCAATGCCGGTTCGTCGGACGTGGATACCACCACCACCGAGCGCGCCAGGCCGGCCGGGCCGAGATCGTCCTGCAGGAATTCTTGCACCTCACGTCCGCGTTCGCCGACTAGGCCAATGACCGATATGTCGGCCGACACGTTGCGCGCCAGCATGGACAAGAGCACCGACTTGCCGACGCCGGAGCCTGAGAAGATGCCCATGCGCTGGCCGCGGCAGACGGTGAGAAAGGTATTGAGCGCGCGCACACCCAGATCGAGCGGCTCGCCGACCCGCATGCGGGCATGCGCCGCCGGCGGCGAATTGCGGAAGCCGTAGGGCGCAGGCCCTGCCGGCAGCGGGCCCCGGCCGTCGATCGGCTCGGCCATGGCGTTGATCACGCGGCCGAGCCAGCGCTCGGACGGGCGGATGCTGCCGGCGGCGCTGGCAACCACCGCGCGGCAGCCGCGCCGCACGCCGTCGAGCGCCGCGAACGGCATGGCGAGCGCGTGTTTGCCGGCAAAACCGATCACCTCGCAAGGGATCGCCGCCCCTACCCCGGTTTCGAGCGTGAGCCGGGCGCCGACCGACATGGCGTAGATGGGTCCTGCCACCTCCACCATCAGCCCGCGCACGCCGACCACGCGTCCGTAGATCTCGACGCCGTCGATATCGACGATCTGTTCGGCCAGGGCTTTCATGGAGCGCAACCGCGAACGCAGGCGTGCTCCCTCCCCCTGAAAGGGGGAGGGTTGGGGTGGGGGTCACCGTGCGGGACGACAAAGCACGACCCCCACCCGGCGCACTTCGTGCGCCGACCTCCCCCTTTCAGGGGGAGGTAGAAGAAGAATGCTGGGAGCGGCGGCGCGCCTATGTTTCCGGGCCGCGCCCCGGAATGACAGAGAGGGGCCGGGAGCCCGCGTTCACGAACGCTTAGGATTACCGCCCTAGCCTCGGCTTTAACTCGGTGTTTACCCGCATCGTTAATCATTGGGTCATCGTCCATGGGACTACGGTCAAACGAATCGCCTGGCCGGGACGGACAAGGGCGAATCCATAGAGTCGGTTAGAAACGACTCTTAAACCGGAGCTTGAACTGGCACGTGGCCAAAAAACCACTCTCTGGCAATATCTTACGCCGATTCGGGGCAATTTGCCTACGGCGAGCTTGCACCGGAGAATCAGGTTTTGTTAACCATGTCCGCATAGTGTCGAATCGGTTTGTCCCACAGCGTTTTTCTGCCTCGCCGCCTTTGCGGCGCTGACCTAAGGCCCGGTTGCGGCGACAAGGGGACTTTAAATGCGCGTTTTGCTCATTGAAGACGACAGCGCGACCGCTCAGTCGATCGAGCTGATGCTCAAATCCGAGAGTTTCAACGTCTACACCACCGATCTGGGTGAGGAAGGCGTCGATCTCGGCAAGCTCTACGACTACGACATCATCCTCTTGGACTTGAACCTCCCCGACATGTCGGGTTTCGAGGTTCTGCGCTCCTTGCGCGTCTCCAAGGTGAAAACGCCGATCCTGATCCTCTCCGGCCTCGCCGGCATCGAGGACAAGGTCAAAGGTCTCGGCTTCGGTGCCGACGACTACATGACCAAGCCATTCCACAAGGACGAGCTGATCGCCCGCATCCACGCCATCGTGCGCCGCTCCAAGGGCCACGCCCAGTCGGTCATCAACACCGGCGACCTGGTGGTCAACCTCGACACCAAGACGGTCGAAGTCGGCGGCCAGCGCGTGCACCTCACGGGCAAGGAATACCAGATGCTCGAGCTGCTCTCCCTGCGCAAAGGGACGACGCTCACCAAGGAGATGTTCCTCAATCATCTCTACGGCGGCATGGACGAGCCCGAGCTCAAGATCATCGACGTGTTCATCTGCAAGCTGCGCAAGAAGCTGGCCAACGCGTCTAACGGCAAGAACTACATCGAGACGGTGTGGGGCCGCGGCTATGTGCTGCGCGAGCCGCACGAGATGGAAGAAAGAATTCCGGCTTAACTGCCTAGCAGTAGAGCAAATTACAAAGGGCGCGGAGCAATCCGCGCCCTTCTGCTATTGATTAGTGCGCATGCCTTCCCGGCACGCGGATCATTTGGCTTTGCAAAACTCGGCCGGCGTCTTTTCACTGACAATTTTGATGACGGCGTCGCGTTTGATGACAAACTCGCTGACGCCAAAGTGGTTAGGCGACTTGACCGACCAATCGTAACTCCAGCCCATCCCGGTGAAGGGAAAGCCTGTGTAAGGGTAATCGGAGGGCCCATGCGGGTCACCGGCGAAACCCATCCGATATGACATCCACATTTGCTCGGTCACTAACCTCAGCCTGTCATAGTCCTTGAGCTTTTCCGCATCGGTTGCAGCCACCCGAGGCTTGGGAAAATCGATATTGCAATGCGGCGAATCTATTTCGCCGCCGACGACGCAAGGCCGCATCAAGCCATCGCGAGAGATCTCGAGCTCCGTCATGACGTTACTTTTGGCTGCGGCAGGAGGCAGACCAAGAACTTCTTCGATTTTTCGCACAGGGTTTGGGGCGCCAGCACAGGCTTTGCGAATCTCGTCGCTGAGCGAGACCCAGATGTCGAACGATCGGGCATTAAGGCTCTCGGGGGTATATTCTCGCGGCAACCGGAAGGTGACGACATGCACGGTGGGCGAATTGATGGTTGTCAGAGGCCTTTGATAGTCCGTCCGCTTGACGGCGGCGGCCACGATTGCGCGCTTATAAGTGGCGAACGGGTCGATTACGAATTCGCGAACGAGAAGGCTTACGAGCAGGATCGACACGAAGCCCGCTATCAGGATGATCAAAGGCCAGTCCCGCGCTCTTCCCCAGACTGTCAGGGACGCGCGAAAATACGCCATGCAGCCGTCTCCCGGCATTTCAATTCACCTGTATGGCCTTGGTGAGATCGTTATTGCTCAGCCAGCCGATCATCGGCTCGGTCGAGTTACCGGTGCCGGTTACGATGATGTCCTGCGCACCGTTCACTTTGTCGAGTGCCGCCTTCGCATCGCCAAGCGTCGCGCTGGCGGAAACGAACACGACCAGCTTAGAGATCTGGCGAAGCGTCTCTTCGTCGACCAGCATATCGGCGAATGTTTTTCCGGTGACGTCCGGGTTTTTCACGATGAACGCATTAAGGGTGCTTTCGTGTAGGACATATTTGAAGGTGCCGTTCTCGACGAACAGCAAGCGGGTGACTTTGGCGCCGTTCGGGAGCGTCACGTTAAATTCGTCCTGCAACCCTTTAATGGTAATAATCTGAGGCTTCGTTTTGCCGAGGTCTTGCAGTCCTCCAATCTTTGCATACGGAAGCATCTTGGTCGAAACCTGCGCGCTAGGCCCCGCGCCACCCAACCCTCCCTGATTGATGACCTTGTCGAGGCTGGCGCTGGCGCGCTCCTGCGACTGCGCGGAGAAGTAAAACGCCAGCACCGTGCCGACCCAGCCTGCGAGCACCGGCAGGATGGTGGTGAATACAGTCTTGGTCGTCTCGATAGCTTCCTTGTCGCCGCTCTGCGCAATCGCAATGAGCGTGCCGGCGAGAGCAAACACCGTCAGAAACGAACCGACGACCACCAGGGTTGCCAGCTTGTCGCGCCCCCGCGGGATATAGGCCGTTGCCGGCTCCGACGACGTTGTCTGCAGCGCCCCGTCTGTCGCAGGCATGATTTATGCCCCCCCATCGTTGCAATATCTGCCGCCGGTTGCCGGCGCTCGCAATAGATTAGATCAAGCCAAATACAACTTGCAATAGTGTCGTAGGAGAACAGGGTCCGCGATGCGGTTTTGCGTGTGTTTCCGAAGGCCCGGCGCAGCTCGCTCCTTTTCGGTTGAGCGATCGCCTTACCTCAAATGCCGCTCGAAATGCTTCCGCAGGATGGCGTCGATCCGCGTCCGATAGACACCGCCCAGCTTGCGAAACCAGCCGAACATGTCGGCGTCGAGCCGCAGCGTCATGTGCGCCTTGCGGTGTGGCGACCTGCCGTAAAACCGGGATAAATTACAGGACTGCGGGGCGTTTGGCGCCCCGGCGTTCCGCGCGCCCTCGTTATTTCGGGGGCGGCGAGTTTTGCCCCGCCAAGCGGGGAATGGAATACGGCGTACCCGGCGCTGCCAAAAATACGGGCGATGGCGCTTGTCTGGGTGCTGGTTATTGGCGCTGACCAGGCAAGCCCGCGCGCTAAACTGGCTCCCGCTCTAATTGATCATATAGCGGAAGCCGAGGCGCACCTCGTCGCCGGTGAGATGCTTGACCGTCAACCTGCCATACGGACCGCCGCCGATGTCGCCCATGTCCACATGGCGGTAGCCGAGATCAAGCAGAAGATTTTGCGAAATTCCGTAGCTCAGACCGGCCATCGCCGCCCAGGCCAAATTCCAGCGCGAGTACGGCACCGCGGTCGACGGCATCGGCGCCACGGGCGCCGAGTTCTCGTAATTGGAGAAGACCAGATTGGCGCCGCCGATGCCGGCGCCGACATAGGGCGTGATGCCGGCCCAGGTGCCGAGATCGACATAGCCATTGGCCATCACGGTGAAGCTGTCGACTTTTCCGCCGACGCTGCCGCCGCCGGCGGCGGTGGCATTGTAATTACTGCGCCAGCCGTAATCGCCGGTCACTTCGGCGCGGAACCAGCCGGCCTTGTAGCCGGCGCCAACGCCGCCGATGAACGTGTTGTCGAATTTGGCGCTGACGATGTTCGGCACCATAGCGGTGTCGCCGCTCGATGAGGTGCCGATATGATGGAGGCGGTAGCCGAGATCGCCGCGCAGGTACCAGCCGGAGAAAAGCTCCTCGCGTTGCAGCTTGCCATGCTGCGCGGGAGACGGCAGCGACCGGTAATCCGAAATGTCGGCGGCGCGCGCTTGCGCGACTGAAACCGCCATGACCGCCGCGGAAATAACAAACGCCTTCAACCGACTCATGACCATCGTTCCTTCACAACGCGACCGCTTGACCTTGCCGCAGGAAAGTTAAGCGGCGCTTAACCATAAATTTTCACCATGATCGGGCCGCCATTAACGTTTCCGGGTCAGGCTCGTTTGGGGATCGTGCGCGCGCGGCGCACGGCCTGGCGCTAACCTCTGCTGCGCAACGGTGGCGGCGTGTAGCCCGGCGGCGGCGGCGGCGTGTAGCTCGCCGGCGGCGGCGCGTAACTTGGCGGCGGGCTGTAGCTCGCCGGCGGTGGCGTGTAACTCGGCGGTGGGGTGTAGATCTGGGGCTGCGAATAATACTGCACCGGCCTGGAGCCTTCCGACAGACCGTCGAGATTAAATCTCAGACCGAGTTTCACGTCGTGCGAAGTCAGATGATTGAATTGCATCGGGTTCACGATGTTGTTCGCCCCGAGATAGGTGTACAGGTCTCCCGACTCGGCATTGCCGAGATCGACATAGCGATAAGCGAGTTCAACCGTGAGATTCTTCGACACTTTGTAAGCAAGGCCGGCGTGCAGCGCCCAGGCGAGATTCCATTTCGAATGGGTGTCGCCGAAGGCCACGCCTCCGCCGGCACAAACCGTGCAGACATCCTGAAAGCTGTAAATCGTATTGCGAGCGGTACCCACGCCGGCGCCGACGAAAGGCGTAATGTTGTACCAGGTTCCGAGATCGACATAAGCATTGAGAAGAAACAGCCATTCCGACTTGCTGGCGGTGTATTCGTCCGTAATCGTTCCGCCGCCGCTTGTGACGACCTGCGTGCCGTGGAAGTTCGCCTTCGAGCGGTATTCGCCGGTCACATCGGCGCGCAGCCAGTCGTTGAAGTAGTAGCCGACGCCAAGCCCGAACAGCGGCGAGGCATCAAAGCCGAAGCCGACATCCCGAACCGAATTTCCGGCGTCGAGGGCGTTGGAAAGACTGCCGACCTGCTGATTGGTGAAGCCGATATCGCCGCGCAGGTACCAGGCGGAAAATTCCTCGATGACTCGTTGTGGCGGCGGCGAATAATCGGCGGCGCGCGCCGGCATCGCAGCGAACAGTATAATGGCGGGCAATGTTGAAATCGCGAGACGCTTACCGAACATGTTATCGTCCTCTGTCGGGGCCGCCCATCGCTCGAACGACGGAAGGATGCAGGTGACGATGGCAGCAAATCCTTAAGTGGCGCTTAACCTTGTTTTTTAACCACGTTGTTTAACGAAATCGCCGCGGACGAAGCCGCGCATGCGGCCGCGCGGCGGCTGCGGCCTTGGGCGATTCGGGATTTAACAAACCGTTTACCTTTGCGGCATGGCGCGGTGCCGCCGCGGCGAAACGGGCGCACGGCGATCGGGCGGCCAAGCCGCCCGGGCAATCGGCAAATTCGGGTCAGCCGTTCAGCGCTGCTGCACCTTGCGCGCCCAGTCGAAACTGACCAGACGCTCGGCCAGCGTGATCAGCGCGGTGCGCGCGGTCTCGTCCTCGATCGCCAGAAAAGCCTCGATCAGCCGCAGAGCCTCCTGGATACGCGGGTCGTCCGGGCTGCCGGCGGCGGCGAGCACCCCCGGCCCGAACACAGGGGCCCCAGATTCGCGCCCCAGGCGGTGGCTTTCGGCGGGCTTTGCGGCCATCGCCACGACATTATGATCGGACTTGGACGGGCACTTGGACGAGGACTTAGACGGTGACTTATCCATGGACATTACATTTCGGACGAGCGGGCTTCGTTCGGCGGCGCAATAAATCTCGCGCGCAACGAAGCGAAGCGCGCGACAATCCAGCGTTGAGAATTCTCTCTATTCGCCGAAAAGTCATTACCTGCATTATCCCGTTTTATGAGCTTCCATCTCATAATAATTCCGTAAAAAAGTCACCTGGATAATTCGTCGCGGCTAGCCGCACCTGGGCACCGGCGTCACGCCGCACGTTTGGTGAGTTTTGCCAGGCGCGGCGCGGCCGGCCGGACCGGTAGCCAGCGCCGGGAAGCTCAGGCCGCGACCTGGGTGAGCGCCTCGACCACATCGTCCACAACCGCCTCGACCAGGACTTTGTCGTCGCCCTCGGCCATCACCCGGATCAGCGGTTCGGTTCCGGACGGGCGCACGATCAGACGGCCGCCATGGCCGAGCTTTTTCTCGGCGCTGGCGATGGCCAGACGTACGCCGGCATTTTCCAGCGGCTTGCCCTTCTGGTAGCGCACGTTCTTCATCACCTGCGGCAGCGGCTCGAAGCGATGGCAAACCTCCGACACCGGCCGGTTGCTGCGCTTGACCACCGCGAGCAACTGCAAGGCCGCGACAAAGCCGTCGCCGGTGGTGGTGTAGTCGGAGAAGATAATGTGGCCGGAGGGCTCGCCGCCGATATTGTAACCATGCGCGCGCATGTGCTCGAGCACATAGCGGTCGCCGACCGGCGTGCGGATCAGCTCGAGGCCTAGCCCGGCGAAATGCCGCTCAAGGCCGAGATTGGACATCACGGTGCCGACCACGCCGGGGCGCGTGAGCCTGCCGTCTTCCTTCCAGCTTTCGGCAATAACGGCAATCAACTGGTCGCCGTCGACCACGTGGCCAAGTTCGTCGATGATCATGACGCGGTCGGCGTCGCCGTCGAGCGCGATGCCGATATCGGCGCGCATCTCGCGTACCTTGCGCGTGATCGCCGTCAAATCGGTGGAACCGCAATCCTTGTTGATGTTGACGCCGTCGGGCTCGACGCCGATGGCGACCACGTCGGCGCCCAATTCCCACAGCGCGCCGGGCGCCACCTTGTAGGCGGCGCCGTTGGCGCAATCGATCACAACCCGCAGGCCGGACAGGTCGATCGCCTTCGGCAGCGTACGCTTGGCGAATTCAATGTAGCGGTCCTGTACGCCGTCGATACGCTTGGCGCGGCCGAGGTCTTCGCTCTTGGCCAATTTCTTGCTGAGATCGGAATCGAGCAGCGTCTCGATCTTGGATTCGACTTCGTCGCTGAGTTTGAAGCCGTCCGGTCCGAACAGCTTGATGCCGTTGTCGTCGAACGGATTGTGCGAGGCCGAGATCATCACGCCGAGATCGGCGCGCATCGAGCGCGCCAGCATGCCGATGGCGGGGGTCGGAATGGGTCCGGTGAGCAGCACGTCCATACCGACCGAGGTAAAGCCGGCGACCAGCGCGGTTTCGATCATGTAGCCGGACAGCCTGGTGTCCTTGCCGATCAGGACGCGATGGCGGTGCTCGCCGTTCTTAAAGATCAGCCCGGCGGCCTGTCCGACCTTGAGCGCCAATTCGGGCGTGATGACCCGGTTGGCCCGGCCGCGAATGCCGTCGGTGCCGAAATAACGACGAACCATGAACTGCCCCTCGACGCCCACTTTTAGGTCTAAAGCCCCGAATGTCGGCCTATTGGCAGGCAGCCAAACCTGCCCCGCAAAAAAGCCTGCCGCGCAACGCTGTATATAAGGCAATGAGGTGAATTTACTTCAAAAATTGTGAGGAATCATTACCAGCCGCGGTTAACGGAAGACTGATTATCCGCCTTATTCACCGGAAAAGCCGCTGGAACCCACCATTTCGCCGCCCCAGCCCCTGTGCTACCGGATTAATCGACCGCCGACCCCAAAGAGTTGCCCCCATGAAGAACGTCACCTGCATCGAAGATCTGCGCCAACTTGCCCGCCGCCGGGTTCCACGCGCCTTTTTCGATTATGCCGACAGCGGCTCGTATAATGAGGAAACCCTGCGCGCTAACCGCGCGGACCTCGAAGCGATCAAATTGCGCCAGCGCGTGCTGGTGGACGTCTCGCAGCGCAGCCTAGCCACCACAATTGTCGGGCAGAAGGTGGCGGCGCCGCTGGTGCTGGCGCCGGTCGGCCTCACCGGCATGCAGCACGGCAATGGCGAAATCCTGTCGGCCCAGGCCGCCAACGAGGCCGGCATCCCCTATTGCCTCTCGACCATGTCGATATGCTCCATTGAAGATGTGGCCGAGGCGACCGGCAAACCATTCTGGTTCCAGCTCTATGTGATCCGCGACCGCGACTTCTCCAAGGACATCCTGGCGCGCGCGGTGGCGGCCAAGTGCAACACGCTGGTGCTCACGGTCGACCTGCAGGTGCTCGGCCAGCGCCATCGCGACATCAAGAACGGCATGACGGTGCCGCCGGAAATCCGCATCAAGAACATCATCGATATCGCGACCAAGCCGGCATGGGCGCTCGGCATCCTGACGGGCAAGCGCAAGACCTTCGGCAATCTGGCCGGTCACGTGAAAGACTCGGGGAACATCAACCAGCTCGCCCAGTGGACCAACAGCCAATTCGATCCGGCGCTGAACTGGAAGGACGTCGAATGGATCAAGAAGATCTGGCCCGGAAAACTCATCCTGAAAGGCATCCTCGACGTCGATGACGCCAGGACCGCGGTCAAGCTCGGCGCCGACGCCATCGTGGTGTCGAACCACGGCGGCCGCCAGCTCGACGGCGCGCCGTCCTCGATCTCGGCGCTGCCGGCGATCGCCGATGCGGTCGGCTCCGACATCGAGGTGCTGTTCGACGGCGGCATCCGCACCGGCGCCGACGTGATGCGCGCGCTGGCGCTGGGCGCGCGCGCCTGCCTGATCGGGCGGGCCTATATCTACGGGCTCGGCGCCGGGGGCCAAGCTGGCGTCGCCAAGGCGATCGACATCCTGGAAAAGGAACTCAGCGTCACCATGGCGCTCACCGGCACCAACCGTATCGCCGACATCGACGGGCGTGTGCTGGTGGGTGGCAAAACGAAAAAGAAGGCGGCGGTGAAGAAAAAATAATTGTCGTCCCCGCGAAGGCGGGGACCCATACGCCGTGCCCTATCGAAACGCTGCGGAGTATGGGTCCCGGGCCTCGCTGCGCTCGCCCGGGACGACAGGTCACCGCCAGCCAAGCCCGGGCGCGACGTGCTTGAGGATCGCCTCGATGACGTGCGCGTTGTAGTCGACGCCGAGCTGATTGGGCACGGTCAACAGCAGCGTGTCGGCCTCGGCGATGGCCTCGTCTTTCTTCAGCTCATCGATCAGCACATCCGGCTCGGCGGCGTAGCTGCGGCCGAAGATGGCGCGCTCGCTGCCGCCAAGAAAGCCGATCTGGTCACGCTCCTCTTTGCCGAGCCCGAAATACATACGGTCGCGTTCGTCGACCAGCGCGAAAATGCTGCGCGAGACCGACACCCGCGGCTCGCGCGCGTGCCCGGCCTCCTTCCACGCCGCCTTGTAGAGCCGGATCTGCTCGGCCTGCTGCACATGGAACGGCTTGCCGCTCTCGTCGATCTTGAGTGTCGAGCTTTGCAGGTTCATGGCCAGCTTGGCCGCCCATTGCGCCGTCGCATTGGTGCCGGCGCCCCACCAGATGCGCTCGCGCAAGCCCGGCGAATGCGGCTCCAGGCGCAGCAGGCCGGTCGGGTTCGGAAACATCGGCGACGGATTGGGCTTGGCAAAACCCTCGCCGCGTAGCACATCGAGAAACACTTCCGTGTGACGCCGCGCCATGTCGGCGTCGGTCATGCCGTCCGGCGGCACGTAACCGAAATAGCGGAAGCCGTCGATCACCTGCTCGGGCGAGCCGCGGGAAATGCCGAGCTGCAGGCGGGAGCCGGCGATGAGGTCGGCGGCGCCGGCGTCCTCCGCCATGTAGAGCGGGTTCTCGTAGCGCATGTCGATGACCGCGGTGCCGATCTCGATGCGCTTGGTGCGCGCGCCGCAGGCGGCGAGGAGCGGGAACGGCGAGCCGAGCTGGCGGGCGAAGTGATGCACCCGGAAATAGGCCCCGTCGGCGCCTAACTCTTCGGCGGCGACCGCGAGCTCGATCGATTGCAGCAGGGCGTCGGACCCGGACCGCACTTGCGACTGCGGGGATGGGGACCAGTGGCCGAAAGAGAGGAAGCCGATGTGTTTCATGGGGGTGGATTCGCCGGAGAGAGATTAGGCCGTCGCCCGGATGAGCAAAGCGAAATCCGGGACCGGGTCGTTGTACGCACGGTAAACCCGAATTGCACTTCCGTCATCCGGGCTACGCTTGCTTGGAATCGGCCTCGCGCCTAATGCCCACCTCAACGTCGCTCGCCGCCGCGGCGCCCTGCCGCACGCTGCCGCCCTCGGCACCCCTCGCCCCCACTCTCACCAAATCTTCACTCGCTTCTCCGGCGCGATGTACATCGGGTCGCCGGCACCGATCTTGAACGCGTCGTACCAGGCGGCAATATTCCGCACCGGCCCGTTGACGCGGAATTGCGCCGGTGAGTGGGGATCGATTTTAACCGCCTGAATCGCGGCATCGTCGCGCATCTTGTCCCGCCAGTTCTGGCCCCAGCCGAGGAATACCCGCTGGTCCCCGGTGAGGCCTTCCAGGTTGGGCGGCTCCTTGCCATGCAAGGCGGCGTGATAGGCGTCGAGCGCGAGCAAGAGGCCGCCGAGATCGGCGATATTTTCTCCCATGGTCAGCCGCCCGTTGACGAAGTGGCCCTTGACCGGTTCGAATTTGTCGAATTGGGCGGCGAGACGTTCGGCCTCGGACGTGAACTTGGCGGTGTCTTCGGCGGTCCACCAATCCGTCAGCATGCCGTTGCCGTCGAACTTGCGGCCCTGATCGTCGAAGCCGTGGGTCAATTCGTGACCAATGACAGCGCCGATGCCGCCGTAGTTGACCGCCATGTCGGCCGTGGGATCGAAAAATGGCGGCTGTAGAATGGCGGCAGGAAAGACGATCTCGTTGTGTAACGGATTGTATCCGGCGTTGACGGTTTGCGGGAATTCCCCCTCCCAGTCCTCTTTGTCGACCGGCTGGTGCAGCCGCTGAACGCGATAGTTCCAGCCATAGACTCTATTGCGTACGACGTTGCCATAGAGATCGTCGGCGGTCATCGTCAGCGGGCCGTAGTCGCGCCACTTCGCCGGGTAGCCGATCTTGACGGTCAGCTTCGAAAGCTTCTCCTGCGCCTTCGCCTTGGTGGCCGGACTCATCCAGTCGAGCCGCGCAATGCGGTTGTGCAGAGCCTCGATCAATTCTTTTACCAGTATTTCCACCTTGGCCTTGGATTCCCGCGGGAAGTATGTCGCGACATACATGCGCCCGATGGAGTCGCCGAGCGCGCTGCCGACGAAGGCGACCGCACGCTTCCAACGCGGCTCCTGCTCGGGCTGGCCGGAAAGCTCCTTGCCGTAGAAATTGAAGCGGGCGTCGCCGAAGCGTTTGGAGAGGTAGCCCGCCGCGCTGCTGGCGAGGTGGAACGCCTGCCAGGCTTTCAACGTATCGAGCGCGGTCGCGTCGAAGATCTTGGCAACCTTGGGGAATGCCGTTTTGGGGCCGACGATCACGCGGTCGACCGAAGCCAAACCGCTTCGGTCCAAGAACGCGCGGAAATCGAAACCCGGCGCATAAGCGGCCAGTTGCGCCACCGTCATCGGATTGTAGATCTTGTCGATGTCGCGTTGTTCGGTACGTGTCCAACTGGCCTCGGCGAGCTTGGTCTCGAATTCGAGAACCGCCTTGGCGTTGATCGCCGGCTCGGGCCAGCCAATCATTCCCAGCATCAAAGCAACATAGGTCTGGTATTTTATTTTCTTATCGGCGAGCTCGGCGTTCAGGTAGTAGTCGCGATCGGGCAGCCCCAAGCCGCCGTTTTCTAACGCGACCGTATAACGATCCGGCGCCTTGGGGTCGGGAATGATTCCCGCGTCGAAGATGGCGCCCCCAAATCCGGGCTTGCCCATCGCTGCGATGATATCCGCCTTGGTCTTCTCAGCACGGATAGCGGCAAGATCGTTGTCGAGCGGCTTGGCGTCCAACCGCTCGACGCGCGCTTCGTCCATGTAGGAGCGATAAGCGGCGCCAATCTTGGCGGCGTCTGGATCGTTGGAACGGCCGGCCGCGGCGTCCTCGATCAGCTTGTGAACAATGGCCTCGGACAAGTCGTACAGCTTGGAGAAATTGCCGTATTCGGATTTGTCGGCAGGAATCTCGGTCCGTTTGAGCCAATTGCCGTTGGCGTATAGATTGAAGTCCGCGCCCGGCTTCACGGCCAGATCGCGGCCGGTGAGATCGAAGCCCCAATTGCCGAAATGCGGCGCAACCAGGCCGGTCGATTCGACCTCGCCGGCGGCGGCCGGGCCTGCCGCGAACAAAACGATTGCGGCAGTCGCCACCGCCGTGCGCCACGCGGTCATCAGCATCTTGAAGTTCCCCGATGCGACGCCCCTCGGCTGGCCCCGGTCCCGGTGTCCCTCGGAATTTCCCTGAACCGACGTCTCCCGACGGTCAGCGTAATCCCATGGAGCGCCCTGGAGCAAGCAGGAACACGCGGGCCGCTCATCTAACGAGCAAAGGCGTCACTCCTCCTTCAACCCCACCGCCAACTCATTCCCCTTCGCGCCGTAATACTTGAACGGCAGGAACTTGCCGGTCATGCCAAGCTGCACGCGGTCGCCCTTGGGGTCGGACTTGCGCGTGATGTCCATGTCGAAGTCGATCGCCGACATGATGCCGTCGCCGAACTCCTCCTCGATCAGAACCTTGAGCGCCGGGCCGTTGACCAGGATCAGCTCGTAAAAACGATAGAGCAGCGGGTCGGTCGGCGGGAACGGCGCCGCTAGCCCACGCATCGGCACTTCGTTGAGCAGCGCCTGCTCGCCCTTGGCCAGGCCGAACAGTTCAGCGGCCTTGGCCGCCATCGGCTTGGTCATCTTGTGCTGACCGAGGATCGCGCCCGTCACCAGGATCGGCGACATGCCGCCGATCTGCTCGCAGATGAATTTCCAGCTCCAGCCCTTGTCGCGTTTGATGTCGAGCAGTTTTTCGGTGAGATCGTTGCGGGTCATGGCTAACTCCTTGTGCTGCGGGCGTAATTAAACACCCCTATTCAAGCAAATTTTACGCCAGTCTTGCGCCAGCCATGGCAAAGTTCCCGGCGCATGCCCCCGAAACGGCATGGCACGCGAGGGACGGCGATGAGCATCATGTACCACGACGGCAACCGCCAACTGCAGGACCGATTCGACAGCCGGCGCATCTCCGACCGGCTGGAAGAAAAACTCACCCGCACGGCGTTCAGCGCCGACGATAAGGCCTTTATCGAGAGCGCGGCCTATTTTTTCCTCGCCACCGCCGACGCCGAGGGCCGGCCGGATTGCTCGTTCAAGGGCGGCATGCCGGGTTTCGTACGCGTCACTGGGCCGTCGGAACTGGCGTTTCCCGACTATGACGGCAATGGCATGTTCAAGAGCCTGGGCAATCTGGTGGTGAACCCGAATGTCGGCCTGCTGTTCATCGCCATGCACGACAAGCCGAAACGGCTGCGCGTCAACGGCAGCGCGAGCGTCAGCGACGCCGATCCGCTGCTCAAGGAAACCGTCGGCGCGCAACTGATCGTGCGCGTCGAAGCGCGCGCGATCTTCCCCAATTGCCCGCGCTATATCCCGAACATGCAGATGACTGGGCCGTCGATCTATACCCCGCAACCGAATTGCGAGGCCCCGGAGCCGGCCTGGAAGGGCTTCGACGCCTTCAAGGACGCCGTGCACCCGCGCGCGCCGACCTGGAAAGGCTAGCCATGCGCAGCGAGCGGTTTGATTTTCCCAATGCCAAGGGTGAAAAGCTGGCGGCGGTGCTCGACCAGCCGCTCGGCAAGCCGATGGCCTATGCGCTGTTTGCGCACTGCTTCACCTGCGGCAAGGATAACCTCGCCGCCAAGTGCATCGCCGAACGGCTGGCGATGAACGGCATTGCCGTGCTGCGCTTCGATTTCACCGGGCTGGGTTCGAGCGAGGGCGAATTCGCCAACACGCATTTCTCGTCGAACGTCGATGACCTGATCGCCGCCGCCGATCATTTGCGCAAAATGTACAGCGCGCCTTCCATCCTGATCGGCCACAGCCTGGGCGGCTGCGCAGTGCTGGCGGCGTCGCACAAAATTCCCGAGGCGCGCGCGGTGGTGAGCATCGGCGCGCCCTACGACCCCAGCCATGTGGTCGGGCTGTTCAAGGACCACGTCGACACCATCCGCAAGGACGGCATGGTCGACGTGGCGCTGGCGGGCCGGCCGTTCACCATCACGCGTGCATTCCTCGACGATGTCGCCGAGAAGAAGCTCAATGAATGCATTGCCACGCTGCGCAAGGCGCTGCTGGTGTTTCATTCGCCGACCGACGACCTAGTCGGCATCGAAAATGCTTCGCACATCTTCACCGCTGCCAAGCATCCCAAGAGCTTCGTTTCGCTGGCGGGCGCCGATCATCTGCTGAGCAAAAAGAGCGACGCGGTCTATGTGGCCAACGTGATCGCCGCCTGGGCCGAGCGCTATCTCGACAAGCCGGAAATCATGACCGAAGCAGAGGTCGAGGCCGGCCTGGTGCTGGTGCGCGAAACCCACGGCGGCAAATACCAGCAGGAAATATTGACCGGGCCACACCGTTTGCTGGCCGACGAGCCGGTCAGTCTCGGCGGGCTCGATTCCGGCCCCGGACCATACGATTTCCTGCTCGCCGGCCTCGGAGCCTGCACCTCGATGACCATCCGGCTTTATGCCGACTTCAAGAAGATCCCGCTGGAGAACGTCGCGGTGCGGCTCAATCACGAGAAAAAGATTCACACCAAGGACTGCGAGGATTGCGATAACAAGGTGACCAAGGTCGATCACATCGAGCGTGCCATCACACTGGAAGGCCCGCTCGACGCCGGCCAGCGCAAGAAGCTGATGGAAATCGCCGACAAGTGTCCAGTACATCAAACGCTGCAGTCGAAGGTCGATATCGTCACCACCGAGCGGCCGGCCTGAGACTTTGCGACACCCTCTCCGCCGTCATGCCCGGCCTTGTCCCGGCCATGACATAACTTACGGCTCGCACCTCAAGGTGACGGATTAAAAGTTTGGGTGTAATAGATCGCCCGCCATGCATACCGCCGCACCCGCGCTGACGCAGCAATTCCTCGCCTGGGTCGATGAGGCAGAGCGCAGCTATGCCGACGCGGAAGCTTGGCGCAGAAGCTGCCCGCATCTGTCGATCTGGGAAGACGCCATTTCCGACGGCCTGGTGCGCTTCGCGAACGGCAGCAATATGCAGGGCTCGCGGCTGGTGCTCACGCCGCGCGGGCGCGCGCTGCTGAAGCAATTATGATCGAGCGCGATGCTGCGGCGATCTGTTTACCATCTCGATTAGGCGCCGGTTAGCTTCCGACCGCTAGCGCTATAGACCTCTCAGAACGAGGGGTAAGTATATGAGTATTGCTGCCATTGGGTCGGCGCCCGTTATGCCGGTCAGTTCGGAAAAGGCCGAAGGGCCTGGACCGGATCACGATGGAGACGCAGACGACGCGGGCGTAAAGGCCCCCGTTCAAGCGGCTCCAGCTCCCGGTACGGGCGGTGTCGTCGACAAGACGGCGTAAAGCCGGCCACACACGATTAAGAAGAGCCCGGCCCTTGAGCCGGGTTTTCTTTTACCGGTTCACAAAGTTGGACAAAAACTAGCGGTGGTGCCGGGCCCTGCCCCACATCCCCATTCCCTTGCGGCTTGACGGTTCCAAGACCCTTCGGCACACTGGAACAAACCAGGAACAGTAAAGAAGGCGAGCCTGCCCTTCTGGGCCGGATTTCTTCGCATCTCCAGAGGCTTGAAGCCAATGATCGAGCAGTTGCGCCAGCGCCTGCAAGCCTTGCAGAAAACCGCCGGGATCGAGGACGGCGCGGGCGCGCTGCCGCTTGGCATCGCGGCCATCGACGCGGCGCTTGGCGGCGGTCTGGCGCGCGGCGCGCTGCATGAGATCGCGGCGCCGGGCGAGGCCCAACTCGCCGCCGCGACCGGGTTTGCGTTGGGGCTTTCGGCTCTGCGTGACGATGCGCGTGCCGCAAACTCCTCTTCACCTCTCCCATGGGGAGAGGTCGGCGCACCAACGGGTCCGGCCCGCTTGGGCCGGCTCGATGACAGGCTCCGTGCGCCGGGTGAGGGGTTACGACTTATCGAGAATCACTTGCCCCCTCACCCGACCTCGCTTCGCTCGGTCGACCTCTCCCCCCAGGGGAGAGGTGAAAGAAAGAAAAGCTTCGTCTGGATCGCCGAGGACATGGCGCTCATCGAAAGCGGCGCGCCCTACGGCCCCGGTCTCGATCAATTCGGCCTCGCGCCCGAACAGTTGCTCACGGTCGGCGTTGCGCATCGCCGCGACCTGCTGTGGGCGATGGAGGAAGCGCTGCGCTGCCGCGCGGTTCACGCCGTGATCGGCGAATTGCGCCACGGCGCGCTCGACGCGGTAGCGGTGCGGCGGCTCTCGCTGGCGGCGACGAACTCAGGCGCGCTGGCGCTGCTGCTGCGTAGCGCACCCGCCACCGACGCCTCCACCGCCGCCACCCGCTGGATCGTCGGCGCCGCGCCGTCCTTACCCTGCCCTGGAGGGGGAGGTGAAGAAGAAAACCGCCCGCGCTTTGCAACGCATCTCATTCGTAATCGCCGCGGCCCGCGCGGATCGTGGATTCTGCAATGGAGCGACATCGATGAGCGTTTCGTCCTCGCAACGCCTGCTCAGCCTGTGGCTATGCCGGCTCTCGACCGACCGGATCGCAAGGTCGCGTGAGGTAACGGCTCGGCCTCTCGCTCCTTCTCCCCGCGTGCGGGGAGAAGGTCGGGATGAGGGGGCGTTCCGACAGTCCGAGCATTCAGAAAAGCCCCCTCACCCGACTTCCTCGCTGCGCTCGGAAGTCGACCTCTCCCCGCACGCGGGGAGAGGTGAAGAAAGAGCGCTCGCCGTCTACGGCAAGCGCGGCAATGCCGAGACGCTGGTCGCCGTCGACGACGCGGCGGAGCGGCGCGGCCTCTCCGCCGGCATGGCGCTGGCGCAGGCGCGCGCCATGCACCCTGAGATCGAGGCCGTGCCCGAAGACGCCGAGGCCGACGCGCAGTTGCTCGAAAATATCGCCGACTGGTGCCTGCGTTACACGCCGCTAGTGGCAATCGATGCGCCCGACGGGCTGCTGCTCGACATCAGCGGCTGCGGACATCTCTACGGCGGCGAGCAGGAACTGGTCGCCGATCTTGGCCGGCGCGTCGAGCGGGCCGGCTTCGCCTACAATGTCGCCATCGCCGGCAGCATCGGCGCCGCCTGGGCCGCCGCGCATGTCGGCGAACCGGCGAGTTACCTTTGCGGCGAGGAACGTAGCCTGCTGGCGCCGCTGCCACTTTCCGCGCTGCGGCTTGCGCCCACCACCGTGGCGGCGCTGGCGCGCGTCGGCCTCAAGCGCGTGGGCGATATTATCGATCTACCGCGCAGCCCCCTCACCGCTCGTTTCGGGCCTGAACTCATGCGCCAGCTCGACCGCGCGCTCGGCCGGGAGCACGAGCCGCTCAATCCCCGGCTGCCGGTGGCGCCCTATGTCGCCGAGCAGCGCTTCGCCGAGCCGATCGCGCGCGAGCAGGACGTGCTGGCAATCACCGAGCGGCTGGCGGTGCGGCTGAAATTCGCGCTGGAACGGCGCGGCGACGGCGCGCGGCGCATCGAGCTCACACTATTCCGCACCGACGGCGCGCTGCGCCGCATCGCCACCGGCTGTTCGCGTCCGTTGCGCGATGCGGGCGATATTCGCGCGCTGTTCGCCGAGCAGCTGGCGGCGCTTTCCGATGAATTCGATCCCGGCTTCGGCTTCGACATGGCGCGGCTGGCGGTCGTCGTTGCGGAACCTTGTCCGCCCGAACAGATCGGCATCGGCGGTGACAACGGCGCGACCGAGGCCGGCCGCCAAGTGGACCAACTTGTCGATCGCCTGAGCGCGCGGCTGGGCGCGCGTCGCGTGCGCCGCCTGATCGCGCAGGACAGCCACATTCCCGAACTGGCCGCGGCAACCGTTCCGGCGCAGACAACACGCGCCGATAACGGCTGGCAGACGTTCCGCCGTCACCGCGCCGAGGCCGAACTGGCGCCGCGGCCGCTGCGGCTGCTCACGTACCCCGAACCGATCGAGGCGATGGCGGAAGTGCCGGACGGCCCGCCGCTGCGATTCCGGTGGCGGCGCGCGCTGCACGAAGTGATCGCCGCCGAAGGCCCCGAGCGCATCGAGGGCGCCTGGTGGAGCGAGCAAGGTGGAGCCGCGCGCGATTATTTCCGCGTCGAGGACAAATCCGGCCTGCGCTTCTGGCTGTTCCGCGCCGGGCTCTACCGCGATCTCGCGCCCGGCGCCGCCGCACCGAGCTGGTTCCTGCACGGGACGTTTGCGTGATTTTTTCTTCCCTCTCCCCTTGTGGGAGAGGGTGGTCCGAGCGAAGCGAGGACCGGGTGAGGGGGAAATGCCGAAGTACCGAGTCGCCAAATTCAAGCGAAACCAGGCGCGCCATCTTCGGCATGCGTTGACAGACGTAGAACAAAAGCTCTGGCAACTCCTTCGTTCGCGCCAACTTGCCGAAACAAAATTCCGCCGGCAGGTCCCCCTCGGGCCTTGGGTCGTCGACTTCGTGTCGTTCGAGCAAATGCTCGTCATCGAGGCGGATGGCAGTCAGCATGCTGACAGCTCACGCGACCAGGCGCGCGATGCCGACTTGCGGAAACGCGGCTTTCGTATCCTGCGTTTCTGGAACAACGACATCCTTGGAAACGTCAATGGAGTACTCGAGCGGATCCTGGAAACGATCGAGCAATCCCCCTCACCCCGCGGCCTTCGGCCGCGACCCTCTCCCACCAGGGGAGAGGGTTAAGAAGCGCCCTCGTTGAGTCATGCCCTATCTCGAATTCGCCTGTGCCTCGAACTTCTCCTTCCTGCGCGGCGCGTCGCATCCGGAAGAGCTGGTGGTGCAGGCCGCCCGGCTCGGGCTGACCGGCTTAAGCCTGTGCGACCGCAATTCACTGGCCGGCGTAGTGCGCGCGCATCTGGCCAGGCGCGAGCAGAATTTGAGCCTGCGCTATCACCCGGGCGCGCGGCTGGTGTTCGCCGACGGCACGCCCGATGTGCTCGCCTATCCGCGCGACCGCGCCAGCTGGGGCCGGCTTTGCCGGTTGCTCACCCTCGGCAACCTGCGCGGCAAGAAGGGCGAGTGCATCCTGCGGCTCGACGACCTGCTGGCGCATAGTTTTGGGCTCGAACTGATCGTCATGGGCGGCGATGCGCCGTTGCTCTCACGCTTGCGCGCCGCCGCCCCCACCCGCGTGCGGCTTGCCGCATCGATGCTCTATCGCGGGCGCGACCGCGCCCGGCTCGCCCGCACCGTTGCACTGGCGCGCGCGGCGAACGTTCCACTGATCGCGGTCAACGACGTGCATTACCATCATCCCGACCGGCGGCCGCTCGCCGATGTGCTCACTTGCATTCGCGAAAAGACCACCATCGACCGCGCCGGCAGGCTGCTCGCCGCCAATGCCGAGCGCCATCTTAAAACCGCCGAGGAAATGGCGCGGCTGTTCCGCGACGCGCCCGAGGCGATCGAGGAAACGCTGCGCTTAAGCGACGCGCTCACCTTCTCGCTCGACGAATTACGCTACGAATATCCCGACGAGACGATGGACGGTTTCGCCAGCACGCAGGACGCGCTGACGCATCTGACCGCCGAGGGCGTTACAAAACGCTACCCGCAGGGCCTGCCCGATAAAGTGCGCGCCACCATCGAACACGAACTCAAGCTGATCGCGCAGCTTGGCTACGCGCCCTACTTTCTCACCGTCTACGACATCGTGCGCTTCGCGCGCGCGCAGTCCATTCTCTGCCAAGGCCGCGGCTCGGCGGCCAATTCCGCCGTGTGTTTCTGTTTGGGCATCACCGAGGTCGATCCCGACCGTGCCGATCTGCTGTTCGAACGTTTCATCTCGCCGGAGCGGCGCGAACCGCCCGACATCGACGTCGATTTCGAGCACGAGCGGCGCGAGGAGGTCATTCAGTATATCTACGGCAAATACGGCCGCGCGCGCGCCGGCATCGCCGCCACTGTCATCTCCTATCGCGGCCGCTCGGCGATCCGCGAGGTCGGCAAGGCCTTTGGCCTCTCCGAGGACACCATCG